>CANNAM010000003.1 GCA_947502595.1 uncultured Marinicella sp. | reverse complement strand
CCTCCTTCATGCCATCAATTGAGTGCGGTTTTATGTCTGGTTGCAATTTAATGATGGTTTCTGTATTTGCTAGACAGAAAGAAGCGCGCAATTGATTCTTTAGCATGCTAAAATTCACCCCTTAATCCAGAAACTCTATTGGCCCGCAAAGGGTCACAAAAAATCATGTACAGTTTGACCAGTGAACCATTTAAATTAGAACGAGACGTTGAAGCCATTGCAGTACCTACTGGCGAAACCATCGAATTACCCGCGGGCGTGGTGGGTTACATCACCCAAGCTTTGGGCGGCAGTTTCACCATCTTTGTAGATGGCAGTATGTTCATGATTTTAGGTCACAATGCCGATGCTTTGGGCAAAGAGCCTTTGCCGGCACCTGTGTTACCTGAAAATGCCACCCAACAAGATGTAGAACAGGCGGTATGGGAACAGCTAAAAACTGTTTATGACCCAGAGATTCCGGTCAGTATCGTTGAACTTGGTTTGGTTTATGAATGTGAAGTCAAGCCAGCAGCTCATGGCTATGATGTGTCAATTGATATGACGCTCACCGCCCCAGGTTGTGGTATGGGCGATGTTTTGGTCTCTGATGCAGCCACCAAAATCAAGTTGATTCCTGAAATCAATCATGTCAACTGTCAAATTGTATTTGACCCGCCATGGGATCAGTCGATGATGTCAGAGGAAGCCAAATTAGAAACCGGCATGCTGTAACAGCAAGTCCATAGTCCAATCGCCAAGCCGATGCTGCAAGTTCCTATTCTGACCTACCACGCCAATAACATCAATGGTGTGGGGTATCAAAACAATGACCATGTGGCATTGGCCGCTGATTTACAGTTGATTCACCAATTGGGGATGCAAATTATCAGCCTAGATCAGTTGATCGATTGGCGCTTAGGCAAAGCCCCGGATGCAGCCGTTGAGCGAGCCGTGGTTCTGACATGTGATGATGGTACTGATTTTGATTATTACGATTTACATCACCCAACTCACGGCTTACAAACAAGTTTTTTTAACCAGCTCAAAGCCCATCAACTTAAAAATAGTCAAACCGTGCACATGACTAATTTTGTGATTGTCTCACCGACTGCGAGACAAGCCTTGGATGAACGATGCCTGATTGGCAGAAATTGGTGGCGTGACGATTGGTGGCAGGACGCCCAACAATCCGGTTTGATGCAGATAGCCAACCACAGTTGGGACCATAACCACGGTATTTTCGATAATCAAAATACCACCGATGATTCGTTCCATCACATAGACAACAAAGCATTGTGTGACCAGCAAATCCTCCAAGCACAGGATTACCTGCACCAACAATTGGGCAATGGCTATCAGAACAAATACTTTGCCTATCCTTATGGCAATTACAGTGATTACCTGCGTTTCGAGTACCTGCCACAATTGGGCGAGACAATGAATTTAGTGGCGGCTTTCACCACTGAGCCGCAACACGTCAACCGTCACAGCGAATTGTGGGCTATGCCCAGGTACGTCTGTAACAATGATTGGAAAAGTACGGCTCAATTGAAGCAAATCCTCACCCAAGCAACCGCTTGATTTTAGTGGGGTGATTTTACAGTGCTGTTGGTTTACCGAACAGGCTTTATAAAGTCACCAGCTCTTCAGCAGAAGTTGGGTGAATTCCTATGGTGCTGTTCAGTTGGGTTTTGGTCAAGCCTTGTTTCAATGCCACGCCAAAGCCCTGAATTATTTCACCACCATCAGCTCCGCAAACATGCATGCCTAATACCTGATCGGTGTCACTGTTGACCACTATTTTCATTAAGGTCTTTTCATTGACTTCACTCATGGCATACTTCATTGCGCGAAAGGTGCTGGTGAAACATTCGATGTTAGGGTACTCGGCTTTGGCCTGGGCTTCAGTCATGCCACAGGTGCCAATTTCAGGCTGTGAAAACACCGTGGTTGGGATGAAATCATATTCGGGGAATTGTTTGCCGTTAGCATACAGGCGGTTGACCAGGTAGTGGCCTTCACGGATTGCCACTGGGGTTAAGTTGTTCTGGTTACAGACATCGCCCACTGCGAATACATTGGGTAAACTGGTGCTTTGGTCTTTGGCAACCACGACTTGACCGTTGGGCTGCGTTGAAATGCCCACTTTACTGAGGTTGAGGTGTTCAGTATTGGCTTGTCTGCCGGTGGCAAAAAACACCACTTCTGAATGGATGTCAGCACAGTTGCTTTTACACACCAGGCCCTGCTCGGTTTTTTCTACTGCGGTAATTTCACAGTCAGTGATTATATTGATGCCAGCTTCAACAAAAGACTGTTGGGCAAATTGAGCCACTTCATCATCAAAGCCGCGCAATATTTGTTGTCCGCGGTAAACTAAATTGACGGCAACGCCTAAAGCATTGAAGATGCCTGCGAACTCAACAGCTATATAACCACCGCCATTGATGGTGATTGATGCTGGTAATTGTTTTAAGTCCAAAGCTTCATTGGAAGTGATGATGTGTTGTTTGCCTGGGATGTCAGGCACGGTTGGTGTACCACCGGTGGCAATCAAAATTTTATCAGCAGTGTAGTTTTTGCCGCCGATAGCCACCGTGTGTGCATCAACAAAAGAACCAAAACCTTTGATCAATTCGACGCCTGCATTGGACAGCAAGTTTAAATAAATGCCATTAAGTCGATTGATTTCTTGGTCTTTGTTGTTCAGTAAGGTTGGCCAGTTGAATTGGCTTTGAATGTCCCAGCCAAAAGCTTCGGCTGCTTTGAACATTTTTTTGTATTGTGCCGCATAAACAAATAATTTTTTGGGAACACAACCGCGAATCACGCAAGTACCACCAACTTTATCAGATTCACATATGGCCACCTTTTTGCCGTAACCTGCGGCAATCCTTGCGGCTCTGACGCCTCCGGATCCGGCACCTATCACCAATAAATCGTAATCATATGTCATGTTCTGCTCCTTTTTAAGTTGCTGCTAGTCTGGTCGAAAATAATTTTACTAGAAAGGCCCAAATTCATGGGCAATGTGAATGATGTTTTGTTTTTGAGTTTGGTCCAATTCGGTTTTCCAATACACAATCAGGTGTTGGTGTTCAGTTTGTTCAAATCCCACGGCCAGATCAATTTTATAAGCGCCTTTATGACCAACATAACCAAACACGGCATCACAATCATTGAGTTTTTTAACCGCTGCCGAAAGCATGTAAAAAGCCACGCCACCTTGAGCGGTTAATTCAGCCCTTAAGAATTGGGGCAACTGGCGCAATGCTCGGCTGTTAACACACATGCCGCCACCTAAGTACATGTTATGGTGCTGGGTGAAGTGGACATAACCCAGGGTCAATGCCTGACCTTGTTCATTGGTTGCTGTTAAAATGAAATGTTTGGGAAAATCAGGTATTTGGTCATTGAATGCACGTTTGAATAATGCACCGGCCATGGGCGCAGCATCATCCACTTCAATCAAGTTTATTAGTACCGTATCAGTTGTGTTAAACATGCTGTTATTAAAAAGTTAAAAAACAAGTTGAGATATTATGCCGTTTTAGGTTTATAATAAAAAGCTCAGGGACGGTTATTGGTGATTTAATTGAGTGAGAAAAAATAAGAGGAGGCTCAATGGAAAATAAATCAACTGATAACCAATGACATTGAGTATATTACAGTTGTTATAAAAAAGAGTTTGATGCGCTTTTTTTATCAGAGCGCATTCCCATATAAAAACGACAGGGTGGAGTTACAGAAATCAGAGAGTTAAAGCGCTAGGGGAGGAAATTTCTGTAACTCCAAAGCTTATTTTGTCGAAATCATTCAACATTAAATTACTACAATTATATTACTACTAAAGTTTCCGTACGTCAACTTCTTTTCAATACATAAACCTATGTTAGCCTTTACCGTGGTGCATTTTATGTGCCGAAAGTCCCATTGTATTCATGGACTGTGAAAATAGACCGTGGTTTAACAATAAACTTACATATTTTTTAATCAATAGTTAAATTGTACGCATACGTTTTTAGGTTCTGTAAAAAAGCGCAGCGCTTCTAATCCACCTTCCCGTCCCGATCCTGAGGCCTTCATTCCGCCAAATGGTGTGCGTAAATCGCGTAACAGCCAACAGTTAATCCAAACAATGCCGGTATTCAATTGCTTGGCAATTCGGTGGCAACGGTTGATGTCTTGACTCCAGATACTGGCAGCTAAACCATAGGCTGAATCATTGGCATAACTCACGGCTTCGTCATCATGGTCAAAGGGTTGTAGGGTGCACACTGGACCAAATATTTCTTCTTGGTTGGTTCGACAGCGGTTGTCTAGCCCTGAAATAAGGGTTGGTTGAACAAAATACCCGTCTTTACAGCGGCCAGCGATGCTTATGGATTGACCACCGGTTAATACCTGCCCACCCTCTTGTTGTGCCAATGTTATGTAGCTGAGTACTTTTTGCATGTGGCTTTTGGACACCAAAGCGCCAAATTGAGTGTCATCTAGTAATGGGTCGCCAATCTTTATTTGTTCAACTTGTTTAACCAAGGCGTGTAAAAACTTTTTATAAATGCTGCGTTCTATATAGATTCTAGAGCCACACAAACAAATTTGTCCTTGGTTGGCAAAGGCCGATCGTGCCACTTGTTCTACTGTGCGATCAAAGTCACAATCAGCAAACACCAAGGTCGGGTTTTTTCCACCCAGCTCCAAGGACAACTTTTTATGTTGGTTGGCGGTAGCCAGTTTAATTGCTGTGCCGGTACTTGAGCCGCCAGTGAAGCTGATGGCTTTTATTTTAGGGTGGGTGGTTAAAGGGGCGCCAATGGATGGCCCTGTACCATGCAATACGTTCAATACGCCTGCAGGCAACCCAGCTTCAACGCATAACTCGGAAAATAAATAAGCCGTCATTGGGGTTATTTCTGAAGGTTTTGCGATCACGGTGTTGCCGGCTGCCAATGCCGGAGCAATTTTCCAGGTGAACAAATACAACGGCAAATTCCATGGTGAGATACAGGCCACGACACCCAATGGGTCACGCAGGGTGTAGTTGATGGCCACGTCTTCCATGGCATGCGATTCACTGCTGAATTGGGTCAGGGCATTGGCGAAAAAACGTATGTTGGCTGCCGCACGGTAGATATCAACATTTTTAGCCAAAGTAATTGGTTTGCCGTTATCAATGGTTTCCGCCTTGGCCAAATCATCTTGATTAGATTCAATCAAATCTGCCAACCGGTGTAAAACTTTTGCTTTGTCCTCAGCGGCTGTATTGGCCCAAGCTGGAAAAGCCTGTTCAGCTGCCGCCACTGCCTGCTGTAAATCGCGTTCGTTGGATTCAGGAGTTAAGGCGTATACTTGTCCAGTAGCAGGTTCATAGTTATCCATGTAGTGACCATCTATCGGTGCTTGAAATTGCCCGTTGATCAGGTTTTGAATGGTTTTAAATGGTGCTACAGGCATGCAGTACGACCACCATCAACAGGAATATTCACACCATTGACATAGGCACCAGCTGGTGAAGCCAGAAAGCCCACCACATTGGCAAATTCTTCTGCGGTGCCAAAACGGCGCATAGGAATGATGGCTTTTTCATGTTCAATCACTTGCTCGACACTCATTCCAGTTTTCTTGGCCTTGTTGTCAAAGATGGCTGACAGGCGATTGGTCTCTGTGGCGCCAGGTAATACATTGTTAACGGTGATGTTGTATTGCCCCAATTCATTGGCCAGCGTTTTGGCCCAGCTGGCCACCGCGCCGCGCACAGTATTAGACACACCTAAGTTGGGCAGTGGTTGTTTGACTGAGGTGGATATGACGTTGATGATTCGTCCATAACCAGCTGTTTGCATCGATGGCACCACTGCTTGAGCCAAAACTTGGTTACAGATTAAATGCTGATTAAAGGCCGCTTGGTAAGCTGCGGTATCGGCATCTTTGGCCAAGCCTGGTGCCGGTCCTCCGGTGTTGTTGACCAAGATATTAACCTGTGGATGTTGTGATAAATGTGTTTCAATCGCAGTTTTGAGTCCTGCTGGATCAGCAAAGTCAGCGGTGATTGTATGGTGTGACTGTCCTTGTTCGGTATTTAATGACTGCACCACTTGGGCCAATTTTTCAGTGTTTCTGGCTACCAACACCACTGTTGCACCTTGGGTGGCCAGTTGTTGTGCAATGGCTAAGCCCATGCCCTGTGTTGAGCCGCAAACCACAGCTGTTTTGCCGGTTAAACCTAAATTCATCATCTCAAACCTCCTTCATGGCTTTGATTAACAACTCACGGGCCATTACGGCATCCGCATGTGTGGGAAACTTAAACTTCAATAGATCACCAACCAAGCGCACATTAAATTGTTTACCTTCTTCGTGATCTGCGGTGAATACAGCGCTGACAAACACTACTTTATCCAGCACCAGCGTGTACCCTTTTAATTCATATGTTTTCATGTGATTTAAAGACCTTGATAAGGTTAACATATTACAAGTAAAGGCATACAACAGCCACTGCTATGGTCAAATTTCAGACAAAAAAACGCCGGATTAAGCAGCCGGCGTAAACAATTAAGAGTAAAACAATGAAAAAATTATTGAGCAGGTTCCGACTGTTCAGGTTTGTTGTCGTCATCATAATGCCATGATTGGAAGGGGAATGGCTTTTGATCTTTTTGGAAGCCCACATAATTGATGATGTCTGATAGGTATTCACACAGTTCGCTGGTAAAGGCCTTCAGGTTTTTATTTAAATGACCGGTGATCAATAGAAAGCCAAATTGAACCAAAACCACGGCTCCAAATACCCATAAAGACAACCAGCCGATTAAGGCAAATAACAAGGTAAGTAAGATCCTGAACAAAATGTCATTGTTGAACTTGTCGGTTTTGTTTTGGGTGGTTTTGTCATTGTTGCTGTTGGCTTTAACTTCGACCGCTTCGGCTTCAATCACAGCGTCTTGCTCTGCTGCATTATTCGGGTTAGTATTTTCTTGGTTGGACATGTTTTGTACCTCATGATTTCGTTTAATAATTACTATACGCAATTCAATTGAGATTAAACAGTGCCATAGGTCACAAGCCAAGCAGCGTTAATTATATGGTTGTTTGAGTTACTTTTTTAAGCTTGCCAGCATGGATCCTGAAACGATAAACACCACGCCAACATAACCCAACCAGCGAATTGACTCTGCAGCGATTAACTGTGGGAAAAAATAAGCAAAACTGTTGATGAACAGCAAGGTAATCACTGGGGTTAAGGCCAAAATCATGCCAACACGCGATGCATTCCAGTGATTCAAGGCTTCAGCAAATGCGCCATAGGCAATTACGGTGTTGAGGCAAGCATAAGCGATGGCCCACCATTGTAGTGATGAGTATTCAGATTGGTGGTTTAAATCAGTGAAAAAGAACATCACCAAAGCGGCCACTAAATAAATGAAAAAAAGGGTGCTTTGGGAGGACAGGACACGGGCTAATTTTTTCTGAATCAAAGCATACACCGCCCAGGTCAGCGCTGCAGCAAACATCACCCATATTCCAAGGGTGTAATCATTGCTGAGGATTTGTTTGATTTGGTCACTGAAAAACAGGCTCAATCCAAAGAGGATAGACAACACCCCTGCCATTTGCATGCGACTAAAGGATTCTTTGAAAATCAACACACCGCCTAAGGTCATCAGCAAAGGTGCCAACTGAATAAACACTTGGGCATTGGCCGGAGAGGTCATGCTTAAGCCGACTAAGAACAGCACATAGTTGGCAATCAACATAAAAGCAGCAACACCAAGCCAAAGCCAGTTGGTAATGGATAAATTTTTAAACTCAAGCCACTTTTTATTACTTATCAACAGTACACTGGTGAAAACCGCAGCAAACACAAACCTGTACCAAGTCAGGGTGATGGCGTCGGTTGCACCTAAACTGATTTTCAGGGCCACCGGCAAGGTGCTCCAAAATAACACTGTAATCAATGAAAGGATCAAGCCTTTGGTCCAGTTTTCTGCGGTCATTACGCGATCCAAAATAATTCTGTAAGAGTGACGCTATTAAACTGTATTCAGGCTTTAATTGAAACGATAAATAACAGCAATGATGCTGATTTATTCATCTTTTATTCAGTGACTGCACTGTAGTATAGTGACACAATGAATAAACACGTACCCAATATGAAACGACTGCTGCCTTTAATAACTATATTTTTAGCCTCTTGCGGGGTGCACAACCACCGTTATGCTGATGATGAAGTCTATTACCAAGATAATTATTATGCTTATGACAACTATGACCCTTACTACGGCTATGGAACATCAGCGTATTCAACCGCAGGTGATGGTGTTTACTACAATAATTACAATTATTACCCTGACCGTTGGGGGGTAACCTACAGCAATGTGAATTACAGTCCATTCAGGTACCCAAGGGTGGGCTTTTACTTTTCATCTGGGCACAATTGTGGCTATTCGTATTGGTCAACTTGGTGTTCATCTAATTACTGGCCTTCAAGCTACTACGGTTCAAGTTATTATGCATCCAGTTGGTGGCCATCTTATGGTTTTGGGCTAAGCTACAGCAGTTATTACAACGATAATTACTGGTGGTATAACCACTGGCGCAACCGCAACTATTACCACAATCGCCCCACTCAGCATGGCTATTATTCTGCTCGCAATGAAGCCAGGCGATTAAGCAATGGTCGCTATAACTCACGGTACAAATACCAACAGCCAAGAAATAATCAGCGCAATGGCTATTACAACCGCAGCAACCCCAATGGTGTTAGTCGCAGTCGCAGCACTGGTAATCGAGTGATTAACCGTTCTTCTGGGACTCGCAATAGTCGCTCAAACCAGCCGGTGCAACGCAGCCGACAGCAGTCAGCAGTGCTGCAACCAAATCGATCAAATTACCGACAAGTTACTGCTGGTCAACGTTCGGCGAGATCGGCTGTGAGTAACCGAGTCAATGAACGCAGTTTGCAAAACAGGGTGCAACAAAACTATGCAGAACGAAACTTGCCCAACAGCATTGAGCAACAGCCCACTGTGAGTGCCCGTGAACAAGTGAGTCAAAGAACCAGACAAACCAGTAGCTACAATACACGCAGTTATACACAACAAAAGCCAATACAGGCACCGGTAAGGGTAAAGCCGATGAACAGCCAATCCCCTGTGTATTACAGCAACAGTCGACCAAATACAGCGCGACAAACAGTGGTTCAACCACCAACAAGACGCACTGACACGCAACGCTCTCAGGTGCAATACCCAAACTCCCAAGGTTTGAATAACGTCCAAAGGGTGCCCAACAACAGCCCATATGTTAACAATCGCGTGGTTCAACCTAGAGTGCAACAGCAGTCAAGGCCACAAGCAGTGGCGCCTAGGCCAGTTCAGGCGCCGGTGACCAAGCCGGCTAAACCAGAGCGCAGCATTCGCTCTGAGCAAAAGTACAACCGTTCAAGCAACCAGGGTCGAAGACAGTCTGGTCGTTCAATGAGCAGAGGACAAGAGAGGTGATTGTTTCTCGGCAGATGCCTGTGCTGTAGGGCAATAAATCAACTTTAAAAACCCAGTTTATGCTGGGTTTTTTTGTGTGCTGAACCCAACAAAAACAACAAGATTGTTGTAGAATAACAGCGGTTTTATTAAGGCGTCTTGGCAATTGATTAAATTGTGAATTGACCAATCAATGCATAAGACAGATTTTTCAAGCGGTTAAGGCTCAGGTTGTTGAAGTGTTATTCAGTGCCCAAGCTTAATTCGCTCAATGAGACAGGAAAAACTAAACATGAAAAAAATATTGATTTTGTGCCTGATGCTGTCATTGATGGCATGTCAGCACAACACCAAACCAGTCAAAGACACCGTTACAGTGGCTGATGCGCAAGCTTTTTTAGATAAGGTAGAAGCAACCTATATCAAGGAAGGTGAGTACGCAGCCAGGGTGGCATGGGTGCAAGCCAACTTCATCACTGAAGACACCATTTGGTTGGGCGCTAAAAGCATCGAAAAAATGGGTGCTTTGTCAGTTAAATTTGCCAATGAGGCGAAACAGTTTGACGACCTGAAATTATCAGATGACATGCGACGTCGCTTGAATATCATCAAAGGCAGCCTCACTTTAGCGGCTCCAGATGATGCAGAAAAAAATGCAGAATTGGCACAAATCATGGCTAAACTTGAAGCCATGTACGGCGCTGGTAAGTATTGTGTTAAAGACCACTGTCAGAATTTAGGTGAATTATCAAAAACCATTGCTGAATCGAAGCAGCACAAAGAACTGCTTGAAGCTTGGCAGGGTTGGCGTACTGTGTCACCAGATATGCGTGACAAATATCAACGCATGGTTGAATTGGCTAATGAGGGCGCACAAGAACTGGGCTATGATGACACTGGTGCCATGTGGCGTGCAGGCTATGACATGCCAGCCAGTGAGTTCCCAGTCGAGTTAGATCGATTGTGGTCACAAGTCAAGCCTTTGTATGATTCATTACAATGTCATGTTCGCACCAAACTAACTGACCATTATGGCAGTGAAGTGATGGGTGATGATGGCATGATTCCAGCCCATTTGTTGGGCAACATGTGGGCCCAAGATTGGACCGGGGTTTATGACTTGGTTAAACCTGCTGATGCCGGTTCAACCATTGACGTCACAGCCTTGTTGAAAGAACATAATTACGATGCCAGAAAAATGACTGAAACCGCTGAAGGCTTTTTCACTTCATTGGGTTTACCGCCATTGCCAGAAACCTTTTGGCAGCGTTCATTGTTCACCAAGCCGCAGGACCGTGATGTGGTTTGTCATGCCAGTGCTTGGAACATTGATAATGTCGATGACATCCGCATGAAAATGTGTATCAAAGAAGACTATGAAGACTTTGTCACCATTCACCATGAACTAGGTCACAATTTCTATCAACGTGCTTACAACGACAAAAGCATCTTATACAGAACGGGTGCCAATGATGGTTTCCATGAAGCCATTGGCGACACTGTCGCATTGTCAATCACACCTCAATACTTCAAAGAAATTGGTTTGATTGATGAAGTACCAGCTTCATCTAATGACTTGGGTATGTTGATGCAAAAAGCCTTAGAAAAAATTGCCTTTGTACCTTTTGGCTTGTTGGTTGACCAATGGCGCTGGCAGGTTTTCAATGGTGAAATTTCACCTGAGGAATACAATGCTGGTTGGTGGCAGTTGAGAAATAAATACCAAGGCGTAAAAGCACCAATTGAGCGCAGCGAAGCTGACTTTGATCCAGGTGCTAAATACCACATTCCAGGCAACACACCCTATACGCGCTATTTCTTGGCGCATATATTACAGTTCCAATTCCACCGTGAATTGTGTAAAACAGCTGGCTTCGAGGGTGATTTACACCGTTGTTCAATCTACAACAACAAAGCAGCTGGCGAAAAATTAATCAAAGTTTTAGAAATGGGTGCTGAAAAACCATGGCAAGATGCCATGCAAGTGTTGGCCAACTCACGCGAAATGGATGCCACAGCAGTGGTTGATTATTTTGCACCGTTAAAAGTTTGGTTGGATGAACAAAACCAAGGTCGTGATTGCGGCTGGTAAATGGTTTGTTTGAATCAAGAAAAAGCCGATCATTGATCGGCTTTTTTATTTCTGGAGCAATAAAAAGCAATTTAAAACAACAGTTAAATCGCAGTGGGTTTTATGGAAAATTCACAGTCAGTTTGTTACCCTAATGGTTCATTTTTATTTACATGTTCAATTAAGGAGTTAACCATGAGTGTAGCCAAAGTAACCGAAATCATCGCCAGTTCAAATAAAAGCTTCGAGGACGCCATCAATAAAGGCATTAAAAGAGCCACTGAAACTTTGAAAAATGTATCTGGTGCTTGGGTGGAAAGTCAAAAAGTAGTGATAAAAAATGATCAAGTGTCGGAATACCGCGTTGCGATGAAAGTGACGTTTGTTTTGAAAGATTGATCCGCATCTATCAAGATTCAAAAAAACCAGCTTTATTGGCTGGTTTTTTTATGCCTGCTGGTCATTAATTTAAGCCCTTGAATATCTGCATCTGTTTTGAATCGCAGGATCGATGGTGCTGTTTTGCATTGAGTTGCTGTGGGTCAGCTAAAAGCATTAGAATTGAATCTTCACTTGGATCAAAGGTCTGAATCAGTATGAAAATAACATTAACTGCCAGCTTGTTACTCTTTGGCTTATATTCGTTGGCCAATCCTTTGGTGGAAGCAGCTAAACAGCGGCTTGAATACACCGTTATTTATGACGGTTCATACCAAAAAATTGCCTATCCCATGGGTGATGTTGAGGCTGGAAAAGGTGTGTGTACGGATGTCATCATTCGTTCTTATCGAGCCCTTGGTGTTGATTTACAGCAGCTGGTGCATGAAGACATGCTGGTTAATTTCAATCTATATCCGGCTTATTGGGGGCTGCGTAAACCAGACAGTAACATCGATCACCGTCGCGTACCTAATTTAGAAACTTTCTTTGCTCGCTTTGCAAAGGTGCTGCCAATCAGCAACCGGGTTGAGGATTATCAGCCAGGGGATATAGTCAGTTGGCGGTTGACTGGCTCGAATTTGCCGCACATAGGAATAGTCAGTGATCAAATGGCGGCTTCAGGCAATTGGCAAATCATCCATAACATTGGCAGGGGCCCACAAAGTGAAGATATATTATTTAAGCACACCATCAAAAGTCATTATCGGTATGCAGTACCTGAGCAACAGCAATAAGGCGATGGATAAATTTCTCAGGGTTTGAAGGTTTGTATTGAAGGGCTTTGGCTGAACGCCAATTTGTAGAATTCAAATTGGCGCTTGCGGGATAGGCTGAATGATTTCACCCTATCAGCGGCTCAAACCTCAGCGTTGTGAAAGACGTTTTGTACATCATCTAATTCATCCAACATATCTATGAACTTTTCAAAATTAGGCATATCATCTGCTGAAATAGTGGTGGTGGTTTGTGGAATGAATTGAATTTCATCAACTTCAAAATCAATGCCCTCAAACGCATCTTGTAACGCTTGTTTGGCTTTGAAGTATTCAGTGTGTGGTGCAAACACAGTCAATTTATCGTCTTCAGACTCTATATCAGTCACATCCACATCAGCATCCATCAAAGCCTCCAATGCGGCATCTTCATCATCACCTTTGAAGACCAGAATAGCGGCATGATCAAACATGTGCATGACCGTGCCTTGGGTGCCAATTTTACTGTCAGTTTTAGTAAAACATAAACGCACATCGCCAAATGTGCGGTTGGGATTGTCGGTTAAGCAGTCAACTATCACCATACAACCGCCAGGACCATAACCCTCATACCGAGCAACAGCAAAATCCTCGCCACCGGTGCCTTCAGATTTATCCAAAGCATTTTTAATCACATGAGCGGGAACTTGGGCTTTCTTGGCCCGATCCAGTAAGCTGCGCAGCGCCAAGTTGGCGTCAGGGTCAGCACCGCCGGATTTCGCACAGACATAAATTTCTCGGCTGAATTTACTGTACACCCGTGCATTGGCATCTGAAGTTTTTGCCATTGATTCTTTGCGGTTTTGATAGGCTCTTCCCATGATCGTCTCTTGAACTAAAAGGGCTATTTTAACGCCAACCAGGAACAATGCAAAATTTGTCTGTAAAAACTGTAAAAAAACTACTGATGTATTGAGCAATGAGTTGCTTCAGTTAAGATTTGTTGTTCAGAGTTTTTAAAATTTGTTCACGGGCTTCGAGTAAAATTGAATTGCGGTCTAAATTCTTGACTATGTTTTTGGCCACAGTTTTGGGTCCATCTTTGCCCCAAGAGTTGCCTTGAATGAAATAGTACTCGGCAATTTGTCCAACCAGATAAGTGGCATAATAAGCCAGTGAACCCTGAGCGGTGGCGGTGATTGTGGTGGACAGGCCTACACTGACAGTCTTCATCGCTGAGGACAATAAATTGACTCCCCAAACAGCTCCCATCAAAACGGCCAATTGCGCCATAATAGTGGTGGTGAGTTTAGTGGCTTCTACTTTACCCAATGACAAACCATAGAGTTTAGACAGTTGCCTGATCATCGCCACATCTAAGCCTGCAGCAAATAATAAATCAGCCACAGGTATTGGGTTGAAGGCCACGCCGATACCTTTAGCCATACAGTAAGTACGAATAATTTTTTGCCCTGCTGATTTTCTAACTTCAATGACTTTTCGAGCCACACTTTCTGACACTTCACCAGCAAACATACTGGCATTCAAGGCAGTGATGGTCTTACCTTCTTTATCCAATATATCCCAAATCAGTTGTTTTAATTCATCGATATGAGCCGCAGGTGTTTCAATTTTTTCTTGCCTGGTACCATCAGCCAACTCAACAATCAGTGTTCTGGGTCGCGGGTCTGCTGAGACTGCGACAATTTGGCTGTTGATGCCCTGTGTTTTGCTGCTGATAGAGGCTTTGATGCGCTGTATTTCATCGTGACTGTATAGGTCGGCTTTATTCAGCACTGTAATGATGGGTTTGTTGGGTTGGGCAATGATTTCTAACTGCTGTTTTTGTGACTCACTGATGTCGCCATCCAGGACAAACAAAATCACATCAGCTTGTTTGGCTGCCTGTTGCGCCATTAATTCTCGTGCTTCACCATCGAATTCATCGGTGCCAGGGGTGTCGATCAACACCACTGATTGCTGAGTATAGCTGGGCCAATCTAAATGGTTTTGATGTTTGGTTTCGCCATGTAAGGGGCTGACTTTAAAGTGTTGTTGGCCACTGATGGCATTCAGCAGTGAAGACTTTCCGGTACTGACTTTACCAAAAGCCACAATGTATACCTGTTCATTTTCTAATTTGTCTATCAAACGTTGTACGTTTTGGTATTCGGCCTGCAGTTGGTTCCTGACGGTGGCGGGAATTTTAGGGTCATCAAGTAGGTTTTTAAGGCTATTTAGGGCCTGCTCATTGACTGTGGGTAAGTGGTTTGTTTCGGCATCAGACACAGTTGAATTAACTGCTTTAGAAGCAGTTTTATTTGACTTGGGTGCAACATTTTGTAAGTTGTCGCTATTTTTGGCGGCTGAGCTTGAGCGCCATTTTCGCCAAGTCTTTAGCCAGTTCTTTGGATGATCCAAGTAAATTTTCCTCAAAAGTTTGTTGGGTAAGTGCAGTGTTGAGTTGACCTTCGGTGCTGACGCTGGTCAGCACAGCTTTACCCAAAGAATTGAAAATCATGCCGTAAGCCACTGCATGCATGATGCCACCGGCTGCGGTTCCAATGCCCGGAAAGGCTTTTAATGCATTACCAGCCACCGCCAACACCAAAGATGTAGAGGTGCGTAACTTGCCACCGGCTGATTTCAATACTTGATCAACCTGCAGTTGGTTCACAGGTACAGCATACAATTGGCACAACTCTCGCACCAACTGGGTGCCGATGGTGCCTTGAATCACCAAGTCAGAACCGGGTGCCACTGAAGCCAAAGCGCCAACGATGGCTCGTTTGGTGTGGCGGTCAATAACCTGCGTGGCCACTTCAAGGTTATGGGCACGGCTGGCGGTGTTGAGTTTTTGTTCGGCCAACATCAAGATCCCAGCATCTCTGAAGCGATGCAAGGCTTCTGGGTTGTTGCTGACCACTTTTTCAATGGCATCCAACAACGGTTTAATTTTGGCAGGCACGGGTTCGGTGACCAGTGATTGACTGCCATCAGGCTTTTCGATGATGACTTGTTTAAATCCACCGGTGTTGATCATTACCACGGGGTACTGTTGTTTGATTTTAGCTTCAATGGCGGCGTTGATTTGTTGAATTTGTTGTTTGTTGTAGGTGTCCACTTTGTTCAAAGCCAACACCATCGGTTTTTGCCATTGGTTGAGTTTTTCAAACAAAACCATTTCACTGCGTGCCAAATCTGTACTCAGTAAAAACACCACCACATGGGCACGTTGGCTTTCTTCCAATGCCAGTTGGGTCAGTTCTTGTTGGTCAATGGCATCGAAACCGGGCAGGTCAGTGATTTCTAATTGGCCATAAGAGTGGTGGTGGGCGGTTATGGTGGTGCCTTTAATTACGTCGGTTTCAACCTGAGCATCTGGTATCAGCGCATGTATCAGGGAAGATTTGCCGGTTGATGCGGCCCCAAATAAACTGATGTGGAATTTACCGGACGTTCTGCGTTCTCGCAACACCCGCATTTCAGCATCTGCGGCTTGGGTGTCTACGCCACGTTGTTGTTCCTTATCAATGGCTTGGGATAAACTCTGTTCGTCAATGACCTTAACCGCTGCTTCGGTTTTTATTTTCGGGCGCGTAAGCTTCAGAAACAGCCAAACTGGCACTGCAGCCACAAGTACAATTATCAGTAGGTACAACACTGCAAACCAAGCTGGCGCAGTTTGTAAGTATTGCCATATGGTCAATAGTTTTTCGGCTAAAATCAGTACCATCACCAGAGTCAACAGGCCCAGCGCCATAAGTATAACCATCAACAATGTTTTGCTGTTCAGTTTCATTCAAACATTATAACTAAATCAAGAAAAATAGGCTTGTGTGACAAGTCATCATTTAAAACCCAGAGAAAGTCTGGCAAACATGAATCATTTGTTGCTCCAAAAGACCTCCTTCACTTCAATTGGTAAACCTTTGCGATGAATGCGGTGTTTTAATTTCCTGTGGTCATTGCTGTGTTCATCGGTGGATTGTTCAATGCGCAACAGATAATGGTGGATTTGCAGGGGGTCGCGGTCATGTGCTGATAACCACTCATCAGCAGTTAAATCAGCTTGTTGTTCAATGTAGCGGTAAAATTTATTGATTCTGGATTTGGTGAATAGCTTGGGTGGGTTTTGTACCAATTGTGCTGCTTGTTGGTGGTGATTGAGGGTTAAATGGGCGTGTTCATGCGCCAAAATATGCGCCAGTTGGTCGTCATTGTAGATATTTTGTAGCAGGCCTTCAGTCAATAATACGCTGCCGTGGGCCATAGAATAAGCGTTGGCAAAGTGTGCTTTAATGACCTTACATTGATTGAATTGAGCCAGTGCCAAGGCGTTGATTAATTCAAGGCACTTGTTTCGCCAATCGAAGCGTTGACTGAGGCCATAGGTGGCAATCAAATTTTGTTCTTGTGATTGGGCACTGGCTAACAGCTTTGCATCATTGGCTGCTTCGCTGACCCAGCTCAAGCAAAAAAATATTGACAGTAAGAAGTAATAATGTGATCGGTGAATCTGGTTAATGAGTTTTCCTGGGGTTAAACCTCAGATAAGATTATAAATGATTACTTTTGGCATTTTGATTCAAAACAGCATAAAATTAAAATAATTTATTTTGATAGAGGATTAAACATGGCTACCATTTCAATAGATATTGATGACCAAGTCAAAGCGCATTTCAATAAATTCATCGAAGAGCATGGTACCAACATAGACTCTAATGACGTGAAAGAGGCGTTGGCCAAAGTGGCAGAAGTCAGGGCCAGTGTCAATGATGGTTATGTGATTGATCAAGTGGGCTGTTTGCAGATGATGCTCAGCATGGTTGAAGACAAAACTTGGGTGATTCAAGACAGCAATAAAGAAAAAATCAATGCCACGATTAAATACTTCATTGATGACAATGATGTGATTCCAGACCATATCCCCGGCATTGGCTATGTTGATGACTGTATTGTGATTGATGGCACCATGGATGCGGTTGAAGATGAAATGATGGAATACAAAGACTTTTGTCGTGCCAGATTGGTGTATGCCAAAAATGGCCCATTCAGTTTAGAAGATTGGTCTGGTATTAAAGACCAAGAAGCCGTCAGTCGTGCCAGAAACCGTCGATTCCAGAAATCTAAACGCAACCGAGGATGGTGATAAAGTTTTATCACTCAGTGCTAATTCAAGCTCATAAAACATCCCTTTTCTAGGGGTGTTTTTTTTTGACAGGGAATTTTTGCTTTATCAAAAGATTGTTAAGGCAGCAATTGAAATTTAAAAGTGATAACCCCATCTTATGCAACTTACCATTCAAACCAATCAAACATGAAAGAATCCATGCATAACTACCGCGGTACCACCATCGTCAGTTACCGAGATGATAAACAAGTGGTGATAGGCGGGGACGGACAAGTTACTTTGGGTAACACCGTGATGAAATCCAATGCGCGTAAAGTCCGCAGGCTTTACCGCGATCAAGTGCTGGCAGGCTTTGCTGGCGCAACAGCTGATGCCTTCACTTTATTTGAAGTGTTTGAAGCTAAGCTAGAAAAACACTCAGGTCATTTGGTGCGCTCCGCGGTAGAAATGGCCAAAGAATGGCGCACCGATCGCCGTTTGGGTCGTTTAGAAGCTCTACTGGCAGTGGCTGACCACAGCACTTCACTGATTATTTCTGGAAACGGTGATGTGATTGAACCAGAACATGGATTGATAGCCATAGGTTCAGGCGGTCCTTTTGCTCAAGCAGCGGCCATGGCGTTGATCGACAACACCGACTTGCCAGCTGAAACCTTGGTCAAGAAAGCACTGAATATAGCGGCAGATATTTGTATTTATACCAACCGCAACCAAACCATAGAAACCTTAGATTTATAAAGGAATAATTATGTCGAACATGACTCCCAGAGAAATTGTCCAAGAGTTGGACAAACACATCATTGGTCAACACAACGCCAAAAGGGCGGTGGCCATTGCACTGCGTAACCGTTGGCGCCGCATGCAGTTGGATGATGCTATGGCCAAAGAAATCACTCCTAAAAATATCTTGATGATTGGCCCTACTGGAGTGGGCAAAACTGAAATAGCAAGGCGGTTGGCAATTTTGGCTGATGCACCATTTATTAAAGTAGAGGCCACCAAATTCACTGAAGTGGGCTATGTTGGCAAGGATGTTGAATCCATCATCCGTGACTTGGTTGAGTCTTCTATGAAGCGCACCCGAGAAGCAGCGATGAAACAAGTGACTAAAAAAGCCGAAGATGCTGCCGAGCAAAGGGTATTGGATTACTTGTTGCCTACCAGAGAATCACCCATTCCTGGAGAAGCTGTAGATGATTCCAACACCCGAGCCAAGTTTTTAACCCGTTTGCGTGAAGGCAAGTTGGATGACAAGGAAATTGAAATCAAGGTCAATATGAACATGGGTGTTGATATCATGGGCCCCCCTGGCATGGAAGAAATGACCGACCAATTACAAAGTATGTTCGAGAATCTGGGTAAGAAAAAACATCAAACCAAGAAACTCAGCATCAAAGCAGCACTGCCAATATTGGCAGAACAAGAAGCGCAAAAATTAGTGAATGAAGAAGAGATACGTCAACAAGCCATGAGTCAAGCTGAGCAAAATGGCATTGTTTTTATTGATGAAATAGATAAAGTCGCTAACAGCGGAGGCATGAGCAGCAGTTCAGGTCAAGTGTCGCGAGAAGGTGTGCAGCGAGATTTGTTGCCGATGATTGAGGGTTCAGTGGTGAACACCAAGTACGGCCCAATCAAAACCGATTATATTTTATTCATCGCATCTGGTGCCTTCCATTTAAGTAAGCCATCAGATTTAATTCCCGAATTACAAGGCAGACTGCCTATTCGGGTGGAACTGAGGGCGTTAAGCAGTGAAGATTTCGAACGAATTTTAACTGAACCTGAGCATTCATTAACCGAACAGTACAAGGCTTTGATTGGTACTGAGGATGTTGATTTGCAGTTCACCGATGAGGGCATCAAGCGCATTGCTGAAATTTCTTGGTCGGTGAATGAGAAAACCGAGAACATTGGTGCCAGAAGATTGCACACAGTGTTGGAAAAAATACTGGATGAAGTGGCATTTGATGCGGCGGATAAATCTGGTCAGGAGTACATCATTGATGCAGAGCATGTGGATCAAGCGGTCGGTGAATTGTCTGAAGATGAAGACCTGAGTCGTTACATTTTGTAGAGTATTGTTGAGTATTGGTCACAATAAAGAGATAATACGCTGCTTTATAATATATTTCAGAAGAGGAACACCATGAGTAAATACACAAAAATTTTATCGCTGATGATGATTGCGATGTTCGGATTGGCTGCCTGTGGCGGTGATGAAGGTGCTAATTCAGCTGCCAAAGCAATCGCTCAATTAGATACCAATACGCCTGATGGTGCGTTCATGGCATCTGTGGCAGCAATGAAATCCAATGATCTTGCTTCATTAATTAAAAACTCATTGACTGAGGAGCAATACAATGAGTTGGTGACAGAGTTTGAAAACAACAAGACCACAAATATTTCTGAAGCGGATAAAGCACAATTTGCTCAAACCATTGGTATGCTGACTGCTGATGGTGCAGAAGAAAACCTGTACGCAATGGCGGCGCCACAATTGGAGCAAGCTAGAGCCATGTTACCTATGATGTTAATGATGGGTAAAGATCAGGTGTTACAAGGCATTAAAAGCAATCCTATGTTGCCAGAAGCACAGCGTGATTCAGCAGCTACAATTGTAGGTGCAGCCATGGATTGGGCCGGTGAAAATGATATTTTAAGCGAAGAAAAAACCAAAGCAGCCATCGCTGCTGTGGTCAGTACCGCCAAAGCTTTAGACATGACTTCTTTGGATGAAGTACAGAATATGAATTTTGACCAAGCTTTAGAAAAAGGATCTGTTGTTTTTGCAGGGGTTAAAAATGTATTGGGTGCTTATGGAATCTCTATGGATGATATGTTGAACTCAGTCGAAGTAGATACTGTTGATGTACAAGGCGATAAAGCCACCATGAATGTCAGTTTTGATGTGTTTGGCGAAGAAGTTAAACAAGTCATGACAATGGTTAAGAAGGATGGTGTTTGGGTAGGCGAAAAATAATTCTACACAGCCAAAAGTAAATAAAAGGGTCGGTTACGGCCCTTTTTTTGCTGCAACATTTGCCAACTAAATAGTATAAAATTAACTGATGTCAATCCTGAGTAAATTACTGTACCTGCGGGTCAAGGTGGAATACAGTCCAACCAAGCTAAAGAGCTTGGGGATTGATTCTGATATGCCCTTTGTATATGTATTATCCAGCGAATCTAAAGTTTCGCGTAGTATCTTGTGGGAAGAAATCAAGCGCGGTAATTTGCCTAAACCCTTTGAACTTGATCCTGAGTTTAAGTTAAACAAAAGCATCCTTGCATCAGAAAAAACAGTGGGTTTTTGGAATCAAAAAATTGATTACAAAGAATTTGAAAACCAACTGTCAGTGGTCATAAAACAAATTCAAGCAGATCATTCAAAACAGTTACAGCTGATCCCAATTGCAGTGTTTTTGGGACGTGCTCCAAACCGTGACCATGGTTTTTTTAAAGCCATCTTTTCTGAACGTTGGGGCATCACCGGCCGCTTCAGAAAGTTCATTTCATTTTTGATTCATGGTAAGCATACTTTGATCAGACTCAGTCAGCCGATTGTAGTGAATCAAGCCTTGGACACGCAAAATGAGCCAGAAAAAATGGCCCATAAGTTGTCTAGGGTATTGCGACTACATAACAATCGGGTAAAAACTTCAGTGGTTGGCAGGGATTTATCACACCGCAGAACCATAGCCAAAAATATCATCAAACGACCTATTGTGCAGCAAGAAATCGCTGCTTATGCAGAAAGGCGTAAGATGCCGTTTGAAAAAGCTGAAAAAGAAGCGCAGAAAATCATCAAAGAAATTGCTGCAGATTACTCTTATTCGGCCATTAAGTTCATGAGTGGTATATTCAGGTGGTTTTGGACCAAAGTTTATGATGGTGTGAAATTAAATTTTTTTGATGAACTCAGAAACTTGGCCACAGAAAAGGAGATCATCTATACCCCATGTCACCGCAGTCATATTGATTATTTGATTTTGTCATACTCATTGTATGAACGCGGTATTGTGCCGCCGCATATCGCCGCAGGAATTAACCTCAATTTGCCGGTGGTGGGCCGATTGCTCAGAGGTTCGGGTGCGTTCTTTTTACGTCGCTCATTCAATTCAGTGTTGTATTCGACCATTTTTTCAGAATATTTGAGCTCTTTGATTACCCATGGTGTTTCGATTGAGTATTTTATTGAAGGCACTCGCTCCAGAACCGGTCGATTATTACACCCCAAAGCCGGCATGTTGGCTATGACGGTTCGCAGTTATTTGAATGAACGCAGCAAGCCATTGGTGTTTGTGCCTTCATCTTTAAATTATGAAAAGTTGATGGAAGGTGCGTCTTACAAGAATGAATTGGGTGGTAAAGGCAAACGTAAAGAGTCCATAGGCGGTCTATTTAAGACCATTAAATTGTTGAAAGAAGACTATGGTAGGTTAACAGTAAACTTTGCCGAGCCGATAGAGTTAGATGACATATTAGACCGACACAAACCTGATTGGCGCAACATCAAACTTGATGTCAAAGAGAAACCCCAATGGTTTAAAAACGTGGTGTCAGAAGCGGGTACTGAAATATTGACCCACATCAATGAGGCTTCGCATGTTAACCCGATTAATTTTTTGGCTGTGACGTTACTTTCCACGCCCAATCGTGCGGCTTCGGAAGACAACCTCAAAGCGCAGATAGAGCTGTATAAAAATATTATCCTTAAACAGCCTTATTCGGAGCGCACTACTGTGACCGATTTATCGGTTGAGGAAATCATTGAGAAAGGCATATTTTTGGGTTTTATTCAGCGCGTACAACACCCACTTGGCGATGTGATTCAAGTCAAAGAAGAGATGGGGGTCTTAATGACCTATTACCGCAACAACGTTTTACATCTTTTTGCCGCCAGTTCTTTTATAGCCATGTTTTTTGTCAATGACCTGAAGCATCCGCGGCGAGAAGTACTGCGGATGATGGCCATTGTTTACCCATTTATAAAAAATGAACTGTTTCTTAAATGGACGCGTGAAGAGTTTGTAGAGTACGGTCGAAAAACTTTAGGTATGCTCAAGGAGCTGGATTTATTGGTTTCGGTTGGGCGTAATTTGGAAAGACACAAAGGCGGCTCTTTACAAGCGGCTAATCTAAGGGTGTTGGCGAATGCGTTGATGCAAACTTATGAGCGATTTTTCATTGTTATCGGGTTGTTGAAAAAACGTGGCTCAGCCACGCTGAACAGCAATGAGCTGGAGTCTTTGTGTCATCAGGTGGCCAGTCAACTGTCTTTGTTGTATGAATTCAATTCGCCTGATTTTTTCGATAAAAACCTGTTCAGGCAATTCATTTCAGTTTTGAAACAAGAACAAATCATCAGCACCGATGCTGCAGGCAAATTGATACATTCTGAAAATTTAGAGCCAATGTATGAAGGTGCTAAAATCATTCTGTCTCGCCGTATCAGGCACAGTATTCTGTATTTGTTGTAAGGTGGACTGGTTTGGTAATTACTGGGTGTTGAATTGTTGAAGTAGTTCACCTTGTATTCAGTTTTACTGGTGTAAAGTATAGGGTGTGTTCAGAAAATATCAGGAGCCAAATATGCAAGCCATTACATTGATTTTCACACTTTTAATTTCCACCGCAGCATTCGGGTTTGATTTTGCCTCTCCCAAGGGTGATTCTGCGAAGTTGGTGTTGAGTTACTCAGTTGCCGCAAAGCAAATTTACCCAGTACGTTTAACCACGATCAATGGTGAAAACGTTGATATACAGACTGGTGCAGTTTGGCTAAAACCTGGTGAATACCAGCTTGGTTTTGCTTCATTGTTAAATGTTGATTATGCTCATCAGGTTTTTACCAAGGAACAACGTCGGGGGCTAAATCAAGACAATAATAATTTGCAAGTACAGGTGACAGCCGATAAGACATATTATATAGGATTTGATGCTTCAAGTGCTGAGCAAAAAGACTGGCAAGTTGTAGTTTATGATGTGAAGTAAATTGACAAAATTAGTGATTAAAAGGCTGAGGCTCATTCAGTGCCAAAGCCTTTTGTTAATCCTTACTCGTCACCATAGATTGCTACCTGCGATGAGGTTTGGGTTTTAAAGCCTCTGTACATGCCAGCGGTGTTGAATACCATTACCGGTTGGCCAGCAGGGTCCATGCCGATGATGCCACCAGCACCACCCACTTTATTGAGTTCATCCATGATTACTTCTTTGGCCGCTTGTTGTAATGACTTGTTTTGATACCGTACCCGGGCACAAATGTCATGAGCTACGGCATAACGTATAAAAAACTCACCATGACCAGTGGCAGAAATGCCACAACTGCGGTTATCAGCATAAGTGCCAGCGCCAATCACAGGAGAATCCCCAACTCGGCCCCAGGCCTTATAAGTCATACCACCAGTGGATGTGCCAGCAGCAATATCACCATTCATGTCTACCGCAACTGCGCCAACGGTGCCAAATTTAAACTCAACATCTAGCACGTCTTGGTGAGCAGCTTGGTCGGCCTGTTTGGCCTTGGTTTTACTGTCGACTTCTTGCCATGCTTTGAGCCTTGCTGCCGTATCAAAATAGCTGTTTTCTACCTGTTCTAGGCCTTTGAGTTTGGAAAATGTATCGGCACCGATGCCGGCCAACATCACATGCGGAGAATTAAGCATTACTTGTTCAGCTGCTAAAATGGGGTTTTTGGTGCTGGTGACGCCCGCCACTGCACCCGCTTCTAAGTCATTGCCGCGCATAATAGAGGCGTCCAGCTCATGGGTACCAGGTTTGGTGTATACAGCGCCTTTACCGGCATTAAAATGCGGTGAGTTTTCCATCACTTTAATGGCTGCAATAATGCTTTGGGTTGAGTCGCCACCTTGTTCGAGTACAGCATAGCCTGCGTCTAAGGCAGCTTGTAAAGCCTGCTTGATTTCATGTTCTTGTGCTGAACTCAGTTGATCACGCTCAATGGTGCCAGCCCCACCATGAATCACAATAGCAATGTTTTGTTCTGCGGCCATGGCTACACCTCCTGATAAACACAGCAATAATAATAACTTTTTCATATAACAACCATTAAATTTAAGTACTTCCATTACAATACCAAAAAAACCACCCGCATGTTGGATATATTGTATGAAAAGTTTGCCTCGCATTACCACAGCACAAGTAGCTGATTGGTTACAGCTTTATCACCAAGTCAGTGGTCAGTTGACACCTTTGGTTGGTGATGAAGATTGTAATTTTATGTTTCAACAAGGCGATGAAATTTGGACTGTAAAAATCAGTCAAGACAAGACTGTCGAAACTTTTGTATTTGAGCAAGCTTTGATGTGCCATTTGGCATCGAATAAGTTGCAGGACATACAACTGCCACTACCAATTTTAAATCGAGATAAGCAGTGGCTGACAGTGTGTGAAACGGCCAGTGGTGAACAATGTCTGATGCGGGTTTTGAGTTGGGTAGAAGGTGACTTGTGGTCAAACCATGCACCACACAACAATCGATTGTTGCACAATTTGGGTCAACAAGCTGCTGAGTTAGATCAACTGCTGGTTCATTTTGAGTGTCGAGTAGCCAAACCCGAACAGGCTTGGGATTTAGCGCATGCACTGTGGATTAAATCCTATTTCAAAGAATTATCAGCCGCTAAGCGTGAAGTATTGGTGCATTTCACCGCCCTTTTTGAACAGCATCAGCACAGTTATCAACAACTGCGGTGCCAAGTGATTCATAATGATTTGAATGATCACAATATTGTATTGAACTCAAATTCAGTAAACGGTTTTATTGATTTTGGTGATGCCTGTAAAACTCAATTAATTAATGAGCTGGCAATTGTTTGTGCATATGCATTGATGGATAAGCCGGACCCGCTGGCAGCAGCGGCAGCGGTTGTTGCTGGGTACCATCAAGTTTACCCATTGGAAGCAGCAGAATTATTGCACCTGTATCACTTAATTGGCATGCGCTTGGCAGTAAGTGTGACGCAATCTCATATTGCGCAGCAACAACATCCGGATAATGACTACAAAACAGTCAGTGAACAAGCAGCTTGGCAGTTATTGGATATATGGCGTAAAACACCGGCTCAACTGGCCTATTTTACCTTTCGACACGCCTGTGGATACAGTGTTCACCCTAAGCAAAAACAGCTGCAACTCCATTTAAACGACTGTGCACTGAGTTTGGTAGACATGTTCCCTGAACACACTGATAAGCTGGGAGTTTTGGCGGTAGACCTTGGTGTTGGCAGTACTTTGTTGGGAGTTGCTGCTGGTTATGAAAACCACGCAGAGCAATTGTTTAAAATGCAGCAGTTGCAGGTTCAACACCCCACTGAATTTTTAGCTGGTGGATACTTAGAGGCCCGTTCGTTTTACGCTTCGGATGCTTTCAGTTTCGAAGGCAATTCGGGTAAAGAGTACCGCACCATGCATTTAGGGTTGGATATATGGTTGCCAGCTCAGACGACTATCCAAGCACCATTGGCTGGCAAGGTTGTGGCCCTTAAAGACCACGACCGGCCACGTGATTATGGTCCAACCATCATCTTGGAACACAGCTACGCTGGTGGTGTTTTTTACACTTTATATGGCCATTTATCAAGATCAACATTGGCGCTACACCAGCTTGGTGATTGGCTTGAAAGTGGTGATTTGTTGGCTTGGGTAGGCGCATCGCATGAAAATGGCGGGTGGAGTTCGCACCTACATTTCCAAGTCATCCATGATTTACTCGGTTTTCAAGATGATTTTCCCGGCGCCTGTAGGCCTGTTGAGCTGCCAGTCATGAGTGCTTTGTGTCCTGATCCACTGAGCTTTTTTCGGGTTAAAAGCAGCGGCGTAGTCAAGCAAATGGAGAACCATGAATTGATTGATTTTCGCCACCAACACTTGGGTAAGTCTTTGAGTTTATCTTATTCCGAACCCATTCAAATGTTGCGCGGTGATGATGTTTATTTGATTGATCAATATGGGCAAAAGTATTTAGACACTTGCAATAATGTGGCCCATGTGGGGCATGAGAACCCAGCAGTGGTCAGGGCTGGACAACAACAGATGGCGGTGCTGAATACCAACAGCCGATATTTACACCCGGCAGTGGTGGCGTTCACCCGCAGTTTGCTGGCCACTTTGCCTGAACAGTTGTCAGTGGTGCACATGGTTAACTCTGGTTCGGAAGCCAATGAGTTGGCCTTGCGAATGGCCAAAGCATATTCGGATGGTAAAGAGGTCATTGCTTTAGAATCAGGTTACCACGGCAACAGCAATGCTTGTATCGACATCAGCGCCTATAAGTTCGATGGTAAAGGGGGCCAAGGCGCCCCAGACAGCACCCACATTGTGCCTCTGCCAGACACTTTCAGAGGCTTGCACCGGGGCGCTGATGCAGCATCAGAATATGCTGGCTATGTCATCAAGGCCATCCAAAGCTTGCAGTCTCAAAATCGACAATTGTCGGCTTTTATCGCAGAAAGTATTGTTTCTTGTGGGGGACAAATTGTACCGCCAGATGGGTATTTTTCCCAAGTCTATAAAGCTGTAAGAGCAGCTGGTGGTGTGTGCATTGCAGATGAAGTGCAAGTAGGTTGTGGCCGTATAGGCAGTCATTTTTGGGCTTTTGAAGCCCATGATGTAATACCTGATATCGTAACCATTGGTAAGCCTATTGGCAATGGCCATCCTTTGGCGGTGGTGGTTTGTACCCGTGAAGTGGCTGATCGATTTGCCAACGGCATGGAGTATTTCAATACCTTTGGTGGCAACCCTGTATCCGCACGGATTGGTCAAGCAGTTTTACATGAGCTCAAAACCAACAACCTACAACAAAACGCTTTACAGGTTGGTCAATACCTGCAGCTTAAATTACAGCAGTTGATGAGGGGGTTTCCAATTATCAAAGACATCAGGGGACAAGGTTTGTTTTTGGGTTTTGAATTGTGTGATACTGACTTACAACCGTTGCCTAAACAGGCACAATATTTGGCCGATCGCATGCGTGAGCTGGGTGTATTAATCAGCACAGATGGACCAGATCATAATGTGATTAAAATCAAACCACCCATTACATTCACACAAGCGCATGCCAACGAACTGTTGATCAGGCTTGAAACTGTGTTGAAAGAATCAATGATGCAAATTTAGCCAGTTGGGGTTGTAGTCATTGCCTCACCCCAACGATGCCACAGCCATTGCGCCTGAAGTCGCCAGTAGCGGCAACTGTGTTGCCGGTTTGGACAGCATTGACGCCACCAAAGTATAAGTTGTGGTTGTGCCATTCACTGTAAATCGGGTTTTGTTTTTTTAGTTGTGCCGAATCTACTGGGTCGAAGCCAGGTTCTAGGTCCAGGTGGCCATTTTCATAGTGCATGCGTGGTGCTTCAATGGCGTGTTTCAGTATTTTTTGGTCGTTTATCAGGTGATTGAGAACCTGAAACAAAGCTGTTTTGATGCGATTAGAGCCGCCAGTGCCTAAAGCAATTTGTCGCTCAGGATGCAGCAACAGCGTGGGTGACATCATTGATTGCATGCGCTGTTGCTTCTGCCAATTGAAAAAACCACCGGTGTTGATGTCTTCCTCACCTAAAAAATTATTCAACATAAAGCCGCAGTCGGCTGCCACTTGACCATTGCCTTCGCCATTGGAAAGTGTCAGGCTGGCTAAGTTGCCCTCGGTGTCCGTTACACTCATGTGGGTGGTGCCTCTGGAAACTTCAGCCATGGGGTTTCTTTTTAAGTCGTCTGCATGTTGCATGGCTTCCAGCACCGCGCTGGGATCATGTCTGGATTTCAGTCTTTTTAGCTGTTCAAATATCAGGTATCCACCACTGCTGGGCTGGGGGTTGGTGTACAGTTGATGTTGGCCCAAGGTCAGCTTCAAGGGTATCCTGACCTTGCATTGGTAGCTGTTAAAATCAGTTTCACTCAGTATGCCATCGCCTTGGCTGGTGATGGCTTGGGCAACTGCGCCGCGATAAAACCAGTCATGGTCAGACCTTGACAGGCTGTCAAGAAAAGTTGCCAGCTGGCGGTTTTTCCATACAGTGCCTGTGTTCATGCCACTGAATAAAGCCTTGGATTCAGCAGTGGCATTGATGATTGGTTTAAGAATCATCGCTACATAAGCTTGTTGGTGATTGATTAACACGCCTTGTTCTGCGGCTTCAATGGCAGGTTGGGCAATTTCATTGAGTGGCAATGAGCACAGGCTCTGATGAATTTTGAAAATACCAGCGGGTACAGCGGGTACGGCAGCTGCAGCATGACCAATGTGAAATTCTTGGCTGCGGGTGCCGAAATTGCCAACAATGGGGTAAAAGTCTAGGTTACGTTGTTTGATTTCAGCTGCTGGTACGCTTGGGGTGTCAGAAAAAAAGTCCAGTAGTTGGGGTGGCTGATTGGGTCCTGCAGCCAATAAAAAACCACCACCACCGGGTGAAGACAGCAGGGGTTCTGCCACAAATGACATCATCATGGCTGCTAAAATAGCGTCGAAAGCATTGCCGCCACGTTGAAGAATCAGTTCAGCTGCGCTGGCTGTTCTTTGGTGACCGGCTGCCACTGCATAGGCATGTTTATTTGACATATTTAAAGTTGAAAAGTCGACCGAGCTACAGACGGTTAGTTAAATTGACCATTGTATGTCATGCCAAATTCAATGCAAAACATTTATAATGACCACTTTGACTGAGATTGACTAAATAAGACCATGGACAATAACCACAAATTATTCACCAAAGCCCAACAATTCATCCCAGGCGGCGTAAACTCCCCTGTTCGAGCCTTTAAAGGTGTCGGTGGTGAGCCTTTATTCATTGCCACTGCCAAAGGGCCGCATATGTTTGACGTTAATGGCAAAAGCTATATTGATTACATTGGCAGTTGGGGACCTATGATTGCTGGTCACAGCAACGAAGATGTATTGGCCGCAGTACATGCGGCGGTGGACCGAGGCTTGAGTTTTGGTGCACCTGCTGAAGCAGAAGTGACTTTGGCTGAACAAATCTGTGACATGATTCCATCCATCGACTTGGTGCGGATGGTTAACTCAGGAACCGAAGCAACCATGAGTGCAATCCGCTTGGCTCGAGGGTTCACTGGACGCGATAAAATCATTAAGTTTGAAGGTTGTTACCATGGCCATGCCGATTCCTTTTTGGTCAAAGCTGGCAGTGGTGTGTTGACTTTAGGTATTCCTGGTTCACCTGGGGTGCCAAAAGCGGTGGCTGATTTAACTTTGACCGTGCCTTTTAATGATTTGGAAGCTTTATCAGAATTGATGGCCGCAGTTGGCGATGACGTGGCGGCAATTATTGTGGAACCGATTGCGGGCAACATGAATATGATTGAGCCATTACCGGGCTATTTGCAGGGCATGCGTAGGTTGTGTGATGAACACGGTACGGTGTTGATATTTGATGAAGTGATGACCGGTTTTAGGGTGGCCAAAGGCGGTGCCCAAGAATTGTATGGTGTGACGCCTGATTTAACCACTTTTGGCAAAGTCATTGGTGGTGGTTTACCGGTTGGTGCATTTGGTGGTCGCAAAGACATCATGCACCACATAGCGCCAACAGGGCCGGTGTACCAAGCCGGCACGCTGTCGGGTAATCCGCTGGCTATGGCTGCTGGTTCGGCGATGATGAACATCATTTCAGCAGATGGATTCTATGAACACCTGTCTGGCCAAGCACAAAAGCTGGTCAATGGTTTACAAACTGTGGCTGATGAAGCTGGTGTAGCGTTTAACACCTGTAACCAAGGCGGTATGTTTGGTCTGTATTTTACCGATAAAAAAGTCCATAGTTTTGACGACTTGAAACATTGTGATGAAGCCCATTTCAAACGCTTTTTCCACGCCATGTTAAAAGCCGGCATCTATTTGTCACCGTCGGCTTTTGAAGCAGGATTCATCAGTTCGAAACACAGTGATGACATCATCGAACAAACCTTAACAGCAGCTAAAACCGCGATCAGAGCCTGAGTATGGAGCCAACCGGTTGGGTTAAAGATGTGTATGATTGGATTCAAGCCAATCCCAACTGGACCGGTGTGCTCATATTTTTATTTGCTTTCACTGAATCCATCTTGTTGGTGGGTATTGTGTTTCCAGGAGCGGCATTTCTAGTTAGCTTAGGTGCTTTGATTGGCCTGGGTGTTTTGGACTTTTATACCGCTTGGTTTTGGGCTTCAATGGGTGGTTTTGTTGGTGATGGTATCAGCTTTTGGATAGGTCATCATTACAAGCAAAAACTGTTGAAAATATGGCCGATTTATAAGTTCCCGGAGTTAATCAGCAAAGGTCAGGTGTTTTTCGCTAAACATGGCGGCGTCAGTGTGTTCATCGGACGTTTTGTTGGCCCAGTTCGGCCCATCATTCCTGCCATAGCGGGCATGATGGGCATGGATATCAGGCGGTATGTGTTGATCAGTCTGGTGGCTTCTGTACTTTGGGCACCCTTCTATCTGTTGCCTGGCATGTTGTTTGGTTCAGCCATGGAAACCATGGCCAAGGTCGCGGTCAAAATGTCGGTACTGGTATTGGTTTTAGTGGTCTTGATTTGGGTTGCTTACTGGTTGATAAATTTTGTCTATGCACTGTTCATGCCGCGAACATACCGGTGGCTCAGCTCGTTGTTGGCTTGGACCCAAAGACACCCCACTTTGGGTAAGTTAACTTCTGGTTTGGTTGATCCCAGACAGCCAGAGAAAGGGTCTTTGGCCATGTTGGCTGTGTTGTTGTTGGTATTTATAATTGCTGCCATTTGGTTCGCCGCCATCAATGACACTTTATTGCGTTGGAATCAGGCCAGCGAGCAGTTCTTTTTTGCCTTTCACAACCCATGGACGGTTGCGCCGATGCAATGGTTGTTGTTCATTGGCCATGATTTAAGTTTGTTGGTGGTGACACTGGTGGTGGCTGGTTGGTTTGTGTATCGGCGTTTGTATGTTGTTTTAAGTCACTGGTTGCTGTTATCAATCAGTGCTTATGTCTTCGCTGTTTTGATCGGTCGTATTGGCCATGATGAATGGCATTTTATAGCCAATCACCACGTGTTTTGGTTCACTGCTTTGGCCTGCTTTTGGGCCATTATTGTGGCCGGAGCATACCCCATAAAATGGCGCAGTTGGCCTTATGTATTGGCCGGCGTATTGATTTTGTTGTACGCATTTTCTACCTTATTTTTCTATCAAATGAATCTGGCCATGGTGGTGCTCTCGGTATTGACTGCCAGTATTTGGGCGATGTTGATTGGTATCGCTTTTCGTACCCGTAACCGCAAGCAATTCCTTGGTTTGCCGTTGAAAATTGCCTTCATAACTACCTTATTATTGATGCCAGTAGTTAACTGGGTGTTGTTTTCAGAGCACATTAAATATACCAAGCCGGCATGGTTACAGCAGCAAATCAATGACAAGACCACCGGTTGGGCCAACAACGGACAACAGCTGTTAGACATTACCATTGATGCCGATTTATCGGTGTTGCATGAACAACTGAACGAAGCGGGTTGGCGCAGTCATCGACCGGGAACTTGGCGCAATGTATATTTAGCCATGCAAGTGAAACCTGAGGCGGATAATTTACCGTTGTTTTCCTATGTTCATCGAGGTGAAGTTGAGCGGTTATTGATGAGTAAACAACAAGGTGACCAATTGGTGGCTTTGCGAGTTTGGCATGGCCAAACCAGCCACGATGAAAGCTACCGTGGTACATTGACCTTGCATCAGCGAGACACTGATTTATATTTATTCAATCATTGGGGATATCAAGCCACCCAACAAGATAAATCGCTCCTGCTCAAAGACCTGAACAGTCAACTATTTGTGACAGCACAATTGGCCGACAAAACTTTACGTATAGTGCAAAAAAGAAAATGAAAATTTTGGCTTATATCATCGCTTTTATACTGCTGGCAGTGGGTACAATTTATTTATTTCGTGAACCGGCGCCCAAAGTTTTTCATGCTGACTTTGTAGGCAGTGAAGTTTGTGGTGATTGTCACTGGATTAATTACGATGCATGGAAAATTTCACCTCACCACAACATTGCCAGATTACCAGCCGAGGACAGTGTGGTGGGAGATTTTGTTGGTGGCAAGTATTATTTTCCACAACAAAACATCGAATCTGAAAGTGCCAAACCAGCGGCCAAAATGTACCAGCGTGATGGTAATTTTTATATGGCCTTACATGATTTGGCTGCAGACTCCTATTCGGAGTTTAAAATTGATAAAGTCATCGGTTACCAATACCGACAAACTTATTTGACTCAAGAAGCTGACGGTGTATTGCGTCGGTTGCCGATACAATGGTCGGTGCCGCGCCAAGCTTTTTTTGCCTATTGGAACGAACAAGAACAGTCGCCACAATCGGTGCATGATCTATGGGAGCAAATGAAACCTTTGAATTCAGCTTGGAATTTATACTGTGCTCGTTGTCACACCACCAATTTACAAGAGCTCAGCAAAGACCCTGCGCATACTGTTGCTGATGTGAAGTGGACTGAAATAGGAGTCGGTTGTGAGGTTTGTCATGGCCCTGGTAGCAAGCATGTTGAGTATATGAATGGTCACCCAATCAATCGCATGGCATCGTGGTTGGATCAAAATTTACTACAAAAAACAGCCCCATTTATCATCAATGCAGCCAATCAGGAACAAGGTTTCGCCTTAAGTGTTTGTGCCCGTTGTCATGGTGCGGATATTTTTCGTAAACGCCAACCCCTGTACCGCAATTACCAGCCAGGGTTTGACGCCAATGGTAAGCTGAATGATTTGTCGCCTTATTTTGCAGAAGCACCGCTGGTGCCTGGGCGTCAGTACCCAACCATTGAAGTGTGGCCTGATGGCAGACCTAAAGGGCTGGGTACTTTGTTTCGTTCTTTTGCAGATTCAAGTCACTATCAAGACACTGATATGCGCTGCTACACCTGTCACGATCCACACAACAATAAGCAAGCCGCAGCCAACGGTATGTTAAGACCGTCGGTACAAAGCAATGCCTTTTGTTTGGGCTGTCATGCACCAATTGCCGAGAATTTGAGTGCTCACACCAATCACCGTGCCGGCACAGCAGGCGCTTACTGTTATGATTGCCACATGCCAAGAAATTTATTGAATCAAGTGGCAGGGGTGCCACATTTTGTCCGCAGTCACAACATGGGCTCAATCCCGAACCCATTATTGAGTGAAAAGCTGGGGCTGGAAAATTCACCCAATGCTTGCCTTGAGTGTCACCAAGACCAATCCAACCAATGGGCCATACAAAAACTGATTGATTGGGGCATGGACAAGCATTTGATTGACACCGATTTACACTTACAAAGAAACGCCAATTCTGATACGGTGCATTAAAATTAATTGTTTAAATTGGCTTTTGATAAGCTATGTGGTTAATCAGAGATGAACTGTAAGCGCAGGTTCTTTTCAAATACCGATTGATAATTTGCGTACGGTAAAATACCCACTTGATCCAATGCGGTTTGTACTTCTGCTGCCAGTTCAGGCACGGTAAAACAATCTTCTTGTAGACTGCTTTCAAAGGGTACGCCACCTGGTATTTGTTGTAAATCAACCGTACAAACTCCCTGTGCTCCTTGGTTTTGCCAAGCCATTTTAAATTGCATCACCAACTGATTCAGGTAGCGGGTCAAGGTTGGGTTTTCATGGTCTAAATACTGCTTGTCGTTGTAATTGGTGAAAGTGGCATAGAACAGGCTTCTGTAGAGTTGGTCGGCAAACATTTGGCTGCTGAATGCCAATTGTTTGGGGTTTAAAATCACCACGCTTAAAGTAGGTTGCAAACCCAGGGTGTCGTTGATAGTTAATTTTAAATGTAAACTTTGATCGTCTTCATGTATTTCACCCAAAAGCACATATCGAATGCCTGCCAACTGCCATGCCAACATGTTGCCCTTATCATGCGGCTGTTCATACCGCAGTGGCATGGTAAACAAACCTGTACTGGACAGGGCTTGAACGATGTGATTTTCGATCGTTAAAGCAGGGCTGTATCCTTTGCCGAAGTAAGTAAATGGTAAAGTCACAAACTGAACTGGCTGCTGATGTCCGCCCACTATCAACAACTCAACTTCAGCACGGGCTGTTAATGAACAAAACAACATCAATAAAGCTATTTTCATGGTTTGATTTTAGCACAAGGTTCCTAGCCTAAACTCATCAACTTGACTTGTTAGCCACTCAGCAGAATTTTATTGTTTTGGGTGGTACAATTCAGCTTATTTTATTGATTAAATACTATGCTCAGACTCAGAATTGGCGGTGTACCCGAACATTACAACTTACCTTGGCACATGGCCAGAAAGTCAGGCGTGTTACAAGCGCAAGGCATCAAACCTGAATGGACAGATTTCTATGAAGGCACTGGTGGCATGATACAAGCCATTAAGAATGATGAATTGGATGTCGCAATACTGTTAACCGAAGGGGCCATTTCAGGTATCTCCAGAAGTGCCAATTATAAAATTGTGTCTTTTTATACCGACTCTCCTATCATTTGGGGAATTCACGTGCCAGCCGATTCAGAGATCACCGATGTCAATGAAATCTACCACCACCGCTATGCCATCAGTCGCTATGGTTCAGGCTCACATTTGATGCCTTATGTGCATGCCAGACAGAAAGATTGGCCGGTGCATAAATTACAATTTCGAGTGATCAATAACTTGGACGGTGCCCGAATGGCGTTCAGAGAAGATAAGGCCGATGTGTTCTTTTGGGAAAAATTCACCACCAAACCGTATGTTGATAACGGAGAATTCAGGCGCATTGGTGAATGTCCAACACCTTGGTCATGTTTTGTGGTGGTAGCCAGTCACCAAACATTGACCCTGCATGCCGATAAGGTGAAAGCCTTACTTAAAGAAACTTTCAAGCAAGCGCAGGTACTGTACCAAGCGGATGATCGGGTTGAAACCATTGCTGAGCAATTTGGTTTAGAGCCAGCTGATGTCAAAGAATGGCTGTCTTATACCAAATGGTGTGAGCAGGTTGATTTAAAAAAATCGGTGCTGGCTGAAACCACAGGTACATTGAAAGATTTGGGTTTGGTGCATCAGAAATTTAAGGTAGAAAATACGTTCTTTGAATTATAGAAACTGCAAAAACTAGGCCGTTTGAAGTCTCAACTTCTGTATTGAAACGAGTTATGCTGTGCCGCTTGGGTGAAAAAGAGGTTGAGGTTTTGAAACATTACCACCGAGAAAATTAATAATAAAATCGGTAATTAAGTTAAATAAATGTTGCGCATAAAACAAATCTACAAATAATAAGCAAACAGGTGGCAATTTAAATAGGTGCTGCCTATGTGGCTTTATATTTTCCAATGGTGCGCATAAAGCCGTGTGTAAAATTTGCCTTTTGTTGGGCTATTATCATGAACAAAAACGAAAAAATTACGCTGCAGTGTGCTGACTGCGACTTCAAATACAAGAAGACCCTCAAGTGGTTAGAAAATACCCATACCTTCATTTGTAGCTCTTGTGATGCTGAGTTGGATATCGACGAAGTGATTAATGACATAGTCACTGATGAAGAAGACCGAGAAATTTTCACCATTTATCAGAAATAAACCTGTTGGACCCAAGCTTGGTGTTGCATCATGCTGGATTGGTGTTGTGATTCTGGTCAACAAGTGATCACCCAATAACTGAAATTCAGACCTTATTAATAAACGGGTTCGATTGCTTTTCATTAGGCTTTGCTTGGCTTTTGTTTATGGTGGTATAATTTTTGCCCGTTGGACATGAGAGTGCCGACCGGTAAATATTAAACAATAAGGTCTTTAACAAGTTTGAGTCATCAGCTTATTAGCCAGACCACGACGAAAAACAGGAGTTTATATGTCTGATCAGCAGATTTCTGCAACAGGCCCCATCACACGCGGTGCTTATCCTGAGCTGACACCGCATGCCGTGATTGTGGGTTATTTCTTGGGTGTGGTGCTGGCCATTTCAATTGGTTATGCCTCATTGAAACTGGGTTTTTCCATTGAAGGTTCTGAACTGGCCGCTATTTTGGGTTTTGGTATTTTACGGGGTTTGTTAAGGCGCCGTTCAATTGTTGAAAACAACGTAACTCAAACAGTGGCATCAGCCGTTAATGGTGCTTCATCAGGCATGATGTTTTCTGTACCAGCCATTTTTATCCTTGGCTATGGCACAGACTTTAATCCTTATGTTTTGACTTTTGGTGCCATCGCAGGTGCGTTTTTAGGAATAGCATTCATCATACCTTTGCGCAAACAAATGATTGATTACGAACGCCTTACCTACCCCGGTGGTGTGGCTGTGGCTTCGATTCTGAAATCGCCTGGTGCTGGCATCAGCAAAGCCATGATGTTGGTGGGAGCCATGCTGGTTTCTGGTCTGGTACATTTCATCAGTTTGTATTATGGTTTTGAAAATTGGCATCTGTTTGAACAATTGGGCTTGCCTGAATACCTCAATGGAACTTGGTATTTATCCTTAATGACCATCGGTGTGGCCTTCATCGCGGGCCGCGGCGGCTTGGCCTTTATTATTGGTGGTTTTGTTTGTTACTGGGTCATAGCACCTTTGTTGGACCTGACCAATTCCTTTCCGGTCGATGCTGCCGGTGCAGCTATTACCGACCCCAATCAATTGCGTTTGATGTTGTTCAGACCCACAGGCATTGGCATGTTGATTGGTGGTGCTATTGTTGGGGTGGTCTTTGCTTTGCCATTAATTAAATCAGCGATCAAGTCGATGCAATCAGCGGCCAAAAAAGAAAGTGCCATGAGTAAAGATGAGTTACCGATTAAAATGTTGTATTTTGCGGTGGTCGGTGCGGCCATTTTATTGGGCGTAATGGCTGTTACCTCGGCTGAAGAAGTCGGCTTGGTTCGCGGTCTGATGATGGCTGTACTCGGTACTTTATGGATTTGGATGGCTGGTATCATTTTGTCTGAAGCCATCGGTCGAACCAATTGGTCACCACTTTCTGGCATGACCTTAATTGCGGTGACATTACTGATCATGATTACCCAAACCTTTGGTGGCATGGAAACCGGCCCAGCAATCGTCGCTGCGGTGACTGTCGGGGCAGCCACCTGTGTGGCGATGAGCCAAGCGACTGATTTGATGTTGGATTTGAAAACTGGCTATCTGGTCGGAGCCACACCGAAACAACAACAATTGGGGCAATTCTTTGGCGCTTGGTTAGGTCCCATCGTTATCATCATCCTGATTTTTACCTTGGACAAAGCATTTGGTTTAGGTGGCGATGAATTCCCAGCACCACAAGGCCAAGCTTTGGCCTCCATGGTCGAAGGCATCACTGGTGGTGATGTGCCCACTGAAAAATACGTGGCTGGTGCTGTACTTGGTGGCTTGTTGTCATTGCTGCAAGCCGGCTTAGGCATCACCGTTGGCCTCGGATTCTACCTGCCATTCAACATCGTTTTGACTTATGCCATAGGTACCTTGATACGTGAAGTGACCGATCGCACCAAAGGCAAATCTTGGTCAGACAGCAAAGGCATACCGATTGCTGCTGGCCTGATTGTGGGTGAAGCTTTGGTCGGTGTGGGGAACGCCGTATATGTCATTGTGCAAGCAGGATAAAGGAGATAAACCATGAAAAATTTAGCATTTACAGCCGTCATTTTGTCTTTCCTGGCAGGTGCCTATTTATCCTCTTTGGATGAGCGTTTGATGGATTGGACTTATTTCATCCCAGTGATGTTGGTTGGGTTTGTCGGTGCCTTTTTGTATAAAAAAGCCGCTAATGAAGCCGCCAAACACGGTGATGTATTGAAAAACAACAAGAAGATTTTGATTGAATCTTTGGACAATGTACTGAAAAATTTAGAAGCACTCAATGGTCGCAAAGAACAAATTCCGACCTATGAAATGCGCTTTGAAATTGATAAGTTATTCCGTGATGACTTAATTAATTTCGCCGATGCCCGCGACAGCATGAAACACTTATTCGGCATCCAGGCTTTCGCTGACATCATGTCCAGTTTTGCTGCTGGCGAACGCTATATCAACCGGGTTTGGTCGGCATCAACCGATGGTTATGTCGATGAAGTGATGATGTACGTTGAAAAATCACTGTATCAATTCAAGCACGCCAAAGAAGAGTTTGATGAAGCTTTGAGCAACGCCTAACTCATCAAGACCATGTCATTAAGGCCGTTGATTGCGGCCTTTTTTGATGAAAAAAACACCGTGTCATTCTGAGCAAGGGAACCGAGTCAAAGAATCTCCTACAGACCACGTAATCGCTGATAATTGCAAAACCTTTCCAGCGTTATGAGACCCTTCGACTGCGCTCAGGATAACAAAGGGTACCCTCTGGATGACAAAAAAACCCATGGATTCTTTAAGCCCTTTGAAATGAGGTATATAATCATTAGAGCTGTTATTTTAGGAGGTTCTTATGTCGGTGTCTTTAATGCAACTTTGGTTGCCTATTTTATTGGGTGGGGTTTTCTGCTGGGTTGTCAGTGCGATTTTTCATATGGTGGTCAAACACCACAATGCTGATTACAAACTCATCAGCAATGAAAACCAGGTGTCCGATGCCATTCGCGCTGGGAGTTTGAAACCAGGTTTGTATAGCATGCCACATTGTAAGGACATGAAAGACATGAATGATGCGGTTATGCAAAACAAATTTGCTCAAGGTCCTGTGGCCATGCTTGCTGTTTTTGAGAATGGCATGCCCCCGATGGGTAAATTGCTGGGTCAACAACTGTTGTATTTCCTTATTGGTTGTCTGTTGATTGCTTATGCATCCACTTTGGCTCTGACGGCTGGGGCTGACTTCATGTCGGTGTTTCGGGTGGTGATGGTCAGTGGATTTTTGGCTTTTGGTTGGGGTTTAATTCCTTTTTCAATTTGGTATGGTCATCCTTGGTCAAACTGTATCCGTTATCTGATTGATGCCCTGATTTATGCTGCTGTGGTGGCAGCTACATTTGCCTGGTTGTGGCCAAGTATTTGATTTTGGTGTGCTTAAGCAGTGACCACACGTCGTCTGTGAGTTAAAATTACAATTATTGTAAACCGCACAGAAAATTATGAGCCAAGAAAATCAGGCAGCAGAAGATACAGCCATTGAGCAATCAGAGCAGGTTGATGCAGTGATTGACGAACAGCCAGACACACCAGATGTTGTGGTGCAAAACAAACAATTCGGTGGTCGACTGGCTTTGGTGGTTGCTTTGTTGTCATTGGCTGCCAGTGGATACCTGTGGTACTTGAATTGGCAAGCTGACAAGCAAGCTGAGGGCAGTGTCGATGTGGACGCGATCCAACAACAGTTAAATGATGCGGATAAAGTGCTGTCAACGCAATTGAAAAATATTCAAGTGGATGTGACAAATAATACCAGCAAAATTCAACAGTTAACACAACAAGCACAGCAGCAAATGCAAAGCAACTCGAAGCCGGTGCCTTTTGATAACCAGCAAAATATTGCGCAAATTGAAGCATTGAAGCAACGCTTGGCAGAGCAAGACCAACAGCTGAAACAATTGAGTCTGATGCTTGCTGACTTAGCCGCCCTGCAGCCAGCTGAAGACCAAACCCGAAATTACCAAGCCCAGACAGCGATCCAACAATTATTGTTGGCACAAACATTATTAGATAACCACCAATTGACTGCAGTTAAAAACAGCCTCAATAATTTGATGCTTGATTTAAGTCATTGGCCGTCGATTGCCAATCAAGTCTTGGTGATCAAAGACCAACTCAACCAGCTTGAGGAACCGGACAGCAATCAATTGAACCAACAACTGACTGATCTCAATAAGCAGGTAAACAGCTTGACATTGAAGGTCGAAACAAAGGAAGCAACAAGTTCTGCGTGGTATGAGAAGTTCATCAGTGTTAAAAAGATCTCCAATACCGGTCAATTGAACAGCTCAGCTGATCTAGCCATTCTGAAAGCCCATTTAAACCAATCTTTAATAAACGCCAAATTGGCCTTAATTTTACAAGATCAACTCAATTGGCAACAGCAGTTGGTTGCTGCTGCACAGCTGTTGGCTGATCAATTTTCAGCCGAAAACGAGCTGGTTAACCAATTCAAGTCATTGGCTGAACAGCGGATACAGGTTAAGGTGCCTGAAAGTGTTGATTTGGTCGGTATTGTCAACCAACTCAGAGAGCAACGCTGATGCTTAAAAGTATTAAAGTTATTCTGGTCATTTTACTGTTGTTATTGACTGCATGGTTGACGCCCAAGCTGATCAATAACCCAGGGTTGATTCAAATTGAATTATTGGGTTACCAAATCCAAATAACCGTCATTGCTGCAACGTTATTGCTACTGGCTTTATGGCTGGCGGTGTGGTTGCTTTATGGCTTGCTCAAAGCGCCGAAAAAAGTGGTGCACAACATCACCGCAAACAGCAGTCGAAAAAAATTTGCTCGTGGGTTATTGGCTTTAAGCGAAGGGAAGTGGCCGCTGGCTGAGAAATTGTTGCTCCAGTCGGCAGCTAAAAGCCCGACGCCAGAGCTCAGTTATATGGCTGCTGCACGAGCGGCTGTGTCTCAGAACCGAACTGAACAAGCAGAAGAATACCTTGACCAAGCTGAAAAAGTCATTGATAACCCATTAACAGTTGATTTAACTCGATGTGAAATCTGGATTAAATCAGGTGATGCCGATCGTGCAATGCCACTGCTGAACACCATATTAAGTACTTACCCCAAAAACCCACGGGCCATTCATTTATTGATTCAAGCCAGTCAGCAAACAAAAAATTGGAAACAGCTACAAACAGCCATTCCTAAAGCTGAAAAACTGGCCATGATTACCCACTCACAGAGTAACCAATTAAAACAGCAAGTAACCAATGAATTATTTTTGGCGGCAGAATCTGAGGATGAATTGCAGGCAATTTGGCATAGGCTGAATAAAAAACAACAAGAAAAATACAAATACACCTACTGTGAAAGTGGCTTGCGTCTCGGGGCTTTCCAGGCCATCACTCAATACATTGAAAAAAGTCAAAAAAGTCACTTTGATGAGCAATTGGTGGTGTTTTGGTCGGCTTTACCCTATAACCTCAATCACCGTTTAAAAGTGGCAGAAAAATGGTTGCAGCAACAGCCCAAAAACCCTGTTGTTTTGTTATGCAATGCCAAATTACATGTGGCCAAACAAAATTGGGGCCAAGCTGAGAGTTTGTTGTTGGCGGTTGAAAAAATAGCGCCCAGCAAAGAAGTCAGTCAAATGTTGGGTTTAATCTACCAAGAGCAGCAACAACCTGAAAAAGCTTTACTACATTTTAAACAAGCAGCGGTAGGCAATGAAAAGGCCATAGCGCTTGTCAATACTGAAGTCATTGATGGTGAATAAGGCAAGTGTAGCTCGAATGCAACGCTGTTATGTATTGCAGTTCCAGGTAATTTCTTACATATAGACCAGTGCAGCTGCTGACTGTGATAAAATTCAAAACCCACTAAAATCAGGACAAAACATGCAAGTTAAAAAAGATTGTGTTGTATTAATGCATTACACACTAACCAATGACCAAGGAGACGTGTTGGATTCTTCAGAAGGGCGTGAACCTTTGAAGTTTCTACAAGGTGCACACAACATCATCATTGGTTTAGAAAAGGCCATTGAAGGCAAACAACAAGGTGATACATTTGACGTGTCAGTTGAGCCTGAAGAAGCTTATGGTGTTCGACATGAGCAAATGATTCAAAAAGTACCTAAATCAGCTTTCCAAGGTGTAGAAGACCTGGCAGTTGGCATGTCTTTTCAAGCTGAAACCGAGCACGGTCCAGTGCCAGTTAAAATCACAGAGGTGGTTGATGATGTGGTGACTGTAGATGGTAACCATGAATTGGCAGGTCAAAGACTGCACTTCAAAGTCAGTATTGAAGATGTCAGAGCTGCCAGCCAAGAAGAGCTGGAACATAACCATGCGCACTGAAGCAATTTGTGCATAGGTTAAAAAAGCTTAAATGGATGCCAATTCAACAGTGAATTTGGCATCCATTATGCACTGATAACATCAGTTTTTACTGGTTAAACTTTCTCAGGGGCAACAATACATTTCGTTGTAAATGCGCCTATTATGCCAAAACTTCAACCAGTCCTTTGGTTTTTGTAATTATGTCTTTGGTAAGTTTATAACAACACAGAAAGCCCTGTAATAACTGACAAAAGTTGTTATTAAACTCAGGTATTTTCAATACATGACTAATTAATTTGATACAAAGTAAGCATTTCAGCTTGCCAATCATAGTTGCTTGTATTGCAGTGGGTATTTAGTTATTATCTTTACTATGTACAGGTGTGTATTAAGGGGTCAGTGATGAGAAGCGCTGTTAAGTGGACTGCGATAAATATCCTCGTGGCGCTGTTTTATGCGTGGTGTTGTTACATGGCCAACCAGTACATGATCAGGCCCACTTTGTCGCTTTCAATTTGGCCCTCAGCAGGATTGGGTGTAGGCCTGATTATGGTATGGGGCAAACGCATCGTACCAGCCATTGTGTTGGCAGAAGTCATCAACAGCATAGTTTTGTACCAGATTCATTTGGATGCCGGTTGGAACAAAGTCTTCATGTATGACCTTCTGTTGTTGCTGAACAATTTTTTCAGACCTTTATTTGCTGGCTTCTTGGCGCGTTACATGATTGGCCTTAATCCTCGGTTGATTCAATTCAGAAATATTTTCAAGTTTTTTACTTTTGCTACTGTTGTTCCAAGTTTGGTGAGCACGCTTTTCTTTGTGATGTTATTAACTGGAGCCGGTTATTACCAGAGTGATGATTTTTTCATTAAAGGCCTGTTGTGGTACCTGGGTGATTTGATGAGTGTGCTGATTTTTGCACCAGTATTGATGGCACTGTTTGCTCAGCCTCGGTCGATTTGGAAACCACGAATGGTGAGTGTAGCCATTCCAATTATGGGCGGTTTTATATTGGTTTTTATGTTGGCCAATTCTTTTCGTAATTATGAGGAAATGCGGATTAATGAAATCATTCAAACTCACATCAACTACATCCTGACACAAACATCGGAACAAGATTACAGCGGCCCTCAACTCATTGAATTAGTTGAAAAGAACAAGGATACGTTCGGCTTAAATCGGTATAAAATTGAACTGGATGAGTTGGTTGATGGTAAATTCGTTAACCGATACATCAGTCAAGACGTATTAACCACTCGTTTTGAAAGCCTGGCCAACAAAAAAATGCTTACCTTAAGTACCACGCCATACCAGTTAACCATAACACCTACACCCAGGTATTTTTTAGAAGAGGCTTCTTCTAGTTTATGGCTGACTTTATTCATAGCGCTGGTTTTCACTGGATTTGTTGGCATGGGGATGTTGGTATTCACTGGTCGTCACGTACTGACTGCACGGGAAGTTAAGGACCGTACGTTACAATTGAACATAATCAATAAAGAGTTACAAGAACGCAATCTGAACTACCAAAGGATCATTGAAAATCAGCCGGTTATTTTTTGGAAAGCAGATTTGGTGCTAGATAAAATTACCTACGTAAGTCAGGAAGCAGAAGCCATTTTAGGCTACTCAGTAGAACAATGGTTAAGTCTGCCCCAATTCTTCAGTCAACTGATCCACCCTGACGATATACATCTGGTAAAAAATGCCTTGCGCCAACACAATAATAACGATCAACACGTTGAAATAGAGTACCGAATTCGGCACGCCAATGGTGGATACCGATGGTTCAGGGATGTGTTGTTTATCCCACAAGATGTCAAAGAAATGAATGAAGTGATGGGCATGTTAATTGATATCACCGAAAAGAAAAATGACACTGAAAAAATTCAACACCTGGCATTTCATGACTACCTGACCCAATTACCCAACCGTCAAAAATTTCAAAGTGAACTGAAAGCATTGTTAAAACAAGGCATGGAACAAAATAAGTTTGGAGCGGTGTTGTTTTTTGATATGGACAGGTTCAAAGTTTTAAATGATGCATTGGGACACCATTTTGGAGACCAGTTGTTATTAAAAATTGCAGCAAGGTTGCGGGAGTTCAGCGCAAAGTTCAGAGTCATCGCGCGATTTGGTGGTGATGAATTTGTGCTCGCATCCAACTGTGTATATGACAATTCCAATGATGCAGCAGTACAAATCATTGTTTTGGCTGAAAGCATCATACAAAGATTGGCAGAGCCCTATGAAATTAATAATAACCAACACATTTGTACGGTCAGCATGGGGATCACTATATACCCTCAGGGTCAGGCCACGGTAAATGATGTCATCAGACAAGCCGATGTGGCTATGTATAGGTCAAAAGAGCAAGGTCGAAATCAAGTGACCATGTACCATGCCAGTATGAAAAAGGAGAATGACAAGATACTGTATGTGGAGCAAGTGCTCAGAAATGCGGTCAGCAATGACAGTTTCGTTTTAAAGTACCAGCCTATTGTTGATGTTAACCGTGAAGTGGTGTGCTTTGAGTCATTAATTCGAATTTTTAATGACCAACAAACTTTGTTGCCAGATGAGTTTATTCCGGTGGCAGAAGACACTGATTTAATTCAGCCCGTGGGTCGCTGGGTAATTTCAAATGCCTGTCTTAAGATCATGGAAAGCCAGCACAATATATCAATTAATGTCAGTTCTAAACAATTTCACCAACAGGGTTTTATCGTTTACATTGATCAAATATTAAAGCGCTTAAAAATCAATGAAGGACAGTTGACTATTGAACTAACAGAGGGTGTAGTGGTGGGCAACTTGAATGAAATCAAGTACAAGTTTCAGCGTTTAAAAGACATGGGTGTATTGATTGCGATTGATGACTTCGGTACGGGCTATTCGTCATTAGAGTACTTGCGTCAATTGCCCATAGACTACCTTAAAATTGACAGAAGTTTTGTATCTGATTTGAATGAAAATAACAGCTCACGAGTGATCATTGAAACCATCACATCCATGGCCAAACATTTAAATTTACAAACTGTGGCAGAAGGGGTTGAAACCGAACAGCAGTTTGAAATTTTGAAAGCTATTGGTTGCGATTTATACCAAGGCTACTTGTTCGGTAAGCCGGGTGATTTAATGACTGTTTCGTAGTGTCGGTTACTGGTCTCGTGACTAGGTTTGTTCCGTTCAATTATTATTGCTGTGGGTTTTGCTTGAATTCACCCAACACAGTTGCTTAAGATGAGCACCTTAAAATTATGCGCCATTTACTGTGCTCAATAAACCCCAACAACAAGCTGTAAAACTCACTGATAAACCACTGTTAGTATTGGCTGGCGCTGGTTGTGGAAAGACCAGGGTTATCACTGAAAAAATGGCTCATTTGGTGGCCCATAATATTTGTCAGCCACAAGGTATTTACGCCATCACTTTTACCAACAAAGCGGCCAAGGAAATGAAGGCAAGGGCCATGCATTTGATTGATGCTGGTGAAGCGCTGAATATTTCAACATTTCATGCTTTGGGCCTGCGTTTATTGCAACAAGAAATCCAGCACACTGCATACCATCGCGGTTTCAGCATCTTGGACACTTCTGAATGCCAAAAAATCATACAAGGTTTATTGCCTAAAGGCATAAAAAAAGATGTCAGCAACCAGCTGCAGTGGCAGATTTCAGGCTGGAAAAATGCAGCCCTTCGACCAGCGCAAGTGAATTCAACTGTGCCCATGGCAGTGGAAATATACCAGCAGTACTTGGATTACATGGTTGGTATCAACGCCATGGATTTTGATGATTTAATTTTACAGCCGGTGTGGTTATTGAATGATAAGCCCGAGGTGTTAAAACAATGGCAGCAACAGATTCAATATTTGATGGTTGATGAATACCAAGACACCAATGCCAGCCAGTACCTGCTGCTTAAATTACTGATGGGTAAAAATAATCACTTGACCTGTGTAGGTGATGATGACCAATCGATTTATGGGTGGCGTGGTGCGCAAGCTGAAAATTTACAGTTGCTGCAACAAGACTTTCCAAGCCTTGCAGTGATTAAATTAGAACAAAATTACCGCTCTAACAGCACCATTTTAGACGCTGCAAATGCAGTCATTCAGCACAATCCGCATCCTTTTGAGAAAAAAATCTGGAGTGATTTGGGACAAGGTGGTCCCATCCAAATTTTGGCTTACCCCAATGCTGAGACTGAAGCAGAGCAAGTGGTGGCTGATATCAATTTCAATAAACAAGCCAACTGCAAAAACTACAACGACTTTGCTGTCTTGTATCGCTCGAATCATCAGGCTAAACTGCTAGAACAGGCGCTGCGATTGAATAATTTGCCGTATCAGATGTCAGGTGGGCGGTCGTTTTTTGATTACAGTGAAATAAAGGACTTAATGGCTTACATTCGGCTGTTAGTGAACCCCAAAGACAATGCTGCATTTTTACGGGTGATCAATACCCCCAAAAGGGGCATTGGGATGCAAACCATTCAACAAATTTCGGCCATAGCTAAACGGGCCGGCAAGGGCTTTTTCGACAGTTGTTGTGATCCAGCTTGTTTCAGTAACCTATCAGATTCAGCTCAAGCAAAAGTTGCACCATTTATCAAGATCATGCAACACCATCAACAAATGTCGGCTTCGGCAGAAGTGGTGGTGAACGCTTTGATTAAACAAGTTGATTACCTGAATTATGTCAACCATTCAGCCAACAACAAGCTGGCTAAAGTAAATAAAGTTAAGTTGGTCCAAGATTTCTTGAAGTGGGTCAACGCCTTGGGCAAAGCCCAACATTTATCGCTTGATGAGTTGTTGAATTACCTGTCATTGCAGACCAGTCAAGATGAGGATGAAGGTGAGGATGCCATTCGAATGATGACTTTACATGCCGCCAAAGGCTTGGAGTTTGAACATGTTTATATGGTTGGGGTGGAAGAGGGTATATTGCCCCATGCCAACTCTTTGGCTGATGCCGATGAGGAGGTCAGTGCGGTTGAAGAAGAGCGGCGTCTGATGTATGTGGGTATGACCCGTGCGATGCAGCAGTTAAAAATTTCCTATGTAAAAAAGCGTAAAAAACGGTTTCCTGAAGAAAAAACAGCTTCGGCATTTGGTCCCAGTCGTTTTCTGGATGAAATTCCTTTTGAGCTCAGCAGCGGTCACCCTGGAGTGAAACAAACAGCAGAAGAACAAAAGGCCAATAACAAAAAGAATTTTGCTGCCATCAAAGCGCTGCTTGAAAGTTGAACCATTGAAATGAATTTGTGAATCTTATGTGGGTTTTTATTTATTGCTGATAAGCATACTTTCCCACTGTGCAAATAAAAACTGTGGACTGCTGATTAAATTGACTTTTAAAGTGCCTTTGCGACTGGCCAAGCATTGATTCCCAAACTCTCCGCCTAAGTTTTCTTTACTTAGGTTGATACACGGATCGTTGTGTGCCATCGATTGCAGTGTATTTGTCAACTCTGCTGGACTGATGATGGAAGCAAGTTGTTCACGCAGGGTATTGGCACAGCCTGGGTGTTTGGTTTCACAGGTTTTGAAACTGATGTTACTGGGTGCCACCAACAAGGTTTCCCGCTGTAACAGCCGCACCTGTTTAGCAGTTTCTTGGCGGTAGATGGGATGCACATAGGCCCAGAGCAGTATGGGTTTAATGATGTTTTGTTGTGCGATGTTGTAATTGTGAAAGTTTTTTAACAGCAGTTGGCTGTTGCTGATCAGTTGATAGGGCTGGTTGCTGATTGCCAATAAGTAAAGGTTGATGATGTTGGAGTTCTTTTGTTTAAGGTTGGCTGGAGTTTTATTGGCAATAATTTGATTTCTGTCCTGAGCCACCAAAGCAGCAATTAATTGTTGTTTATGGTCGATATTAGGCCTGGTTGGCTGAGAGCCACATGCCGATACCAGCAGACAAATAAGACAGATAATTAACCGTTGTGCCATTTTAAACCCTCTATAATTAATAAAAAACCATTCAGTTCGCGCAAGCATAGCTGAAAAATTGAAATAAAAATTCTAATTATGTAACAAATCAGAAATTATTTCGTCTTTAGTGTTGAAATGTAAACATTTAACTAGCATGAGTATTTGGTACCGCCTACAAGTCAGTCAAAACCAACATGGATTGTATGCCTTGGCGTATCGAATGTTGGGTTGTCAGTTAGAAGCTGAAGATGTGGTGCAAGACACTTTCATCAAACTGTGGCAACACAAAGAAAGTGGCGGTAAATTTGAAAAAGCATGGTTGTATAAAGTGACCAGGAACCAATGTCTGGACATCATTCGTCGGCGTAAACTTGCCAATGAATACCAAATGGCACAAGCCGTAGGGTGCAATGTTTCACCATCAGCCACAGATGTGGTATTAAATGATGAGTTATCTGGTGAAATTGGCAGAGCAATTAACCAATTAGACGAACCTTACCAATCTTTGTTGGTGATGCGTGAAGTCAATGGGTTAAGCTATCAGGTATTGGCGGATGCTTTGGATTTGAGTTTGTCTCAAACCAAAGTCTATTTACACAGGGCTCGGAAACAGTTAAAAGAAAGTTTGGAAAAAACATATGCGTAAACAAAGTATAGAAAATCAGGTTGCAGAAGAGTTGACTCATTATTTTGAACAAACTCGTAAAGTTAAATGCCCACCAAGCATGAAGCAAAACTTGTATCGAGAAATTGGTATCAACCAAGGTTACAGCTGGCTGAAGCCGGCCATGGCTTTTGCTTTTGTTGCGGTATTTTCTTTGGGTCTGTTTTTGCAAAACCACAGTCAAATACAACAAAAACAACTGGCAGCAGCTGAAAGAGACATGCAGATAGCCATGCATTACATGCAAAAAATAAGTGCTAAAACATTAGAGGATGCCAATACACATGGCATAAAACCGGCAATTATCGTACCTGTTTCTAAATCCATGGCACAGATTTAGTGGAGTAAAATCATGAAAAAAATTATATTAATCAGTCTTTTGGTCTTAACAGCGCAAGTTAAGGCAGAGGATGTGTTGCAAAAACTACAAACAATCATGGGTATAGAGCCTTCGGTTGAAATAAATTTAGGCGCTGCTATGCTGGGTTTGCTCAGTGGCATGACCAGCGAAGAAAAGCAAGTTTCAGAGGTGATGAAAAACCTGACTGAAATTACCGTCAGGGTTTATAACTTGGATGACGAGGATTTCAAGGGAGATTTGAATCAAGTCAAATCATTCATCAATGCCACAGCAGGTGAGATGAAGGCTTTGGGTATGCAACAGCTGGCCACCATCCGCGAAGATGATTCGACGGTGTATATCATGGCTGAAATGAATAACGATACCATGCAGGGTTTGTCAGTGATGGCTCTGGACGATGATTCTGAGTTGGTGGTGATTAAAATAGGTGGTCAGATTATGATGAAAGACCTGGCTGGTTTAATGAGTCGCTTTGATGTTGACCTCAGTGACATTGATATGTGAGAAAAAAATGCCAACGGGGCTTTACATTCATACAGTATAGGATTAAAATGCGCCGTCACGTTTGATACAGAACATTGGAAACAGTTATGAGAAAAGATATTCATCCAGAATACAGAGAAGTGGTATTTCAAGACGCCGGTGCTGACTTTGCATTTTTAACCCGCTCTTGCATTCATTCTAAAGAAACCATCAAGTGGGAAGATGGCAATGAGTATCCGCTGGTAAAAATCGAGATTTCATCTAAATCACATCCTTACTACACCGGTCAACAAAAAGTGGCTGATACGGGTGGTCGTGTGGATCGATTCAAACGCAGATACCAAAGAAAATAGAGTTTTCTTAAAAAATCAAAATCAAACCCGACATGTTCGGGTTTTTTTGTTTCTGATTGTGGAAAAGAATATAGATTTTAAGCCAGTGTAGCCCGCTAAACTGCTTTAATTCAGTTGCGGTACAATGTTAAAATGAACGATTGTATGAAACTATGCCCCAGCAACCTGATATCAGCTTAGGGCTTATAATAAAAAGACCCATTAATTGGAGAGTTATCAATGAGTGAAGATGTTGTAAAAGTCATAACCCCGGAAGGTAAAACTGCAGAATTGCCAGTCATTCGTGCTGAAATGGGTCCGCCCACTTTTGATATCAAAACTTTACACAAACAAACCGGTTATTTTACTTATGATTCAGGTTTTGCTGCCACAGCAGCCTGTAAAAGTGACATCACTTTCATCGATGGTGGTAAGGGTGTGTTGTTGTATCGTGGGTACCCGATTGAGCAATTGGCTGAAAGCAGCAACTTTATGGAAGTCACCTATTTATTGATGAATGGTGAATTGCCAGATCAGCAACAATACCGTGAATTTGATCAATTGATTACTCGTCATACTATGGTGCATGAAAAAATCAGATCATTTATGAAAGGCTTTCAGTATGATGCACATCCTATGGCCATGATGATGAGTGTTATTGGTTCGTTCTCTGCTTTTTATCACGACGGTATGAATGTAAACAACCCTGAAGACCGTCGCATGGCAGCCATCAGACTGATTGCAAAAATGCCAACAGTGGCCGCTGCGGTGTATAAGAATTATGTGGGTCAGCCATTTATGTACCCGAAGAACAAGTTGGGTTTTACTGAACGGTTATTGCACATGATGTACGGCGTACCAGCCGAGCCTTATGAAATTAATCCAGTGGCTGCAAAAGCTTTGGACTTGCTGTTTATTTTACATGCTGATCACGAGCAAAATGCCAGTACTTCAACTGTGCGTTTGGTGGGTTCTACGGGCGCCAATCCATTTGCATGTATCTCAGCGGGTATTGCCTCTTTGTGGGGGCCTGCACATGGTGGTGCCAACGAAGCAGTACTGAAGATGTTGGATGAAATTGGAGATGTTTCACAAATTGATAAGTACGTAGCCAAAGCAAAAGACAAAAATGATCCATTCCGGTTAATGGGGTTTGGACACCGCGTATATAAAAACTTTGACCCGCGTGCAACCTTGATTCGCAAGGCATGTCATGAAGTGCTGGAAGAGTTGGGCATTCAAGACCCGCAATTAGAATTGGCCATGAAGTTGGAAGAAATTGCTTTAAAAGATGAGTACTTTGTGTCCCGTAAACTGTATCCGAACGTAGACTTTTATTCTGGCATCATTTATAAAGCCCTGGGCATTCCTGTACAAATGTTTACTGTGATGTTTGCTATCGCCAGAACAGTCGGATGGACTTCACAATGGTTAGAACAGTATGAAACTCCAGACACCAGAATTGGTCGTCCACGTCAAGTTTATGGTGGTGCAACCACCCGTGACTACGTGCCAATTGATAAACGATAACATTGGACCTGCATCGGCATTTACACGACCTTGAATTGGGCGTTGCCGCTGATCATGTTTTGGCTCAATTGCCAGTCAACTTAACCCTGTCTTCTGAAGATGGGGTTTTGAGTTTATATGATCCAGTAAGTCCGCAAAGTAAGCTCGCAGTAGACTTTGTTCAGGGCGCATTGTCTTATCGCAGTCAACAACATTTAGGCGCGGAAAATTTAATCAAAGCCTGTCAAATCAAAGGGCAAAGAAAAATTAAACTGTTGGATGGTACTTGTGGATTAGGCACTGACAGTTTCTTGTTACACCAAGCGGGTTTTCAAGTGACTGCAGTAGAGAAAAATCTCATCATCTATGCTTTATTAAAAGACGGTATACAACGTTACAGCCAACAAACTGGTGAAGTTTGTTTTGGTCTAAAGCCAGGAGACTTCGCAGCACAGTCAAAACTGCATTCTTGTGATGTGGTTTATTTAGATCCAATGTTCCCTAGCAAAGCTAAAAGCGCTAAAAACAAAAAAGTTATGCAGCTATTTCAATTGCTACATCACTCTGCAACTGACGATGCAGTGGCTTTATTGAACTTGGCCATGACAATGCCTTGTGAGAGGGTGGTAATCAAACGCCCAACAAAATCTCCCTTACTGACAAACTTTAAACCTACATTCCAAATTATCGGAAAGACGTGTCGTTTTGATGCCTATCAACTGAAATAGCAACAAAAGTATACAAAAAACAGCTAATTTGTCACTAAAATTCACAATTGAGCATGTTTACTTCATTGAACATTTATTATAATAAAGCTGTGTGTAATAAAATAAGTGTGTAATAAAATGAAGAAATCTAACAGTAATCAACAAACCCCTATGGGGAAGTCGGTAGAAGACATTGCCAAAATAATGGCAGAAGCAACATTGCAAAATGATTTTCCATACAAAGAGTTTATGGAGTATTACAAAATGCATATGGTGCGTTTAGCAAAACAAGCCAAGAAAAAGTCAACAGTGGTTGAAATATCCGCTCGTACTGGCATCGACAGAAGGTTTATAGCGCCCTATTTAAACAGCGATAAAATATCAGTTAAGCCATCGAAAGTGGCAAAAGTTTATGCTGATGTTGTGGCGTTTTGTGAAAAAAATGATACCCGCAAAATCCTTAAAAATGACGATAAAAAATCGTTTGAGGTCTTGTGTCAAAAACATGCCAATGGCAGTTTGACACCCAAAGCAATTTATACTGAATTGTGGCGTTTAGGGCTGATGAAAGATGTTGGTACTCATTATAAATTGAAAAAGCCATCTTCAGCTGAGAAAAAAGTGGCCAAAGCCACCAAACGAATGCAAGCTTTGAGTGTAGCGATTCAAGAAGCTGTGAAAGACAAACTGTAAGGCTTGAATCATTACAGCAACCATTAACCTTGTACGGGTTTTTGGTTGTTGTGATGTTCAGTTAAGCTTTAAATGTAGGTAGCGACTCAAATGTCGATCCATTGGGTTATCAACGAAGCCTAAAATGTGTTGTTGGACCAGGTGTCTAGAAACATAGTGGTACAGTGGGATGACTGGCAAATCCGTTTGTAAAATGTGTTCAGCCTGAGCAATGAATTCACTGTGTTGTGTGGGCTCGTAGCTGCCTCGCATTTGCTCAATTAATTGGTCATAAATAGGGTTCGCATAGTTGTAGAAGTTAAAATGCGATTGGCTGTGGAATAATTCTAAAAAGTTCAAAGGATCGTGGTAATCAGCAATCCAGCCAGAACGAAAAACCTGTTTTTGTTGGCCTCTGCGTGTTTGTACAAACACTTTCCATTCCTGGTTTTTAAGCTTGGATTTCACGCCAAGGTTTTGCCGCCACATAGCTGCAACTGCCAATGCCACCTTTTTTTGATTGTCGCTGTTGTTATAAAGTATTTCCAGCCGATCTGAAATTGGATTGAAGCCACTTTGTTGTAATAGTGTTTTGGCAGTTTGCAAATTAATTTCGACAGTGGATGGATTAACTTTTTCAGTTGCAGTATGTTGCAGGTTTGGGACTATACTGGTGGCAGGAAATTGGCCGGTTTTCAGCACCTTGTCCACCAATATTTGGCGGTCTATAGCCAAACTTAATGCCGCTCTTAACTTGTGGTCTGTAAGGTGTTTGTCTTGTAAATTTAAACCAAGAAAGAAAGTGCCATAATAAGGTGCAATGCGCAGTTCATTGGCTAAATTTTTTCTTAACCAGCTGATTTTAGTGTCGGGTATGGTTTCGGTAATGTCTAAATCGCCGGCTCTAAAGCGCAACAGTTCAGTGTTTTGATTTTCAGTCACCCAATAATGTATTTCATTGATCTGTACTTGATTGGCGGCATGGAAATAGGGATTCTTCTTTAAAATAATGCGTTCTTGTATGTCCCATTGGTGTAAAAAGTAAGCGCCATTACTGATGACCTTTTGTTCATCGGCATGAATGATTTTAGGTGGCTTTGGGTAAAAAATTGGCAACACCAATTTTGCCAATAAGCCGGCGTCAGCTTGGTTTAATTTGATACTTAAATGGTCTGCTTGTTTACTGCTGATTTGGAGTTTGCCTTGTTGTGTCATGTTGTCAAACAATTGACGGTACGGCGCAGCTGTGTTGGGTGCTGCTGCCGTTTGCCATGCTCTGATAAAATCATGGGCAGTTAAGCTTGTTCCATCGCTCCATTTTGCTTCAGGATTGAGGGTAAAGTGCCATTCTGTTGAATTTTCATTGACTGTGTGAGTTAAGGCTACACCATACTTTGGCTCTCCTGAAATAGAAAAAGTCATCAAGCCTTCATACATATCAAGTAGAATATTATGGCTGTTTAAGCCTTGCGCCAGGTGTATGTTTAATGAATCAGGTTCAGCACCGTTACCACGGTTGACGATCGTATAAGCATTTACAATGGTTGTCACTTGGAAGCACCAACATAAAGCCAGTAGTTGTAAACGTTTCATGACTTAGATTTAAACACAAATCAGTCGACAATAAAATGTATTGAAGTGCAGTGCTAAGTAAAAATTCATGATGTGTCATCCACAATTTTGGTAAGATTGATGTCATCAAAGTGCTGAACTGGTTAAATGTGCAGTCATTGTTGCCTTGAAAGCTCAATTTCAGTTCGAAATACAGTTGTTTAAGCACATATTAACATCGGCCCAAGTCCTTAAATACTTGGTTGTGGGGTATTTATTTCCAATACTCTAAAAAAACATCAAACAGAAATCATAGATTATGAACACACAACCGCCCATCCATTCTAAGCAAGAATTAGTTGAATATATCGCCGCTGGGTGTAAGCCAAAATCAGCTTGGAAAGTTGGTACAGAACATGAAAAATTTGGCTTTCATCGCGCCAACAACCAACCGTTACACTATGCAGAACCCGGTGGCATCAGAGATATTTTAACCGGCTTAGCTGAGCAGTTTAATTGGCAACCAGAATATGAAGGTAAGGACGTTGTGGCGTTAAAACGTGATGGATGTTCAATCACATTAGAGCCTGGTGGGCAACTTGAGTTATCGGGTGCTCCTTTGGATAATGTGCACCAAACTTGCAGTGAAACGAGTCAACACCTGAAAGAAGTCAAAACTGTTGCAGAGCCTTTAGGCAGCGCTTTTTTAGGTATGGGCTTTCATCCAACTGCCAGTCGCGAAGACATTGCTTTTATGCCTAAAGGCAGGTATGAAATCATGAGTGAATACATGCCTAAAGTAGGTACTTTGGGGTTAGATATGATGAAAAGGACCTGTACGATACAGGCTAATTTGGATTATTCATCAGAAGCCGATATGATTAAAAAGTTCAGGGTTTCCTTGGCATTACAGCCCATAGCTACCGCGCTATTTGCTAATTCACCATTCACCGAAGGGCAGGCCAATGGTTTCGTCAGTTACCGGTCACATATATGGACCGATACCGATGCCGACCGCTGTGGCATTCTACCATTTGTCTTTCAACCTGAGATGAATTTTGAGCGGTACGTGGATTATATGTTGGATGTGCCGATGTATTTTGTCTACCGTGATGGCCATTACCTTGATGCAACAGGCTTGTCTTTCAGAGATTTCATGGCAGGCAAATTATCGATTTTACCTGGTGAGCTGCCGACCATGAAAGATTGGGAAGACCATTTAACCACTGCATTTCCAGAGGTTCGGTTAAAAACATTTCTTGAAATGCGAGGTGCTGATGGTGGTCCATGGCGCCGGATTTGTGCTTTGCCAGCACTTTGGGTGGGTCTGTTGTATGATCAAGAACAATTAGATGCAGCCAGCAATTGGATCAGTGATTGGAGCATAGCAGAGCATCAACACTTGCGTACTGAAGTGCCCAAACTGGGTCTAAGTACCCACTTCAGGGGGGTTAAAGTGAGGGACATGGCTCTACAAATGTTGGCCATGTCACGTAAAGGACTAGAACGAAGAGCAATTAAATCCAGCTGCGGTAAAGATGAGAGTATATTCTTGGAACCATTACAAGCGATAGCAGATACCTACGCCACCCCAGCTGAGCGGAAATTAGGTAAGTACCACGGGGTATGGAATAAACAACTGGATGAACTATTTGATGTGTATGCTTATTGAATCAATTGAACTATAAGGTATAAAAAAACCCCAACTTCAGTCGGGGTTTTTTTTGGCTAAAATTGGCGATTAATGAGGTGCCATCAAATTTAAAATGGGTAAATCTTGTCTGATCCAACTGCCCCCTTCAGCGCCTGGATAGGTGACATTGATGTCGGTTCTGCCATCAGTCGCTGGATTACGTAGTAGATTAGATAAGTGCAAATTGATGTGACCAATTTCAGTAAAATCAAGTGGCACTTTAGGCTGTTGTCTACCATAGCCCAGGGGGTTGAACATAGTCATATTGAAGTTGCTGTTATCCACAAAACCAGGCTCTTGACTCAAAGCCCAGCGGGCATTACCTTCGCCATCGTAATAGAACAAATAAGCAATCATTTGGTTGCTGTTTTGAGCCAATGAGTAGCCCCAGCCTGTGTCAGATCCTCCTGCATACCATGAGGTACCATAATCAGGATTGGGCCTATCATTATCGGCAATCAAGGGTTCAATACACCAAGTTTGGGTATCGTTGTTGATGGTCCAAGTTGCCAATGCGGCATAGGCCAATTGACGGGCAGTACCATCTTGACAGGCTGGATGATTAATGATGTCTTGGGCGTTGAAGTTGATGGTGATGCGACCGTCAGTTAATGCTGGATCGGCGAACAGTGGGAAACCATCGGCCGGTTCAATGGCGTGATTGTATTTGGGTTTCTCTAGGGATCCTGCGGAGAAACCTTCATTCAATACACCTTGAGTCAATGCCGTGACAGAATTGTACCATTCAGGGTTGCCAGCATCATCATAGGTATAAAACATGGTGTAATATAAACTGTCTCTGCCCACCGCTTCAATGATAAAGCCATGGCCACTGAAGGCCGGGTCGTACCACAAACCTTTGTTGGGCACCACACTGTTGTTATCACTGATACAGGCATCACAAGTGGCTGGTAGTTGAGTAATGACATTGCTGATTGAAAGGTCATCCAACCAAAAGCCTTCCATTGCACTGTTGGTATCAGAAACCATGCGGAATCTGATCTGTGCGGTTTTACCAACATATTCAGTGCCTAAATCAACACTGGCTTGGCGCCAAGTCAGCTGGGTGCCTGACCATGCGAACTGTGCTTGTGCAGTGTTATTGGTGTTGAGTTGACCGTCATAGGGGATGGAGCTTAAGTGGCCAATATCAAACCAATGCTCCATGTCTTTTAAGCGCATTTCTAACACCAATCCATCCCAGTACTGGCTGCTGTCACCTTCGGTATTGTAAGACAAGGCAAAGTTAAGCACGTTACCACCAGCATCGAAAGTCAGCCATGGCGTGACTAAAGATTTGTCAGAATAGGTATTTTCATTGGTGGTGAACCAACTGTGGTTGCCGGAATTAATTCGATCAGTCACACGCACCCAGCCATCATTACCTAATGCCAGTACGGATTTTAATTGACTTTCAGCACTTTCAGCCCCGTCGGTAAAAGTGCCTGTTGAAGTGAGTTGATTGGCGGCTGTAGTGATGCTCAGTTCGGTGTTGAAAGTGCCGGCATCCGTACTGATGGTGACCGGTACAGTCAAATCTGCCAAACAGTTGGCTTGGGTGCTTAAACTGACAGGCAATTCAATGATTTTGCTGGCCCAGCCAGCCAGAGAGGTGTTTTGGTTGGCAGCAGTGAAATCAATGAAATTAGGTTCATTGAAAGCTAAACTGACTTGGCCAAAGTCGATAGCTGATTGATTGGTGACTTCAACCAACAGTTTGCCAGCTTCACCTCGGTCTAAAAAATTATCAACATCACAGCTGGAGTTGGTAGCTATGAATTTAACCACCGACACAGCAATGGCATTTTTGCTGGCTTTGTATGTGCCGCGACCATGGGTACCAACATACAAGTCGTTGTTATTCCAGACCAAATCAACCACCCGAGTGAAAGCAGGACCATAATCAAACTGTTGCCAGTTATAGGTATTACCCGATTTACTGCCTATCCACAAACCCAATTCACTGCCAAGATATAAGGTGTTGGGGTCGGTGGGATCATTGCTTATTTGGTACAGTGGAATGGGTGGAAGGTTATTGGCAATGCTCATCCAGTTGTTACCACCATCAGTGGATCTGAGGATTCGATTGATTTTATAATCGCCAAAGGTTGCATACAAGGTGTTGCCAGAACTGTCGAATATATCGACCTTGATGTCGGTGACCACAGATTCAGCCACACGCATTGATGCAGGCGGTGCAATATCAGTTACCGAATTGCTGGTGCCGAGCCCAGTGATTTTTATGATTTGAAAGTTGCCGCTTAAATCAGAATCGCTCATGCCTGCATAAGCTGTGGTGTTCTGATGTGGGTTGAAGGCCACAGCCGAAACACCTGAACCGTTGATAGATCCAGAAACGTCTTGCCAAGCAGCGTTGTTCAAAGATCGGGCATTGTTGGTAAAAAATACATTATCGGTACCAACCAACATGCGGTTGCCGTTGTGTTCATCCAGTTCAAAAGGTTGGATAAAACGGGCACCTTCGGTGTCAGGAAGCGGCATGTTGACTGCAGACATTCCACCGTTATTTGAGCCATACATTTGACCATTCACATAAGAACCATAAACATAGTTGCCTTGTTGTTGATCCCATGCACTGTAACCACCATCACCACCTTGCCATTCTAACCAAGTTTGTCGGTTGCCAAAATACAGTTGTGAGCCATTGTCTTGAGTTCCAGAGGTGATGTTTTTACCGTCGGGGCTGACCGCGATGCCATAAGATTGAGAAATGTTGAGTCCGTTATTTAAGGCCAACCAAGTTGCACCATTGTCTTCAGATTTTGCCACACCACCATCGCTGACCACGTAAATATGAGAGTTGTTATGCGGGCTGAAGAAATACCCATGATGATCGGCATGGATGTACTTTGATACATAGCCTGGTGGTGAAAACCAATACGTTCGTTTAGTGATGCTCGAACCGCCGTTGGTGGTGGCAAACTGATCAATTGCACCCATGATTACATGGTTTGAATTGTGTGGATTAACCGCAATGGCCAAATCATACCAACCTTGGCGTTCAATAAAGTTAGTGGTAGAGTTGGTTTTATTGAAACTCAGGTGGTCAGGACCAATTGATTTCCATAAGCCTCTGGTGCCGTTATAGAGGGTGATGTTACCACTTTGGGTTTCAGTGGTTTCGGAAGAAATGGCGAGGTAAGTGGTGCCATCTGTGCCAAAACCAATTTCAATGCGCTCCACATCATTTTCAGGTAAGCCATCATCGGCATCGAGTATTTGCCAAGTGGCCCCTTGGTTTGTAGAGCGCATCACAAACCGCTGTAATGGATCAGTCACAGTAGCAACTATATTGGCTTGTAAAGTGACAGTAGACAGTAACACACCATCACCAAAATCCTTGTCTACCATTGCCGCTGGGATGGTGATACTGTCATCTTCTCCACCCATAGTAAATGCAGGTTCATTCGTACTTTGCACAATGATTGCGGCACTTGCACCAGCATTCTGCGCGTTTTTTACCTTGTCGGTAAAGTTACAACCACCTCTTTGCATCACTGCGATTTTATTGTTGACATCGCTGGTGATGGCTTGGCAGCCTGAATAGTTCGCACCATTGCTGTAGGTTGCAGGTGCCAATTCACCGGATACACCGGCGGCATCAAATTCAGGACCAAAGCCTGCAGGTATGGCTACATTGGAGCCGTTGATGGTGTTCGGAGTGGATATTTGAATTTGGACTACATCATTGGAGTTTCCAAAATGACTGGCAAGCAAGTGGTTGGGGTCTGAAGGATCCAGTTTTAAATCGACAAAACCACGCTCTGTGGTCTCATGACCTGAAACTTCAGTCCATGAAAGTCCCAAATCAGTTGACCTGAAGATTCCAGTTCCAGTGGCAGCCATCAGCACATTACTGCCTGGGATCCTGGCCAAACGATTGACGTAATGAAAGTCACTACCAGTGGTGGATTCAAGCTGTGTCCAATTGTTACCAAAGTCTTCAGATACAAAAATGCCGTTGCCACGCGCAGCATCAAAGTTAAAAAAACCTTCGCCAGTGCCTAAATAAATTTTTTCAGGGTTGTCAGGATCAATCAACATACTGCCAATGGCAATGTTTTCTAAGAAATCAGCTTTAGGCTGCCAACTTTGGCCATCGTCAGTGGACTTCCAAACGCCACCAGAAACGCCGCCAGCCAACAAATGCCCTGCACGCTCAGGGTGTATCACAAAACCTCTGATTCGGCCACCAAAAACCCCTGGACCCATTTCCTCAAAATACAAAGGGGGCAAATTTTGATTGGTCTTTTGTGCTTTAGTTGCTTTGATTTCAGCCATGAATTTTAGGTTGAGTTCAGCCGTAGTCATCCCTTTGGGTGTGCGGCGCATGGATGCTACCCAGGCAGCAGCTTCGCCCGGTTTGTCATATTGTTTGGGTGTTTTTTTAGTTTGTAAAATATTCTTGTTTGCAGTTGTCTTATTGTCTATTGGCTGAATGACTTGTTGACAAGTGTAACTGATGGCAATGAAAATAATTAAGCTGGTGGCGTGGGTCAGGAATCTCATAAATGTTAATGGCATATACAGTGATAAAATCATAGCAAAGTATACGTCATTTGAACATCTTAGATTTGATAAGAAAGGCTGTTTGCTTAGGAATATACTGTATAAATTAAGGCATTTGATGTTTTATGCTGTAATTGGCATTTGGAATTTCAGTCAATCTAGTTATAAAAATGCTAGATAATTTAAAGATGAGCCTGGATAAAACATAGGGCGGATATCCGCCCTATGGGTCTTTTAAATCACTTGCTTGAGTAGCTACTTAATGAATGAAAGCAATAGGTAGGAGGCGAGAATAACAACCACCCATAGTACCATGCTGCCAGCAGGGTGGTTGCGAGATAACAAACCGCTTAAACGATTGTTTTTTCGTGCAAAATAATCTAATCCAACTCCAAGTGTTTGTTTGAATGTATCACCCATGAATTGATATATTCTGGTGGCAATGCCTACTGTTCTTTGCCAAATTGCTGGGAATAAGCGGCGATAGGTCCATTCGACATCTAAGTTGGTTGATGGCAACTCTGGTGGGTATAGGCCCCTCAAGTTTAGCCACACAAAAGCCAGTGCAGAGAAGAATAATAATTGAGTTTGTGCCAAGACATGAGTGGCATCATATGGATTGTAGCCGGTGTCATAAGGTAATAATGAATACAGTGCTGCAGGATAAACCCCAATACCCACACACAAGGCTGCTGCAACTGACATTGCTACCAGCATGTTGGTCGGTGGATCACTGGCTCGAATTCCGGAATCATGAGCGAAGAAGGCAAAGTATGGAATTTTTATGCCAGCGTGATGAAAAACGCCTGCCGAGGCAAATAACAGCATCAACCACACCCAGTCATGACCATTTTCCAAAGCAGCGGTCATCACCATTGATTTACTGACGAAGCCACTGAATAGAGGGAATGCAGAAATAGATGCTGCACCAACTATACATAAAACCGTGGTTTTAGGCATGGTCTTGTATAAACCACCCAAGTCTGAACCATTGATTCGACCAGTCATGTGCAACACCGCACCCATACTCATGAATAACAAACCTTTGAATATGACGTCATTGAACGCATGTGAAACTGCACCGTTGATGGCCAGTGCAGTACCTATTCCTACACCAACGACCATAAAGCCTACTTGGTTAATGAGGCTGTAGGCCAATACCCTGCGTAAATCATTTTCGATTACAGCAAAGAAAATTGGAAAGCAGGTCATGGCTGCACCAATATAGATTAACAGTTCAGTACCAGGGTAACCGCGTGCCAAGGTATAAACGGCTACTTTGGTGGTAAAAGCACTGAGGAATACAGTACCAGTAACAGTGGCTTCAGGGTAGGCGTCGGTCAACCAGTTATGAGCAAAAGGAAATGCACATTTGATGCCAAAGGCAATGAATATAAGCCAACCAGCAATACCCTCTAGACCGATGAACTCAAATACCAGGGTGCCATGTTCAGCAGCATAAAACAGTGCGCCAGCCAACAAAATGACTCCAGATAATACTTGAATGATCAGGTAGCGCATGCCTGCTTGATAGGAACGCGAGCTTTTGCGCGCCCAAATAAGGAATACAGATGTGAAGGCCAGCAGTTCCCAGAAAACAAACAGAGTCAGCAGGTCACCGGCAAAAACAGCACCTAAGCCGCTGCCTGCATACATCAAACCAGCCACTTGTTGTACTGTGTCTTTTACATGTAAAGCATAAATGATGGCAATGAAGGCGGCAATATGAAACACATAACCAAACATCAAACTCAATTTGTCTACGCGATAGGGTATCAATTCATAACCCAAGAAAGCAAATTGTATGTGGTTGCCGTCAGGCACCATCCACAGATGAATTGCACTGAGTACAGGGATTGCAATCATGACCATATTGCGCAAAGGCCCACGCGTCACTGCAGCTAAAACTGCACCAATAAAAAATGGTACAAATGGAGGTATTTCAAGCATCCACATTATCATCACCTGTTGTTACGCTGTTGTTATTATTTTGTTCGAGTTTTTCATAATAGTCTTCAGGACGCATCAGAAATGTTCGCATCCAGCTGGCAACAAATACCAAAACGACACAACCAACGAATCCATAAATAGGATAAAAGCCCCATAGGTTTTCCCAATTGTGATAAACATGGCGGTTGATCACAAAATCTAAAACAAACAGCAACACACAAAGTATGTAAAAAACAGACATGAGGCGTTTGACATTTTTGGGGTTATCAAAGATGTGTTGTTTTTTATTTTCCATAAAATGTCTCTGTGGTTTTTAATATAGCTTCAGCTAATTCGTAGAGTGGCTGGGGGTAAATAAACAAGGTCACACAGGCAATTGCTGTAATAGACAAAGCGATTAATGAAGGCAGTGGTGCTTCTTTCATTGTGAAATTTTCATTGACTGGCTTATGCTTTGGCAGGAAAGCGCGGCAAGGAATTGGTAATAGATAGGCAATGTTCAACAAAGAGCTGATCATCAGTACTGCCATCAGAATCCATTGTCCTGCTTCCATGGTGCCCATCACCAAGAACCATTTGCTCCATGTGCCGCCAGCTGGTGGTACCCCAATGATACTTAAACTGGCAATAAAAAAAGCAGTCATGGTAATTGGCATTTGCCAACCGATACCATGCATTTCACTGATTTTCGATTTGCCTGCTGCCACCAGAATCGCTCCAGCACAGAAAAATAAAGTGATTTTGCCAAAAGCATGCATGGCTATGTGCATCGAACCGCCTATAACACCTGCTGAAGTTGCCAACAAGGCGCCAATGGTTATGTAACCCAGTTGACTCACAGTAGAGTAGGCCAATCGTGCTTTTAAATTATCTTGGCGCAGCGCAATTAATGAGGCCATGAGGACTGAAAAACCAGCCAAATAAAGTAAAAACTGGGTGCCTGGAAGTATTGCTAAGAGGTCAAGTCCAAAGATCAGAACACATACTTTAAGAACAGTAAAAACCCCGGCTTTAACCACAGCAACTGCATGTAACAGTGCGCTCACTGGTGTGGGTGCAACCATGGCTGCTGGCAGCCAGCGGTGGAAAGGCATGATGGCGGCTTTACCGATACCAAAAACAAACAATATCAGTATCACGCTGGCCAGCGTGGTATCAACTTCAGAGTCAAATACACCGCCAGCTTTAAAATCTAAAGTTCCAGCTGTGAACCAGGTTAAGATGATTGCCAACAGAAAAAATACAATAGAGGTGCTGAGTAATATACCCAAATAAACACGGCCACCGGATTTGGCCCTTTCAGTACCCGCGTGGGTGACCAAAGGGTATGTAGACAAGGTCAGCACTTCATAAAATATAAACAAAGTGAATAGGTCAGCCGCAAAGGCCACGCCCATGACACCACTGATGGCGATAGCAAAAAAGCTGAAGAACCGAGTTTGGTTTTTCTCGTTATTGCCACGCATGTAGCCAATCGCATAGATGGTGGTAATCAACCACAGGAAGCTGGCAACCAGTGCAAACAACATGCCCAATGGTTCAATTTTAAAATTCAAACCCAAGCCAGGGATGATATCAAACCAATGTACATTGATTGTTTCACCTTGGGTCAGGCCGTGATACAGGCTGACCACAAAATACAACAATACCAAACTGGTACCGATGGTAACGGCTTCTCGAAGATTGGGCTTCTGGCCGCTTGCAACTATTGCTGCCACTGCAAACAAGGGTAAACCAATGGTCAGTTGTAGCATGACTTCTAAAGGTATATTCATGGCGTGATTCCAAATAAGCTTTGAGCAGCAGATTGTGCTATGCCTACACTGATGCGAGTATCAATTCCAAAATATATGTTGGCAATTACCAGTATCCAGACCGGAATCAAGATTGAAAACGGTGCTTCCTTAACGGTTTCAGAATGTTCATTTGCTGGCTTAAAGTAGGCCATTTCAATAATCCTCCATAGGTATACAATGGCCAACAATGAGCCCAGTAAAATAAGCACTGCAACGGGCCACCAACCATTCTCAATCACAGCCAATACCAAGTACCATTTACTGATGAAACCAACTGTAAGAGGCACCCCGATTAAACTCAGGCCGCCAACCACGATTGCAGCCATGGTTAAAGGCATTTGTCGGCCCAAACCTTGAAAGCCACTTAATTGAACATTACCAAGGCGGTACATCACCCCTGCCAAGGCTAAAAACAAAGCACCTTTCATCAAGGCATGATTGAAAATATGGACCAAAGTTGCGGTTAAACCTGCAGCAGTACCAACACTGAGGCCAACTATCATATAGCCAACTTGAGCCACACTGGAATAGGCAAAAATATGCTTCACATTGTTTTTATAGATGGCAGCAACAGAGGCGACAAAAACACCCGTAAGACCCAACACCAAAAACAATATGTTCAATGGTAATGTGGTGAATGAAAATGACAGCCCATAGATGGTAAATGTAAATCTAATGAGTAAGTAAACAGCCACTTTTGTTGCGGTTGCTGCAAACATGGCGGTAACTATAGAAGGTGCATAGGCATAGGCGTTAGGCAGCCATAAATGCAGTGGAAACAGGGCCAGTTTCAGACAAACGCCAACCACAATAAAAGCAAAAGACACAAACACGGTTCTTGTTTGTGAAACCTCGGGCAAGCGCTGCGCAAGGTCATGCATATTTAATGTGCCAGTCATTTGGTACATCAAGCCAATGCCTATTAAAATAAACGTGGCGCCAACAGTACCCATTATCAAGTATTTATAGGAGGCCCACAAGGCACGTCTGTCGTTACCCATGGCTATCAATGCATAGGCTGACAATGACGAAATCTCTAAAAATACAAACACATTGAAAGCATCACCAGTGGCAACGATACCCAGCATCCCGGTTAACGACAACAGGTACAACATGTAAAAATAAATGTGCCGATCTTTACTCAGTTCTTTTTGTAGACTGGTGTGTGCAGCCATTGCCACCACCGCACTGATGCCTGAAATGATGCACAATATAAAGGCATTGAGTTGATCAATTCGATACTCTATACCCCAAGGTGCAGCCCAGCCCCCCAGCTCATACACCAAAGTGCCGTGGGTGATGACTTGCTGTAACAATAAGACACTAATCAGAAAGGTTAAGGCGGTTACGATGCAAGTAAACAGCCACACCAGTTTAGGTCGCTTCAGGAACAAGCACAAAGGAGCCGCCATAAGCGGTACGATGACTTGTAAAATCGGTAAATGTATTATCACGTTTGATTGTCTTGTTTTTGAATGAATTCTTCCTCTATGCTTCCATACGCTTCATTGATGCGTACAGTTATGGCGAGGCCCAAGGCTGTAGTGGCTATGCCAACTACGATGGCAGTCAGTATGAGTACATGCGGCAATGGATTGGAGTAGTCAGAAACGCCCTCCGCAAGTATGGGTGCACTGCCACCATCTAATTTAGCGATACTGATATAAAAAATAAATACTGAGGTTTGAAAAATGGTTAAACCAATGATTTTTTTAATCAAGTTGCCATGGGCTATGATGATAAAAAAGCCAAGCATCATCAATGCCACCACCACCCAATAATTATAATGTCCAATTAACATATCATGCTCCTGTGTCATTCCTGTAGTCTTGAATTTCTTCACGTCCAGCAAAACTGAAAAATATAATAGTGATGACAGCTGTAACAGTAAGGCCGACACCCAGTTCAATGAGGATTATGCCCAGATGTTGGCCGGCTATGGGGTCAGTCAGCAATACACTGTAGTCAAGAAATGTGCCGCCATTTACGAATGACAACATACCTACCGCACCATACAGCAGTACACCCAGTGCGGCGATCAATTGAATCAAGGTTTGATTGATTACTCGGCGGGCGGTGTTCATACCAAACAGCATGGCGTAGAGAATAATGCCAGCAGCAAAAATCACACCTGCTTGGAATCCGCCTCCAGGGCCGTAGTCACCATGAAACTGCACATACAATGCAAACAACAACATGAAAGGTATCAGTATTTTAGCCACAATTCGCAGCACCTTATGTTGTTCGTGCATTTTTTTGGTAGTAATTTCTTGGTTTCTTCTGCCAGTACCACCTGATACTGTTAACAGGCCAAGGACACCAATGCCGGCAGTAAAAATAACCACCACTTCACCAAAAGTATCGAAGCCCCTGTAACTGGCAAGGACGGATGTTACGATGTTCGGGATACCTACTTCAGCATAGGAGTCTTCAATGTAACGTTGAGCAACATGGGTATGGGCAGGTGCTTCCGCGATACCGAAAATTGGCATGTCGAAAGTACCGTATATGAGCAGTCCGCCAGTCACTACCACCACCAACAAAGCCAACATGGGCTTGTGGCGGACTGGATGTTCAGCGCGCTTGGTTTTGGCGATTGCCACCAACAGTAACAAGGTGGAAATGCCGGCACCAACGGAGGCTTCGGTGAATGCAACATCAACAGCATCCATTGCCACAAAAAAACTGGCTGTCAACAGTCCATATATTCCCAGTAACATCACAACAGCTATGAGGTCTTTCATCCAGACTATAGCCACGGCCACGCTCACCATCAAGATGAGCAAAACTATATCAATTAACGCTTCGATGATTTTGACTCCTGGTGGTTTTTATGGTTTTTAATGAATGGTTTTAGGCCGCTGCGATATGCTGCTTTGGCCAAAGCATGACCCGCAGTTGGGCTGGTCAACAAAATCAACAGTAAAATGGTGATAAGTTTCATGACCACCAACGCACCCGGATTCAGCAACACCAAACCGATGATAATCATGGTAGTGGCCAAGGTGTCCGTGACACCTGCCGCATGCATTCGGGTATAAAAGTCAGGAAATCTCAACAAGCCTATGCCACCAGCTATGCACAACAAGCTGCCAATAAGTAGGCTGATACCACTTAATAATTCTATGAACTGTTCCATTAACGATGCTCCTCATTTGATGGGTTGTCATTCGATTGGTTAAATCCTATTGAGTCTGAATAGCGCAAGAAGCCAATAACACTGATGAAATTAATCAGAGCATATACCAAGGCTATATCAAGAAAATCTGGTCTGCCCATATAAAAGCCCAATAAGGCAATCAGCAGCACTGTTTTGGTGCCAAATAAGTTGACTGCAAGAATGCGATCATACAAGCTCGGCCCTACAAAGCACCGGATGATTGATAACACCATAACGACGAATAGAGCAATGATTGTGACACTGATCATGATTTCTCCAAGTGACATACGCGGCGATCCATTTCGCCATTCGAAAGGGCTTCTAAATCTTCTTCTAGCAGCGCATGAACTGTGATTTGATCGCCTTCCAACTCAACAGCCACAGTTCCTGGAGTCAAGGTGATTGAGTTGGCCAATATAACTTTAGCCAAATCAGTCTTGGCATTGGTTTTTATGGTAACGATGGCTGGATTGATGCTTTGGTTGCCAAGCAAAATATGCTTAACTACCTTGATGTTTGAAAGCACAATTTCTTTAAATAACCAAGCATAATAACTTGGTAGTCTGAGCATTAAATGCAGGGGTTGAGATTCAGCATCCACTAAACCCATGCGATGTGAAACAAAGATAACAAGTGCAACTGAAATAGCACCTAATATAAGCAGCAGTGATGTGTAATGACCTGAGTTCATCAGCCAAAACAAAGCCAGAGTTATAAATAAACTGATGGTGAATCGCATCATGACCCCCGCTTATTAGTAAGCTGAATGGTCGGCTGAGGTGAACAAAACTGACATACACCCATTGGGTAGTTATGTGTGATTGAGTTTTGAGTGATAGCAGTCATATGCATAGATTTTTTCTCTGTTGATGTCAATTACTTGCACAAAAATTAACTGGTACTTTAAGTTGATTCCTGTCCCCATCCTTATCAATAAAACATGCATAAGTCATACGCATGTCTTGAGTAATACCTGGCTTATAATTCTGCGATATTATAGCTGTTGTTATGAGCTGAATCTATGTTAATGAACAAACTTAAGTCGATTGTTGTGAGTAAACAAACATTTTATTCGCCAGCGGCTAAATTTTTGCAGTTTATATTTATAGCCATGAATAGCTCAATATATAAATGCCAGAAAGCCAGTTTAAATCTAATAACCCCCCCAGAGTTGGGGGTTTCAAAAATAAACAGTACATTTAAACTTCAGTAATTAATCTTTTGGAGTGAATGATGAAAAAATATATATTACTGTTTTTGACTTTTCCAGTATTTGGACAGCAATGGACCTTGGTAGAGAATTTAGCACCAATCGAAGCTGAGCTTTCTGATTTTGGTGCTGGGATGGTTTTTGTTGATGATTATTTGGTGGTGGGGTGGCCGCGAACTTTCGGTGACAGTTTAACTTCAAACACTTTACCGGACAGTTGTGGTGAGGTGATTACCTATGAAAAAACAGCTGGTAAATACCAGGCAATTGCCACTTTATCAGCCGCCGATCTAACGGGCTCTTGTATTGAAGGTGATGGTTTTGGGTACAGTTTGGCTTATGACGATGGGCTTTTAGCCATTGGTATGCCAGCCGGTGTTCGAGCTGGTTCTGCACGACCTGGTGGCGGAACTGACGCTGATTCAAGGGTGTTTTTAACCCGTTTTCAAAATGGTAATTGGGTGTTGGAGGACACCTTAGTAACTGATGACCTCGGTACAGGTAAAGGTATCGGTATGCAGATGGTTATGGATGATGGTGTACTGCTGTTGGGCGCTCATGGGTATAAAACCATTTATGGTTTTTCGTTTCCTGTCGTCAAAGGAGTATATGTCTTTGAGAATGATGGCACTGGTTATACCCAACGACAAAAGTTGGTAGAAAATTTTGATTTATATGGTCAAGATTTTGACTATGAAAACAATCAAATCGTGGTCGGTGCATGGGGTGTGCAGGCAGTTAACCAACCTGGTAAAGTTTATATTTATGACAAACAAGGCGATAACTGGGTATTAACGCAAACCATAAACGACAACCGCAATTCAAATTTAGGCAGCCAAATTGAAATAGATGGTGAGTTGATGGCAGTCGGTGCAGTACAAGCTGGCGGAACAGGTTCGGTTACGATTTACAAAAATACCGATGGTCAATGGCAAGAACAACAGTTTATTCAGGCCAGTGATGCCCAATTCAATGATCAGTTTGCTATTTCTGTTCGTATTAAAGGTGATGATTTATTGGTTGGTGCAACTGGTGGCACAGATTCAGGGGTTAACACCGGAACCAACATTGGTGCAGTCTATCACTTTGTTAAACAAGCTGATGGCATGTTTGTTGAGCAGCAAAAAATTGAATCTTTAGAGGCCAATGAGGGCAATGATCAATTTGCTGGGAATATCATTTTTAATGACACTGACTTGTTGGTGAATGAACTCAGTGGTGGCACCCTTGATGAAGGCACCACCGAATTGGTGCACTACAGCAGAGTAGGCAGTGGTGAATCTGAGCCTGAGACCTATGCGGTTGACAGTAAATCATCTGGAGTATGGCAAGTTGCTGGGGTTGATAACCAAGCGTTGAGTCTGCAAATCATGCCTGATGATCGGGTGTTGTTGTATGGTAACGCCAACAACAATGGTGAGTCGCTGTGGGTAGTTGCTGTCGGTGAATACGCTGAGAACAGCATTGATTTTGAAGATGTTTATACCACTTCAGGTGGTCAATTTGGTACTGCTTTTAACCCCGCTGAAGTTGTGAGGACCAGAATTGGTACAGCCATGATTTCATTCAACACATGTGAACTTGGTAGTTTGATGTTTGATTTAGATGGTATTGCCACCGATCAAATGACCATCAATAAAATCATTGAAATACCAGGAAATGAGTGTGGTGTGAACAATAAAATCTTACCAAATGGTGTTTCAGGGTCATGGTACGATCCAAGTCGGTCAGGTGAAGGTTATACCGTGTATTTGTATGAGCAAGGTGGCACCCAAAAAGCTGAGGTGACATGGTATACCTATGATTCAAATGGCCAACAAATGGCTTTGTCAGGTATCGGCACAGTCAACAATGAAACCATTACTGTTGATTCGCTGCAGTTATCTGAAGGCGCAGAATTTTTCACTGGTAACAGTACTGTCAGTGATATGGGTGGATTAACCATGACTTGGGATCAATGTCGAACGGCTCAGGTTAATTATGATTTATCGCCATCTAATATGGGCAGCGGTGGCATGGAAATACAGCAGTTAAGTAATTTGGCCGATACTGACTGTGGTAGTCTGAATACTAAGTAAATCAAAAATTTGTAAAAACTGAGTTTGCCATGGATGGTGAGCTCAGTTAATCACCACCATTTTATTCTGAAAAACATGCTGTTTTAAAAATGCTGGGATGTATACTTTAACTTTAACAAAAAACATATGAATTCATATGAAAAATCATTAATTGTTTTGTTTGGTTTTTCTTACAGTTGTAAATGCCTCCAGTGAACGCAGAATCACCAATGAAACTTTTGTTGTATGTGAACCTTTTGATTCCGTAAGTGGCACCCATTTGATGCAGTGTGAACTGATAGAGGTTGGTTCTCTGAAATCCATAGACAAATGGATTGCTATTATCCCAGCTTAAAATATTTATTTCAGTAGTCATTACTTGAATCTAAGAAATAAATAAAAACAAAAGATTGAATTTATATTTATACATTGCCGATACCAATGACATCAGGGTCTGATAGTTTATAAATTTCAATTATTGATTGGTTCCAGAAATTTCATCTAATCTTTTCAAACGTGCATCAGAAGCAATCACTCGATAATGTTCAGCGCCGTATTTTTGAAGCAATGCAGGGTTGGAATAAGCCAACAACTCACTGGCCAGTTGGTAGGCTCCAATCTGAATCAAAATATCTGCATGTGTATCAGCCATGATGATACATAAGGGGTGTTCAAGGCTGAGTGTGGCTTCACATTGAGGTCGATAGGTTTGATATACCTCATTGGCTTTTTTTGGGTTGTTTAGTTTGTTGTAAACAATGGCCATATTGTGCGGGATGATAAGGGTGGTATAGTTATCTTTGCTTTCGGATTGTAAAAATAAATCTAAGGTTTCTTGGTACATAACCAAAGCCTCTTCCAATTTACCGGTGTTTTCTAAGACACCACCCCTGATACTTCTTAAGGTCAAAGTAAATTGGTGCATGGGGCCAATATGTTCTATCATTTTGGGTAACAGCTCTGCGGTCATGACATCCGCTTGTGCAAAATCACCGGCATACATATAAGTAGTGGCTTTGTTCATTTTTGCCAATAATGTAGATGCACTGTTTTCACCATAATTTTGCTCCATACCTTCAATGAGCGTATCATACAGCTGGAGTGCTTCGCTAATTTTGTTGGTTTCTTGTAAGGTCAATGTCAGTTCTTGAATTAAACCTAAGGTGGTAGGATGAGACTCTCCAAACACAGTTTTGGCTTTGTCTATTTCAGACCTAAATAGTTGCTCTGCTTGATGGGCTTCACCCATTTGTCGATGTATATGACTGCGGTATTTATTGACTTCAAATTGCTGAAAGGTATTTAGATCATTTTGTTGTTTTAATTGTTTGATGACCACTAAGGCCTCATTCATTTTACCGTTAGCGGTATAAAATTTGGCTTTTTGGAATAAAATTTTGTTGTTGAATGAATTGATTGTACTTTCATTGAGATCAGCATGACTCAACTGTATTTTTAATTGTTCAATGGCTTGCATTAATTGTTCAAATTGCGTGTTGTTAGCCAAGGTTTCGAGTTTCTGTGTAGCCAACTCAAAGTACAATTCATCCTGTTGTTCAAGACGATTAAGGCCTTTTTGGTATTGGGACAATGCAGAAGGGAATAGTTGAATGGCATCAAAAACATTACCCAGCACCAAACGTATTTGCGCTTCAACCTGTGGCTCATCTGATATGTCTTTATCTACAGTATATTGTGCGCCTTGAATAACTTGTTTAACGGTAATAGCAGCACCTAAGGTTTCAGTGGGGTCGGCATTCACAAACAAATCATTAATGAACTGCACAACCTGACGGTTAGACTCTGCTTTTTGCATTGCTTCAGCGCGTGCTTGTTGTTCTTTTAAAGCAAAAGAGACAGCAAAAACCAAACCAGTAAGTAGACCAATGAAAGCCAGGGCAGTGCCAGTAACCAAGGCTTTGTGCTGTTGTGCTGCTTGTTTGATCCAATACCATTTAGACAGTTGTTGAGATTGAATGGGCTTACCATTGAGCCATGCTTCGATGTCTTTATAAAAATCATGTGCGGTTTGAAATCGGTTCTCAGGTTTCTTTTCTATGGCGTGATGTATCACTGCTGCCAGAGAAGCTTGGATGTGTGGATTGGCCACAGTCAAGTTTTTAGGTGGCTCATATAAAATTTTGTTGATGGCAGAAAAAAACTGCCTGGCATCCACAGCAAAAGGCAATTTTCCGCTGACCAACTGATACAACACCACACCACATGAATAAATGTCAGTTCTGGAGTCGAGTTCAACTGAAGCGCTGATTTGTTCTGGACTCATATAAGCCAAAGTACCCACAATTTCACCGGTTTTGGTTAGTTGGGTCATGGCATGGGTGGCATCGGTGCTCAAGGTGGCAATACCAAAGTCTAAAAGTTTTGGGGTGCCTTGTTGGTCAACAATGATGTTATCTGGTTTGATGTCGCGATGAATGACACTTTTTTGGTGGGCGTATTGAACGGCTGATAATACAGGTTTAAATAAATCGACGATGTTTCGCGGCGATAAATTCTGTTGTTTCACATACTGGTCAATATTCAGGCCATCTATAAATTCCATTGCTATAAAGGGCATTTTGCCTTGTGGTGTTTCAAATTCACCGACATCAAGCACCTTGGCAATATTGGGATGTGAAAGGCGTGCCAACAGTTGGGCTTCGTGTTTGAAGCGGCTTATTTGGTCATCACTTAACCATACATTCGGTGTTTTAATAGCCACTGCTTGATGGCCGTTGTTTTGTGCCAAATAGACACTGCCATTGGCGCCTGAACCAATGGCTTTGATGATTTTATAAGCAGGTATTTTGGGTAAATAACTTTCGGCGTTGTTGATGGCGGCAGGTTTTTCCAGAGCTGGTAACCAATGTATTTCATTAGGGTAGTTTTGTTTAAACTGTTCGATTAATTCAGCTTGTTCGGCTTTGGATGCATTAAATATGTGGTTTAACTGTTTAAAAATGTCTTGTTTGTCGGTCATGAGTTTGTGCTTTTATAGGTATCGATTGAATGCATCGGTTAAAATACGCTCATGACTAGAATCATGAATCATTTACCAGGTATATCAGTGGTCATCGGGCTGGCAGCACTGACTGTCCTGTTAGGTAAATATATTAGCCTAAGCAGTACTTTGATTGCAATATTGCTGGGCTTCATAGCAGGTAATTTGATGCGCATACCGCAGTCGTTTAAACATGGTATCAAGTGGGTAGAGACGCAAGGTTTGACGGTTGCGGTGGCTTTATTGGGTATTCAATTGAACTTGTCATTGTTGGCGCAAATTAATACCATCAGCCTGGCTGCGATTGCGGTGGCTATTGTTATGACTTTTACTGTCACTTTCTTGTTGGCTCACTGGATGCACATCAATGGCAAGGATGCTTGTTTGTTGGCCAGTGGACAAGCAATCTGTGGGTCAGCTGCAGTGATGGCAAGCACCAATATATTGAACGGATCAAAACTGTCAGTAGGCTTAATCATCGCGGTGGTGAACTTTTTGGGTTTCATCGGCATATTCATAGCACCTTGGTTGTCTCAACAGTTGTTCCCCGGTGATGTGAGCGCCAACGGGTTTTTAATCGGCAACACTTTGCAGTCCATGGGTCATGTGGTGGCTGCTGGGTTTACCGTCAGTGATGAAGTGGGACAAACTGCTGTATTGATAAAGATGTGCCGAATACTGTTTCTGATTCCTACTTTGTTGGTGTTGATATATTGGGTTAGTAAATCGAAATATCAGCCAACTGAACCACATCAGAAAAAACAGGCCACCACAATCAATTTGTCGTGGGTGAAACTGGTGCCTTTATTTATTTGGGGCTTTTTAGGTCTGGTATTCTTGAATAGCATGGGTTGGGTGAATCAAAACCTTACTGCTGTGTTGACCCAAACAGGCGATTTGTTGTTTGTGCTGGCTATGGTTGCTATTGGCTTGGGTATTCGTTTGCAAGACATATGGCAACAAGGTGGTAAACTGTTGTTGTTAGGCAGTGTGGTGTTTTTGCTGCAAATAGGCTTCACGTTGTTGATTGTCTTGGTATTTCATTGAGTCCCGCAGCTTCAATTGTTAGGTGCTTGGTGCTCTATTTCTAGGCTTTGACCGACTGCCAGTTCTATGGCTTGGTGACCGGTGATGTTGACAATGGCATTGATACCGAAAACAGCTTGCTTATTATGCGGAAACTTATTTTTTAAAGCCAATAATACCTCGGTACCGGTTTGTGTGCCGGTACTTTGCTCAACACCAGTGATCACACAACGACTGCATGGCTTGACTGAATCCAACCGAAAGCCCTGGCCAGATAAGCTTTGCCATTGCAGTTCATCCCAAGCTTGCAATTCACTCTTAATCACGATGTTAGGTCTGAAACGATTCATTGTTACATCGGTATTTAAGTATTGGTTGAGCTGCTCTAAAGAAGCTTCATGGGTAATCAACAGTGGAAAACCATCAGCAAAGGCCACTGTTTCACCGTGTTTGGCATAATCAGAATCAATGTATCGCTGACTTTCGTGTTGGTATTTCACCAAATTCACTGGTAAACCGAGGAAGTCTGAAAACCACCGATTGGCGTCTGGGTGTAATGAATCGGCCAACAAAGCATCTTGCCATATCGTGACCTTTACAGGTTGCTGGATGGCTGCTTTTAAATCTACAATCAATTCGGCCATGCCTGGTGCGTTAACGGTTAAACAGTGAGGCGTTAAGTGGGGTTGAATCAAGGCCATTCTAGGGTGTTTTCTTTGGCTCAGAAACAGCCCATTTTCATTCACCAGCATCAGCTGGCGATCGGCTTTTAGCCCCAGTGTGTTCAATTCGATGGTTGGGTGCGAAACACCTGCACAGGATTTAATTGGGTAGCTGACCAATTGGGAAATGACTGCACTCATAGGGCTTGATTATGCTTCAATCAACGTAACGAGTTGGGTCGAATAATTTGGCTTCTGCAAAGCCTTTTTTGCGGTGGTAACACGAATCACAGGTGCCACAGGCCTCACCAAAATCATTGGCCTTGTAACAACTGACGGTTAAGCCATAATCAAAACCAAGGGAGTCTCCAAGTTGAATGATTTGGGCTTTGCTTAAATCAATCAATGGTGTCATGATTTTCAGTTTTTGCCCTTCCATACCAGCTTTGGTGGCTAAGTTGGCCATGGATTCAAAGGCCGCAATGTACTCAGCACGGCAATCCGGATAACCTGAGTAATCAACCGCAGTCACACCGATATAAATGGCTTCAGCACCCACCACTTCGGCATAAGCCAAAGCAGTAGACAGGAATATGGTGTTGCGTGCAGGCACGTAAGTGACAGGTATGTCCTCATTGCTGCTGTTATAATCGGGAACCGCAATGTTGTCATCAGTCAGGGCTGAGCCGCCGATGGCACTCAAGTCAATATGCACCACTTTATGTGGGTTGGTGGTCATGGACTCTGCAATTAAAGCTGAAGCTTTGAGTTCTGCCAGGTGTCGTTGGCCATAATCAATTGATAGGGTATAGCAATTGTATCCTGCTGCCTTGGCTGCCGCTAAACAGGTTGATGAGTCCAGTCCACCAGACAGCAATACCACGCATTTTTTATTCATAATTTCGTTTATAGTTGAATTATCAAGTGCCAGGCTGGTCGCCCCACAGGTGTTTATGTAGTTGTATTTGGAACCGCACCGGTAATTGGTCTTGTAATATCCATTCAGCCAATTGCTTAGGTGGTAACACGTCGGCCACTGGCGACATCAAGATTTGGCACTGTTGTTGAAGTTGGTATTGTTGGATGATGTCTTTGCTCCATTGGTAATCAACGGCATCAGCAATCACAAACTTTACTTGATCCTGCATTTTCAGCAAGGCCAAGTTTGAATACAGGTTTTTTTCTACTTCACCAGAGCCAGGTGCTTTCAAATCAACGACTTTGATTACGTCTGGGTGTACGTTTTCAACCGACAATGAGCCAGCTGTTTCAAGGCTGACTACGAAGCCTTGGTTTGCCAGCAGTTCCAATAAGCCATGTACCCGTTTTTGGGCCAAGGGTTCACCACCAGTCACACAAACATAAGGTGTATTGTGTTGTTTTATGGCAGCGATGATTTCATCAAAGTGGCGCCACTGACCACCGAAAAAAGCATACTCTGTATCACACCAAACACAGCGCAATGGGCAGCCAGTTAAACGCACAAATACAGTTGGCAGTCCAGACAAATTGCTTTCACCTTGTAGTGAGTGAAAAATTTCGAATACTTTCAGTTGTTGGTCACGCTTGGGGTTCAATTAATTTTACCTTCTCGTTTAAGTAAATTAAGGCGGTTTTGTGCCAGTTTGGCAACCGATTGATTGGGGAATGAATTGACTACTTTATTCAAAGCCTGCTGGGCTTGTTGGTAGTCTTCTAATTCATGGTAGGTGTAGCCAATTTTTAACAGTGAATCGGCCAACTTACTGCTTAATGGAAACTTTTGTTCCAGTGACTGAAAAGCGGATAAAGCCAGCGGGAAATTGCGTGTTACATAATAACTTTCCCCTAGCCAGTAATATGAATTATCAGTTAATTCGTGATTTGGGTGTTGTTGAATAAAGTCCTCAAACAGGTTTGCTGACTCATTGAATCTACCCGCTTTCAGTTGATTGAATGCGGCTTGATACTGTTGTTCGATGGCTGGGTTGATGGCCGTAGATTGGGCATTGATTTCGGCTTGGTTCAAGCTGTTGGTTGACAGCTGTGCATCCACAGATTCTCTGATTACAGGTGCAGCTATACTGGGCTTGCCCAGTACAGGTGAAGTCAGTTGGGTGGTTTGATTGTTTGTTCCAGTGCCATCACTGGTGCTGTCTACCACCAACTCATTTTTCTGCGTGCCAGTTTGTGACAATTGGCCTGTTTCTAAATCAGCTAATCTGGAGTCTACGTCAACATACAGTACCTTTTGGCGTTCTTTTAGCTCATTGATTTGAAAATTTTGCTCTTCCACAGTGCCTTGTAGTTGCGCGATTTGAGTTTGCAGTTGTTGAATTTGTATGAATAAATCTGCAGTGTTGCTGCTATTTTGGGACTGCTGTTCTAGTTTTTGAATGCGGTCTTGAATGGACATTTTCTGGGCGTAACTCAATTGAGCAAACATCAGAGCAAATAAAATTAAACCAGTGATAATAATGCGATGCATAGACACCTCCGTAGAATAATGAGTAGCGGGTTGGTACTGAGCCAAACCAAGTTTTCAAGTAAAGTTTAAAATGAAAAAACCCGACAAAAGCCGGGTTTTTTGACCATCAATTGATGAGAAAGTTTACTCAGCAGAAATTATTCAGCAGTGTAAACGATGACGCCACGACGGTTTTTAGACCAACATGAGTCATTACTACAAGTCTCAACTGGACGTTCTTCGCCATAGCTGACTACGGCAATTTGGCCCACTGCAGCGCCTTGAGCGCGCAGCAAATTAGCTACCGCATAACCACGCTTCTCACCCAATGCCAAGTTGTATTCACGAGAACCCCTTTCATCAGCGTGACCTTCAACAGTCATGCGAGCCGAAGGATTTTCTTGTAGGTATCTGGCGTGTAAGGACAATATTTCACGAAATTCAGAGCGGATGGTGGCTTGGTCATAATCGAAGTAAACCACTCTTTTAGACAGCAAGCTGGCAGGGTTATTTAAGTCTTCTGGGTTACAGCAAATCAGCCCATCAGTTCTGACTGGTGTGGTATCAACCACAACTGTATCATTGTTGTTATCGTTGATGTTGTCATCCACTGGTGGCTTAACATCTTTTTTACAGGCTGTCATTGCCAAGGCAAAAATCAGTACTGTGATTAATTTTGTGGTTTTATTCATAGTGACTCCAATACTTAAAGTAAAATATCAATTCAACGTGATAGTTTACAACAAATGCTTACAGATTGAATGCTATTTTTGTATATTTTCATTGCAGGTCACAGTTATGGCTGTGATTCATCTGATTAAGGTGACTGTGTAGCTAAAAATGCCTTTAAATCAATCACCAAATCAGCTTAAAGCTTGCATGCTTATATGCACAGAGACTTATGATTTTACTTGAATAGGGGCTTGCTTCTCAGGGATTTTGCCTTGAACGCCGGCATAAAAATCTCGGATGATTTGCATGTCGGCTTGGATGTCGCCAGTAGGCATAAACGCACCACCTGTTTTGACTGTTTTGGTACCAAAGTCCAATGTTGCCATGGCAATCGGTACGCCTGCTTTGTGGGCAATGTGGTAAAAACCTGATTTCCAATGTGCCAAATATGAACGGGTACCCTCGGGTGACATAGCCAATATCATCTCTTCACGTTGGTTGAATTGTTCGACCATTTGATCAACCATATTGAGTTTTTTTTTGCGGTACACAGGAATGCCGCCCAAGGCGCGAAATAACCAACCAAAGGGGGAGTCAAATAAAGCGCCTTTACCTAAATAATTGAGCTTAAGTTTTTCTGCGAACTTGACCAATACACCCAATGGAAAATCCCAATTGCTGGTATGTGGTGCGACAATCAACATGTATTTTTTGTCTTCGGGCAACTCGTTGCTTATTTTCCAACCGAGGATCTTAAGGATAAATTTAGCAATCCAAGACACATTACTCTCCTTTATTCAGCAAATGGCTCGGTGTTTGAAGCCACCATGGTTAAAATATCATAGGCGGCAACCACGACACCGTCTTGGTTACTGGCTTGTAGGTCCCAACGCACTTCGCCATAGCCTTTGCCGCGGCGGTAGGATTTTTGTTTACAGGTTAATTGAATGGTGATTTCATCGCCTGGGTAAACAGGTTCAATGAAACGCAAATCATCTAAACCATAATTGGCCAACACCGGTCCTTCTGCAGGGTAAACAAATAATCCAGCGGCCATTGAAACCAAGAAGTAGCCATGTACCACACGTCCATCAAAAAATGGGTTGCGCTTTGCGGCGGCTTCGTCCATGTGGGCGTAAAAGTGATCGCCAGACAGTTCGGCGAAATTATCAACATCTGCCAGGGTAATGACCCGGCTGTCTGTGGTGATTGACTGCCCAACAGTGAGTTCTTCGTAATGTAATTTAAATGGGTGTTTTACCGAAGCTGTGGTTTTGGCTTTAGGCATGTAGCGATCAGTCAATTTCATTAAAGTGGTCGGTGAACCCTGAATCGCAGTTCTTTGCATGTAGTGTTTGACGCCACGGATACCACCCAATTCTTCACCACCACCAGCCCGCCCTGGACCACCATGAACCAGATGCGGCAAGGGTGAACCATGGCCTGAAGATTCACCAGCAGAATCGCGGTTAATCAACACCATTCGGCCATGAAAACAGGCGGTCTGATTGACCAGTTCACATACGTTGTCATCATTGAAACCGAAGATGGAACCCACCAAGGATCCTTGACCCAAATTAGCCAGTTGTGCAGCTTCTTCTAATGTGTCGTAGGGCATCAGGGTAGATACCGGACCAAATGCTTCCACGTCATGGGCGATGTGATTGTCCAAAGGCTTGGGGTTGAGCAGTAAAATAGGTGAAATAAAAGCGCCGTCTTGGTCATTCCCACCGACCACTTCCACGTGCTCAGGGTCGCCGAACAATAAATCACAACTTTGTCGCAGTTCCGCCACCCGTTCCCTGACTTCAGTCTGTTGTGCAAGACTGGCCAATGAGCCCATTTGCACACCTGCGTGGGCAGGGTCGCCTACCACCATTTTGGTTAGTTCGTCATGGATGGCTGCAGTCACCGCTCCAGTCAGTGCTGATGGCACTATGGCGCGCCGGATGGCAGTACACTTTTGCCCTGATTTAACCGTCATTTCTTTGACCACCTCTTGGATGTATAAATCAAACTCAGGCGTTTCCGGTGTGGCATCGGGGGTTAAAATTGAACAGTTTAAGGAGTCAGCTTCCATAGTGAATCTGATTGAGTTTTGGGTGATGTTCGGCTTGGATTTAAGGTACTGTCCAGTGCTGGCAGAGCCTGTGAAAGCCACCACGTCTTGGCAATTCAATAAGTCCAGTAAATTACCAGTTGAACCACAGATCAGTTGTACCGAGCCTGGCGGTAAAACGCCAGAATCAATCATGGCACGGAACATCAGTTCGGTTAAATAAGCCGTATCAGAAGCTGGTTTTACTATTGCAGGAACTCCAGCCAATAGGCTTGGAGCCAGTTTTTCCAACATGCCCCAACATGGAAAATTAAAGGCATTGATGTGTATGGCCACACCTTTTAATGAGGTGCAAATGTGCTGAGCTAAAAAAGTACCATTTTTGGAAATATGCTCAGGTGGTCCATCAAGTAAAATGTGGTGGTCAGGCATTTCACGCCGGCCTTTACCAGAATAGACAAATAAAGTGCCAATGCCGCCATCAATGTCAATCCATGAGTCCAGTTTGGTGGCGCCAGTGGCTGCAGACAACTGGTAAAACTCTTTTTTACGTGACATCAGGTACAGAGCCAGCTCTTTGAGCATCAGTGCACGTTGGTGAAAAGTCATTTTTGCCAATGCTGGCTGCCCCACTGATTTGGCATAGTCCAACATACCAGAGAAGTCCAGTCCAGTACTGGAGATCTGTGCAATCACTTGACCATTGATGGCGTGGTTACAGTCTTTAAATCCATCTTTGGCAGTGTGCCATTGTCCTTGAGCAAAACTTTTGAGTTGATTCATATTTATTCAGTAGTATTTGGGTTAATTATTTTTGTAATGGTGAAAGCATCCATTTGACCGTCACTGTAGTGACTAAATCATGGTCTTGGTCATATATAAGAGCTTGTACTAAGTGCTCAGTTTTTGGTTCAGTTACGTCTGGTATTTGTACTTCGGCTTTAGCCAGCAAGTCACCACGTGCTTTTTTAGTGAATTCGGTATTGATGTTGGTAACAATGCCTCTGATGGTTGGCGGTAATCCAGTCATCATCGCCAAGCCACTGGTAAATTCACCGAGGTTTGATAAAGCCAGGGCGTGAACTGAATTCAAATGATTGGTATTTGACTTACGAAATTTCAATAACACTTCACAACGACCAGGTTCCAAAGTTTGGACATCGGCTTTGATGCTGCCGGTGTAGGGAATTTTGTTGGCAATGATTTTTTTAAACAGCCACTTACCCATCGGCTTGTGTTGCAATTTTTGCCAGAGTTTGAGTAGTTTTAGGCCCGCTGATTCGTGGTTTTTAGTCATCGCAAAATTATAGCATGGCAGACCAATTCTTGGGTTCAGAAAAAAATCAACTTTTAAGTTATGATAGTTCAGGCTCTCGTTTATAGGCAGGTCGTAAGGCAACACCTATCAAAACAGCTGATTTAAACTAAATTAAACCTTATTAAAGGCGGCATATGGCGGTACAACACAGAAACAGGAATGCAACTCAGATCAGTGCAGCTGGGTTGCTGATGAAGGCTTTTGGCTGGTTATTTTTGGTGATGATCAGCAGCAGTGATCCTGCCGCTGAGCCGCTACATCAAAAATTTGTGAACATCACTATTTATGATGTGTATGAAGGTTTAGCAGGTAATAAAGTCACTCAAATTGAGCAAGACCAAGCGGGGTATTTGTGGTTTGGCACCCACAGTGGCTTAAGTCAATTTGACAGCCAAGACTTTGTTAATTTCAAGCAAGATACATTAGCTGCTCATGACTTACCTGCACATGAAATTTCTTCATTTCACGGTACTGAAACCGATATTTGGTTGAGTCTAAATAATGTGGGTTTAGCCAGGTACAGTCGTCAATCAGGCCAATTTACGTTGCTGCCAGTGGGCGAAGGTATAGCTGATGGAATTGAACATCCGGTGGTGTTCTCAATCAATTCAGACCGCCATGACAAGGTTTGGATTTTTCAGTTCGATCATGGTATTTCGGTGTTTGATCCAGCCACTGATACTTTCAAACATTACCAGCCAGATGAAACAGAATGGTTAACTTCGGTGCGTTTTTTCGACAGTAAAATAGATGCAGAGGGTTTTATTTGGGTGGCCACTTTGGAGGGTAAAGTCCTGAAAATAGATCCAGACACTGAAACTGCTGAAACATTCTCCATTGAGTTCGATGCCACTGATAATAAAACCGCGAGAATTTTCAGTTTATCAATTGATCCAGCCAATACAATTTATGCAGCAGGTTATCAAGGGGTGTACCGGTTCAATCAGCAAAAAGCACAGTTTGAATTGATGATAACCGAAGCACACATCACGGCTTTAATGGGTGAATCGCTGACAGTTAAAAACATAACGGCTGATTCGCAAGGTAATTTGTGGTTGGCCACCCGCAAAGGGTTGGTTTTATTTAACAACAATCAAATTGTGGCAATTAAATTCATTCAACGTGGTAAGCCGCAAACCCATGATTTTAATATCCGTTCAGTGTACGAAGATCAAGAGCACAACATTTGGGTGGCCACCGATGAACAAGGGGTGGTTAAGCTGAACCACAACTGGAGCCAACACGATATCTATTTACCGTTCAAGGATTTAAGTCAGGCTGACAATCGAATTGAATACGTCATGAGTGACCATTCAAACTTGGATGATTCGTTTTGGTTTTACAACAGTGGTGAAGAGAGTCTTTCGGTTTATCGTTATCAAAAAGGTCAATTCAGCTTAATCCAATACTATGATCATACGCATAATTTGCCTGGTTCAGTTTTGGGCCTTTACCAAGACCGCGACTATCGATTATGGGTGGCTGCGGTGGATGGTATTTTTGTCTATGATCCAGCCACTCAGATGTTTGAGGCAATCTTAGATGAATTGATTCAAGGCGGAATTACTGGTGTATTCGAAACCAATCAGTTGATGTATTTTACTGTATATGGTGAGTCCAGCTTATACAGCATCAATAAATTAGATTTGTCAGTTAATAAGTATGCAGAAACGTTATTGAATAACACATTGCATGGACAAATCATTGGGCCAGATGGTCAGTTTTGGTTAATTGGCAACAGGGGGCTGGAAAAATTTGATGCGCAAAGCATGAAGTTAACCACTTTGATTGAATCGAATGAGGGCTTCAGTGGCATCAGTATCAACTCACAAGGTAACCAAATATGGCTACTAGCCAACGGTAAGTTGTTGGAATATGCTGTCAATGAAGGGGCCTTGGTTCATCAAGACACAGCAGCAATTAACGCATTGATATCTAAAGATTTTGCTCACGACATAAAAGTCATTGATGGCGCGTTATGGCTGACTTCAGAAAGTGGCGTAATGGTGGTTAACCCAGATACAATAGAAGTTGAGAAACGGTTTTCAGTGGCTGATAATCTACCCAGTAATTATGTGGTCGCTGTTGAAAAAATGTACGATCAATCAATAGTTATTTTCAGCGAAGCTGGCCTGTTACAAGTCAAAGGTGAGACAGGCAAGCAAGCCACCAATAAGCCTCATATAGAATTACAAAAAATCACCTTGAATGGTGACCCTGTATCGACAACCACAGCCTTACCTTTTAACTATGGCAGCTTGGCTTTTAATTACCAGCTGTTGTCTTTCAATGACCCTGAAAGTCAGCAATATCAGTACAGAATCAACTCCAGTTCACCTTGGGAAGACATCAAGGCTCAGAACCAATTGACCTTTCACCAATTAACGCCTGGTGATTATGAGTTTTCAGTCAGAGGTAAAGTGCGAAGCAGTGATTGGTCCGAACCAGTCAGCTATGCCTTTAAGGTGGCTGCACCACCTTGGAAGAGCCAACAAGCTTATGGGCTGTATGCAATGATTGGCGGTATGCTTTTGGTTTTGGTGTTTTTTCTGTTGCGTAAGCGTTGGCAGTACAATGCCAGGATATGCCAAGCCAATGAAAAGCAAGCTTTTGCTGAGTCACAATTGTCACTGACCACATCATTGGTAAGTGCTTTGGACATTGGTCAGTTGTTAGAAAAAATCAAGCAATTGATTCGCGAAAAAATTAAAGCCGATCAAATCGAAGTCAGCTATTGGAACAGCGAGAATCACTATCAAATTTTCAGTGATGTGGCGTTGAGTACACTTGAAAAAAATGCCCTGGGAGCGCGGGCGTTGAAAATGTATGAACGACAACAGCGGCATCAAATTGAATCAACAGTTCATGGTGAAACGCTGTCGGTATTGTTCAGTCTTTCAGCTGAGCGTTTGGGGTTGCTTGAATTAACGCGCAAACAAGGCTCATTCAATCAAACCGACATCAGTCTGGCACAAGCTTATGCCACCCAATCAGCTTTGGCGTTAGAAAATGCTCGGTTATTTGAAGCGGTCAATGATTTGGCGCAACAAGCCAATGCTTCTAATCAAGCCAAAAGTGATTTTTTGGCACAAGTTTCCCATGAAGTCAGGACACCCATGAGTGGTATTTTGGGCATGAATGAACTGTTACTCGAAACTGCATTGGACAGTGAACAACTGCTGTATGCCAGTGCTGTGGCAGAATCCGGTGAGCACCTGTTGCATATCATCAATGACATTTTAGATTTGTCGAAAATTGAAGCGGGAGAATTACACTTAGAATGTCGTCCAATTAATTTACAAAAGTTGATGGATGAGGTGGTCAAATCATTTGTATCTGTGGCTAAAAACAAAAAAATTCTGTTTTGGTTTGATTTTGCAGCAGATTTAGAGCCCATGCAGATGGCAGATTCTGTGCGGCTTAAACAGGTCATGATGAACCTTTTGAACAATGCTTTTAAATTCACAGCTGCTGGTGAAGTCAGTATTGAGTTGAAGTTGGTTGATCAAGGGGGCTTGTTTGAGTTGGTAGTCAGTGACACTGGCATCGGCATTGAAGCTGATTTATTGGATAATCTATTCGAACCATTCACTCAAGTCGACAGCTCAATCACCCGTAAGTATGGTGGTACAGGGCTTGGTTTAAGCATTGTTAAACAGTTGGTTGAAAAAATGGGCGGTAGTATTGAAATTCAAAGTGAATTGAATGTGGGCACAACTGTTAGTTGTCAAATACCACTGAATGAAGCTGAGTCGAAGGCTGAAACAGAGGATGTTCGCAATCAAGTAAAAGTACTTTGTCAACACCCTGGGATTAAACAGTGTTTAACGTATTGTTTGGGTTCTGTAGGTATTCAAGCAGTGGAAAATGGCACCACAACCTGGGATGCATTGTTTGTGTTTAATGATGAAGAAATTGATTATACCGAGCAAATTATCGAAGCCAACAGGAACCTAAAACCTGTTTATTTGCTGCAAAAACGCCACCAAAATCAATGCAACCAAGCCGGCATTTTCAGAACCATTGACCTGCCATTTACAGCGGAAACAATCAAGAAATTGTTTCGCAATAAGGCAGAAGAAATTGATTACATGATCAAAGCGGGAAATGAGCAGCAACCACTACATATATTGGTGGTAGAAGACAATCCCATTAACCAACAATTACTCCTGGAGCTGCTGGAAAAAGAGGGTCATATGGTCGATATATTTGATGATGCCAATCATGCTTTGGCTGGAATCAGCAACACGGCTTATGATTTAATGCTGGTTGATTACCATTTACCAGATCTAACTGGTATTGAGTTCATTGAAGCTTGTCGACACCAAAATGTACACACCAAAACAGTTATCATGACAGCAGATTTATCAGCAGATTTACGTGCCATGTGTGAACAAAGCCAAATAGACCATTTAATTACCAAACCATTCAAATTAGTTGAGCTGATGACAGTAGTTAACTGTGAGGCTTAAGTGTATACGAAAACTATTTAAGCACTTAAGTTGGCTTCTTGTGATTGACTTTGCCGTTGATGTCATTCAGTGCTTCGTTGAGTTTTTGAATCAACTGTTCCTTTTTTTCAGGATCAACGTATTTTGATTCAAATGCGGTTTGGGTGCGGACAATCAAATCATCAAAGTTTTTACCTTCGTACTTTATAGGTTCCATTTGGTCTTTATCGGCATCATCAAATAAACCAATCCATTTTTCAGTCAGGCGTCCATAGCTGAGCATACGGTACATATAACGGCCCGGTTGTTCTGAATGTTTCAGTAATCCGAGGATGGCTGCAAGCAAACAAATTGGCATCAATGCCAAGTCACGTAAACCATCTACAATTAATTTAAGTTGTAAAACGATGGTGTCTCGAACCACTTCGGTTCTGGAATTTAAATCTTCTGGTTGGGCCATGGTAGTCCTGAGTGAATTTACTGTTCAATGATTATATAGCGTGATGGATTTGCATTGAATAGGCCTTAGGTCATTTTTTGCTGTTTGTAATTTGCAACAAAAACTGCAGAACCGCCAGTAAAGCCACCATCACTTACTCAATAAACAGCAGTTACACATGCTGGTGAATGGATTGTTTAAAAATTTCGACCACAGCCTCAAAAAACGCTTTGTCTGCCGCCGTGAATCGATTTTTTATTGGACTGTCTACATCCAATACACCATTGATGTGCGCTGTATAAAACGGTACCACACATTCTGATTCTGAAGCTGCATCACAGACCACATGGCCAGCAAAAGCATGCACGTCTTCAACCAATTCGGTGGACTGCTTGGCAAAGGCTGTGCCACACACACCCTGGCCAATTTTTAAGCGGGTACATGCCGGTTGACCATGGAACGGGCCCAGCACCAATTCATCACCTTGTTGAAAATAAAACCCCAGCCAGTTGACTTGGTCTAAGTTGTGATACAAAAAGGCGGCTAAATTGGCCGCATTGGCCAGTAAGTCAGTTTCATTTGAGAGTAAAGCAGACAGTTGTTTGAGTAGCAATGAATGGTTGTTTTCTGTATTTTTTGACATTGTATTATGGCTGAGTTAAGCCTGAAATAAAGCCCAGAGATAAGGTCTGAGCTTCATAATACAAGCTGATATTAGCAAACTACCTTGGCAGGCGCTTTGATGAGAATAATCAGGCTTTTTCTTTCAATAAATCTCTGATTTCTTTGAGTAACACTTCTTCATTGGAAGGTTTAGGTGGTTCTGCTGGTGCTTCTTCTTCCTTCTTTTTAAGATTATTCATGGCTTTAACCACCATAAAAACCGCAAAAGCCACAATCAAGAAGTCGATGCTGGTTTGTACAAAAGCACCCCATTGGATGGTCACCGCCTCAGCTGTTTCAGTGGCCGGTTTTAACACCAAAGCCAATTCCGAAAAATCAACCCCACCAATCAACAGTCCCAATGGTGGCATCATTACTCCACTGACAAAAGACGCAACAATTTTACCAAAAGCGGCACCAATGATGATACCGACAGCCATGTCCATGACATTGCCTTTAATGGCGAACTTTTTAAATTCTGACATCATTCCCATAAATTTCTCCTCTATGAATTACAAGTGTAATGATTGTAAACAAATTTTATAAGCTTGAGTGATGGTTTTTTGTTAAAACTTGTCAACAAGCCAGTGTTGTCATTAAACGCTGGCTTTGTTTTTTGGAGTTATCAGGTTTACAGTGAATAGTACATGTCAAACTCAACTGGATGGGTGGCCATCCTGATGCGGTTTACTTCAGCCATTTTTATCCCAATGAAGCCGTCAATCACATCATCAGTGAACACCCCGCCAGCTTTCAAGAAATCTCGGTCCTTATCTAATGCTTCTAAAGCCTGATCCAATGAATGACATACAGTCGGAATGTCCTTGGCTTCTTCTGGGGGTAAGTCGTACAAGTCTTTATCCATCGCTGAACCTGGGTCTATTTTGTTTTTAATGCCATCAAGACCAGCCATCATCATGGCTGCAAACATCAGATAAGGGTTACCCATAGGGTCACCAAATCGAATTTCTATGCGCCGTGCTTTGGGGTTGTTCACGAACGGTATGCGGATTGAAGCGGAACGGTTTTTTGCAGAATAAGCCAGCATCACTGGGGCTTCAAAACCGGGCACCAAACGTTTATATGAGTTGGTTGAAGGGTTGGCAAAAGCATTCAAGGCGCGGGCATGTTTAAAGATGCCGCCAATATAATGTAAAGCCGTTTCTGACAAGCCACCATATCCATCACCAGTGAATAAGTTGTTCCCATCTTTAGTTAACGATTGGTGAACGTGCATGCCACTGCCGTTATCACCAACCACGGGTTTGGGCATAAAAGTAGCGGTATAACCATAATCATGAGCGACGTTGTGAATGGCGTACTTCATCATCATCACTTCATCGGCTTTTTTCACCAAGGTATTGAATTTAGCCCCAATTTCACACTGACCAGCGGTGCCAACTTCATGGTGGTGGACTTCAATTTCCAATCCCATGTCTTGCATTACTTTACACATGGCCGAGCGCAAGTCGTTCAAAGAATCTACGGGTGGGACAGGAAAGTAGCCGCCTTTGAGTCGAGGTCTGTGGCCTGAATTTTCTTTGGCATCAGAACCTGACTCCCAAGCACCTTCTCTAGAGTAAATCTCATAACGGCAATTGTGCGCATCGGTATTCCAGCTGATGCCGTCAAACACAAAAAACTCAGGTTCTGGGCCGAAAAAAGCGGTATCCGCCACACCGGTTTGTTGCAAGTATGCTTCAGCGCGTTTAGCAATTGAACGTGGGTCACGTTCATAACCTTGCATGGTGTTGGGCTCCAAGATATCACAACGGATGACCAAGGTTGGGTATTGGCTGAATGGGTCGATAAATGCGGTGTCAGGTACAGGCATCAGTACCATGTCAGATTCATTGATGCCTTTCCAGCCAGCAATTGATGATCCGTCAAACATTTTACCGTCTTCAAACAGTTCTTCATCTACTTGGGAAATCGGCATTGTGAGGTGATGTTCTTTGCCAATGGTGTCACAAAAACGCAGATCAACAAAATCAATGTTTTCGTCTTTAATTAAATTTAAAATTTTATCGCTCATAAAAAAACCCGTGTAATTGAAAGATTGGCATTATTTTAAAGTTTGTAGCCTTGAATAAACATACGCAATTCTGCGGGCATAGCCAAAATAACAGTCAATATGTTAGAGTAATGCTTTGTTTAACAACACGCTGACCATGAAAAAATTATTGACTCTGTCATCACTGTTATTGTTGTCCCCTTGGCTGATGGCACAAGAGCCTGAAACCACCAATGATCAGACTGTGAAGTCCAGTTGGACTGATACAGAACAGAAAATTGAAGTCAATCAAACCGTCTCTGATCAAGCCATTGAACAACGCTTTGCCAGAATCCTGAAAGTCAGTAACCGCATACAAGAGCCAACAGTAAAGGTCACCGAAGGGGTGTTGGTGTTGTCGGGGTGGACCCACGATGAAGCGGATAAACATTGGGTTGAAGTGGCAGCAAATCGCACCGAAGGGGTGATTGCAGTGGTCAACAACATTGAAGTGCGCTTGGGCGAGCAATGGGATTTAGACCCCGCAGTCAATGAAGCCTTGACTTTGTACGATAAAATGATCCGGGCTTTGCCTAAATTAACCATCGCTTTATTGGTGTTGATTTTGACTTGGGTGGTGGCAAAAATCACAGTGGCAGTTGGTACCCGGGTGTTAAGGCGTAAAGTGCAGACGCCGTTTATATTGCGCATGGGCGCAAGGTTGTTGGCAGTTCCAGTGGTGGTGATAGGTATATATTTGGTGCTGCAGTTAACTGGGCTGACCAACCTGGCGATGACGGTGGTGGGTGGTACTGGTTTGTTAGGCTTAATCATTGGTATTGCCTTCAAAGACATCGCAGAAAACTTTTTAGCCAGCATCCTAATCAGCGTCCGGCGGCCGTTTAAAATTGGTGATTTCATCGCAGTTGATGGGCACAAAGGTGTGGTGCAAAGTGTCACCACCCGTGGCACCGTAATCATGACATTGGACGGCAATCACATCCACATTCCCAATGCCATCATTTACAAAAGCACCATCATCAATGTCACCGCCAACCCCAACGTCAGAAAACAATTTACAGTGGGTATTGGCGCTGACGATTCAATCACCCACGCCCAACAAACAGCCTTGGCCGTATTGCATAAACATGATGCGGTATTGAAAGAACCCGAGCCACAGGTATTGGTTGATAGCTTGGGTGCCGCAACGGTCAATATCATTGTGTATTTTTGGGTGAATGGTCAAAATAACAGTGCATCTAAAGTTAAATCAGCAATGATTCGATTGATTAAAAAAGCCTTTGATGATGCCAAAATCATGATGCCAGATGAAGCGCGTGAGGTGGTTTTTCCAGAAGGTATTCGGGTTATTCAAGAGCCAGCAGAAAGTTCGCCACCAGCTGAATTGACTAAAACCACTGAGCCCGAAAACAATGCAGTAGAAGCAGATTTATCTAATGATGTGGATGAAATCAGGAAGCAGTCTGCAGAGAACCAATTGAGTGATGATGACACCAATTTAATCAAAGAAGAAACCCCATAATAGGTTCAATGCAGCCCCTCCGGCTTTATTTGTTACTCATCGATTACTTTGATTGATGTAAGTCAATGTCAATTATTAACCAGTAGATATAATTCAGTTTGAATGGTGTTACTGGAGAATTGACGTGTATAAAAATCATCGCCTATTGGCAGTATTGGTATTGGGTTCACTGGGTGCCGATGCTTGGTCCGCAGATACATTCTCGGAAGCATTCAGTGATGGTAATGCTGAATTGTCATTTCGCTATCGGTTTGAATTGGTTGACCAGGCAGGTTTCAGTCGTGATGCCAATGCATCAACACTGAGAACCCGCTTGAACTATAAAACCGCAGATTATCATGGATTCAGTTTCTTTATTGAAGCCGATAATGTGCTGGAAGTTTTTGCTGATAATTACAATGCCGGAGGTGGCAATACGCCGACACATGGGCGGTACCCAGTGGTTGCCGATCCAACGGGAACAGAGATTAACCAAGCATGGTTTAACTATGCTTTTAATGACAGCAACAGTTTAAAAATAGGGCGCCAACGCATTTTGCTTGATAACCAAAGGTTTGTTGGTGGTGTGGGTTGGCGGCAAAACGAACAAACGTACGATGCATTGTCATTCACAGCAGACATTGCTGAGAGTCAATTGTTCTTGTCATACATTGAAAATGTCAACCGTATATTCGGCAGTGATGTGGCAGCCGGTGATCATGACAACCAAACACTGTTAGCCAACTGGTCCAATACATGGCAAGACCGGCATAAGTTAACAGCCTATTACTACAACATCGATAACCAAGATGCAGCGGCTTTTTCAACAGCAACTTTGGGCGTGGCTTTTAAGACCCATTGGCCTATGGCTGAGCATAAAATAACTGTTGGTGCCGAATTTGCCCAACAATCTGATGCGCACAATAACCCAGTTGACTTTGATGCCAATTATTTACGGTTTGATTTAGCTTTGGTTTTGAAACAGCTTTCTTTTTTTGCCGGTTATGAGGTGATGGAAGGTGATGCCAGTCAGGTAGGAGCTGCGTTCAGAACACCATTGGCTACTTTACATGCTTTCAATGGTTGGGCTGATCAATTTTTAAATACCCCTGATGCAGGTTTGGAAGATGTGTTTATAGGTGCAAAAGGCGGTATTGAAGGCTTCAACTGGCAGGTTGTCTACCACCAATTCGACGCGGAAAGTAATGCAGGTGATTATGGCAGTGAACTGGACTTTTCAGTGGCTAAACAATTGCATAAGAACTTGTCAGCCATGGTCAAAGTGGCTCAATACGATGCCCAAGACATCAAAGTTGACAGCAATAAATATTGGTTTATGTTGAGCGCAACTTTTTAACCGGTACTTCAGTTAAATATAATCAGTTGATGCAGGAGTCAGTTTATTTTTAATTAATATTGGAAATATTGACCTACATCAAGACGGTTTTTTTAACAAATAGTTAACATATTATGAGCTCTTTTACAGGGTGATGTTAAAACAGCAATCAAATCATGACATGAGGCTTTTATGAAAGATATATTTACCAAGAGTGTTGCTCGAAACATTTATTATGGTGGTTCCGCATTTTTTATTTTTCTGTTTTTGGTGTTGACCTTTGATACCCACCAAAGAATTCCAGAGCGAGATAACCGCGAAGCCATGACCGAAGTAACAGCCCATGGCAAACGTTTATGGGAAGAAAACAACTGTATTGGTTGTCACACCTTATTGGGTGAAGGGGCTTATTTTGCACCAGAACTTGGTAATGTTTACTTTCGCTTTGGTGAAAGCACAGAAGCCATCAAAGGGTTCATGAAAAGTCGGCCGGTTAACGGCATCCCTGGCAGAAGAAGTATGCCGCAATTCAATTTCACTGAAGAAGAGCTCGATGCGATTGCAGAGTTTCTTAAATATACCAGTGGCATCAACACTGAAAATTGGCCACCCAACATTCAAGGATAAGGAGACATTAAATGAAATACCAATCTCAATCTGTAGCTAAACTTTATTTCATTGCCGCCATTGGTCTGTTTGTTGGACAAATTCTGTTTGGGGTGATTCTGGGTTTGCAATATGTAATCGGTGACTTTCTGTTTCCGTACATTCCTTTCAACATTGCGCGTATGGTGCACACCAATCTTTTGATTGTATGGCTGTTATTTGGCTTCATGGGTGCTGCATACTATTTAGTCCCTGAAGAATCACAGCGAGAATTGTACTCGGTCAAGTTGGCCAAATGGCTATTCTGGATTTTTCTGGGCGCTGGCGTGATGATCATCTTAAGCTACCTGCTGATTCCATATGGGCGGTTGGCTGAATTAACTGGGAACAGCATGTTACCGACCATGGGTCGCGAGTTTCTTGAACAGCCCACCATTGGTAAAATAGGCATAGCGCTGGTTTGTATCGGTTTTGTCTACAACATCGGAGTCACCATCCTCTCTGGTCGAAAAACTGTGATTAATATGGTGTTAATGACGGGTTTGGTTGGTTTGGTTGTGCTCTGGCTGTTCTCCTTTGTAAACCCAGAAAATCTGGTATTGGATAAATACTACTGGTGGTGGGTTGTGCATTTGTGGGTTGAAGGTGTATGGGAATTGATTCTTGCCTCCTTGTTGGCTTTTGTGCTGATTAAAACCACTGGAGTCGATCGTGAAGTCATTGAAAAGTGGTTGTACATCATTGTTGCCATGGCATTAATCACTGGCATCATCGGTACTGGTCACCACTACTTCTTTATGGGGGCGCCAGGATACTGGTTGTGGTTGGGCTCTATATTTGGTGCATTGGAACCCATACCATTCTTCTTGATGACCTTGTTTGCCTTTAATATGGTCAACAAGCGCCGCAGGGTACATGCCAACCGAGCTGCCGTTTTGTGGGCGCTTGGAACTGGCGTAATGGCCTTCTTGGGTGCGGGTGTATGGGGCTTTTTACATACACTGGCCCCAGTTAACTATTACACCCATGGCACACAAATCACCGCAGCACATGGTCACATGGCGTTTTACGGTGCTTATGTGATGGTGGTGTTGTGTATCATTTCCTATGCCATGCCAAAAATGCGTGGTCGGGTGGCCAATTCCAATAAAGCCCAAGTGGTTGAAATGTGGTCTTTCTGGTTGATGACAGTATCCATGGTATTCATTACTTTGTTCTTAACAGCAGCTGGTGTGGTTCAGGTGTTTTTACAGCGCATGGGCGACACGCCTTTGCCGTTTATGGTGGTTCAAGATAAACTTGAAATTTTCTATTGGATGCGTGAAGTATCTGGCTTGGTGTTCTTGATTGGCTTAATGGTCTACATCAGTAGCTTTTTTATCAAAGGCGATGCTGCCGATGAGGCACCAGTCCTTGAAGCATCAGCTGCTGATAACAACTGATTACCACTGTTTAAAACATAACCCAGGCAAACTTTTGCCTGGGTTTATTTCACTTTGATTGGAGTCAACTATGGATAGCATCCAAGCGATCAAAACCAATAGCAATAATTATTACCAAGCACAAAACAATGAAATTGAGCTGTTCCAAACAGCCGCCAATAACCAAATCCCTGTGTTGCTCAAAGGCCCAACAGGTTGTGGAAAAACCCGTTTTATTCAGCACATGGCTGAAGTTTTGGGGCGTAAACTTTTTACCGTGGCATGCCATGAAGATTTGACTGCTTCAGATTTAATCGGTCGCCATTTAATTGGTGATGGCAAAACCTATTGGCAGGATGGTCCTTTGACCCGTGCTGTGCGAGAAGGTGGGATTTGTTATTTAGATGAAGTGGTAGAGGCCCGAAAAGACAGTATAGTAGCAATTCACCCATTAACCGACGACCGCCGTATTTTGCCGCTTGACCGCACCGGCGAATTACTCAAAGCACCGGATGATTTTATGTTGGTGGTTTCCTATAATCCCGGTTATCAGAACCTTTTAAAAGGTTTGAAACCTTCGACCAAACAACGGTTTATGGCGTTGCGTTTTGATTATCCCGATATCGGAACTGAAGCGAAAATCATTGCAAGAGAATCAGCGTGTGAAACAGGGCTGGCCCAACAGTTGGCAGAACTGGCCCATCATTTACGCCAATTGAAGGAACATGATTTAGAAGAATCAGTGTCTACCCGTTTACTTATCTATGCGGCCAACTTAATCAAACATGGAATCGATCCAATGGCCGCGTGTCAAGCCGCTATCTCAGAATCACTGAGTGATGATCCTGAAGTGGTGACTGCATTGAATTTGGTTATACAAGCCAAACTGGGTTAATGCCATGGAAGAATGGGTTGGGGTTAAATGGCACCATTACATCACCGCTAAGTCATTACCAACTTACCCTGATGCAAGTGTCAGTCTCACCGCTATAAAAAAACCCCTGGCTATTTTTTTTCGTGCCCTTGGCGGTGACAAAGCCATCAGCATTGGGCATACCACTGCACAGCTGTTTACAGGCCACAGAAACTGGTTACAAGTCATCGCTGGTGCGGCCAAACGTTTTGAAAAAGGCCACTTCAAACGTGATCATTTGTATTTGCCAGAACAGATGGATTTTTTTGCCAATCAACAATGCAATGCCGATGTGTACTATTGGCTGACAGCTTTGGCCAGTCACAACCATGTGCCGCACCCTCAACATGTGTTGGCGCACAATATATACTTAACCCGAAAAACCCTGCAACAGTGGCCTGGTTTGGCTAAAATTTACCGCAATTTGGTGCGTCAACATCTACCTCAAAGACCGCACTCAAAGCAACTGCCCAAATCATATCAAGCCAATGAGTCACTGGTCAAAAAGTTACTTTTGAACCCCAATCTTGATTGCCCCATACCTGACATGAGTGAGCAAGACATGGCTGCATTGGTGCCTATTTGGCTGTACGCTAACCCAGAACAGGTTTTAGCCAAACAACAGAAGCAAGCCCTGCCGCAAGCCAAAGGCAGCCAGGCAGCCAAAGCACAACAACAAAAAAGTAAACGCTACAGTGCCGAACAGGTAGACAGTGAAGAGGACAAAGATGGCCTCTTGTCATTCCGTTTAGAAAGTCTGTTTTCTTGGTCAGAATTTATTAATTTAGATCGCAGTGAAGAAGACGGCGAAGATGATGAAGCCCTTAAAGCCGCTGATGACTTGGATAAGCTCAGTATTGGCCAAGGTGAAACCGGTAACAAGATTAAACTTGATTTGGATTTACCTGCAGCTGAATACGATGATGAAGTATTAGAAACCGGTATATTGATGCCAGAATGGCACCACAAGAAACAAATGTTGGTACCCGATTATTGCAGTTTACAATTGATGCAAATCACAGGCAGTGAATCAGTTACATGGCCTCCTCAGCTGCAACGCCAAGCACAACAATTGAAGCGTCAATTTGAAGCCTTGAAGCCACAACGACAATGGCTGAATCAACAAGTCGATGGTGAAGAGCCAGATTTATTGAGTTTCATTGATTTTACTGCCGACAAATGTGCTGGTCACAGCAACACTGACCCTAAACTGTACCGCCATTTAGAACACAAACAACGTGACTTATGTAGTTTGATCTTAACTGATTTATCGCTTTCTACCGACGCCTATGTGAACGATGAAAAAAAAGTGATTGATGTGATCAGGGAGGCCCTGTATTTATTTGCCGAAAGCTTACATGCAGCTCAGGAACGCTTTGCTATTGCGGGGTTTGCTTCACGCAAAAGGTCGCATGTTCGCTACTATCCGATAAAACGATTTGAGCAAAAATACGATGATTTAATCAGAAGCCGCATTCATGCCATTGAACCCAGTTATTACACCCGCATGGGTACCGCCATACGTTATGCCACTGATGATTTGTTAGCGCAAAAATCAAAACAAAAATTACTGTTGATACTGACCGATGGTAAGCCCAATGATTTGGATCAATACGAAGGGCGCCATGGTTTAGAAGACACCAAAATGGCGGTCAAAGAAGCCAAGCAAAAAGGCATCATTCCATTCTGTGTTTCAATTGATCATGAAGCCTATGATTACCTGCCTTATATATTTGGCTCTCAATCCTATTTTCACATAAAAAATGCCACTGAATTGCCTAAAAAATTACCTTTGCTGTACCTGCAGTTAATCACTTGAATGCCAGTTGTGGCTGCAGTTTACTGGTCCATGAGGTAATTTTCTTGCAGAGGATCCTGTTGGTAAATTGACCTATGTCATATTTATCGGTGCTGAAAGTGAATATACTGCAACACTTTAATAAGCTATGGTTATTTGACCGATTAAGTAAAAGCAAATGATAATAAAAGCAGTCAGTTTCAGTTTAATGGTGGTATTGAGTTCAGCCCTTTGGGCACAAGACAATACACCAGAGCAAGCCTCAGTAACTTTGGATGATTTGGTTGTGGTGGCTTATAAACAGCCACGTCCTGTTCAAGCAGTGGTTGGCGATGTATCGGTTATCTCGGCAGCACAGATTGCCGAAACCATCAGTCAAGACATGGCAGCTGCCATCAAGTATGAAGCCAATATACATATTGAAGACGGTGGCACTCGATTTGGCACGTCCGGTATCAACATCCGAGGCATCGGTGGCAACCGAGTGGCCATTGAGGTGGATGGTATTCCCAATGCAAAAACGTTCAACCTGGGTTCTTACTCATTCGCCACAGCGGGCTTCCCTGAAATTGATTTGATTCAAAACATTGAAATTCTGAATGGGCCAGCGTCAACGCTTTATGGCAGTGATGCTTTGGGCGGTATCGTAGCGATTAACACCTGGGACCCAGGTGTGCTGTTGGCACAAAAAGGCGGCGACGGTGATTATAATTGGAATAAATTCAGACTGGGTTACGATGGTAAACGCCACGGTCGTTTTATGACACTGACTTCGGCATGGGATTTGGACCGCCATGGTTTGCTGTTGTCAGCCACCCAGCGTGATGGCAAAGGTGTGGTCAATGAAAATTCCACATTAGCCAAAGACACAGCAGATTGGGATGCTCAATCGGTGTTTGGTAAATGGCAAATTGATACCGTCAACGGTAACAGTGTGACTTTTGGGTTGTTAGCCAATCAAAAAGATCAATTCACCCAAATTAACTCATTCATTGGTCAAGGCCGTTTTATCCGCACCACAGCTTTGAGTGGACAGGATGAAAGTTCGGAACGTAAATTCAGCGTTGATTATGCATTTTTAATGGACAATGGCTTTGCGGACGAAGGTCGGGTGTTGACTTATTATGCCGGTACCGAGTTCGAACAAAACAGTTTTGAAAACCGTTTTTCGCGACGTGATGTGCCTTTGTATCAGTACCGCCAATTTAATTTTGATAGCAGCCGTGTGGGCATTGAGCTGAATTTCACTAAAAACTGGCAGAGCGATAACAGCCAACACCAATTGATTTATGGCTTGGAGTTCACTCAATCAGCAGTTAAAGAATCACGGGATGCCAGTGAAACTAATTTATTGACTGGTGTGACCACCCGTTCGGTGTTGGGTGAAACTTTTCCATTGCGAGATTTTCCACAGACAGATGTACAAGAGTTGGGAATTTTTATCCATGATGAAATCACCTTTAACAATTCCAAATGGACTTTGGTGCCAGCTTTGCGCTTCGATTATTATGATTTGTCACCAGACAGAGACGCTTTATTTGATAACGGTTCTGGGGCTGCCGATGTGGTGTCAGTTACGGCATCCGATTTTTCTCCGAAGTTGGGGGTGATGTATGATGTCAATGATGCGATTAATGTTTATGTGCAGTACGTCCGTGGCTTCAGAGCGCCGCCTTATGATGATGTTAATATTGGCTTTAGGCTTGCATTGTTTAATTATCAGGCGATTCCTAATCCTGCATTAAAATCTGAAACTTCAGATGGTTTTGAATTGGGTTTTCGTTACGCTGCAGGTGCGCATAAAATCAATTTGAACGTGTTTCATAATGATTATAAAGATTTGATAGTCAGTCGCGACTTAATAGGCTTAGACCCTGATACTCAGGCGTTGGTGTTTCAATCCAGAAACATAGATGATGCCACCATTTATGGTGCGGAACTGGATCACCAGTGGCAAATCAATACACAATGGACGGCTGGTTGGCAGTTGGCTTACACGCGTGGGGAAAACAATCACAGCAATCAGCCGCTGAATCATATTTCTCCACCCAAAGCCACAGTTAACCTGCAGTGGCAGTCGAATAATCTAGTTTGGCAAGCTGGTTTGTATGGTGTTTTCAGTCGTGCTCAGAATCGAGTGGATGAAGCCGATGATTTATTCGAAACCCCAGGATACGCCACTTATGACTTGACCCTGGGTTACCAAGTAAGTCAAAACAGTCAATTGCGCTTGGGTTTGTACAACCTAACCGATAAAAAATATTGGTTGTGGCAACAAGTCAGGAATTTCGATGCCGAAGATACAATTATAGAAGCCATGACCCAAGCATCTAGACACCTTAATTTGTCTTATGCCATTGAGTGGTAAAGCCTTTCTGCGGCATTGGTGCTGAGTGGCATCCTGATTGGACGGTATTTCCTTGCATGGTTGTTATTGATTGATACGGCTAGTTCATAGCCTTTTTATAGCTGTATGAGCACCTGGCATAATGCCATTTAAGTTGAGTGGTATTAAAAGGGACTTCTGGTGATGGTATTTAAACATATTAATTAAATTTGCCTGCAATTGACTTATATCAATTACAGCTAAAGAAATTAATCATAAACTTAATCCTAAGAATTTTTCTGCGGGGTCTGCTGAGGCACAGTATGTGTTACATAAACGCCGTATTATTTTATTGAAGCAGTAGGAGTTAATCATGAGAACCTTAAAGCGCAGCCTGTTGAATGCAGGTATTATAGCTGGGATGTTTATCGGCATTGGAGCCTGTGCAGCCGAACAACCGGCAGCTGTAGATCCGTTGGCTGAACACAAAGCCGAAATGAAGGCTGGAACCACTGATTTGGCCAGCCAAATTCAGGCTGGTGAAAAAGTTTACCAAACACACTGTACAGCCTGCCACCAAGCCAATGGTCAAGGTCTAGCGGGCGCTTTTCCTCCTTTGGCAGGTTCTGATTATTTGTTGGCCGACAAACACCGAGCCATCAATACTGTGATTGGTGGTTTATCTGGTGAAATCGTTGTTAATGGTGTGACTTACAATGCAGTGATGCCGAACATGGCTTACTTGAAAGATGAAGAAGTGGCCAATGTGGTAACTTATGTGATGAACAGTTGGGGCAATGAAGGCTATCAGGTCTCAACAGCCGAAGTTTCGGCAGCACGTAATAATGCGGCTGAAGTGCCTACTGGCGCGGCGGCAGATCATCCAGTCGCATCAGCAGCTGAAGTTGGTTACCAAGGTGCGCCTTCAGGTATCAATCCTGAAGATACAGTACAAATGATTGACTCAGATGGCCCTGCCATGAGTAAAGATGAATTTGCCTTTGCCACCAAGATTTACTTTGAGCGATGTGCTGGTTGTCATGGTGTATTGCGCAAAGGTGCCACTGGCAAACCATTGACCACTGACATCACTCGTGAAAAAGGCACTGATTATTTAAAAGCTTTGATTACCTATGGTTCACCTGCGGGCATGCCTAATTGGGGTACTTCTGGCGATTTTACTGCCGAGGAAATTGATCGTTTGGCACGGTTCTTACAACATGAGCCACCAGCACCACCAGAGTGGGGCATGAAAGAAATGTTGGCTTCATGGAAAGTTCACGTTAAACCAGAGGATCGACCTAAGACCAAACAACACAACAGAAACATCGAAAACTTCTTTTCGGTCACGCTGCGAGATTCAGGTGAAATGGCATTGATTGATGGTGACACCAAGGAAATCGTGACCATTTTGAAAACTGGTTATGCAGTACACATCACTCGACCATCTGCTTCTGGGCGCTATGCTTACACCATTGGTAGAGACGCGAAAATTGATATGATTGATATGTTCATGAACCCTCCTGAAATAGTTGCCACCATTAAAGTGGGTTTGGAAGCGCGTTCAGTTGAGACTTCTAAATACAAAGGCTACGAAGACAAGTACGCCATAGCCGGTGCTTATTGGCCACCACAATTCGCTATTATGGAAGGTGATACTTTAGAGCCAAAACGCATTGTTTCGACTCGTGGCATGACTGTTGATACCCAAGAATACCATCCTGAACCGAGGGTTGCAGCGATTGTGGCTTCGCATTTACATCCTGAGTTCATTGTGAATGTTAAAGAGACTGGTAAGATTTTATTGGTTGATTATTCAGACATTGAAAGTCTGACCATTACCAGTATTGATGCGGCCCGCTTTTTACATGATGGCGGTTGGGACAGCACCAAACGCTATTTCCTGACTGCGGCCAATCAATCAGATAAAATTGCGGTGGTTGATTCAAAAGAGCGTAAATTGACTGCTTTGATTGATGCTGAAAAAATTCCGCACCCTGGTCGAGGCGCCAACATCATTGATCCTGAGTTTGGACCTGTTTGGATCACCAGTTCACTGGGTAATGACAACATCACTTTCATCGCCACTGATCCGGTGAACCACAAAGAGCATGCTTGGACAGTGGTCAGGACTTTACATGGTCAAGGTGGTGGTTCATTGTTTGTTAAGTCACATCCTAAGTCTAAAAACCTGTGGGTTGACTCGCCGCTTAATCCAAGTGAGGCCATCTCACAAAGTATCGCGGTGTATAACATTGATGATCTAGATGCTGGTTTTGAAGTGTTGCCAATTGCAGAATGGGCTGATTTAGGTGAAGGTGCCAAACGTGTGGTACAGCCTGAATACAACATGCAGGGTGATGAAGTTTGGTTCTCAGTTTGGAACGGTAAAGAGCAAAGATCAGCGATTGTGATTGTTGATGACAAAACCCGTAAGTTGAAACATGTGATCAAAGATGAGCGCATCATTACCCCAACTGGTAAATTCAATATTCACAACACTGTGGAAGATGTTTATTGATTCAAGTCTGAAGCTATAAACAGTTAAGCAAAAAGCGCTGTCCTTTCCTCCGGGGGCAGCGCTTTTTTAGTTTATAAAGCTTCGGAGTTGAGCAATGAACGCAGTTGAGGGAGGTTTTTCAGGATGATTTTTTTTTCTTCAATTTCAATCAAACCCTTATTTTCTAGCGATTTCAATGCCCGAGAAAAGGTTTCTGGTTTGATTGAAAGTCGGGATGCAATGTCGCGTTTGGTCACTGTAAGCTTGAGTGTATATTCATCTTTTACTGCGTCTCTGGCTTGGGTAAGGAAATAATCGACGACCCTGAAAGCCGCATTGTGTAAGGTCTGTTTATCCAGTTCTTTGACCATCCAATGTAACCTGACAGATAAGTGGCCAAGCATATTGATGCACAAGTCGGCAGAACTTTTGAGTAGTTTCAAAAAGGATTGAGCATGGATACTTACTACCACAGAAGGTTTCAATGCCGTGGCCGTGACTGGGTATTTGGGTTTGCCGGCGAACAATACTCCTTCAGCAAAAGTGTTTCCTGGAAATACCACTTCAATGATTTTCTCATCACCTTTGATGGTGCTGCGACCCAGTTTAATCGCACCATCATAAACAAAATATATATGCGATAAGTCCATGTCTTGTTGAAACAATATTTGATCGGCTTGTTTATGCAGCAAGTCTGAGAACTGTAACACCTGGCTGAACTGATCATCACTCATACCAGCAAACATCACCGATTCACGCATTGCAATGACGACTTTTTGATTTAAATCTTTATGAATCATTTGGACTCACTGCAGCAGCTCAACATGCTTATAAAATATTTAATAGATCAAAGGCAGCAGCGCCGGCATACTGTGCTTTTGCACCCAATTGTTCTTCGATGCGCAGTAATTGGTTGTATTTAGCAATCCGGTCTGAGCGACACAAAGAGCCAGTTTTGATTTGCGTAGCCGAAGTGGCCACCGCCAAATCGGCAATGGTGTGGTCCTCAGTTTCACCCGAACGGTGTGAAATCACCGCGGTGTAGCCTGAACGGTAAGCCAAGTCTATGGCGTCCAAGGTTTCTGTTAAAGTGCCAATTTGGTTGAATTTAATCAAGATTGAATTGGCGATGTCTTTATCGATACCTTCTTTAAAGATCTTGGTGTTGGTTACAAACAGGTCATCGCCGACCAGCTGAACTTTGTGGCCCAGTTTTTCGGTCAAATGCTTCCAGCCAGACCAATCGGCTTCATCTAAGCCATCTTCGATGCTGATGATTGGGTATTGATCAACCCAAGAGGACAAAAAGTCAGTGAACTGTTCTGAAGTCAGTTGTTTGTTTTCGCCTGTGAGGTGATACAAACCGTCTTTATGAAACTCCGAACTGGCCACATCTAAACCTAAATAGACTTCTTTGCCAATTTGGTAACCGGCATGGTGTACGGCTTCTAAAATGGTGTCTACAGCTTCGACATTGGAACGCAGGTTGGGTGCAAAGCCACCTTCATCACCGACAGCGGTAGATAAGCCTTTGGCTTTTAAAACTTTAGCCAAGGCGTGAAATATTTCCGTGCCACAGCGCAAGGCTTCAGAAAAAGAGCTGAAACCTGTGGGCAATACCATGAATTCTTGTACATCGACATTATTATCAGCATGTGCGCCGCCATTGATGATGTTCATCATCGGTACGGGTAACACGAATTGATCAACCGTTGCAATACTTTGGTACAAAGGCATGCGTTTGTCGTTGGCCACCGCATGGGCATTGGCCAATGAAATACCTAACAGGGCGTTGGCGCCCAATTTACCTTTGTTATCAGTGCCGTCTAAAGTCAACATTTTTTGGTCTAGACCAGCTTGGTCATAGGCATCAAAACCTTGTAATGCCTCGGCCAGTGTGGTGTTGACATTGTGTACTGCTTTTTTGACACCTTTGCCTAAATAACGGGTTTTGTCGCCATCACGAAGTTCAATGGCTTCGCGGGCGCCTGTTGAAGCGCCCGATGGTACGATAGCCCGGCCAAACGCGCCTGATGCTAAAGTGACTTCGGCCTCTAAAGTTGGGTTGCCGCGTGAATCCAGAACTTCTCTGGCATGGATGTGTTTAATTCCACTCATCGGTTGCTTCCTGTAATGGTTTAGATTTAATGGTTTGGTCAATGGTTTTAAGGGTTTCCAACAGCCCTGCCATTTGGTCTAATTTAACGGCATTGGGGCCATCGCTTTTGGCGTTTGCAGGGTCTGGATGGGTTTCCATAAATAAGCCTGATATGCCCACTGCTGTAGCTGCTCTGGCCAATACCGGCACATGTTCACGTTGGCCGCCAGAGGTGCCACCTTGTCCACCAGGTAATTGTACCGAATGGGTGGCATCGAATACCACGGGACAACCGGTTTCGCGCATCACTGCCAAAGAACGCATGTCAGAAACCAAATTGTTGTAACCAAAGCTGGCGCCACGTTCACAGACCATGATTTGTTGGTTGCCAGTAGATTGGGCTTTTTCAACCACGTTTTTCATGTCCCAAGGTGCCATGAACTGGCCTTTTTTGATATTCACAGGTTTGCCGGCATTGCACACCCGCAGGATAAAATTGGTTTGGCGGGCCAAAAAGGCCGGTGTTTGTAACACATCAACCACGTCTGCAACTTCTTCAATTGGTGAGTCGTCATGGACATCGGTAATCACTGGCACACCCAATTGCTTTTGCACTTCAGATAAAATATTCAAACCAGTTTCTATGCCTAATCCACGGAATGAAGTCAGCGATGTGCGGTTGGCTTTGTCGAATGATGACTTGAAAATAAATGGGATACCTAGGCGGTCAGTGACTTCCTTGAGGTGGCCTGCTGTATCAATGGCCAGCTGTAAGGATTCAATCACACAAGGACCCGCAATAAGGAAAAAGGGTTGGTCTAAACCGGCTTCAAAGTGACATAATTTCATGGTATTTTACTCTCAAGTTTCATGATGGGTTAGGCGGCCTTTGAGTTATTTTTATGGGTTAAGGCGGCAGCAATGTAATGCGCAAACAATGGGTGTCCATCCCTGGGTGTTGAATTGAACTCAGGGTGAAACTGACAAGCCAAAAACCATGGGTGATTGGGCAATTCTACAATTTCTACCAGTTGTGAGTCTTCTGAATGGCCAGAAAAAACCAAACCAGCCTGGCTTAATGTCTCGGCATAGTTGTTATTGAACTCATAACGGTGGCGGTGGCGTTCGGATATAACCTCTTGACCATAGACCTGTCGTGCCAGTGAGCCCTGTTTCAACACCGAATTTTGTGCACCCAAACGCATGGTGCCGCCTAAATCTGACTGTGATGAGCGGATTTCTTTTTGGCCTTTGCGGTCCATCCATTCAGTAATCAACCCAATCACAGGGTGGGCTGTGTGTTGGTTGTTCTCAGTGGTATTGGCATCGGTTAAGTTACATACATTGCGGGCAAAATCTATCACTGCTGCATGCATGCCGTAACAAATACCTAAATAAGGGATGTTGTTCTCGCGGGCATGGCTGACGGCCAAGATTTTACCTTCAAAACCACGACTGCCAAAGCCGCCAGGAACTAAAATTGCATCCACATCAGCAAACACCGAATTGTCTTTTAAGTCGCTCAACCCTTCAGGATCGATGTGCTTGATGTTGACTTGGGTTTGGTTTGGAATACCTGCATGTCGCAATGCCTCATTCAATGATTTATAGGCATCTGAATGGTCCAAGTATTTACCCACCATACCTATAGTGACTTGCTGTTCGGCGTTGGCTTCGGCGGCAACCACGCGTTGCCATTCTGATAAGTCTGTTGGCCCACAATCCAGACCAAAGCGTTCAACCACCAATTCATCAAAGCCTTCTTTGCTGAGTTCTTCGGGAATCTGGTAGATGTTGCTACAATCCAAAACTGGAATCACCGCGCGGGCTTCTACATTGGTGAACAGCGCAATTTTCTGTAATTCTTCTTGTGGTATCGGGTGTTCAGCACGACACAATAAAATGTCAGGTTGAATGCCAATAGAACGCAATTCTTTGACCGAATGTTGGGTTGGTTTGGTTTTTAATTCGCCGGCTGCACTGATGTAGGGGACCAAGGTCAAATGCACAAACAGGGCGTTAGAGCGGCCTTCCTCAACACCCATTTGGCGAATAGCTTCCATGAATGGCAATGATTCAATGTCGCCAACAGTGCCGCCAATTTCAACCATGATCACATCAAAGCCATCTGCGGCTTTTCTGATTTTTGATTTAATTTCATCAGTGATGTGCGGAATCACTTGGACGGTGCCGCCCAGATAATCGCCACGGCGTTCTTTGCGAATAACATTCTCATAGATTTGGCCTGTGGTGTAGTTGTTATCGCGGGACATTTTGGTCCGCACAAAACGTTCATAATGCCCCAAGTCTAGATCGGTTTCAGCACCGTCTTCGGTGACAAAAACTTCACCGTGCTGGAAAGGACTCATGGTGCCGGGGTCGACATTGATGTAGGGGTCTAATTTCATCATGGTTACACGCAGTCCACGTGCTTCAAGGAGCGAGGCCAAGGAGGCTGCCGCTATGCCCTTTCCAAGAGAGGAAACCACACCACCTGTGACAAAAACAAATTTAGTCATATTCGGTGAAATAGTTATGCTCAGAAAGGACGTGTATTGTATCCGATGGCTGAATTACTTAGCAACTAATCAGCGGATAAAGTTATAAGTTGGCTGAATTATTAATTTTATGTATACAGGCAAACCAATGGGCGGCTTTTTTGTTGGCTCAATGCATTTAATCTGAACATTGCTGGTATTCAATGCAGCCAAACAGATAGCAATGTACTTTTTTTAAGTAGAGGCTATAAATTTTAGGCTTCAAAAGGCCCCAACTTGAAGCTAAGTTAAGTATTGAAATAGATGAATTGATGACCATGTTAAGCGTATTAATAGAAAGTCAAAGGAGTTATTCATGCAACAAACAAAACAGCAACAACCCAAAACTGTGCTGATCACAGGTGCCAACCGCGGGATTGGTTTAGAAATGTGTCGCCAGTTGCAAGCCCAAGGTCAACAAGTTACAGCTGTGTGTCGCAGCAGCAATGCTGAATTAGATGCTTTGGGTGTACAGGTTATAGATCAGTGTGATGTGGCTGATCAGAAGTCGGTGCAACAACTGGTGCAAAAACTTGGTAATCAGCATTTTGATGTGGTGATTAACAACGCTGGTATTTTGAACTCGAATACTTTGGGCGAGATAGATTATTCAACTGTAATGCAACAATTTCAAGTCAATGCGATGGCACCTTTGATGGTTACAGAGGCTTTGCTGGGTCATTTAAAGCCTGCGGCCAAAGTGGCTATTGTAACCAGCCGCATGGGTTCAATTGCTGACAATGATTCAGGTGGACACTATGGTTATCGCATGAGTAAAGCAGCAGTTAATATGGCTGGCACCAGTTTGGCTGTTGATTTGAAGCCCAAAGGTATTGCCGTTGGCTTGTTGCACCCAGGTTATGTGAAAACCGATATGACCAGTGGCCAGGGCCATGTTGATGCAGCCCATGCAGCACAAGGTTTATTGGCCAGAATTGATGAATTAAACCTTTCCAACAGCGGCAGTTTCTGGCATGCTGAAGGCGAACAATTACCTTGGTAGATAGCCCATGAAAATGATCACAGCCATCATTAAACCGTTTAAATTAGATGACGTCCGAGATGCTTTAGAAGCCGTTGGTGTTCGTGGCATTACTGTTACTGAGGTTAAAGGCTTTGGTCGACAAAAAGGCCACACAGAGCTGTACCGAGGTGCTGAATATGTGGTTGATTTTTTACCCAAACTGAAGCTGGAAATCGCTACCGTCAATGACCAAGTGGAAGCGATTGTTGAGACCATCATTGAAACTGCCGGAAACAACAAAGTTGGAGACGGTAAAATTTTTATTCATGATTTAGAAAAAGTTATCCGCATCAGAACCGGTGAAACTGACCAGGATGCAATCTGAAGTAACAATCACAGTGGGCTCAATCAAGTTAATGACAGCATAGCCCACTGATCTTAAGCTATTTGCTCTTTAAACAGAGCAAGGTCAGTAGTCCTAATAAATTTATCTGATGGTATATTGGTGCAGCAATGCGCAGCCTGTCGATTTCTGGATAAGTGGTTGACAGCAGTCTTCGCTCTTCATACCATACACGGACTTTCAAACAGGTTCCTGTGCGCTTTGGGTTGTTCAAAGCAAATAGGTTAAATGGGAAGTTGGTGCCAATTTACGATTGAATCCCAACACTGCCCCCGCAACGGTAAAAAAGTTTACACTCATCATGATGTCACTGTGTAATAACATGGGAAGGCGATGGGTTGTGGTTTCACCCCTGTGAAACTGACTTTTGAGTCCGGAGACCGACCAGTTTGTACTATTAATTTTTACTGTGTTCGGGCGGAACAGGAGCAATCATGACCTTTAAACACCACATTTCTGTGGCTTGTTTGTTGACGCTGTCAGCGTCGCTACAAGCGCAAACTTTAAATCATCAACCACACCAAACTGTAGCCAAAGACTTAAGCAAACTTATTGTAACAGCAGGTCTGGCGCCAATTGAAATCGATCAATATGGTGGCTCAGTTACACTCATTACTGCAGCAGAGATTGCCAATTCACAGGCCAGCTATTTATCTGACATACTGCGCCAAGTGCCTGGTTTTGCCATCAATCAATCTGGTGGGCCCGGAACTCAGACGCAAATACGAGTGCGTGGTTCAGAAGCCAATCATGTGATGGTGTTGTTGGATGGTGTGCGGGTCAATGACCCAACAGCCAGTGATGAGTTTTTAGTTAATTATGCCTTGTTAGATAACATCGAACGAATTGAAATTATTCGTGGCCCACAAAGTGCCATCTGGGGCACCGATGCCATGAGTGCAGTGATTAACATCATCACCAAACAATCGGCGCATAATAACTGGGGTTTTGATGTAGAGTTAGGTTCTTTTAACAGCAAGCGGGTGGCGGTTGATGGTGGTTTGGTAGCTGACAACTGGCGCATGGATGCTGGCATAAATCTTTTAGATACAGCTGGCAGTAATATTTCGCGACAAGGTTCAGAAGCCGATGGTTTTGAAAAATTTGACAGCCATGTGAGTTTTGCAGTTGACGCCTCTGAAGTGGTTAATTTTCAGTTCAGGGCCAATCATGCCGATGCAATGAATGAATACGATGCCACTGATTTTATACTTACTGGTTTGCCAATTGATGCCGATTTATGGACTGAGAGACAACAAACCACAGTTCAGGTAATGGCCCAATTCAGGCCAGACAGTCGGTGGCAAAGTGATTTGAGCTATCAATGGTCAGACGTTGATGCGATAAATTTTACTCATGGTTTGGGAGAAACCAGTTCAACAGGTGCAAAAACCGATGAAATTAAACTCAACAACACACTGCTTCTCGGTACAACAGATCAACACCGACTGTCGGCTTTGTTAGATCACCGCCAGGTTGATTTTGTGCAGCGCGGTGTAGCATCGCCTTTTGGTGATCCAAACCAACGACAAGATTATGCAGTGACTGGGCTTGCTGTTGAGTACCAGCACCAACTTAATGAACAGTTTAATTGGAATTTGTCGGCCAGAAAAGATGATTTTAACCGCTTTGAAGACGTCAGTAATTACAAGTTGGCGGCTTCTTATAAATTGACTGATGGGTGGCGGGTCCGAGGTTCAATGGGGACCGGCAGCAAAGCACCATCATTCATTGAAAGGTTTGGTTATTACCCTGCAAATTTCATTGGCAATCCAAATTTAGCCCCTGAAGAATCTGATGCTTTTGAACTGGCGGTTGAGAAAGTTTGGGCCCTGAATCGGCTGGAACTGGTGTATTTTGATCAAGACTTAGACCATGAAATCAACGGCTTTGTGTTCGATGTGGACTCAGGATTATTCACAGCTGCCAACCAGCAAGGCAAAAGTCAAAGACAAGGTTTTGAGCTTAATTGGGCGGCTCAATTACATCAACAAGTTGGCATTAAATTTAACTACACCTACACCGATGCCACTGAAGTTGATGCCAGTGGCAAGCAAGTGGCAGAAGTTCGCCGACCAGAGAATATGGCATTCTTAAGCATGGACTATCGTTTTGCTGCCAATCGTGCCACCCTATATGCCCAAGTGAACTACCAAGATGAGCAGCTTGATGTGTTTTTTGACCCCACCACCTATGTGTCATCACAGGTTGATTTAGATGCTTATACCACAGTAGACCTGACCTTCAGTTGGCAATTGAACCCTACATTTCAACTGTATGCCAAAGCGCAAAACTTATTCGATGAATCGTATGAGGAAGTGTACGGTTATGCCCGTCCAGGCAGTGCTTTTGCAGCGGGCATAAAAGCCAGATTTTGATCTTAAAAAAACTGTTGTGCAGTTAACTATTTCAGTGCCAAACGTTCAATCAGGTTTGGCACTGAGGGCAGTAACAACTGGCACGTTGACCAATTACTTTGTTCGCTATGGTGCTGCCACATTTAAAGCACGGCATACCTTGTCGACCATAGACGTATAAATGTTGCTTGAAATAACCTGGTTTACCGTCGGTGTTTTTAAAATCATTTAAGGTGGTGCCACCTGCCATGATGGCTTGACTCAATACTTGTTTGATGTTGTTGGCCAGTAACTGGTAGCGTTTTAAGGCAATGTTATGTGCTGCACGGCTGGGGTGAATACCAGACAGGAACAAAGCTTCAGCTGCATAAATATTGCCAACGCCTACCACTACGTGGTTATTCATGATGAAGTTTTTCACTGCCAACTGTTTATTTTTGGCATGGTTTTTCAGCCAACCACCATCAAATTCATCGGTCAGAGGTTCTGGTCCAAGTTGACTGAGAAGTGCGTGTTCTTCAGGTTTATGTCCAGCCATCAATACACAACCAAAGCGCCGAGGGTCATTAAGTCGCAACGCTCGACCATTGTGTAAAACCATTTCAAAGTGATCATGCTTGAATAATTCGGTGTCAGCCTCTACAACTCGAATCACACCTGACATGCCTAAGTGCAGCAGTAAGTGTTGTTGGTTGGATAAGCGTAAAATCAGGTATTTGGCGCGGCGGTAAGTCTGTTCAATGCGCAAGCCTACCAAGTCATTGACTTCGGTAGGAATTGGCCAACGCATGGCATGGTTGTAAACATTGATGGCCACAATTTCCTGGTTCAGAACCCAAGGTGTGATGCCCCTGAGTGTGGTTTCAACTTCAGGTAATTCAGGCAATGGTGTACTTGAGTGTGATGATGTTCATATTCTTTGGCCCAAAAAATGACTGATTAAGCTGTTAGCCACAGTGAACCTGGGTGACAGAATGATTGAGCCGTCTTTAGACCACTTTAACAACTCTTCTTTGCTGAACCAGCGCACGTCTTCCATTTCATCATCCAATCGGATGTCATCGGAAACCGCTTCGGCTTTGAAGGCCAACATCAAAGAGGAAGGAAATGGCCAGGGTTGAGAGCCAAAATAGGTGACATTTTTGATTCTGACGTTGGACTCTTCATAAATCTCACGGTGTACTGCATCTTCGATGGACTCTCCCGCTTCAACAAAACCAGCCAAAGTAGAATAGACATTGGGTGGCCAAGTGTGTTTGCGCCCCAGTAAGCATTGGTCGCCTTTGGTAATCAACACGATAACTGCTGGTTCAATGTGAGGAAATTGGTCGTGACCGTTTTCACACACCATTTTATGACCAGAGCTTTCCAGTTGGTTTGGAGTGCCGCACCGCGAACAAAACTTTTTAGAACGCTGCCATAAATCCAAGCCTCTTGAATACAGCGCTATGTGAGCCAAATCATCTGCCAAAACCATGGCGTACTGACGAATGGACTCAAATTGACAATTCAACTGTGACTCAAGCGCCACAGCTTCTTTTTGGCTGAGGCCGCAGCTGAACCACAACTCATCATTCAAGATACCCAAAAAACTCTGGCGGTCTGCTGCACCCAAGGGCGTTTTAGATATATAAAATTCATCATCCGAGTCGGGATAAATGTGGTTGCCGCGGTACACCGGTACATAATGACAGGTCTTGAATTTCTTGAGTTGCTTGATGCGTTGTTTTTGTTCACGCATATTGGCACAACGATCTAATTCAGTGCGAATGAAGTGAATTTTATCCGCGTTCATATTGCAAATGAGCTGCCACAACCACAAGTGGATTTGGCATTAGGATTACTGACCACAAAACGTGAGCCCTGTAAATCTTCTAAGTAATCAACCACCGAACCGATTAAATAAGGAAAACTCATGGGGTCGACCATCATTTGCACACCGTGTGCCTCCATAATCATATCGCCTTCAGTTTGCTGTTCTTCAAAAGCAAAGCCGTACTGAAAACCGGAGCATCCACCACCGATAATGTATACCCTGAATTTCAAATCAGGGTTCATTTCTTCTAGCACCAATTGATTGATTTTATTGGCTGCGGAAGCTGACAACTGTACTTGATTTTCAACCATCTTGTTCAGACTTTTTCCCTATCATAGGTGTAACTTCACCACCTTGATAAATCATTTGCCCATTAACTTGTGAGCCCATTTCCATCTCAATATTCACATAGTAAATATTGCCTTCAATTCTGGCTTGTGACGCCACTTCAATTTTACCTGTGGCAGTGATATCGCCCTCAACTTTACCATTGATTATCAAATTGCCGGCTTTCACCGTGCCTTTGATGCTGCCAGTTTCGGTGATCAGTAAAGTGTCTTGGTCACTGGCTGCCTCGATAGAACCTTCTACGCGGCCATCTAAGTTCATGATGCCAGAAAACTTGATGTCGCCTTTGATTTCTGTGTTATTCCCAATCAGGGTATTCAAACCCTGGGATTGATCGTTGTGTGCCATTTTTTTACCTTTTGGTTTTTTGGTTTTAGAGTTAAACATTATGCTGTCATTTACCTTGGTTGGCTGTTAGATAATGCTGCATTTGATGCAGGTTCTTGTGGGTCAAATACATCCGACCACAAAAAGCTTTCAGTAATTACTTTCGAGTTTCTACCACTGCCTTGCAGTTCAACTGACAGTGCGGTGGGATTAAAACCTTCAGGTAATTTGATTATATAGTTTATAACTTGGAAATATTTGAATTCATAGACATTATTCAGCTTAAATTGTTCAATCAAATCCAATTCAACACCTTTGTCCTGTTGGATGCCCTTTAGGTGCAAAGCAATTTTACCCTTGATGACTTGCGCTTTCTCTAACTTTTGCGCCAGCACCAGTTTAATTTCAATCAAATCATCGACTGGTAGCGCGCTCAACTCAAACACTTTGAGCTGACGAATCCGGTCTTTGTTACCAAGCAGGTTTTCATAGAATGCCAACTCTGCTTGCAAAGTGGCGTTTTCGTTTAAGGATTCAGCCAAGTTCAATTGTAGCTCATCCAAGGCTTGTTGATTGATTTTCTGGGTTAACTGCAGGTTCTGAATGGTTTTGCGGTTTGCTTCTACTTCTGTTGACAGCTGTTCATTGACTTCGCTCCATGTTTCCTTTTGGCCTTTGAATGCATTGAGTATGTCAATCTGACTGAAACGACCCAGTAAAAAAGTAGCTACAGCCAGTGCCATTAAACCGAAGATCACCCAGTGTTTGCGGACATAGGATTGTTGCTGCTGTTGTTGTTTGATTTCGTATTTTGGTATCTTGATGGTCACAAAATGAGTTGTTTATTCATAAAAAGTGCATTATAACACTGCTCATAATGGTGCTTAAGGAATCTTTAATATGTTGTGGATAAAGACATTTCACATTTTTTTTGTGGTCAGTTGGTTTGCCTGTTTGTTTTATTTACCGCGTTTGTATGTTAACCATGCAAGTAGAAGTGACGCAACTGAACTGAGCCTGCTGTTGGGCATGGAACACCGGTTAATTAAGATGATGCAATTCACTTTATGGGGCACAGTTATTTCAGCTGTATTGTTGGTTTATGCATTGGCCGAAAGTCATTGGTTGAGTTACATTCAACAGGGCTGGTTTGTGGTAAAGATGGTGCTGGTTGGTGGTTTGATTGCCTATCATTTTTGGTGCATCAAGATACACCATAACTTCAAAGTCGGTGAAGAACATCACAGTCATGTTTGGTTCAGGGTGTTCAATGAAGTCCCAGCCTTGATGTTATTGGTGGTGATTTACTTGGTGATTGCCAAACCGTTTTGAGCTCAGTGGTTGCTGTTCAAAGCAGTGAATTAGCTGATTTTTGGGTGAACCTAAAGTGTAGTTCAACCCAATTGCAACAACAGACAACGGTGTTCAATATGGCTGGATAAGTGGATTGGCCTGCATTTTGACATTTTATTGATTATTTTCATCACTTCATGGGCTTTATAACTGCCTCCTAAGGTAGAATATCGGCTTTTTACAACCTTATCTGAGCACCGACTATGTTTGATAAATCCATAAATATTGCGCAAGCAGATCCTGAGCTGTTTGCAGCCATTACTGCAGAAAATCAACGCCAAGAAGATCACATTGAATTGATTGCATCAGAAAACTACACTTCGCCTGCTGTCATGGAGGCCCAAGGTTCGCAATTGACCAATAAATACGCCGAAGGTTATCCTGGTAAACGTTATTATGGTGGTTGTGAGTATGTGGATGTGGCGGAGCAATTGGCAATCAACCGTGTCAAACAGCTGTTTGCTGCTGATTATGCCAACGTACAACCACATTCAGGCTCACAAGCCAACCAAGCAGTGTATTTGGCTTTGTTACAACCTGGTGACACCATTTTAGGTATGTCACTGGCTCACGGTGGTCATTTAACCCATGGTGCCAAGGTCAATATTTCAGGTAAATTATTCAACGCCATCCAGTACGGTATTGATGAAGAAACAGGCAACATTGATTTTGCGCAAGTGCGTGAATTGGCACTTGAGCATAGACCCAAAATGATTATTGGTGGCTTTTCAGCCTATTCAAAACGCATAGACTGGCAAAAATTTCGTGACATCGCCGATGAAATTGGTGCTTACTTTATGGTGGATATGGCGCATGTAGCTGGTTTAGTTGCTGCAGGTGTTTACCCTTCACCGGTTAACATTGCTGATGTCACCACTTCCACCACCCACAAAACCCTGCGTGGCCCAAGAGGTGGTATTATTCTTGCCAAAGCCAACCCTGAAATAGAAAAGAAGTTGAACTCATTGGTGTTTCCAGGAATTCAAGGTGGTCCTTTGATGCATGTGATTGCGGCCAAAGCCGTGGCTTTTAAAGAAGCTTTAAAACCTGAATTCAAGGTATATCAGCAACAAGTTCTTGAAAATGCACAAGCAATGGCGAAAGTATTCATTGATCGCGGTTTTAATGTGGTTTCAGGTGGTACTGAAAATCATTTGTTTCTATTGGATTTGATTGATAAAGACATCACCGGCAAAGATGCAGAAGCTCGATTGGGTGAAGCCCACATCACAGTCAATAAAAACTCAGTGCCCAATGACCCTAAATCACCATTTGTAACCAGTGGGCTGCGTTTGGGTACGCCAGCAGGTACCACCCGGGGCTTTGGGGTTGAGGAATTCACTGCCATGACGCATTGGATGTGTGATATCCTAGATGACATGGAAAATGATGAAGTCGTTGAGCAGGTACGTGGCAAAGTCACGCAATTGTGTCAACAGTTCCCAGTTTACGGATAACCAGCGCATGACAACACATAAAAAACACAAAAAAATTCCTGAGCCACTGGCACGCAAACACCGAGCCAGAAAACGCTTGGTTCAAGCTTTGTATCAGATGCATTACAACGACATGACTGCACGGGTGGTGATAGAGCAGTTTTTGGAAGAACAAGATTTCAATAAGGTGGACACTGAGTTTTTCAAATCGGCCTTGCGCTACATTGAAACCAATAAGGCCGAAATTGAAGCCGTCATTGACCCACATTTAGGTCGAGATAAAACATCCTTAGGGGCGGTTGAATATGCGGTACTAACCATGGCCACTTATGAGTTGTTGAAGCACCCAGAAACGCCCTTTAAAGTGGTGATTAATGAAGCCATCCTAATGGCCACTGAATTTGGTGGCGAGGGTGGGCATATTTTTGTCAATGGAGTGTTGACCCAAGTGGCAGCTGATACCCGTAAAATTGAAACCAGCGCTGCAGCACCCAAGTTGCCAAGCAAGGACTGACAGGTCAACACTTGCTGCAACCGTTGTATCAAGCACTTAGGCCTGTAGTTAAACACCCTATTTGGGGTGCCTATATTTGAAGCAGAGCCCAATGAAAGAATTTGATCTGATTGAGTTGATCCAACAAAAATGCAGCAGTAGAACTTCGGGTACACTGCTCGGAATAGGTGATGATGCAGCCATTCTTCAGCCTGATTGCAACAAACAGCTGGTGGTTTCTACCGACACATTGGTGGCGAATGTACACTTTAAAGCCAAAGACAAACCGGCTTCAATCGGACACAAATCACTGGCGGTAAACTTAAGTGATATGGCTGCCATGGGCGCCCGCCCTAAGTGGGTTTTGTTGAATCTGACTTTGCCAGAATTGGATACAAAGTGGATCAATGGATTCATCAAAGGCTTTGCTGCTTTGTTGAGCGAACATCAGGTACAACTGGTTGGTGGTGACACCACCCAAGGGCCACTGTCAATCACTGTCACAGCGATGGGCGAAACGTCTCGAGCCATTACCCGCAACCACGCACAAGTGGATGATTTGATTGTGGTCAGTGGTGAACTGGGTTCAGCGGCATTTGCATTGCACCACCCACGTAAAAGCAAAGCTTGCAATAAACAATTACACCAACCCTCTCCACGCTTTGACATTGCTGATCAAGTCAAATCATATGCCACTGCAATGATTGATGTATCAGATGGTCTGTTGGCAGATTTAGGCCATATTTGTCAGGCCAGCGAAGTGGCTGCGGTCATAGAGTTGACCCAAGTGCCAGTAAATCCTGTGGTTAAACAAGCTGCTGAGTGGCAGCGCTATGTATTGGCCGGAGGTGATGACTACCAATTGTGTTTCACCATTGGCATGGATGATGAGGAGCGCTTGCCTGATGACTGCCACATCATCGGACAAATCATTTCTGGGAAGGGACTTACCGTACTCAACCAACACCAACCCATTGCCGTTGACTTCGCTGGATTTGAACACTTTAACCATGACTGATTCTATACCTGTAATGACCACCAAGCAAGTGGCACTCAAAACCCCCAGTGGCTTTTTGGCCTTTGGCTTTGGCAGTGGTTTGGCACCCGTTGCACCGGGCACTTTTGGTACGCTGGCTGCTATTCCACCCTACTTGATGTTGGCGCAATTAAGCTGGGCTGTGTATGCAGTGCTGGTGGTGGTGGCTTTTTTTGTGGGTATTTATTTATGTAATCAAGCCAGCAAAAACTTAGGCGTACATGACCATGGTGGCATTGTTTGGGATGAGTTTGTCGGTTTGTGGATTACCTTGTTCATGGTGCCACTACAATGGCATTGGTTGCTACTGGGCTTTGGCTTGTTCAGATTTTTTGATGTACTGAAGCCTTTTCCGATTAAATGGCTGGATAAAAAAGTCGCAGGTGGTTTCGGTGTGATGATAGATGACGTGATCGCCGGTCTTTTTGCGTGGGTAATCTTATTTTCTATTGTGAGTTGGGTGCAATGAAACAAATACTGGTATTGGGCGGTGGGCGAATTGGTTCGGCCATAGCTAAAAATTTAAGTGTTGACCACCAAGTCTGTTTGGCCGATTTAGATGTCAGTCACTTGGATCAGCTGAGCCAGTACTGCCAATTGATTACCGCCAACGCCTGCGATGATCAGGCCTTAGCAACCTTGGTTGAACCCTATGATGTGGTGGTTGGTGCTTTACCGAGTATTTTGGGTTTTGATCGGTTGCGTGCTTTGATCGAGTTAAAAAAACAGGTGGTTGACATTTCTTTTTTTGCTGAAGATGCTTTGGCCTTAAATGAATTGGCACGGGCCAATGGTGTCACTGCATTGGTTGATTTCGGTTTGGCGCCAGGCTTATCAAATTTATTCGCAGGACATTTTGTCGATCAGTATGATCAGGTAGAAAGCTTTGCTTGTAAAGTCGGTGGCGTCCCAGTTGAGCGTTTAAAGCCTTTTGAGTACAAAGCGCCTTTTGCACCATTGGACGTGATTGAGGAATACACCCGACCGGCACGCATGCGCAGACACGGCAAAGATTTGGTGTTACCAGCAATGAGCGAAGTTGAATCGTTGTATTTTAAGGGCATTGGGCACATGGAGGCTTTCAATACCGATGGCCTGCGATCATTGTTGCAAACGGTTGACATTCCGACCATGGCTGAGAAAACTGTGCGCTATAACGGCCATGCAGCTTTGATTCAACAATTGATTGATGGTGGGTTTTTCAAATCTGAACACCGAGAAAATACCGCCAAAGTATTACTTGAGCAATGGCAGTTTGCTGACAATGAGCCTGATTTAACTGTGATGGAAATATCTGCCAGTGGCAGCAAAAAGGGTCAGTCCCAGCAGCAAACGTACCAATTAATTGACCATTATGACCATAAAAACCAGGTGTCTTCTATGGCTCGAACCACAGGATATACCTGCGCTGCAGGGGTCAGACTGGCGCTTAAATTTGCTTTACCACAAGGTGTGATACCACCTGAGCTGATTGGGCAAAACAGCACTTGGTTCAAGCACATCATTGATGAGTTAGCCAGCCATGACATCAGCTTTACCCAATCATGATTGATTCGCTGCAAGCCTATTTTGCTGCGCTTTCGGTGTTTGGTAAAACTGCTGTGGTATTGAACGTCAGCTTGTTTTTTGTGGCTGGGTTTTTATTTGCTCGCATCGTGCCTTCAAGCACTGAAGCACTGAACACCAAGCGTTCTCGGTTGTTGCGAATCATGAATGTGTTGTTGATATCTATCTATGTGATTGATTGGTTATTGAATTACTTGATCAATGACAATGGTCATACCGAATTCTTGAAGCAACTTTCGCAAACTGGCTTGGTGTTACTGTTGGGTTATTTGTTCACTCAATTTTCCCACACTTGGACCATCCGCAAATACGGTAAACAGCGCACCATTGATGGCAATGAAACCAAAACCAGGACCTATCAATCAGAGATGGGTTACATCATTATTTTGTTGATCACCATTGCGGTGTCTTTGCTGTTGTTGATCAATATATGGCAGGTCACTTCTTGGTTACAAGCCACGGGTGTGATCGGTGGTATTCTGGTGATCTTATTTGGTACCAAAGAAGCCTGGGCTCATGATGCAGTCAGCGGTTTGATTATGTTGCATCAAGGGCAAATATCACCGGGAGTGGTTTGTCGCATACCTGAGATGGACATTTTGGCAGTGATTCGTCGCATGTCATTAACAGAAACCACTTTCCATCACCTCATTCAAAAACACAGTATTGTAGTGGCTAACTCTAAGTTGCGAGCCGTACCAATCGAAATATTAAATAAAACCGACACCCATCATTGGAATGATTTTGTGGAGTTTAAGATTGGCTATGTCACGCCATCGGAGCATGTAGAAAGCTTTGTACAGGCCGTGTGGCAGCAAGCCTGTGAACAAGAGAAGCAATTGGATGTGGAAAAAACACCGCGGTTGGTGTTAGTTAACCCAGGTGACCATGCAGTACTTTGGCGACTTAATTACCGCGTTGAATCAGTGTATCGAATCATGCAAGCCAGATTTGCCATCAATCGAGCGGCATACGACCTACAAGTCGAATATGGTGTTTCATTGGCAACACCGTTGACCCATCAACCAATCAATTAGTTAGCTCCAGTAAAAAGCCAACAGTTGTCTGATAATTTCACCGTTAGAATCAAGCCAAGGTGGTTATTTAATCCAGGTGTAAATCCGCATGGGTGGGATATTTTTATACTCGACCTTTTTGTAGCAATATGGACCAAATAAAGGTTCAGCTAAATTACTGACATGGTCACGCAATTGATAGGCCAGAAAAATACCACCTGGTTTCAAAGCATCATGGATGGACTGCATGATGGCTGTGTCCATGCCCTTGGGTAAGGTGGTGAAAGGGATGCCTGAAATAATCACATCGGCGTTGTCCCAGCCGTACTGGTCCATGATTTCAACCAGATTTTGGGCTCCTTTGTTGCTGATGGTTAACCGTTCATCATCAATGGTGTTTTCCATGTGATCTATGAATTTTTGGTTGATTTCAACGCTCATAAGCTGTGCATCATCAGCCATGTATTTCAAGATGCCTTTGGTGGTTCCGCCGGTCCCTGGTCCCAATTCCATGATGTGCTTGGCATCTTCTAAGTTAGCCGATTTGGCAATTTGTTCAATCAGCCAAGGCGAAGAGGGCATTAAATAGGCCACTTGCATAGGACTTTTTATGGCATGTTTTATAAACAGGGCTGAATCCTTGAGAGAGTTTCTGACTTTTTTATTCATGCCTTGATTTTTTCCGCTAACACTGTTTCGATTGTATCACGATTTATTTTCATCGATTCCATGTCTGTGCGGTTGCGGTATTCAACTTGATTTTCATCCAGTGAGCGGTCACCAATGATGACCTGATGAGGAATCCCCAGCAATTCAAAATCAGACATCATAAAGCCTGGTCTGACTTTGCGATCATCCAGTATGACTTCAATCCCACGGGCTTGTAATTTAGCATATAATTCATCGGCGGCTTGTTTAACCCGCTCAGATTTTTGGTAATTCATGGGCAAAATAGCCACACTGAAAGGGGCTATATTGGCTGGCCAAATGATGCCTTTGTCATCGTGGTGCTGTTCAATCGCAGCTGCGACCATGCGGCTCACACCCATGCCATAACAACCCATTTCCATGGCCTTTGATTTCCCTTGTTCGTTCAACACCACCGCATTCATGGCTTTTGAATATTTATTGCCTAACTGGAATATATGCCCCACTTCGATACCGCGAGCGACTTGCAAAGTACCAACACCATCAGGACTGGGATCACCAACCATGGCATCACGCAGGTCTTCAATGGCATCAAAGTTGGCATCGCGTTCCCAGTTGACACCGGTGTAGTGAAAGTCATTTTCATTGCCACCGCAAACAAAATCACTCATGTTGGCTACAGTTCGATCAACAATGATGGTAGTGTCCAGCCCTTTAACCCCAATTGAACCGGCATCACAGCCGGTCAAGGCTTTGATTTCTTCGTCATCTATCATTCGCAGCGGCGAGGCCACTGCGGCCAAATTTGCGGCTTTGACTTCGTTTAAACTGTGGTCACCACGGACCACCAGTGCCACTGGCTTTTCAGTGCCTGCGACCAATAAGGTTTTGATGGTTTGACTGCTGTCTATTGCTAAGAACTTACACAGGTCTTCAATGGTTTTTTGTCCAGGGGTTGAAACTTTGTTTAGTGCTGCAGTGGGTGCTTGGCGTTCATGCAATAAGCTGACCGCTTCACACTTTTCTAAATTGGCAGCATAATCGCCGCTGTCTGAATACATGATGGCGTCTTCACCTGAATCAGCAATGACATGAAACTCTTGTGAACCTGAGCCGCCAATCGCGCCAGAGTCTGCCAATACACACCTGAAGTCCAAACCAATCCGATTGATGATGTTGGTATAGGCCTGTTGCATGGTTTGGTAGGTTTGTTCCAACGACTCTTGTGTAAGGTGAAACGAATAAGCGTCTTTCATGATGAATTCACGAGACCGCATCACGCCGAACCGAGGTCTGATTTCATCCCTGAATTTAGTTTGTATTTGATAGAAGTTGATTGGTAACTGTTTATAGGAGTTGATTTCATTGCGCACAAAATCAGTGATGACCTCTTCGTGCGTAGGTCCAAAAAAGTAATCACGTTCGGCACGGTCTTTGATGGCCAATAATTGGCCGCCAAAGTCTTCAATTCGTCCAGTTTCCTGCCACAGTTCCTTTGGTTGTACCGCTGGCATCAGCATTTCTAATGCACCGCTGGCATTCATCTCATCGCGGATGATTTGTTCAACTTTTTGTAACACGCGTAATCCCAAAGGTGCCCAAGTATAAAGGCCGGCACCAAGTTTTCTGATCATGCCAGTTCTGATCATCAGTTGGTGAGAAATGATTTCTGCGTCTTGTGGTGTTTCTTTGCGAGTAACTAAATGGAATGCCGTGGTTTTCATGGCTGTTTAAAGTCTTTGAAAAACCACGTATCTTAACTGAAAAAGGCCTTAAGGTCAGTGTTTTTAATTGCTGAAATCAGTTACAGTGGTGCAGGAATTTGGCAATAACTGTTCAAGGCCATGGTGCGAACTTGTTGTTCGTCGCCATTGGCTTCGACCACTGAAAATGATGTGGTATTGCTGTTGGTAACTTCTTCATTACCGATGGTCAGTAAATCTGGTTGGGTGTCAGTCACTGCAAAAAAGCCAATGCCGCCAACAGCTTGATCAATTTGATTGGTGACTGAACCTGCATCACTCACGCCAGAAGGTAAAGAGTTGATGGTTTGCCAGGTGGGCGTTGCCAAGCCGTGCTCATCAAGCAATAACTCAGTTTGACCTTGTTCATTGGTGGTGGTTAGGTAAGTGAAGTTTGCGCCAAATATATTGACTTTATCGTCCCGCTCAAAATTGAACTGAATCCTGCCTTCAGCTGGTTTGCCAGCAGTGACCAGGGCTTGTCCATGCACACCACAGAAGGTGGCTCGGGATTGTTCTACCGGTATCAACGGCTGGACCTCCATTGCCAGTTCAGTGTTGTAGAAAGGATTGTTGTAATAAAAAGTGGGATCAAATAAACCACTGTCGGCCACAATATCTTGCAGTTCCTCGATAACCGCTTCGGTCATATCAAAGTGGTAGGCCATGCGGTTTTTTATCAACTCCCCTTGCTCATCATACAGTCGAGATTTTACCGCCACACCTATGGCTTTAAGAGCTTGTCCACCTTCGCTCAAATCACCGGTTGGCATTAACACAGCTAAGCGCATGCTGTCGCCAGTTATTGGATGGAGGTTTTGCAATGTGAACCACATGGGCTGTCCGTCTGGGGTGTAGGTAAATACGGCTTCAAAGTTGAATAGCTGGGGGGTTTCGTCGTATGGGTTCTGAACCAAAGTTTTGCTGAAAATACCTTGTCGCGGACGTTCGGGGTCATACCATGCATTATCAACTTCATGGGCTGGAAAATAGGGGTTTTCTTCATGCATGGATGGTTTGGCATATAAATAATACACATCTTGTCCACCAGAAAATGTAGCGGTGTAAGCGATGTGTGCGCCTTTGTTGTCACTGACCATATCTATGTAGTCACCCATTTTTCTTTGGGTTGGGTAGCCAAGAAAGTGAAAAAAGGGTTGGCTGATGGCTTGGTTGGTGGAAAATGTAATTCCTCCATCATATGAATAGCTGTAATAAAGTGTTGAAGAAGCGGGTAGAGCGCCGGACAATGGAGCACCTCGGGTATCCAGCCAGATGACATCAATCCGACCGTTTGGTGCCACTGCCATGGTGCCAAACCATTGCCTGTTAACAAATTCAAGGTCTTGGTTGATGCGTTGGAATGGGTCAAAACTGTTGCCGCCATCGGTACTGCGAGCAAAATTGACATCCAGTCTATCAGGGCCAGCTGGGTCCACGGAGGCCAAAACATAAACACGGCCTCTGGTGTGACGGTTGGATTTATCGGTAGCCACCCAAATTTGCCCCAATAAACCAAGCGGGTTAACATCGCCAATGGCTATGGGCCCACCCAAATTAATGGCTGTAACTTGTTCAAATTCAGGGAATAACTGGGCGGTGATGTTATTCGACCTTAACAAATAAATGTCCGATAATTGGTCGGTGTCACCATCAGCACCTGCGACATAAACCTCGCCATCAAAACCCACTGCCACTGTACCAAAAACGGGCTTGTTGCTGATTTCTTCGGGCGTGGAATAGCTTTGGCCATTATCAACCGAATAATTGAAAGTGCTGGGAAAGTAGGGGTTGCCAGCCACATTCCATGCAGCATAAATATTGCCCCGACCAGGGCCATTGGTGTCATCAATGGCATACCAGCTTTTATCGCCTCCATAGGCATGTACTTTATTTTGCCATGTTCTGCCGCCATTGTTTGACTGCCATTGATCCACCCTGAAATCAGGGTTGTTACTGTTTAGGTTCAGGACTTTAAGGCTTTGGTAAAAAAAACGACCTTCGGCATCTGATGACAACACTGGATCACTGCGAAATACCCCTGGTTCAATGGGACCAGCATTGTGCCAAGTTTTGCCACCATCGTTGGAGTAAGCTGCGCCGGCTTGTCTGAAATCACTTCTGGTGCGGTTAAATTGTCGCCATCCTATGGCCATTTGTAGCGGGTTGATAGGGTTCACTGCAATAGAAGGCTCATTGGCCGCATCAGCAATGATGTCCAGACCAGATGTTGATAAGTTGACTTGATAGCTGTTGTATACATCCAGGGTGCTGACTACCTTGGCTGCTGTTTTGTTGTTAACTGGTAAATAGAGTGATTTCACTTCATTGGCAGGCTGTTGCCCCCAGGTTTCATGTGGTGTATTTTGTGTGCTCGCGTTGGCATACGTCAATAACAGGCATAGCAAAGACACTGCTGGTGTTTTCATGGTGTAGATAGGCCAAATATTTCTAATAATTATATCTGCCCAATAAAACCTTGTAAACTTTTGGCTAGCCTTTTTGGTGGTATTGCTGAGTTAGGTTGTTGGACCTAGCAACAAAATATTTTTCTGATAATAACAACATTTGTTATTGATTGTGTGGGTTGATTAAGCCCATTCTACTGGCTTCTGTACTGGCTTCAGCTCGGGAATTGATACCGAGTTTGCGGTATATTTCTTTTACATAACCGTAACAAGTACTGGATTTAATTGACAACAGGTCAGCAACTTCAGGTACATTGAGTCCTTTGGCCACCAAGGTCAAAACTTCAGTTTCGCGTTGGGTTAAGTTGTGTTGAACTGGTTCTGGCTGAAAAAAATGCAACAGTTTATTCGCTACTTTAGGGGAGATTGGGTAATGGCCGTTGTTGATGCCATGCAGCATATCAGCCATTTGATTTCTCGATTGGTCTTTAAGGATATAGCCTTTAGCTCCTTTTCTTAAGGCCGTGAAAACGTGTTGGTCGTCATCGAATAATGTTGACATTATGACCATACAAGCGGGCTGTTCAACCATGATGCGGTCCAATAAATCCATGCCGCTGCCATCAGGTAAACCTATGTCGATCAACGCCAACTCAAATTTTTGCTGCTGTAAAGCGGCAAGGCCTTGTGCCAAATCTGCAGCCAATACAGTTTCGGCTGTTGCAAATGCCAGTTGAATGGCTTGTGTAATCCATTCACTGACATGCGGTAAATCTTCAACCAGTAAAATTTTCATTGGACTGGCACCGTTAAAAATACTTCGGTACCGCCGGCTGGAGAAGTTTGCCATCTGACCACAGCACCAATGGCAGCAGCCCTTTGCTGTAAACTTTTCAGGCCTTTGCCACTTTGTCCTTGAGGGTCCATGCCAATACCGTCATCAATTATAGTTAATAGTAAGGCTTGGTTATTCAAATCAGCGGTAAATGTTAGCGTGTTGGCCTGGGCATGTTTCAGGCAATTTGACACCACTTCACGCACCATGCGTTGAATTTGTATTGGTAGGGCTGGTTCCAGTCTGATGTTATCCTGAGTGTTAAGTTGCTCAATATAAGTTATCTGTGCGGCATCACAACGGCTTTGAATTTCAGAGGTTATTGCTTCAAGTAATTGCAGTAAGTTGATTTGTATGTGCTCGGTTTGTGCCACTGCTTTTCGGAGCTGATTCATGATTGTTTTGGCCCGCTCTCGGTGTTTATCATTATCTAATTCATAAATCAATTTCAGTAATTCGGCACCCACATCATCATGGATGTTTTTATAAATGCGGCTGCGCTCTTCAGATTTAATGGCCTCAATCTGAGTTAACGTTTGTTCAGCTGTTGCTTGAGCGCCCGGTTGTTGGTTTGGGCTGGTTGCTTGTTTAAGCAAGAACAAGGCAAATAAGGTGGCAGATACCAGCCAAAGGGTAGGCGCTGCGAACAGCAGCCAAGTCAATGCCAGAACCAACAACAATAACCAATTAAGCCATGGCTGGTTTTTCAGTAAGGCAATGATTAAGCTGAACAGAATGAATACCGTAAGAATTACACCAGCAGCAGTGCTTGGCATGTAAGCCGCAAAGATGTGCGTAAACAACAGGCCATTCAGTGCCAATAAATGACCAAACCTCAGTTTGGGTTGTTGCATCAGGGCACTTGCTGCTAACAGGGTCAAAATGGAAATGGCGGCTGTTATCTGGTGAAAGTCAGTGAGTAGACTGACCACCACAGATGTCAATAGCATACTGATCACTGCACTGACTACCCATGACTTCAGCTTGAATAATTGCAGCAAGGGCACACTGCATAGAAACCCAAGAATCAATCCATTTACCATTCAGCTGTATTCAACCTCAATTGACAGGACGGGCTGGGTTGTTGCGATTCCGCCTGTGCTTCATTTTTTTGAGTTTTGGTGCATATAAAAAGTCACAGTATCGGTTTTCTTGATGACTTTTTTGGTGTAGCGGTTGACCAACAAGGCTTGCACCGTGTGCTCACCCCGATAGATACCGCCAAAAACTTGGGTGGTGTCATCTGCGGGCGCTTTTTTACTGCCATCAATAATGAATTGTACTTGGTTGTTTTCAAGCTGAGCCGGCGTTAAGGTACTGACCTGGGCAGTTAACTTGCCGCCAGTACCCCAAAGGTTTTCCTCATGAACTGGTGCAATGATGGTAAACTTTGTCACCGCAGCAGGGTCTACTTGGGCCGCTTCATCAGCAGTTTGGCTGCCAGCGCTGCTTTGCTTGATGGGGGTTGACGGTACAATCGACAATTCGGGTAAATCAGCTTCCTGATACTCATCATTGAGCTTGGTCTCTGTGTAATGGGTCACACCATTTGCATCTGTATATTTATAAATTTTCTTTTTTTCTTCGGCTTGTGCAACCGTTAAAGTGGCAAGCAAGCATACGATCAGTGGTATTTTTCTCATAATCAATCCGCAAATAACATATTTTCCTTGTTATACAACCTAACTGCAAACCATGCAAGTAAGCCGCCCACAAACAAGGTGCCACAAATGCAAACCAGCACATTAAACCACTCAACAGTTTCACCTCGAATCAGTTGGTTGATGAGGATGTTTTGGCTCAATATGGGCGTTGCTATCATCCAGAGCTTTTCTTTTACAGGCATAAACATCAACAGCATACTTGGAATCAATGGTATAAAAATCACCAAGTTGACATAGGTTTGGGCTTCCTTGAATGATTTGCTGAATGCCGCGATGATGGTTTGTATAGAACCTGCCAACAGTGCCAAAGGCAATAACACCAGCAGCATCAATCCCACGTCGGCCAGATTCAATGACAGGGTCATGCCCAATGATTTGGTTGGGTAAAATGGCAAGGTCAATTTAAACGCAATCAAGGTCAAAACCAAGGTCAATAAACCAAAGCTGATGGTGGCAGCCAACTTACCCGCCAGTACCTGAACACGACTGACTGGATTCAGGAATAAGGGCTCTAGTGATTTACGTTCCTTTTCACCTGCTGTGGTGTCAATCGCCAAATACATGCTGCCCATAAACAATCCCATGATCAAGAAATAGGGTAAAAACATCAGCAGTTGAGCACCTTTTGATTGTGCTGTGGCTTGGTCATGCTCCTCAATACTGATGACTTGCATCAGTCCAGGTGATACCCCGCGCAATTGCAGGCGCATGGCGCCAATTTGTGACGAATAGGCGTTGATAAGCGCCTTCACTCGCCGCACCGAAACATTGGCAGCACCCTTGGCTGAAGCGTCGTAATACAGCATCACTTTGGCAGGCTGCGCTTGGGACATTGAGGCAGCAAAGCCTTTATCAATGGCCAGCACCACATCATGGTCTTTGTCCTTGATGGCCGCCTCAGGGGACTTTTCTAAATTGATTATTTTTACATCTTGGCTGATCAAATGTTTTTCTAGGTTTTGGGCAAACTGCATATTAACAACCGGCAGTTCAAGTTGCTTTTCGGCTTTGTCCTTGCCCATCTGAACCGACATGTAAATCAAGCCCAGTGCCATGACAGGGCCCAAAAATGAACCTAAAATCACTGATGACATCATGGTGCGCTTGTCACGGATGTTTTCCATCACTTCTTTTTTGAATACAGTTTTGAATGCTTTGCTGATCATGGGTTTGCTCCTGACAGTGTGCTTGTGGTGACCAGTGAAACGAATGCATCTTCTAAGTTATCTTGACCAGATAAGCGCAGTAATTCAGCTTCAGTGCCTTTGGCTTTGACCGCACCTGCATCAATCACGGTGATCTCATCACAAACGGCTGACACCTCTTGCATCACATGTGATGAAAATAAAATACACTTGCCACGGGCTTTTTCCTCACGCAAAAATTCACGTATCGCTCGGGTGCTCATCACATCCAAACCATTGGTGGGTTCATCAAGTAGGATGTTTTGTGGGTCATGTAACAAAGCCCTGGCGATGGCCACTTTGACCCTTTGGCCTTGTGAAAAGCCATCGGTTTGGCGGTTGGCAAATTTTTCCATGCCTAAACGTGACACCAATTCTTCAGAGCGCGACTTGATGTCGGCTTCACTCATGCCTTGTAAGCGCCCGAAATAGGCCATATTTTCCAGCGCAGTCAAGCGCAAATACAGGCCACGCGCATCAGGTAATACACCCATGCGAGCTCTGGCAGCGACTGGGTTGTCAGTGGAGTTGATACCATCCACTGTGACCACCCCAGTTTCAGGCGTAATCAGCGCATAAATCATGCGCATTGAAGTGGTTTTACCAGCTCCATTGGCCCCCAATAATGCCGTGATCTTGCCATCTTCTGCGACTAAACTGACGTCTTTGACCGCTTGCACGTCGCCAAAGGATTTACTGATGTGTTCTGCGGTTATCATTCTTGTGGCCCATTCATGTTGATAAAGAAAGAAAAGTCATTGAAGTTATTCATGCATTTGGTGTCCAGTTCAGTTTTGGGGTCTTTGATGAAAGCCGATACAATTTTGGGCATACAGCCTCGGGTGCCAATAATATGCCCTTGACCCTTGGCCACCAAGTGCTGCGAGTTACTCAGTGTTTGCATCGCTTGGTCAGCAAACTGAGGTGGTGTTACTGGATCATATTCACCGGACAGTAGTAAGGTGGGTATGTCCGATACAACCGGTTGTTTGAAAGCAGGATCAACTGCATCAGCGTCCCAAAGTTCACATCTGGCATGCATCATTTCAAACATTTCATCACCAAACAGTGAATTGGTAACTTGGGTGGTTGATGGCATAAAAGGCACGTCTTCAGCACAGGTCACTGAAATTTCCAAGGCATTATTCAAACCTTGATTTAAACTGTCCATCATCATTTGTGCTTGATAAGCCATGGTTTCAGGTTGGCCGTGGTTGGCCAAAGAAACCATCAGCGGAATCAAGCCCATGGTTTCAGGTGAGTAGGAAAACATGCGTAAGGCTATCACTGCATATTCTCGGGTCATCAACACTTCTTCAAATTCACCGCTGGCAGAACTTTGTAAACGCAATTTAATTGGTGCTGCTTTCAGCTGATCCAAAAATTTCCACATTTGTTGCTCGGCATCACCAAACCGTTCTGCACAAGCTTTGTCTGCATCGCAACGTTTGAAAATACGCCCCAAAGTGCTGCGTAAATTGGCTTCATGTGAGGTTCCCAAGGCTTCTTCTTGAGCCACCACGCCATCCAACACCACTGAACGTATCACCTCTGGAAACAACTTCATATAGGTCAGCGCTTTTCTGCTGCCGTAGGAGCCGCCATACAAATTCCATTGTTCGATATTCAGTGCTTTCCTGACCGCTTCCAAGTCTTCAACCGCAGTGGTGGTGGTGTACATGCGGGTGTCGGCATTGAGGCTGGCCAGACATTCTTTGGTCCAATCTTTCCAGGCATCAGAGGTTAAGTCGCTCAGCGCTTCGTATTCAGCTGGGTCAACTTCACAACGCAAGGGGTTGGACTCACCCGTACCACGCTGATCAACCAGAACAATGTCCCGATTGGGTAACATTGAGCCGTACACCTTAACTGTACTGGCAAAAGTATCCACAGCACCTTGACCGGGTCCGCCTGCCAGTAACAACAAAGGGTCTTTGAGCTTGTCTTTAGAATTGGTTTTGATCACCGCAATATTCAGCTCAATGGTTTGTTCAGGTTTGGCCCTGTTTTCAGGTACCGCCAAACGCCCACAATGGGCAGGTGTGTTAACTCCCGAACTGTCAGAGCCAATAAAGCATGGTTGTAATTCCAGTGCGTGTACTTGGCTGGCTGAGAACCAAAGCAGCCATGCGATTAAGGTATTTTTCATAGGTTATGTGTGCTATTAGAGGTAAGTGATTTTACTGTTATCACAGTGGTTTAACATGTCCCGATGGTCATCATTGCTCGGCCAAAGGCAGTTGTCATTTCTTTTTGGTGGGTGGGCTGACATACTTTTCCCGTTTAATCAAAGGCACAGGCATGCCCTTTTCTTTCAACAGCGTAAAAGCTTCATCCACCATATTGGGGTTGCCACATAAGTAAGCAATGTCATTTTCTGGGTCAAACTCATGTTGCACCAAGTGCTTTTGAACATGACCGGCTTGGTCATTTGGACCCGCAGGTTCACGGGTTTTTCTGGACAAACATGGGATGTAGTGGAAATTTGGGTGGGCTTTTTCCAGCGCTTCAAAATCAGCGGCATACAATAAGCCACTTTCATCTTGGGCGCCCATCACCACATAAAACTCAGAGCCTTGTTGTAAACGTAATTTGATTTCTTCTAACATGGCGCGATAAGGCGTGACACCGGTGCCAGTGGCAATCAAAAAATAACGCTGGTGGCGGTCAGGCAACAAACAAAAACGACCATAAGGCCCAGTGGCTTCGATGGTTTCACCCACCTGCATATTGGACAATTTTTCAGTGGCTAAGCCACCAGGTACCCATGACACCGCCAAATCCACTTCATCCATTTCGGTTTTTTCTTGCGCAAAGATACTGGCAATAGAGTATGAGCGAAATGTTTCAAGGCCATCATCTTGAGTGAAGTGCAACCTAAGAAACTGTCCAGCGATCACCACAAAGGGTTGTTCAGAGTCAACTTTAAAGCGGATGTTCACTGTGTTGTCATTCAATGGCGTGATGCCCAGCATGGTTAGTTTAAGTGGGGTCATATTGCGTCAATTTAATTCAAAGTGATATTATCGCAAGAAACAGCACTGATTTGTATGTTCTTGGGAGTTGTTTCAATTGATTAAAAAAAAGTTGAACAATGAGATATATTTGTCTATACTTCGCATCCTTGTCTTGTCGAGCACAGTTTTAAGCAGTGCCGATGAGCGATTTTGAATGTAGTGCCGACATAGCTCAGTTGGTAGAGCAACTGACTTGTAATCAGTAGGTCCCGAGTTCGACTCTTGGTGTCGGCACCATTTCAATCCCTTCCCCTGCTTATCCACGACATTCTATTGATTTTAAGATTTAATTTTGATAGTCGGTTAACCTTTCATTATGGTTGAAACTACAACAGTGAAATTTCCACGTAAATTTTTTTGCTTTACTTTGATTGTTTGGGTTTTTGACCAAAAATGACAGCACGACCATAACCAAATAATACTTTTGGATTTGGTTTGATAATCTTGCAGTTAATAAAGCCAGCTTCTTCTAGCCTATTAATGATATCCGGTCCATAATTTCGATAGCAAAACACTTTACCCATACCCCTTAACCTATCAGAGTGATGTTCCGCAGGCAATACTTTGACTCTTTTGCCATCAACAACTTGTGTTCTTTCAATTGTATTGGCATCTAGGTTGATTGGAACAGTAAATAAAATTTGTCCACCAGATTTTAATACCCGGTATACCTCTTTGAATCCTTTGATGTCATCTTCAACGTGTTCAAAAACCTCAAGAGAAGTACACAAGTCAAAACATTTGTCAGCAAAAGTTAAACTCTGGACATCTTGACAAATCACACCGTCTTGATACTCACCTGCATCAACACCATCAATGTATTCACTTAGGGTAATATCATGATGTGTTGATTGCAAAAACCTTGCAAAGGCCCCCCTTGATGACAACTCATAGACATTGAGTTTTTGACCTGAATTTAACATAGTTTTAAATGTCTTACCCAGAGACTGAGTAACCGCTGACGAGCCGCACTTAGTACATCTTATGCCCATTTCATTGTTATACAGCTTAACCTGCAATCGCCAGTTGCAAAGGAGACATTGATTGAAGCTTAAACCAAACTCTTTAAACTTGAATTGTTTTAATTGATTTAGGGCTTTGGCTATCATTTCTTATTCCACACATATAAATAACTGCTATCTTTTAGTTAAATTTGATTGTTTTGACTTTTAAATGATGATGTTTGCCTCCTTATACTTGATTTTTCAGAACATCAACCATGAATTTAAAACCAAAAAGTATTAAATTTAACGTACAGTAATTAGCAACCGAATTGTTATTGTAATCGGCTGTGAAATAAAAAACTGTTAATCCGCTGCTATTAATTAACATTCTTGTAAAGGGGTTTTGGGTTGACCACACCAGTAAAGCAATTCTATTTTTAAAAGTAGCCAATGTGATTTATGCATCATGGGTTAATTTATATGATCGGTTGAGTGAATTAATGGGCTTTAAATCGATTGGGTATACGATAGTAGGAACAGCCAAGCGATAGGCACTCCAATCACAATGGAGATTTTATTCTGGCGACGGAGCTGTTGCTTAAGATACAATAATTTTTTAGTCAACAACCTGTTACGGAATGAATAAAGCATTACATATACTTATCTGCTGCCTCATTGTCCACTTAAGCAGCGCTTATGCTGAGGTTTATAAATGGGTGGATGACCAAGGAAATATCCATTACAGCGATAAAAAGCCCGAAAATGAAACCATTGAACAAATTAAACTCAAAGTCCATGTTCCGGATTTAACTCATATGAGCGATAGGGCGGATAATGTAGCAACTGTAAAAGCCAGCGATTCAGCAAAACCTTATAAAAAGCAATACAAAGTGACCATGTATTCAGCCAGTTGGTGTGGGTATTGCAAAAAAGCCCGTGCATATTTCCAAGAAAATAAAATCCGTTATGTCGAATACGACATTGAAAAAAATAGCCGTGCAAAAAACCGATATCAACAATTAGGTGGCACCGGTGTCCCTTTGTTGGTAGCAAAAAGAAATAAAATGCAGGGGTTCAGTGCGCCAGAATTTGAGCGTTGGTATGCGCAATTGTGATGGCTAATTAACAGCCCTATTATGTGGCAGAATTCCTAGTTTGAGTTACCCAGCAAAAAGTACAGTTTCCAACTGATTCAGAAAGATTTCTTGGCATAAAATCAGGGCATTCACCCAAATCATCAGTGCAGGCTTTCAATCAATGTTAACTGGTTTTTGTTGTTAATGAAATGGCCCTTTGTCTTGTGGCTTTGCAGGCAGGCTGTTGTCTGTGGCATAATATTTACGTTCAATTGTTACGGAGCTCGTATGCAAGACCGCAAAGCCGTGTTGGAAAGCTGGATGAAGCGGGTGTGGACTGCACAGGATGTGGATGCGATTGATGAATTGTTTGTACCTGCAGGTTCAGCCAAGGGGTTGGATAAACAGGTGTTGGTGGGACCAAAGCAGTTCAAAAAGTTCCATACTGCTTTCAGCCAACTTCTTATGGACTTCACCATCAATATAGACCATTTTATTGAACAAGGAGAGTGGGTTTCGGCTTTGGTTACCCTCAATGCCATGGTTCGTAAAAACAGTCAGCTGGTGACCATAACAGGCAATGTGTATGGCATCATCAACAACGGTAAGATTGAATTGGCATTCAATCATTGGGACTTCTTGGGGTTGTTTACCCAGATGGGCTTATTGCCCAAAGACTGTTTTGAACAGGGCTTGGCAGGTAATCGGGTGATTTGAACAGCTGTATGTACAATTCCACCTGAGTATACTCTAGGAATTAACAGCTTTTTATTGGGTGTTTTATTTCATGGTGTAACCAGCCGTTGTTAATCAGGGGCAGTTAGCAACCATCAACGTGATGTACTTTTAGTCCTTGAGTCACATAAAATAAACCGGTGAACGCCAAAAAAAATATATTTAATTACCTTAAAATTGGTCATAAGCCTGGAAAAATTCCTGAGCTGGATGGTCTGCGTGCTGTTGCCATTTTAATGGTGTTGGGTCATCACTTTGCCACCTTTTACCGCGAACACAATGGCTCATACTACCGTCAAGTGATTGCCGGGCCTTTGGAAAATTGGTTGCTCAACGGTTGGTTGGGCGTGGATTTATTCTTTGTGTTAAGTGGTTACCTTATTTTTCATCACTTGCTGTCTGTTCAGGACAACCCAGATCGCGTCAGCGTATTTGGTCGGTATGCTTTGAAGCGGGTGTTGCGAACCTTTCCTTTGTATTATGGCATGCTTTTGGTAGCCGCGTTAGGGCTTATTCCATATTTTAGTCCCAGTGTGTCAGGCACTGATTTAGCCATACACTTGTTGTTTTTGCAGGATTATTATGGCACCAATATCTTGGTGCCAATGTGGTCTTTGGCAACGGAAGAAAAATTTTACTTGTTGGCACCTTTGTTATTGGTTTTGGGCCAACGGCATTTAAAGCGCAGTATTGCATTGTTGTCAGTTGTTATTTTGGGGATGGTGGTGTTTCGAACCTTCCAGATCATGCAAGACAATGACCTGGTTGGCCACATTCAGTTTTTTCTACAGTACCGCGCACCTTTTCATTATGCCGTGCTTAATATTTTAGTCGGTGTGATGGTTGCTCTGGTCGCACACCGGCCGGCACCTGGTGTGCTGCGGAATTTAAGCTTGTGGCTGGTCGGTGCTGTTTTGCTGCTGTTGTTCGGGGTTGATCTGTATCATTTTGAGCAGTGGCAATGGTTGAGTGTGGTCCACTTGTTATTGGTGTTGTGTTTTGGTGTCATGGTGTGGTCAGCAGTGAAACTCACTGGAACGGGTTGGTTGCGGATGTTGGCAGGTGGATTTTTAAGAAGGGTTTCAGTTTTGTCCTACGCCTTGTACCTGGTTCACTACGCCGTCTTGCCCTGGGCTTTGCAAATTCACAGGCACTATGTTTACAGTGAAACACCTTGGGTACATGCGTTGGCATTTCTGTTGCTGTATCTGGGGCTTACTTTGTTATTAAGTCTGATTTTGCATTACCTGATAGAAAAGCCATTTTTAATTCTTAAGGATAAATTTTAAATTTACAGTAGGTAAAATTAATTTTCCAAAGCTTCACTCAGTTCCAACCATTCGGCTTCGGCGGCATCTAATTTTTGTTTCAACTCATTGGATTGATTCAAGCAGGAGTTCAGTTCATGGGTATTTTCAGGGGCATAGATGGCTTCGCTGCTGAGTTCAGCTGTGACGTCAACCAGTTTTTGGGTGTAGTCATCAATCATGCGTTCGAGTTTTTGCAGTCGGTTTTTAGCGGCTTTATTGGCTTTGTGGTGCTGTTTTTTATCGATGGGGGTGATGTTATCCCCTTTGTTGTTGGTGTTTTCACTAGAGTCTTCGGCTTCAGCCTGCTTTATTTGTGCTTTGATGAAACTTTGGTACTCGTCCAAATCGCCATCGAATGGGTGAATTTGGCCGCGGTCAATATAAACCATTTCATCAATCACCGAATTCAACATGTGTTTGTCATGTGAAACCAAGATGACTGCACCTTCATAACTTTGCAGGGCGAAGCTGATGGCATCGCGCATGTTCAGGTCTAAGTGGTTGGTCGGTTCATCGAGCAACAACAAATCCGGTTTTTGGTAAACAATCAAAGCCAATGCCAGGCGGGCTTTTTCACCACCCGAAAAAGGCTTGATTGGGGTATCGGCTTTTTCACCCTTAAAGCCGAAGCCGCCAAGAAAAGTTTTGACTGTTTGTTCGGTTGCTTGAGGGTCAATTTCTAGTACGTGCTCAATACAGCTGCTGTTTAAATCAAGTTGTTCCAGTTGGTGTTGGGCAAAGTAACCGATGTGCAGGTCTTTGGCGGTTTTTAATTCACCTTTTTGCAGTTCTTTTTCGCCAGACATGGCTTTGATTAAGGTTGATTTACCTGCACCATTGCGGCCGAGTAAGCCTATGCGTGCGCCAGCTGTGACAGAAAAATTTAAGTTTTTGAAAACTTTGTGTTCGCCATAACCAATGTCGGCATTTTCCAGTTCGACTATCTGGTGTTTGAGGTTTTGGCAAGGGTAAAACTCAAAATGGAATGGATTTTCTGCTTGCGTTGCTGCAATGACTTCCATCCGTTCCAGGGCTTTAAGTCGGCTTTGTGCTTGTTTGGCTTTACTGGCTTTGTAGCGGAATCGGTCCACATAGGATTGCATGTGGGCGATTTGTTTTTGTTGTTTTTCAAACATCGCTTGTTGCAGTGCCAGCTGTTCCATGCGGGTTTTTTCAAAGTCCGAATAGTTGCCGGTATATAAGGTCAGCTTTTCATGTTCAATGTGGAGGATGAATTTAATTACTGCATCGAGAAAGTCACGGTCATGTGAAATCAGAACCAAGGTGCCAGTGTAACGCTTCAGCCAATCTTGTAACCACACCACAGCTTCCAAGTCTAAATGGTTGGTCGGTTCATCTAACAGTAACAGATCTGATGGGCACATCAAGGCTTGCGCCAGATTCAAGCGCATGCGCCAACCACCAGAAAATGATTTAACTGCTTGGTGTTCTTCGCCCACAGCAAAACCCAGTCCATGTAACAAACGACCGGCTTTGGCTTGTGCTGCATAACCATCAATGCGTTCCATTTCAGCATACAGTTCGCCCAATTTTTCATGCTGCTGTTGTTCAGTCGCTTGAGCAATCTGTGCTTCAATGTCGCGGAAAACCACATCGCCGTCTAATACATAATCCAGCGCTGATTGGTCCAACGCGGGTGTTTCTTGCTTTACATGGGCAATTTGCCAATGCTTGGGTACACTGCATTCACCGGTGTCGGCTTGTATCTTTTTCATTAACAAGGCGAACAGGCTGGATTTGCCGGTGCCATTGGCTCCAGTCAGTCCTGCTTTTTGTCCTGGGTGTATGCTGATATTGGCATCTTCAAACAGTAATTTGTGGCCGCGGCGCAGCGCCAGGTTGGTCAATTGAATCATAGCGCGACATTCTGGCTGAGTAAGTGGCGAAAATCAATTATAATTATCTATGCTTTCCTGTTGAATTGATTTTTTTCGCGATTCAGCCGAAGGATTGTTGGAATCATGTTAGTGAGGTTGGTATGGATGAGGAAATAATTGGTTTGGTGTTTGTGGTGATGGCTTTGTTTGTCTTAATGGCGACTTTTTTTTATAAAATCATGCGGCAAGTCGAACAAATCAACAACAGCCTCAGTGACATAGCAAAATCGCAACGTATTTTAGCCAACAACCCCAGAGACTTTGAAGAAACCAAACGCATCAAAGCATTAAAAGAACGATCACAATTTGAATAACCCCTATATTAAGGAATGCAACAGAAATGAAGAATTTGACCGATAAAACAATTTTTATTACAGGCTCGAGCAGGGGCATAGGTCGTGAAATAGCCATTGAGTGTGGTAAACAAGGTGCCAATGTGGTCATTGCGGCTAAATCAGCTGAGCCACATCCCAAGTTGCCTGGTACCATCCATACTGTAGCCGCTGAAGTTGAGGCTGCCGGTGGTCAAGCCTTGGCAATACAACTGGATGTGCGCGATGAAGCCGGGGTTAAGGCTGCCATGCAACAGGCTGTTGCGGCCTTTGGTGGTATCGATGTGCTGGTGAATAATGCCAGTGCCATATCCTTGACTTCATTGCAAGACACCGATATCAAGCGGTTTGATTTGATCCATGAAATCAATACCAGAGGTTCGTTGGTTTGTGCCAAAGCGGCCATGCCTTATTTAATAGACAGCAAAAACAAACAGCAACAGGCGCATATCATTACTTTGTCGCCACCTTTGAATATGGCCTCACATTGGTTAAAACCTTTTATACCTTATACCATGTCTAAATACGGCATGACTTTATTGACTTTGGGCTTGGCTGAGGAACTGCGTGAGCAGGGTGTTTCTTGTAGCACTTTGTGGCCCCAAACCGCCATAGCCACCGCTGCGGTAGAATTTGCCTTGGATGCCAATCTGTTAAAACAATCAAGAACACCAAAGATTATGGCAGATGCTGCACTGGCTGTTATCAGCTGTGATGACATGACCTATACGGGTCAGACTTTGGTGGATGAAAGTTTGTTAAGAACTTTAGGGACAGAGGATTTTGATGTATATAAATACGATCCCAGTGCAACAAAACTGATGCGAGACTTGTATTTAGACACTTGAATGTGCTCTTTATGGGGCCATACACAGCTATGAATCAGGTGGTTTTAAGCAATAAGTAGAAATAAAATTGAATTTATTCAGGTAATTTTCAGGTTTATACTCTATAATGCACACAAATCAGGCGTAGATACAAGATTCATATTTTGTTGAAACGGGTTGAGAATATTTGCACATAGACATTCTAATCAAAAATGAAGTCAATGGCTTCATCTGTTCAAAACTATAACATTACTTGAATTCCTTTAAGTAATTATTCCCTGAATTAATTTGAAGTTCTTACATCGAAGCGGTGAATTCGTTGGTAAGATTAATTTATTATTCACCAAATATTTGAAGATTTATATTATGAGTAAAGGTACAGTAAAGTGGTTTAATGCAGACAAAGGTTTCGGTTTCATCACTCCAGAAGATGGCGGCAAAGATTTATTTGTTCATCATTCAGAAATTCAAGCCGGTGGCGGTTTTGCTACATTAAACGACGGTCAAGCTGTCGAGTTTGAAATTGGCGAAGGCCAAAAAGGCCCTTGCGCCAACAAAGTGGTTCCACAATAAAGAATCATTCAACTTAATTGTTGTAAAGAGCCGGCTGTATGCCGGCTTTTTTTATGCCTGTTTTTTATTAAGGCAGCCCAAACCAAGTGGTATGTCGTAGAAGGCTGTTGGACATCAATAAAATAAATCAAACAGCCACTTAGCAGCTGTTATTTTTCTGCTTCTCTTTTATAATCAATCGGATTGATAAAAATACCAAAGGAATAACATGGACACAATTGCTACAGCTGGATTTTCATTAGAGTCATTGATACGCGGCGCCATCGGTATGGTATCGCTGGTGGCGATTGCTTATGCTTTCAGTAACAACCGCCAAGCAGTCAGCTGGAAAGTGGTTGGCGTTGGGTTAGGCATGCAATTGATTCTGGCCATTGGTGTACTTTATGTTCCTTTCGTAGGTGCTGTTTTTGATGGTGTTGGTAAGTTTTTTATTCTGGTAATGGACTTTACCAAAGAGGGCACTAATTTCTTATTCAGGTCATTTGGTAGAGGGGAAATTGAATCGCCATTGATAAATTTTGCGGTGATGATTCTACCTACCATTGTATTTTTCTCAGCCTTGACTTCGGTGTTGTTTTACCTGGGTATTATTCAGAAAATTGTAAAAGGCTTGGCTTGGTTATTGACCAAGGCATTGAAAATATCAGGCGCGGAAAGTTTGTCAGTAGCCGGTAATATATTTCTGGGCCAAACCGAAGCGCCTTTGATGATAAAAAAATACTTAGAAGCCATGAATAAGTCAGAAATACTGCTGGTAATGATCGGCGGGATGGCGACTGTGGCTGGTGGTGTTTTGGCTGCTTATGTTGGCTTTCTCGGTGGTGAAGACGAAGCGTTGCGGCAGTTTTATGCCAAACATTTATTGGCAGCTTCGGTGATGGCAGCACCTGGTGCAATTGTGGTGGCAAAAATACTTTTTCCTCAAACTGAAGAAATCAATTCGAACATCGAAATCAGTCATGATTCAGTGGGTTCAAACGTACTGGACGCCCTTACCAATGGTACCACTGAAGGCTTGAAGTTAGCCTTGAACGTAGGTGCTATGTTGTTGGTATTTTTTGCTTTTTTGGCGATGATTAATTATGGTTTGAGTGCAGTTGGTGGTTGGCTGGGTTTGAACGAGTTAATCGCTGCCAATACACGCTATTCGGGTTTGTCCTTGGAATTTCTTTTGGGCTATTTATTTGCCCCTTTGATGTGGTTGATTGGTGTTGCTGTTGAAGACATCACACTTTTGGGTCAATTGCTGGGGGTTAAGCTTATTGCCAGTGAATTTGTTGGTTATGAAAACTTAGCTGCGATGAAGAACACCGCCAATGAAGTGCATTTGATGTACGATAAGTCCATTCTTATGGCCACTTATATGTTGTGTGGTTTTGCTAACTTTGCTTCGATTGGTATTCAAGTGGGCGGTATTGGTTCACTGGCTCCTGGTCAACGAAAAATATTGTCTGAATTTGGTATGAAAGCATTGTTAGGTGGCACTTTGGCGTCATTATTTTCTGCCACATTTGCCGGTATGTTGGTGGGTTGATACCACCACACAATGAATAGGTTCAGTTAAACAGCGCTGAATTTTATTCACCATTGCGTATAATTTCTTGCTTTTTTCCTGCAGGTGGTTTGTAATCATATAAACACCAAGAGGAAGCAAGTTGATTAATTGTCACAACCTTGGGTCGCATCAAACCCTCAGAACTGATGCATCAGGTATGCCGTTAGAATGGCTGAACAGTGAACAAGTCGCTAAATTAATGGCTTTAGATATGGTGCAATACCAATTTGGCACCACCTTAACCCGCTTACACGGCGGCATCAACGCCATTTCTGGCAAACAAAGCCATTACGACATTCCAGCCATCATCGGCACCAAAGGTTTTAACAACCATTTGCATAAGCAATTGGCACATTATGTACCGCCGTTGAACAACCAAACTTTATTCAAGCGTGATCAAAACCTGTGTTTGTACTGTGGAGAAGTTCACCACCGACTAGAGCTGTCCAGAGACCACGTCACTCCAGTTTGTCAAGGTGGCAAAGACACTTGGACCAACGTCGTTACAGCGTGCAAGCGATGTAATAACCACAAAGCCGATCGCACACCTTTGCAAGCCAATATGCGTTTATTGGCGATTCCCTTTGCGCCTAATTATGCAGAGTATATATTTTTGCAGAATAAACACATCATTGCAGATCAGATGAATTTTTTGGTCAATCATTTTCCTAAAAAGTCACCTTTTCGACAGATGATAAATCAAGGTTCAGCCTTATTTTGAGACATAAAAAAGGCCGCTGATGCGGCCTTTAAGGGTTTGTATCTGCAGGTTTATGCTGCCATTTGAGTTTTTAATTTTTTCAAAGCCACTGCTTCAAGTTGTCTGATTCGTTCGGCTGAAACTTCATACTTGGCTGCCAACTCTTGCAGAGTGGCTTTTTTATCAACCAACCAGCGACTTTGGATGATGTCCAAAGAGCGTTCGTCCAACTTGTCTAAGCCTTTGAACAAGGCTTGGTGATGGGTTTCGGCTTCAGTTTCTTTAATCAGCTCAGCTTCTGGTGTACGGCTGCTGTTCATTAACCATGCTTGGGGTGAATAGTTGTTGTCTTCATCGTCGTCCATAGGCAAATCAAAAGACACGTCTTGACCGTGTAAGCGTGATTCCATTTCAACCACCACTTCTGGGCTGACATCTAAATCTTTTGCTACTCGATTGACCTCATCGTATGTGAACCAACCCAAGCGTTTTTTGTTTTTTCTTAAATTGAAAAATAGTTTGCGGTGGGCTTTGGTGGTGGCCACTTTTAAAATCCGCCAGTTTTTCAAAATGTACTCATGTATTTCGGCTCGAATCCAATGCACTGCGAATGAAACCAATCGCACTTTATGCACAGAGTCAAAGCGCTTAATGGCTTTCATCAGTCCGATGTTACCTTCTTGGATTAAATCACCCACAGGTAAGCCATAACCAGAGTAACCTTTGGCCACGTAAACCACGAAACGCAAGTGTGACATGACCAATGCATGTGCAGCGTCTATGTCGTTGTTATCGCGTACTTTATCGGCCAAAGAACGTTCTTCCTCGACGGTCAGAACTGGGATTTGGTTGACGCTGCTGATGTAGGACTCCAAAGAGCCAGTAACTGCAGGTACAGGTAAGTTTTTAATTGTAGTTGTTGTCATTTTATTGTCTCCAATCTTACATGGCTCAATAGCCCATGTGATGAGAAGTTTAGGTGTTACTTTTGACCAGTAAACACCCGCAAAGTTCCGTCCTCAATTGAGCAACGGGAATGCAATTATAACATGGCTTAATGGGCTGTCAATGGACCGCTGGTTGCGTTCGCATTAAAGCCCTTTAACAGTTATTTTCCTCGGCTTAACTGAACCCTTAGTTTAACTGCATATACTTCATTTATATGTGAAATCAAAACCCTGTTGTTGGCGTTGTTAAGGTATGTAGTTGAAGTCACACATGCAGTGCACCATTTGTTGTACTTCACCTGGTTTGGCATCTAGCAGCAAGCTCAACTCTGCATTAAAAGGTTGCAACAGCTTTTGTAGTTTGAAGGCATTGTTGCCACCAGATAAATCTATGTGCTCACTGGCTTTGGCCATCATGTCAACAAACAGTTGTTCAGTTAAACTCAGGCTTTGTTCAATCCAGGCCAGTTGATAGTCATCGCCTAAATTAGCCAGTTGAGCTGCCTCATCAATGGCTTGTTGTAAACCACCTAAGTTATCCACCAGACCCAGGTCATGGGCTTGTTTGGCTGTCCACACCCGGCCACGGGCAATTCGATCAACCATTGCGATGTCTAAATTTCTGGCTGCTGCTACTGAGCCGATGAATTGTTGATAACCATACTCAATGTTGCTTTGAATCAAATCAGCAAACTCAGGGTCAAGGTCTTTATCTGGATTGAATGCGCCGACCCATTTGGTGGTCCCCACACCATCGGTACTGATGCCCAGTTTATTGAATAAATCAGGGTAGGTCATTAATAAACCATAAATACCTATAGAACCTGTGATGGTGGCTTGGTCGGCCCAAATACTGTCTGCTGTCATTGAAATCCAATAACCGCCTGAAGCAGCTACATTACCCATAGAAACTACTACGGGCTTACCAGCCACTTTTAGTGCATCAACTTGGCGTCTGATTTGTTCTGACGGGTACACGCCACCGCCAGGACTGTTGACTCTCAGCACCACAGCTTTTACTGATTTGTTCAGTCGAGCACGCTCTAATAAAGCACTGGTTGATGCGCCGCCGATGGTGCCAGGGGGCTGTTCACCACCAATGATGGTGCCTTCAGCAACCACCACAGCAATTTGCTGGGTGTTGGCAGTGATTTTAGGTATTTGCATGCTCAAGTAATCTTCAAAGCCAATGCCACGAAAATGGTTGTTATCGTCGTCGAATGAACTGACTTCAGCGATGCGTTTGTGCATAAAACTTTGTTTCATGATGCGATCAACTAAACCTGAATCAACAGCCATATCGGCCACTGAGCCTTTTTTGGCAATTAACCTCTGCGCCTGTTGGTCTATAATTTCTTCGATTGTCTCAACGCTTAGTCCGCGTCTTTTAGCCACCCCAGTTAGGTAGGTTTGCCACAGGTCATTCATGAAGTGCAAGCCAGCTTCTTTGGCTTCTTGTGACATGTCGTTACGCACATAAGGTTCGGCTGCTGACTTGTATTCGCCTACTTTAAAAAGGTGCACATCGACACCAAGTTTATCCAGGCCGTCTTTGAAATAATTGCGGTATGAGCCAAAGCCTTGAATGAATAGGAAACCTTGTGGGTCCATCAAAATTTCATCGGCCAAACTGGCAAAGTAATACTGTGCTTGAGATAAATTGGTGGCCATTGCGATAACAGGCTTGTTGGATGTTGCGCGGAATTGATCGATGGCGTATTCAATTTCTCTTAAATTTGCTAAGCCAGCGCCCCACATGTGGTCAGGGTTTAGCACCAAAGCACTTATTTGAGGGTCTTTTGCAGCCAGTTCAATGGCCAGTAACAAATCACGAACTCGAGTTTCTGGGATGTGACTGCCACGGATGCTGTCTATAGCCTGTGAGGTTGGATCACCACTGAATTGGTCAACCACAAAGCCTTTCGGGGCCAGCACCAAAGCAGTTTGGTCTTTGATGGTGATGGTTTGTCCGCCGAATATAAAGTATAAGATCAGCAACAATAACAACAGCAGCAACAAATGGCGGGTGAAGTTTGCAATCAGGATAAAAGGCTTGATGAATAAGTTGAAAAGGGTACCCATGGTTGAGTTTTTTGTCGTAGTCGTCATGTCGTTATTTTAACAGTCCACAGTTATTGAGCATGTCACTATAGTCATGTTTTTACCTAGATTAAGATGATGCACTTGCCACCACCCTCACAAAAGCACATAATTATAGACTTATTGATTCAGATTAAACAGCATGAAAAACAGCACTACTCACAGAAAAAATACCAAAACAAGTATGTCTAAAATATTTAGCGCAGTGGGCTTGTTGATCTTCTCAGCAACAGTTTTTGCTGCCGTAGAATCAAGCTATTTAAACCAAAAAGCTGCTTGGGATCAACATCAGCAAATGCGAAATGACAGTACATTTAAAGGCCTAACATGGCGCAATGTTGGCCCAGTAGTACAAGGTGGCAGGGCAGTGGATGTGGTTAGACCAACTGATCAACCACATGTGATTTATGTAGCTTATGCTTCTGGTGGGGTTTGGAAAAGTGATAACAATGGCATCACATTCAAGCCAATTACTGATTTTTTGTCCAGTCAAATAGTGGGCTCTTTAACCATAGACCCTAATGACTCAAATGTGTTGTGGTTAGGCACTGGTGAAAACAACTCGTCCAGGTCCTCGTATGGTGGCATGGGGGTGTTTAAGTCAACAGATGCCGGAGTCAGTTGGACCCATGTTGGCTTGGGTGATACCGATCGCATAGGTCGGATTTTGGTTGATCCTGAAAATTCAGATCATGTTTATGTGGCTGCGCTGGGTAAGTTGTATTCAAAAGGTGGCGACCGTGGGTTGTACCGAACACAAGATGGCGGTAAAAACTGGGAGGCTTTGATTGAGGGCAAAGGTTGGACTGGTTTTATTGATGTGGCTCGTTCATCGAATGGGGTGTTATATGCTGCGGCATGGGAGCGGTCTCGAACGGCTTGGAATTTTGTTGAAGGAGGCAGTGGCAGCGCCATCTATCGCAGTGTCGATAACGGTGACTCATGGCAAAAGTTGAACAACGGATTGCCACAAGGTAAGTTCACGGGTCGCATGGGGTTGACAGTCTCTGCCAGCAACCCAAACACTTTATATGTTTCAGTAGACAACCAAACCCCTTTGCCTGAGGATCAATGGGACATGGGGGACAGTGCGGTTACGGTAAAGAGGTTGAATAAAATGGATAAACAGGGCTTTTTATTACAAGACCCCAAAGCCATTGAAAGTTTTTTACGCAGCCATAATTTTCCGCCTGATCTGCAAGCAGAGGCACTAATTGAACAGGTTAAAAACGATGAAATCACCCCCCAATCATTGGTGGAAAAACTGGCCGATGGCAACGACAACCTGCTAAATGTAGACATCAAATCATTGGAAGTCTACCGTTCAGATGATGCCGGTGACAGCTTTTATCGCACCCATAACGAAGGCATCCAACAAGTGGTGTTTTCCTACGGTTACTACTTTGGTCAAATCAAGGTGGACCCACAAAATGTTGACACTGTATATGCCACAGGTGTGCCATTCATTAAATCAACCGATGGTGGTAAAACTTGGCACAGTGCGTGGGATTCCAGTGTGCATGCCGACATCCAAGCCATTTGGATCAACCCTGAGCACAGTAACCACCTTATGGTAGGCAATGATGGCGGCGTGGATGAAAGTTTTGACGGTGGACAAAGTTGGAGAAAAATTGATCAACAACCAGTTGGGCAATATTACACCATCGCTGTTGATATGGAGAAGCCCTATAATATTTATGGCGGTTTACAAGACAACGGTACGATGAAAGGTTCAAGCACCGGACTGTGGCATAACAACCGTTACCACGGCAAAGATTGGCAGCAAATTTTTGGTGGTGACGGCATGCATGTGAATGTTGATGATGATGACAAACTCACTTATGTGGGTTACCAGTTTGGTAATTCATTCCGCTTGAGCTCAGCCGCACCGAAAAGAATCACACCGCCCACTTATGTCGGCGAAGAATCGTTACGTAAGAACTGGAATACACCAGTTATGCTGTCAACTCACAATAAAGACATCCTGTATTTTGCTGGTCATAAGGTCTATCGCAGTATGAACAAAGGCGATGACTGGACAGCAATCAGTGGTGATTTGACGGAGTCAGAAAATAAAGGCAATGTACCGTTTGCCACAGCCACTACACTTTCAGAATCGCCGCTGAAGTTTGGCTTGCTTTGGTTGGGTACAGATGATGGCTTGGTTTGGGTTACCGAAGATGGTGGCAACCAATGGAAAAAAGTCAGCAAGCAATTGCCAAAAGGCAAATGGGTGAGTCGAGTGATCGCTTCGCCGCACAAAGAACAGCGTGCTTGGATGGCGATGAATAACTACCGCAATGATGACATTAAGCCCTACCTGTATAAAACTGAGAATCTAGGTAAAAACTGGCGCAACATGGCCAAAGGCTTGCCCAATGAAACCATCAACGTGGTCAAAGAAGACCCGAAAAATGCCAATGTGGTTTATGTTGGTACAGACAAGGGTATTTATGTGTCAATCAATCAAGGGCAGGACTGGCAAATGTTGGGCAATCAATTACCAACAGTTCCGGTGCATGACTTGATTGTCCACCCACGTGAGAATGAGCTGGTGTTGGGAACCCATGGTCGCAGTGTGTTTGTGGCGGATGTGGGGCCTTTGCAAGCACTCAGTGATGACATACAAGCCGCAGAGTTACATGTTTATGCCCTGGATGATATCAAAGAAAAAAACAGCTGGGACCGCAAGCCATTTCGCTGGAGTTACACCGATGATATAAGTGACCAGCACAGTGTGTATTTCTGGGCCAAAACCGCGGGTGATGCAGCGTTGAGTATCAGTGATGCTGAGGGGTCGGTTTTGTTGCAACAAAACATTGGGTTAAGCCAAGGTATCAATCAGTGGCTATGGGATTACAAAATTGACATAGATGCCGCCATCCAAGCCGAAGCTTTGGCCAACGAAAAAGCCCTGGCTGCAGAACCAGCAGACAAAGATGATCAGGCTGTAAAAGCTGCAGCTGATAAGCCCTTAAACAAATCTAAAACGCCTTATGCAGAATCATTGCGATTGGGGCATGAAGACTATATTGAGCCAGGTGAATACACCCTGCTGATTAAGCAAGGTGAACATCAGCACAGTGTTGAATTTACAGTTAAATGAACACGACAGATTGTGGTTTAACTTGCAGTCAGTGAAGCAAAACTTGAGGCCATTCATTCGTGCCTAAGCAGCTAAACAAACCGCCATTTTGGCGACATTTGCCGGCTTGGACAGTGTATGCTTTGTGTTGGTTGCTGGCGCATTTGCCTTACCGTTTACTGCTGTCATTCGGTCGTGGTGTGGGTTGGTTGTTTAGGGTGCTGTTTAAGTCCAGGCGAGTGGTGATTGAAAAAAATATTCAAAGTTGCTTTCCGGAATTAAATGCAGTTGAGCAACAAGCTTTGATGCAACAGAATTACCGTGAAACGGGTATGATGGTAAGCCAAACTTTGCGAACTTTTTTGAACCGCTCACCACATCCATTTAACAACCTGAAGATAGCTGGTAAGGCGCATTTAGAAAGCGCACTGGCAGCCAAGCAAGGTGTGCTGCTGGTGTCAGGTCATTTCACTGCTTTGGATGTGGGTGGGCGGGCCATTTGTGAACAATTTCCAGTTGCTGGCGTATATCGACCGCACAAAAATCCAGTGCAAGAATATGTGGTTAAAAAAGCCCGGTTACAGTATGCCGATGCCATGTTCAGTCGTGATCAATTGAAAGCCATGGTTAAATACCTGAAATCAGGTGGGGTGCTTTGGTATGCACCAGACCAAGATTACCGCCGTGGCCAGTCCATTTTTGCTGATTTCTTTGGAACCCCTGCATCGACCATTACAGCCACTCACCAATTGGCCAGAATCTCTGGTTGTCAGGTGATGTTTTATGCGGTGCAAAGAATCAGCCAAGCGCCGTATTATGAGCTCAGTATTTCTCCACCTATGACTGACTTTCCAAGTCGAGATGTACAGGTTGATACCCAGCGAATTAACGCCAACATTGAGCAGATGGTTAAACAGGCCCCTGACCAATACCTGTGGTTACACAAACGCTTCAAAACCAGGCCGCCGGGCGCTGAGCGCTTCTATTGATATTTGCGGTGACTGTCCCCATCCATAAGTTTTAAGCCCTGACAGTCAATGAAAATCCCACATTTAGATAACGAATACGCACGCAGCCGGATGCGACAATGGCCCAAAGCTTTCCGCGTCAGCCTGATGTTCTTAGCCGTGATTTGGGGCTTGTTTTTACTGGCGCAGGTCTTGCCATTGACCCAGTTTGGTACCAAGCCAAGAACCTTTGAGGGTTTGTTGGGTATCGTAACTATGCCCTTTATTCACAGTGGTTGGCCGCATTTAATAGACAACAGTTTACCGATGTTTTTGGCTATGGTGGCCTTGTTTGGTAACTACCCCAAAGTGGCCAAACGTACAGTTTTTTTCAGTGTGGTTTTGACCGGGGCATTGGTGTGGCTGTTTGGTAGAGAGGTCAATCACATCGGTTCCAGCGGCTTGTTTTATGCCTTATTGAGTTATTTGTTTGTCAGTGGTTTCTTAAAAAAGGACATCCAATCAATTGGTATATCGATTGCCATAGCTTTCATGTATGGTTATATGATTTGGGGCATATTTCCGGGTCAGGTGGGCATTTCTTGGGAGTCACACATGTTTGGTTTTTTAACCGGTGTGTTTTTAGCTTATAACACCAAGGACATTGACCGCCCGGTGCTCAAAGATTGGCATTTAGATGAGGGTTTAGAGGACTACTACGACTAAGGAAAACTTGGGCCTTTTGTGTTGCGCTGCTTGTCTTTCAGTGCTCAGTTGCTGGGCGCAATTCAGAGTGAATGGTTATTCATATTTATTAAACTGTTATGCCGTAAATGAGTGTTTAAAGCCTAGCCCTGAGGGGTGGGTATTGGGTTTAATGGGCGCTGATGCATTGACTGCAAAAAGGCGTGTGAGGAATGGCTATTAAGCGTTCCTCATGAATTGAATGGCCACACACTACACACAAGCCATAACTGCCAGTTTTGATGCGGTTGATGGCTTTATTGATTTGTGAAAGTTTTATTTGAGCCGCTTGATGCAGGGGGTAGGTGGCTATGGTATCTGCAGCGGTTTTGTGTTGAATGGCGGTATTGATTGGCTGTTTTTGAAGCAGTTGTAATTTTGGTTGATTCAGCAAACGTTGCAAGCTTTGTTGTTCATCAACTAATAATTTTCGCAATTCTGCTAAAAGTTGTGATTGTATCAAAGCCCTCATCAATAATATCCTCTTTGCACGCCCTCATGAATCAGTTAAATCAACCGCATCAACGTCTCTGAGTGAGTCGCCTAACTGAATCGTTGTATGCATTTGTAAATAGTTTATAACACTCAACAATGTGAAAAATTGATTGTTGTCAAACAATTACCATTAAAAAAAGCCAGCCCCTAATTGGGTGCTGGCTTGGTTAGAGACTTAAGTTATTGCAGGCTTATTTTTTTAATTGCTGTTCTAATCGTTTGATGGTATTAATTATTCTGTTCTGGGTGGCTTGGTCCAGTTCAGAACTTGAAGCTTTGTTGAGCAATTGTAGGTCCAGCATTTGATTCAAGCCCAGAGTTTTGTGCTTGCGCTCGGAATCATCAGCATTGGTTTTTGCAGGGCCAGTTCCAGTGTCCACAAAATGTTTGCTGGCGGTTCTGAAGCCACGCACAGTAAAACCATTTTGGTTCAGGTTGGGTGAAGAGCCAACGGCATATGAAAAAGCTTCACCATCGAATTGATCGGTGCCGGTTTTTAAATAATAGGCCAAATAATAATTGGCGTCATCTCGCACCACGGCAATCAGTTCATCATTGACTGTGTCATAAGCTGCAGCCAAATCATTGTTGTTCAAAGCATAATTCGTGCAGCGATTATAGGTGGTGTTTTCAGAGCGACAACCAGTGGCCAAGTAATCGCCATTAAAGGTTTCGGTTTGTTCAAAAATCAACACATCCGCATAGAAAGGGTAGTTGTTGCTGTATTCAGAAACGTCATAAACCAATTGCCATTCACCACGCATTTTTTGTAGTTCATCACCTAAAAAGAAATTAAATCGCTCAATTGTTTTGACCTGTCCCAACATTTCAATGGTGGCAGTAGTTTCAGTTAAAAAATTAATTCTAACGGTCTCAATATCGCTCAATACTGTGGTGTTGTCTGTCCAAGGACAGCCTACACATTGGCCGTCATAACTGATGGCCACAAAACTTTCATAATAAGCATTGCCATCTAAAAAGCCTGATGTGGTGTACCAAATTGGGTTGCCGAAAGTGTCATATACATAGAAAGAACCAAACAAATGGTTATCTTGTATTTCAAGGGTGTAACCAGAACCTGGTTGGTTAGGGTCCCAGTAGTGCCCTGATTCAGGGGTAAATGACCAACTGCTTATACTGGTCATTAATAAAGCACATAAAGTAATTATCTTTTTCATAAAAAAATCTCCGCGTATTGGGTAATGATTGATATATTACCTAACCTGACTGAATTGTATATGAATGTTGAATAAACCAAAAATGAACCCAGTTACATATTATGATTGATATAGGTGCTAATTTAACCCACGAAAGTTTTGATAAAGACCGTGATGAAGTCATCCAGAATGCACGAGATGCGGGCGTTGAAACATTTATTATCACTGGCTCTGATGTTGATTGTTCGCAAAAAGCCATGCATTTGGCTCATCAATATGAAGACTGTTGTTACGCCACAGCGGGTATTCATCCTCACCACGCCAGTGATTTCAATGGTGAGGTTGAAGCGACCCTGCAGAACTTACTCAACGATGAAAAAGTCGTGGCTGTTGGCGAAACGGGTTTGGATTATTTTCGCGATATTTCACCTCGGCCTGCGCAGATTTTTTCTTTTGAGCAGCACATCCAGTTGGCCAGTGACAATAACATGCCAATATTTTTGCACCAGCGAGAAGCACATGTGGATTTTGGGCCCATCCTCAAAGCCCATCGTGACCAGTTGAATCATGTGGTGGTGCACTGTTTTACGGACAATGAGCAGGCTTTGTTTGAGTATTTAGATTTGGATTGTTACATTGGTATCACGGGGTGGATTTGTGATGAACGGCGAGGCAAACATTTATTGGAATTAATCCATAACATCCCTCTGGATCGCTTGTTGATTGAAACAGATGCACCTTATTTAATTCCCAGGAATTTAGAGCCCAAGCCCAAAACCAGGCGCAATGAACCTAAAAATTTGCCGCACATTGCAAGATTTATAGCCAAACAGCTGAATTTGAGTTTTGCGGAATTGGTTGCTGCCACCACCGCAAACAGCCGCACATTTTTTAATATTTAAAAACACCGAGAAACCCATGAACTTATTTAAAAAGCACATTGAATATTTAACCCAAGTAACCACCGAAGCTTTAGCCCATGCTGGTTTTGATGGGGTGTGGATATATTCAGGGCACCCAACAAATAACTTTTTAGACGACATGGCACCACCGCACAGCATCAATCCACATTTTAAGTGGTGGGTTCCGGTGCCGAACGTTGTCAGCAGTGTATTGCATTTCAAACCAGGGCAAAAACCAACTGTATATTTAAATCAACCGGCTGATTTTTGGCATAAAATTATTGATAACAGCCAAGGGCAATGGGCAGATTACTTTGACATCAAGGTAATTGGTCATTATGCAGAATTGCCAGACTTTAAAGCTGAAAAAAACCATGCTTGGATAGGTTCTGCAGAGTTACAGCCTTTATCAGACGCTGTCACCAATCCAAGCGCCTTAATCAATTACCTGCACTTCAGCCGCGTACAAAAAACAGCGTATGAAATACACTGTATTGGCCAAGCCAATGCTTTAGCGCTCAAAGGACACGCAGCTGCTGAACAGGCTTTTTATGACGGATGCAGTGAGTTTGAAATTCACCTGGCCTACTTAAAAGCTTGTGAGCACAATGAACATCAAATGCCCTATGGCAACATTGTGGCATTGAATGAAAACCCAGCAGTGTTGCACTACCAATACCAAAGTCGTGAACGGCTGCCTGGCCATGAATTGAAATCATTCTTGATCGACGCAGGAGCCAATTACAAAGGCTATGCTGCAGACATCACTCGGACCTATGCCTATGCAGAAGGTGCATTTTCAGAGATGGTCAGCAAGCTTGATGAGCACCAACAAAACTTGTGTAAGCAGGCAGTGGTAGGGCAAGATTATGTGGCCTTACACCGCCAAGCGCATTTGAATATTGCAGCGGTGTTACATGAATTTAAAGTGCTTAATTGCAGTGCAGAAACAGCAGTTGAATCGGGCTTATCCCAGACGTTCTTGCCGCATGGATTAGGTCATTACTTGGGGCTGCAAGTTCACGATGTATCAGGCCATGTGACTGACCATGTGGGTACGGTTAGAAAACCACCCGCTGAATACCCTTATTTGCGATTAACTGACACCTTGCGTGAAAACGCGGTGATTACCATTGAGCCAGGTTTATATTTTATTCCGATGTTGTTACAGAAAATTGCAGGTCATAAAGATGTCAACTGGGAAAAAGTTGATGCTTTTATGCCGTACGGCGGTATTCGCATTGAAGACAATGTCGTGGTTAAGAAAAAAGATTCGATAAACTTGAGCCGCTAAGTTATATAGCATTGACTGACGGTGAGTGATTTTTCAGTTACTGGATAAATAAAAGCCTGAACGAATTCAGGCTTTTATTTAAACTTTGATTTATTTGCTGTTTTATTCTTTGCTTGATTTGTCCGCTGTGGCAATCAAGTTTTCCATCTTCATATCAATGAAATCGGCCAAAATCCGGGCGGTTTCATGTAAGCGGAAGTCAACAAATTCCTCTTCTGCCTCCTCGTCTTCTTCTGTTTCAGCCGCTTCTTTGGCGGCTTTTTCAGCAGCTAAAGTGTCTTCAGACTTTAATTCATCGGTGGAGTCAAACAGCAAAGTGACTTCGCCCAACAATGGATTGGGTGTTGCTGCTGCTAACATGGCTTCACGTTTTTCTTTGCGCTCTTGCTTTCTGGCTTTGCGTTCTTCGACCAAACGTTGGCGTTCGGTTAAAGACAAAGAAATGGTGGGGTCTTGTTTGTCTTTTTCATACAATTCAATTTCTTTTTTCAAGAAATCAAACTCAAAATTTACCTCGGTTCTGCTGGCGTACAACTGTTTCAACTCTGATATTTCTTCGGATAAATCATCAAACATGGTGTAATCGCTGCTCGAAATGCTGTTCCAAGGCAAGGCATTTTCATAGGCAGATTCACCAAATTTTTCAAAGCCAGGAGGTGCTGGGAACTCAATATCAGGTATCACACCACGGTTTTGGGTGCTGCCGCCATTGATGCGAAAAAACTGTCCCATGGTCATTTTTAATTGACCCAGCTCAAGTTCGGTATTGTTAACGTATTCATTCAATGGCATGACGTTTTGTACTGTGCCTTTGCCATAAGTTTGGCCACCAACAATGACCGCTCGACCATAATCTTGCATGGCCGCAGCAAAAATTTCTGAAGCGGACGCCGACAATTTATTGACCATAACCACCATTGGGCCTTTCCAAATAATGTTGGGGTCAACATCACGTTTAACTTCAATCTTACCGTGACTTAATTTGGTTTGTACGATAGGCCCTTTATCAATGAATAAGCCTGAAAGTTGAATGGCTTCATACAATGAGCCGCCACCGTTGTTACGCAGGTCAACCACAATGCCCTGCACCCCTTCTGCTTCGAATACCTTTAATATTCGTTTCACGTCTTTGGTTGTGCTGCGGTAATCTGGATCACTGTTTTGAAGGGCGGCAAAGTCTAGGTAAAAAGTAGGTAAATCAATGACGCCAATTTTACGGTCATGTTGGCCGTCTTTGACTTGCATGATTTTATACTGTGCAGCCTGCTGTTCCAGTTTTACTTTATCTCGTACAATGTGAACCACATGAGGCATGGCATCAGGACCGTCTTCTTCAGCGATTACCCGCAAACGTACTGTTGAGCCTTTTTCACCACGAATCAGTTGTACCACATCTTCTAAGCCCCAGCCGACCACATCTTCGAAACTGCCTTCATCATCTTGGCCGACAGCCAATACTTTATCTCCGCTTTTCAAAGAGCCTTCCATATCGGCAGGTCCACCTTTGACTATGGTTTGAATGGAGGTGTATTCACCGTCATTCCCCAATACAGCGCCGATGCCTTCCAGTGATAACTTCATGTTAATTTCGAAGTTTTCAGAAGTGATTGGTTCCATATAACCGGTATGCGGTTCAACCAAGCTCAAATAAGCATTAATGAAATACTGAAAGACGTCATCACTTTTCATGTCATCAATGCGTTTAGCCATCACTGTATAACGCTTGCTCAATGTTTCTTTAATTTTTTCAGGTTCTTTCTTGAGCAACTTTAGACTTAAATAATCATTCTTTACTTTCTTGCGCCACAGTTCATTCAGTTCAGATTGGTCAATGGCATAAGCTGCTTTTTCTCTGTCCCATTGAAAAACTTCATCTTGTTCAAAGTCTAGGTCGGTATCCAGTACTTTCAAAGCATGTGCTTTTTGACTGGCCACACGTTGTTTGAAGACATTGAAAATTTCAAACGCGGGTTTCAGTTGACCAGCCCTTAAGCCATCGTCTAATTTATTTTTCCAGCGATCAAATGCCAGCACATCCTCTCCCAAGAAGTACATTTTATTGGGGTCTAATATTGAGATGTACTTGGTCAAGATTTGTTGCGAAAATTCATCATTTAATTCGGTGTTTTTGTAGTGCATTCGCTCAACCAGCTGCACCACCAAGCGGCTTTCATTTTGATGCTTGGGGCTGGGCTTGAGGGCTTCTAAGTCTACTTTTGCCAGCACCAAAGTGCTGCTTAAAACAGCAAAGATTAAACTGCCCAGAATTACTGGGTATTTGCTTCGGTTCATTGTTGTTGTGTTCCTTTAGGTTGTTTTTTTGGTTATTCAATCACCTGAATTGAACTTTTTGTAAATCATATTGCCAGATGGCTTGAATAAATAATATAGGTCAATCGTCATCAATACAAGCCTTGGCTTACCAAACTGAGACATAGTTATTGAAAAATGGTTGCATATTTTTGTTATAATCACCCGCTTGGATCAATCTGGTCGATTGGTTGGGTCATATAACATGCTAATAATTGGAGATAATGAATGAAGAAACTAGCCGTAGTCCTGGGTGTAACCGGGGTATTATTGAGCGCCACATCTTGGGCTGACATGGAATCTGAAAATGGTCAGATTAATTACAAAATTGGATCTGATGTGGGTAAGTATTTAAATGACTCAGAATTAGAATTCGACAAAGAGTCGTTTTTAAAGGGTTTAGAAGATGGTGTTGCTGGTCGTGATTTGCGCCTGACCGAAGAACAGTTGACTAACATCCGTGGCATCATCCAGCAAAAACAACAAGAAGTTCAAAAAGCCAAAAGAGAAAAAATGATGGCTGAGTTGGAAGTTCAAAAAGTTGAAAATGCTGAAAAAGGTGCGGCATTCTTAAAAGCCAAAGCCAGTGAAAAAGGCGTTATGAGCACTGAATCAGGCATGTTATATGAAGTTTTAGAGCAAGGTGAAGGCGCCAAACCAGGTTCCGAAACTGCCACAGTGGTGGTACATTACACCGGCACATTGATTGATGGCACTAAATTTGACAGCTCAGTTGATCGTGGCCAACCGGCTACTTTTGCCTTGAACCAAGTGATTAAAGGTTGGACTGAAGGATTGCAATTAATGAATGCGGGTTCTAAATACCGTTTTTACATCCCACCTGAGTTGGCCTACGGTGCCGATGCCAGACCAGGCGGCGCAATTGGTCCTAACAGCACTTTGATTTTTGACGTTGAGTTAATCGAAGTTAAATAAAGTAAGGCCTTATCAGTAAAAAAAGAAAGCCCGATTTTTCGGGCTTTTTTTGTGTCATGAAACTCAGTATTCCCTTAATAATTATTTCAATCAAAGCTGACTGGGTCAATGTCAATAAACCACTGGATGTTCTGTTCGTTGCTGGCTTCGTTGCGTTGTTTCAGTTGATGGATCATTTGGTGCAATGACTTCCTGTCGTTGCTGTTCAGAATCAGTTGCATGCGGTACAGTTTTTGACGTTTTTGCATGGGTGCTGGTAAAGGCCCCAGCACACTGATGTCCTCATGTTGTTCTAGGCCGTTTGCCATGTTATGTAGAAATTGATCCAATACCGATTCGTTGCGGTGTTGGGCCCGGATGATGGCCATATAAGTATAGGGTGGAAAACGCATGGCATCACGTTCTTCTAGCTGTTGCTGAGCAAAGGTTTGGTAATTGTGTTTGAACAAGGTTTGAAAGAATTCATGCTCTGGGAACTGGGTCTGGATGATCACTTCGCCTTTGGTTTTGGCCCGCCCAGCCCGACCAGACACCTGGATCAACAATTGGGCTAAATATTCAGTGGCCCTGAAATCGGAAGAATAAAAACTGTTGTCTACATTAACCACTACCACCAGTGACAGCAAAGGGAAGTCGTGCCCTTTGGACAGCATTTGGGTGCCCACAATCACGCAGGGTTTTCCAGCGCGCACAATGTCTAAATTTTTCTGCCAAGCGGCAGGGGTGTTGACTGAATCTCGGTCAAACCTAACGATTTGATGTTGGCTGAATCTTTCACTCAGCCCAGCGGCAATTTTTTCTGTACCTGCGCCCATGGTTTCCACTTTTTGTGAACCACATTGCGGGCAAAATTCAGGCAGGCTGTAGCGGCGGTTACAGTGGTGACATTTGAGTAAGTTCAAATGCTGGTGAAAGGTTAAATAGGCATCACAATCATCACACTCTGCCACCCAACTGCATTCATGACACATCAGCTTATGCGACCAACCACGGCGGTTGAGAAACACCAGTACTTGATTATTTTCAGCTAAATGTGACTCTATGGCACCCAGGGTTTGAGTGGTTAGTCCTTTGTTGAACTGTTTGGACTGGGTGTTTTGTAGCATCAAACTGGGCATTGGATTGTGGTTGGTTCTGGAACGTAATTTAAGCCAATGGTACTTGCCATTAATGGCATGGTTCAGGGTTTCAAAACTGGGAGTGGCCGAACCCAGAATAACAGGAATTTTTTCAATTTTGCCACGCAAAACCGCCAAATCTCGGGCTGAGTAACGGGTGCCTTCTTGTTGTTTATAGCTTAAGTCATGTTCTTCATCGACCAATACAGCGCCCAGGTTTTTGAAGGGTGTAAAGATTCCTGAACGGGTGGAAACCACCACGTCAACCAAGCCTCTGGCCGCATGGTGCCACACGCGGGCCCGGGCACCTGCGGATAAGCCTGAATGCAAAATGGCCATTTGACCATTGATTCGTTGGCTGATTTCTTGAAATAATTGCGGTGTTAAACCAATTTCAGGAACCAATACCAGGGCTTGTTGCTGCTTGCCCAATAGCTTGCTGATGAAGCGGATGTAGACCTCGGTTTTACCTGAACCTGTTACACCATCCAATAAATGTACTTTGAATTGGTCTTGGTGGTTTTCAATTTGTGTGAGGGCGTTGGCTTGGTCATTGGTCAAAGTAAAACCAGGGTCGCAAGCATGGTCGGTGGCTAAAAAACTCAGTTCAGATGAAGTGATTAAGTGCTTGTCTTGCAATTGGCGACAAATTTTAGCTGCTGCTGGATTTATGTGGGCCATGCTTTTGCTTTGTATTGGACCGTGCTGGTACAGGTACTCAAAAACCTCAAGTTGTTTAGGGGCGTTGACCAATGCTGTGCGGGCGGCTTCTAATGACGCTTGGACTTGCCACCAATAGTGAATTGGGATTGGTTTGTTGTCTGTTTTTCGGTACCAAGCGGGTAAAGCGGTGAAGATCATTTCACCCAAGTTGATTTGGTAGTATTTAGCGGCCTGTTTCAGCAGCTGCAAGGCGGCTTCATTGAGTAGGGGTTCAGAGTCTAAAATGGCGGTTAGGGGTTTGAGTTGTTGGTACTTACTGCTGCTTGCTAAGCTCACCACCATGCCCACCAATTGTTTGCTTTTTCCTAATGGCACCACTACCCGAGCCCCAACTGATGGAAGATCAAATTCATCAGGTAGCTGGTAGTCCAGGTAAGGGGCGAATGGCACTTTTAGGGCCACTTGTACCACATGGGGTCTGGTGGTTTTTTGCATGCCATGAATCATAACATTTGAAACATCAAATAGAAGATTTTTAGCGCCTAATAAATCGCCTTATTCAATCAATTCTCGAAGCTGGTTTTGGCCTTGCCAATACACCAAGTCAGCCACTTCAGTGGTGTTCCAAACAGCCATTTGTGCCACCTTACCGACTTCAATGCTGCCTTTGCGTTGCTCTATGCCCAAGGCTTTGGCAGCGTGAATGGTAACACCTAACAAGGCTTCTTCAACAGTTAAGCCAAATTGGGTACAGGCCATGTGTAGGCACTGCAACAGGTTAGTGGTCGGGGCGGTGCCAGGGTTTGAATCAGTGGCAACTGCCATAGTGATTCCATGTTTACGGAACGCTGCTATTGGAGGTTTTTGGGTTTCTTGTAAGGCGTAAAATGCATAGGGTAATAAAGTGGCTACGGTGTCATGTTCTGCCATTTTTTTGATGCTCTTTAGTGAAGTGTACTCAACGTGGTCGGCTGATAAACCACCGTAATCAGCCACTAAACCTGCACCACCTAAATCGCTGAGTTGGTCTGCATGCAATTTAACTGGCAGGCCCCAACGGGCTGCTGCATCAAACACCAGTTGGGTTTGCTTGTAGGAGAAACCAATGCCTTCACAAAAAGCATCCACCGCATCTGCCAATTTGTGCTTAGCCACATGGGGAATGATTTTTTGACAAATCAAATCAATGTACTGATCAGCATCATGCTGGAGTTCAGGTGGTACAGCATGGGCGGCTAGCAAGGTGGTTTTAACTTCTGTGCCGGCTTTTTTGCCGGCTAATTTGGCGGCTTCAAGCATCTTGATTTCATTATCAAAATCCAGACCATAGCCTGACTTTATTTCAACCGTAAGGACGCCTTGTGATTTTAAGTGCAGCAGTTTTTTGTAGGTGCTGTTGACCAGTTCATCTATGCTGGCATTTCTGGTGGCTTTCACGGTAGATAAGATACCGCCACCTGCTTGGGCAATATCGGAGTAGCTGGCGCCTGCCAAGCGCATGGCAAACTCATTGGCGCGTGAACCAGCAAATACCAAATGTGTGTGGCAGTCAATCAAGGCTGGGGTAACCACTGCACCTTCGGCATCTATCAGTCGTTTGGCAGTAAATTGCTTGACTTGAGTTGCGTTTCCAGTGGCGATGATTTGGCCGTTTGTAGCGGCTACAAAACCTTGCTCAATTAAGCCAAAAGGTTGGCCGTTGTCAGAACAGGTGACCAGTTGACAGTTGTGAATCAATAAATCACAGGATTTTTTCATTGTGTTAAACGGTGCTTTGACCTACAGTTTGGTTTCAAACATTATCTGAAATTTAATACCTAATGAACAGTTATTTTTTTAAGTCAGCGCTGTTACCAGATGGTTGGCAGTCAAATGTTAGGCTGACAGTTGAACAGGGCATCATTCAGACTGTGGTTGTAAACACCAAGCCACAAGCCCAAGATGTACACAAGTCAGTGGTTATACCAGCCATGCCCAATGTCCATTCGCATGTATTCCAGCGAGCCATGGCTGGCCTGACTGAGTACAAAAGCCAAGGTCAGGATAGCTTTTGGTCGTGGCGTGATTTGATGTATCAAATGGCCAATGAACTGGATGCCGATACTTTGTACGCGGTAGCCAAGCGTTGCTATACTGAAATGGCAGCTGCGGGTTTTGCATCTGTTTGTGAGTTCCACTATGTACATCGAGCCAAAGACCAACCAGAGGACTACATCAGCCATTCAAAAATCATCTTACAGGCTGCTGCAGATGTTGGCTTGCCGATTACTTTTTTGCCGGTTTTATATGCTTATTCAGGGGTTGGCGAACAGCCCTTGCATGCTGAGCAACAACGTTTTGAACTAAGTACCGATGAATACATTGACTTATTTAAGCAGTTGCAAGCGGTGTTACAGGACCAACAAAAGCTGGGTATTTGCTTTCATTCCATACGAGCAGTCAGTCTTGATCAAATGCACACGCTGATTGAAGCCTTGCCAGAAGACGCACCAATTCACATTCACATCGCCGAGCAACAGGCTGAAGTTGAACAGTCATTAGCGCACCATCAAATGCGACCAGTGAGTTGGTTGTTCAAGCATTTTGAAGTCAATCAACGGTGGTGTTTGGTGCACGCCACTCATTTAGATGCGACTGAAATTACTGCTTTGGCTACTTCGGGCGCAGTGGCGGTTCTTTGCCCATTAACTGAAGCCAATTTAGGCGACGGTATTTTCCCTATGCCAGCGTACCAAACAGCGCATGGTGTGTGGGCAATCGGATCTGACAGTAACATTGAAATACAACCACAGCAAGAACTTAAGATGTTGGAATACAGCCAACGTCTTGCAACCCAACAGCGCAATGTGTGTTGTAGCCAGTCAGAGCCTCATGTCGGCACTTGGATGTGGTTGCAAGCTGTTGCAGGTGGTAACCAAGCCAGTGGTTTTGAAGTGGCGGGTATTGCTGCGGGCAGTCCTGCTTCGGTGGTGGAACTGGTGAGTAAAAATACCCAGTTGCAGGCAGCTCAAGTGTTGGATGGTTGGATCTTTTCTGATCAAACGGCAGCCCAGTCTATGCGTTTATAATTGTGATTAATACAGTGACCTCAACCCACATTATTGAACTGACATCATGATAGAATGCAGTTGTATGACAGCAGTGAAATACATTCCAAACAACATCGTCTTAGTGGGCCCCATGGGTGCAGGTAAAACCACAGTGGGTAAACAAATGGCACTCCAGCTGGGTAAAAAGTTTGTGGATGTTGACCAAGAACTGGAAAGCCGCACAGGTGTCTCAATCAATTTAATTTTTGAAATTGAAAAAGAAGCTGGCTTCAGACTCAGAGAAACGGCCATGTTGGCTGAATTGCTGCAACTAGAAAACGCAGTGATTGCAACCGGTGGTGGCATCATTGTTACACCCGAAAGCAGGGCTTTGCTTAAAGCCACAGACAGTTTGGTGGTGTACCTCAAAACTGAAGTGAAACACCAATTGAAACGGCTGAAAAGAGACAAACAAAGGCCGTTGTTACAAGGTGGTGGTCGTCGCGAACGCTTGTTGAATTTGGCGCGCACCCGCAACCCGTTTTATGAAGAAGTGGCTGATGTGGCCTTTGCCAGTGGGCGAACCAGCTCTTATGGCATGGCCAGAAAAATCACAGCCTACCTCAAACAACCGGACTCCAGTTCTCACACTAAAACCTCATGACTACTCAGATTGATATCAAGCTGCCTGGTGGCGCATACCCCATTATTATCCACCCCAATCAGTTTGCGCTCAGCAGCTTAAATTCATTTTTACAACAGCGTAAAATCATGGTGGTGACCAACACCACTGTGGCGCCACTGTACCTGGCTCAAGTACAACAATTATTTACCGACAATACAGTTTACAGCTGTGTACTTGAGGACGGTGAACAACATAAAACCATCAGCAGCTGGCAAACCATAATGGACGCTTTGGCTGAGCACAAATTCAACCGTTCTGACTTATTGGTTTCTTTAGGCGGTGGAGTGATTTGTGACATGACTGGCTTTGCTGCTGCCAGCTGGATGCGTGGTATAGATTTTATTCAAATACCCACCACCTTATTGTCACAAATAGATGCTTCAGTGGGTGGTAAAACTGGCATCAATCACCCTGCGGGTAAAAACCTCATTGGTGCCTTTCACCAGCCCTTGGCAGTGGTCATCAACACCGGAACCCTAAGCACTTTGCCAGCGCGTGAATACCGCGCTGGCATTGGCGAAGCGGTTAAATATGGCGGCATCAATCAAGCGCCATTTTTCCACTGGTTGGAAAACAATGTAACGGCCATTGTTAACAAAGACCCTGCTGTATTGATGTCTTTGGTGGCACAATGTTGTCGGTTCAAAGCGCAAGTGGTTGAGCAAGATGAAAAAGAGCAAGGGGTTCGGGCGCTACTTAATTTAGGCCATACATTTGGACACGCCATTGAAACGGCCAGTGATTATGCCTACCTCCATGGTGAGGCGGTGGCACTGGGTATGGTGATGGCAGCAGAGCTTTCTACTCAATTAGGTCATTGCTCAACTGATATACGAAAAATACTGGAAAACTTGTTGCAAGCCTTTGGGTTGCCGATTATGCTGAATTCTGAGTTGACAGCAGAGGTTTTATTGGACTTGATGAAATCAGATAAAAAAGCAATTAACAATCAACATCGATTGATTTTAATGCACGGTTTAGGTGGTGCATTCATTGCTGACAACATCACTGATGAAAGTATTCTGGCTGCCATTAAAGCTTGTTTACCACACAATTAAAATACCACAAATGAACCGTTATAAAATTAATCAACAGCATTCGATAGCTACGATAAAACCAATAAGGTTTGGCTTGGTATGGTTGATTACAGGTTTATTGATGGCGCCACAACTGTGGGCACAAATTGAAGATGAAACACCGAACAGTGACACTGAAATCATTTGTTATGCAGCTCAAAAACAGTGGGTTTGTGCGCCTGCTGATGAAAAACACAAGGCCCATGCTAAAGCCATGCGGTTACAACAAGAGGCACCTGTTGATGGTAACCAAACAGACAGCCAAGTGGCCATAAGCACCTTGGATAGCAACAATGAATTCATTCAGCAGGTCCAAGAACAAACCCCAGTCCAAGACTCGATCAATGAATTTACTGCCCGCCGAGAATCGCCACAGGCCACTGAAAAACAAGGCACTTTAACGGTTGATGTTGAGTTGATGCCAGCTACAGGAGAGCAAGCGGCTGATCAAATTGATGGGGCAGTAGCCAAGCCAGTTACTGAGATTCAGCAAGTCAGTCATGACGACAGCGAATTCAGTGATTGGCTGAGCAAACACCCTGATCAATGGACGTTTCAAGTGGTTGGTTCCTCAAACCAACATCAGCTGGCAGGGTTTATTGAACAGCATCAGCTGCAGCTTGGGCAGTATGCAATCGCCAAAACCCAAGTCAATGGTGCTGATTGGTGGGTGGTGCTTGTAGGTCGTTATGACAGTCGAGACCAAGCCATTAACCAGCGCAATCAGCTGCCTGATGCTTTGGCCAGTCAAGCATGGGTCAGACAAATCAAAACCATCAAGCCATAATAGCCAGCAACTGTCTCAGACAAGCGTTGCAAAATGCACAGCAAACGGCTTAGAATAATCTCATGAAACCCAGATTCAGTACAGAACAAAGTTGTTTGTTGGTGATAGATGTGCAAGGTCGTTTGGCCGATTTGATGCATGAAAAAGATGCCTTGTTTAAACACATTACTACCATGATAGAAGCCGCCAAGATTTTGGGCTTGCCAATTCACTGGTTTGAACAGTACCCGCAAGGCTTGGGCCCAACCAAAGACACGATAAAAGCGCTGTTGATAGATTCACAATACCACGAAAAAATCACTTTCAGTGCCTGTGGAGCCGATGGCTACTTGCAACAAATGCGTTCGGCCGGTAAGCACCAATGTATTGTTACCGGCATTGAAGCGCATGTTTGTGTGTATCAAACCGTGATGGATTTACTTGCCAATGATTTTTCTGTTCAAGTCAACCAACAAGCCGTGTCTTCAAGAGATGTGAACAACAAGCAGTTGGCCTTGGCCAATTTACAACAGGCCGGTGCTGGCATCACCAGCACTGAAATGATTTTGTTTGAGCTGATGCGCACCGCCGCACACCCTCAATTCAGACAAATATCTCAGTTATTGAAATAATGCCAGCTGGCGAGACAACCAAAGCTCAATGAAGACCAGTCATTATGACGCTGTGACCGATGGTGGTGATTAACTCAATATTATTGAGCTGGTTTTGGGTTTATCCTGACTGATAGTGAAGTCTTTCAGCAGTTCGTTTTTCGCTTGTTTTAACTGTTGGCTGTCATTGGCATGAATCATCAGCACAGGTGTTTGTGGGTCAACTTTTGCACCTACTGGCAGTATTTGTGAGTAACCCACAGCATGATCTATGGCGTCACTGGCAGTGCGACGACCGCCGCCGAGTTCAATGATGCCCAGCCCCATGTTGCGACAGTTCATGTGACTGATGTAGCCTGATGTTTCGCAGTAAAAGGGTTCGATGTGCTGGGCAGGTTTGAGGTGCTTTTGTGGTTGCTCGATTAAATCACTTGGGCCACCGTGGGCCACCACCATGCGGGCAAAGTATTCAGCTGCAGTGCCTTGGGTTAAAACCTGGTTGACTTGGGCTTTTGCGGCAGTCAAATTTTCTGCCAGTTGGCCTATGACCAATAGTTCAGCGCACAATTTCTCTACCAAAGTATGTAGACGCGGATCGACGTTGCGTTGCATCAAATAATCCATGGTTTCGATGATTTCAAGGCTGTGACCCGCGGTGTGACCAAGTACTTGGTTCATGTCTGTGATGATGGCTTGGGTTCTGATTGGTGAAACGGTGGTAATGCTCTCGGCCAAAGCCTGAGCCATCGGTAAATTATCGGCGAAGGCGCCGTTTCCGCATTTGATGTCCATCACCAGCCCATCCAAACCGGCCGCTAATTTTTTGGACAGGATTGAAGCGGTAATCAGCGGGATGCTGTCCACTGTAGCGGTGATGTCGCGGGTGGCATAAACGCGTTTATCAGCAGGTGCCAGGTTGCTGGTTTGGCCAATCACAGAACAGCCCACTTGTTTTACAATGTGTTCAAATTGCTCCGGTGAAACTTGGGTGTTGTAGCCGGGAATGGCCTCTAATTTGTCTAAAGTGCCGCCAGTGTGACCCAGGCCACGGCCTGATATCATTGGTACATATGCGCCACAGGCAGCCATGATGGGTGCCAGCATCAAAGATACTTTGTCGCCCACGCCACCGGTGGAATGTTTATCTAATACGGGTCCGTTTAAATGTAAATGTGACCATGAAAGCACCTCACCTGAGTGTTGCATGGCGCTGGTTAGATCACGCCGTTCTTGTAAGTTCATGTCCTGAAAATAAACCGCCATGGCGAACGCACCAATCTGACCTTCGGTGATGCTGTTGTCGGTGATGCCATTAACAAAGAACTGAATCTCTGCAGTGCTGAGTGATAGGCCGTCGCGTTTTTTTTTGATGATTTCTTGCGGTAGGAATGTCATAAAACTCGATCGGATAAATAGTTTTTGGGTAACATGCTTTTATGCAAAACAGCCATCAAATACAATACTTCAGTATCAAATTGATAATAGATGACATGACTTGCATGTGGAAAACTATAAATTTCGCCGGCCAAATCATCATGAGTCAATCCAATCAGTGGATTCCTTTGCAACAATGCAAGGGTGTTGTGCATTTCATACACGTATTTATCAGCCTGTTGTTGTCCCCAGTTGATTAAAGAAAAAGTTCTGATGTCAATGATTTCTGATTTCGCCTTGCTTGATATTTCTAGGCGCCTCATTAATCATATTCGCCAGCAAGCAGCTTTGCAAAAAATTCCTCGCCATCAGTGGTTTGTCCATTTTTTATTTCATGTTCAGCCACTTTCAAACGTGATTTCAGCATTTCAAGTTTGATTTTTTCAGAAGCTTCGAAACTTTCCATTGAGACAACAACAGCCACAGGCTTGCCGTTTTTATCAATTTGTACCGGCTCGCTTTGGGCTTTCATCAGCAGTTGACCAAAATGTGTTTTGGCTTGGTTGGCAGTTAGTTTTTCCATGATTAGCTCGTTTCGTTTAAATCGTTCGATTTGATTATTTTAACTGATATTTAAAGTCTGTACAAATGAAACAACATTCTTATTGTGCATTTGTAGGGACTGACTTCGAGAACAAGCATCAAAGTTCACAGAGCCTGTCGAAGTGTGTTCAGTTAACTGCAAAAACTTTCAGGATTGATAGAGACTTCGACATCAGGCTCAGTCGGCTGAAGTCTTAAAAGCCATGTTGTTGGTTTAATGCTCAGCGCCAACCCCGTATATTAACTGTTTTTCATAGTCATATAAAAAATTAAAATGATGGTGTTTAATTGGGTCTATCCAGGTGCCGGCGGGCCGCCGGCGATCCCTTTAGAGCAGGTTTCCATATTTGTGTGAATGATGAACTTAATAATTCAACTCAAAGTTTGTGAAAATAAAACCAGCTATAAATTATCCCATAATAAATCACAGGTACAAACGTCCAAAAATTAATTTCTATTCTTTTTTTTTGAATTACTTTCTTTACAACTGTGGTTGCTGCAGATAGAAAGATAACAGCAGAAAAAACCATAAACAATAAAAACGCTCCTCCACTGAGAGGAGGGTTGCCAGCTTCTGTCCATAATCTTTCCCAGGAACCGTAAATAAAAAGCATAAACCCGGCAAGATAAATTAATAAAATTAATCCGTTCACAAGATTTCTCAGAGGACTGATTTCATTGGCCTCAGTCATTTATCACTCACCATACAAATGATCCAAAAACCCACTGATTAACACCTGAACTTTGGCTGCGGCTTTAGGGGCATACTCCAGGGTTTGTTCATGGCTTATGTGGGTGTCATCCATGCCAGCACCGTAGTTAGTGATGATCGACAGGGCGGCGACTTTCATGCCATGGTAACGGGCTAAAATGGTTTCAGGTACGGTTGACATGCCCACCGCGTCAGCGCCCAGTATGCGGATGGCGCGTATTTCAGCAGGGGTTTCGAATTGCGGGCCAGACATCCAAGCGTAGACGCCTTGAGGTAAAGGGATGCTGTTTTGTTCGGCAATTTGAAGCAGCTGGTTACGGTATTCAGCATCATAGGCTTTGTTCATACTGACAAAACGACCGTTATCGGCCACCCCAAACAGTGGTGATTGGCCGGTGAAGTTGATGTAGTCTTTAATCAGCAGCACCGATCCAGGCGGTGAGTTCAGCAGCGAGCCCGCGGCATTGGTCAAAATCAAGGTTTCAACGCCCAATGCTTTGAGGGTGGCAATCACTGGCGCCATGGCGCTGGCATCGCCTTGTTCGTAGAAATGAATGCGGCCATTGAGGATGATCAATGGGTTGCCGTCCATTAATGTCAACAGCATTGAACCTGAATGTCCTGTCACCCCAGTTTGTGGAAACCCGGGGATGTCACTGTAAGGTATTTCTGCCAATACCTCAGTATGTTCAGTTACTGAGCCCAAGCCCGAGCCAAGAATCATCGCCACTTTGGCGGCATAATCAGAGCTCAGCAAGCCTTGTAGGTTTTGAATGAACTCCACTGCCGGTTGGATTTGTTCATCGTTTGGTGGGTTATTCGCCATAAGGAGTCCAGATGTTTTTTACTTGGGTTGCTTGTCTTAAAAATTCCACGCCTTGACCTTGATTGGCGTTGAGCCAATCTTTGCGGTTGCTGTGGGTCCAAGTTCGTTTTAAGTTGGTGGCTGATTCATGTTCAACCAGTTCAGCATCGGCACCAAATGACCACATGGCATCGACATTCATGTGTCCCGCCAAGGGTTTGGTTAGCTCGGCTTGGTTGCCGCTGAGGATGTTCACCGTGCCTGCTGGCACATCAGAAGTATTCAGCACCTGATAAAAATCCAGCGCCGCCAAGGGGAAAGCTGTTGATGCTGTCATCACCACCCGATTGCCCATGGCCAAAGCCGGTGCCAACAAAGAAATAAAGCTCAATAAGGGGGCTTCATCAGGACATTGGATGGCAATCACACCAATTGGTTCATGCATGGCCATGGCGACACCGCGCAACGGTACGCTGTGGATTTGGCCATCGTATTTATCACACCAAGCGGCATAGTAACTCAAGCGTTGGATCGAGGTTTGCACTTCCGTTTCGGCTTGTTTTTTACTGTGGCCACTGGCCACCAATCGTTCAGCAAATTCTGCCTTGCGGTAAGACAGGTTTTCTGCCATAAAGTACATGACTTGTTGCCGTTGGTAGGCATTCATCTGCGCCCAAGTTGGGCTGTTGGCAGCGGCTTCAACGGCATTCCTGACATCTTTGCGGTTGCCCAGTCCAGCATGGGTGATCAGCTGACCTTTGTTGTTAAGTATTGGATAGGAGTAACCGCCATCGGGCCTGACTTGTTTGCCACCGATATACATCTTCGGGGTTTTGTCCATGCCTGGTACTGGCTCAATGATTTTGGCGGGTTGTTTGGCAGCGGGTGCTTTGGTTTGATTGGCTGAATTGGTTTTTAGCTGCAGGTACTCATACAAGCCTTCTTTGCCGCCTTCACGACCAAATCCGGACTCTTTAACACCGCCAAAACCAGCTGCTGCGTCCATCATATTGGTGCAGTTAATCCACACAATACCGGCTTGTACCAGCGGTGTTAAGTGCATGGCCATGTTGATGTTTTCGCTCCAAATGCTGGCCGCTAAACCATAACGTGAATTATTGGCCAAAGCCACTGCTTCACTGGGTGTGCGGAAAGTCATTGATACCAGAACAGGGCCAAAAATTTCATCTTGTACGACTTGATCAGATGGTGAAACATCGGTCAATAAGGTGGGAGGATAAAAACAACCAACTTTAGGTAGGTCAGCGGTTGATTGGTTGAGACTGGCCCCAGCATCGACACCGGCTTGAACCAAAGTGGCGATTTTTTGTTGTTGTCTGGGGTCAATAATGGCACCCATATCGATGGATTTATCCAATGGGTCACCAATGCGCAATTTATGCATGCGATCGATTAATTTTTTATGGAAGCGCTCAGCAACAGCTTCTTGTACCAGTAACCTTGATCCAGCACAACAAACTTGGCCTTGGTTGAACCAAATGGCATCAACCACACCTTCGACGGCGGCATCTAAATCGGCATCAGCACAAACGATGAAAGCAGATTTACCACCCAACTCTAATGACAGCTTTTTCCCGCTACCAGCGGTGGCCTGCCTGATCCAACGGCCCACTGCAGTTGAGCCAGTGAAAGCGATTTTTTTGATCTCTGGGTGCTGCACAATGTGTTGCCCAGTGCTGCCATCACCAGTCACTACATTCAAAACACCTTTGGGTAATCCGGCTTGTTGGCATATTTCAGCAAACAGCAAAGCAGTTAAAGAGGTGAATTCAGCAGGTTTAATAACGATGGTGTTACCGGTAGCTAAGGCCGGGGCAACTTTCCATGCCAACATCAACAGCGGAAAATTCCAAGGGATGATTTGCCCGACCACACCGATGGCTTGATGATTGGGTAATTCCGACTCAATCAACTGTGCCCAACCTGCATGGTGGTAGAAATGACGGATGGCCAAAGGCACATCGATGTCACGGCTTTCACGGATTGGTTTACCATTGTCTAATGTTTCTAAAACCGCAAACAACCGGGTGTTTTTTTGTATCAAGCGAGCAATTGCATAGAGGTATTCACCGCGTTCATGACCGGACAAAGCTTGCCACTTTGGCAACGCTTTTTGAGCAGCCTTAACTGCCAGATTAACGGTGTTTTCATCGGCTTGAGCCACTTTGGCCAAGCACTCACCAGTGGCTGGATTGGTGCTGTCAAAATGGTCTTTGCCTGCGTGCCAGTCACCACCAATGAAATGGCTCATCTTGTTGTTTTGCTGAGCCAACCATTCAAGGGCTGGTGCAGGTGATTCTGGTGCTTTGCCGTAATCCATGTTGTTGAATATGTCTTTGATGTTTATAGTAGTCATTGTGTCTTTGTTCATCCTAGGCTATTGCATGCCGATGTGCAGCTGAATAATGGCCTGAAACCTGATGTTCGAGTTGGCGTTCGATGTCGCCCAGTAAGCTGGATGCGCCGAAGCGGAATAAGTCAGCTTGTAACCAGTCATCACCCAATTCTTCTTTCATCATGGACAAATAAACCAGTGCGTCTTTGGCTTTGCTGATACCGCCGGCTGGTTTGTAACCAACTTTGTAACCAGTGCGTACATAAAACTCACGAATTTGACGAATCATGGCCAGTGACACCGGCAAGGTTGCATTGACTGATTCTTTACCGGTTGAAGTCTTAATGAAGTCAGCACCGGCCAGCATGCAAACCATTGAAGCCTTGGCGACGTTTCTTAACGTTGAAATTTCACCGGTGGCCAATATGGTTTTCATGTGAGCCTCTCCACAGGCTTGGCGGTAGGCTTTGACTTCGTCGTACAAAGCTTGCCAGTTTTCAGCGAACACATGTTTGCGGGTAATTACGATGTCAATTTCATCGGCCCCGGCTTTGACCGATTCTTTGATTTCTTCAAGCTTGAGGTGCAGCGGTGTTAAACCTGCTGGAAAGCCTGTTGAAACGGCGGCCAAATGTATGTCTGTGCCTTCGAGTGCTTTGGCGGCAGTGCTTAACATGTCATGATAGACACAAACGGCGCCAGTGGTCAGGTGCATGTCCTCGATGCCCAATGCCGCGACTAAATCATGTCGGATCGGGTTTTTGGCTTTGGCGCACAAACGCTTGACCCGCAATTCGGTGTCATCACCGGCCAAAGTGGTCAAATCAATCAAAGTAATGGCTTTCAATAGCCACGCTGTCTGGTGCTGTTTTTTCACACTGCGTCGCGTGCCCAATGAAGCTGCTCGGCGCTCGATGGCGCTTTTATTCACTTGAATGGACTCCAGCCAATCCAAGTTCAGGTCAAAGCCTGGGTTTCTTTCAATAGTCATGCCGGCTATTTTACAACAAAACCAAGGTCAGGGGATTGTCTCAAGTTGACAAGTTGTTGCGCCTTTAAGTGCCAGGGATTGGCAGGATGAGTTAATGACTGTTCAGTCGTGATGTATTTTCTTGCTGTTTTTGGCTTGGTACATGGCTGCGTCGGCTTGATGGACCCATTCGCGCAAAGATTGTTCTGTATCAGTTTGGACTCGAATTTCACCTGAACTGTAACTGATGTGAAAAGGGGTATTAACAGAGGTGTTGTATGAATCCACAGCTATTTGCAGTTTTTTTGCATAGGGCAATGCAGATGACTTGGTTGGGTGTGCAATGACAGCAAACTCATCGCCACCAAGCCGGCCCACCACATCACTGCGGTCAAAAGTGTTGACTAAAATATTGGCAAAACTTTTGATCATTTCTGAGCCTATTTTATGACCAAATTGATCATTCACTTGTTTCAATCCATCCAAGTCAAAATAGTACAAGGACAGTTCATTGTTGGTATGCAGTGAGTCTTGATAAACCTGTTCACCGATCAAGTAAAAGCCACGTAAATTGTTGATTTGAGTCAACTCATCAGTGATGGTGATGTCCATCAAGTGGTTTTCAAGCCGATTGATTCTTTTGGCTAAAAAAAGCACCACCACCACCAAGATGGTTGCCAAGCCCGCCGCAGTCAATGCCGCAGCGGTTTGCATGGACAGCTGACTGGTGGTCAGTAAGTTGTTTGAATACATGATAACTACATAGGATAATAGCACCGCAAAAGGCAACAGGATTCTGGCAAATTTACTGCCTGTGCCTTGTTCTACCAACACCGAAAAGGCACCATAGGGGGCGCGCCTGATCATGGCAGAATAGGCCAGGAAAATGATGGCAATCAAAGCCTGTGACGAAATCAACACATCTTGAGAACTGCCAATAAATTGAAATACGCCAAACACATAGCCAGAGATGTAAATCAATATGACGGTAAACAATGCCAAGTAAGTGGCATCTAAGCCAATGCCCTTAAGCCCTGTTTGTTTGTGGTCGATGATTTGTAAAAATCCCAGTATCAGCACACAAACTGACGATTGGATTGACATCAGGTGAGATAAATGTACTTGGCTGTCATTCACGAACACCAGGTTCAGTGGGATGCCTTTGCCAAAAGCATGTTGAGAAAGTGTGTTGCTGGCAATAATGATGGCGACAACGCCAAACAGTACAGCACCGATGGACCTGCTCTTGGAGGTTTTTTGGCTGTGTTTAAATGACCCTGTTTTAAATAATTCACCCAAACTTAATACCAACAATGAAAGTGCAGTGGCAAATTGCATCTTGCTCCAGTTTGGTGGTAAATTTTCTGATATGTCAGGAATCAACCATGCCAACAGCACAGTAAGTGAAATGAGGCTGGATACCAACAGACTCAAGTAAACCAAAGCGGTGTTTTTTTGTAACAACGCATGTTGAATGCCTTCAGTTAAATTACTTTGAACCGTTGATTGATTGGGGGCTGGTGTTTGGTTCATTAGGCAAAAGTAAACTGTGCTGAATGACTATACATAATATGGATAAATAATCACTGAGTCAAATCTAAGCAATGGTTATCAAGGGTTTAAGCAAAAAAACCACCGTACATAATTATAAAGTTTCAAAAATTACACCGCCAGTGATTGCATAAAGTTCAGGGTTGACAAATTATTGCTTTTTTTATGCAGCTGAAATCATGAATTGAGCTTCAAGTAATTGGGTTTGCTGCGATTTTTAACCTTTGTTTTAATTTGGTTGTGCAAAATCAGTTAAAATGCGGGCCTGGTTTAATCAGGTGCAAGTACCGGGTTCTGTCAGATCCATTCACTCTAGTCTCTTAACTTAAAAATATGATGAAAAATAAATATTTGCTACCAGCCTTTGTGTGGTTGGGTTTAGCCTGTATAAGCAGTGCTTCTGCAGAATTACCGGCAGGCTCAGACTTAATTGAAAAGTGTGTTTTACAGCAATTTGCTCAAGCAGATGACAATTTAACCATTGCGCAAATCAAGCAAATTTGTCAACAGCAGCAGGCTGCTGCAGTGGAAGAAAATGTTGTCTCAGCTGATGCAGATTTGGGGGCCATTTCGAAACGTTTGAAAAGAGAGCGGAACATGCAATTCAGCCCGTTTGTGCTGACTCCACATAAGATGAATTATATCCTGCCAGTCTATTCCACCAACGCAATCAACAAAGATGTTTATGCCACATTCAGTGGTTATGAAGACAATTTAGAGGATTTAGAGACGAAATTTCAAATCAGTTATAAAGTGCCCCTTAATCCAAATCAGATATTGGTAGAAGGTGATGCTTTGTATTTGGGCTTTACTTTGCAGGCCTGGTGGCAAACCTACGCAGAAAATATTTCAAAACCATTTCGAGAAACCAACTACAACCCTGAACTGTTCTACCTGATGCCATTGGAGTGGCAGCCATTTGGTGGCAACACCGGGTTTGTTTTAGGTTTTGAACATATATCAAATGGCAGAAGTCAGATTCTGTCACGAAGTTGGAACCGGGTGTATGCACATTTACTTTTTGAAAAAAATAATTTTGCCTTTTCATTTAAGCCTTGGGTGCGTCTGAATGAAGGCAGAAAAGAGTTTGAATTGGATCCCGATGGTGATGACAACCCTGACATTTTAGACTATATGGGTCATTTTGAAGTTGCCATGGCTTACCAATGGGGAGACAAGGAGTTGAACTTCATTGGTCGTGAGAATTTTGCGACAAACAGGGGGTTTGCAGAACTGGGCTTTACTTTTCCATTGTGGGGTAAGCTCAAAGGCTACGCCACTGCGTCCAATGGTTATGGTGAGAGTTTGATTGATTATAACTACCGCCAAACTCGATTTGGCATTGGCATAGCTTTGAATGATTTATTATAAGAACAACTGATGATCTGATCCCAGCCAGTTCTGCTGGTACTGCTGATTAGCCAATATGTAACACTGGGGCAAACGGGTCGCCAACGTAAGTCTCGATTTAAGTTGGTGGCAAAAAAAACAGCTTTCTATAAGTTTTGCGTGTCGCTGTAATTATTGGTCGGCATCTTCAATCACTGTTTGGTATTGGTTTTTGCCGTTGTTTTTGGCCAAATACAGTCCCTGGTCAGCTTGTTTGATTAAGTCAGCCGATTGTGCGGTTTCCCAGTTATTGTCAGAAAATACGCCAATCCCAATACTCAAGGTGATGCACTCATCGATGGCTAAGGACATGGTTTTAGGGTCAAAATCTGCAACGTTTTGTAAAATTTTTGCGGCAATTATTTTGGCTCCTTGCAAAGATGTATGCGGTAAAATCACTGCAAACTCTTCACCTCCAAAGCGTGATGCATGGTCGCCTTTTCTGACCGCAGATTCAATGATTCTTGCCACATTAATCAAGGTTAAGTCTCCAATGTCATGACCATATTTGTCATTAAAGGATTTAAAGTTATCGATATCAAGCAGCAGTAAAGCCAATGGACTGTTACTTCTGGTGCTGATCTCAAGTGCGGTATCTATGCTGGTTTGGAAAGAGCGTCTATTGGCCATACCAGTTAATAAATCATGGTTGGCTTCTTTGTGCAGCTCTATGTTGGTGTCTCTCAGTTCGCTGAATGCTTGTTTAATTTCGAGGTTTTTTTGATCCAGTTGACTTTCTAATTGTTGGTTCATTTGTACCAAGGTAGAGTTTTTTCGTTTGCTGGAAAAAACACTGCTAAATACCTCAAAAATTCCAAAAACTGCATTCAGCCAGCCCCTGGCCCATGTCGGGGCGTTGACTGTGAATTCATACAGTGTGGTGGTTTCGCTCCAACCTTTTAATGGCGAAAATGCTTGGATGATCAGTTTATATTGGCCGATGGGTAATGAGTTGAACTGCACATAATTTTGTTTGGTTTCATGCCAGTCATCATCGAAACCAATCAGCTTATAGCGGTATTTAAGGTTGTTTTCATTGTAATACCAGGTGCTGTAAAATTTAATTTGAACGATCCATTTGCCTGGATTTAAGGTGTCTCTTTGCCCTGTTTTGCTGACCTCTGCATTTTCCCAAATAATTTCATCCAAGTGGGTGGTTAACTGTTGGTTGATTTCGTCTAGTTGCTGTTTATCTACCACTGCCAGTCCAGAATTTAAGCCACAGTACAAATACCTGTCATTCACCAGTGCGAGGCTTTTACTGGTAGTAAATTCCCAGTTTGCCTGGGTTAAAAGCGCCGTGATGTTTCTGATTTCAAGCTGCTTGCTGATGTTGTATTGGCTTAAACCATTGATGCCACCTACCCAAATTGTATCGGCATCCCAAACCACAGACCACCCAGAAACCATTGTTTCTGTTTCACTCAATAGCAATGAGTCCTGGCCATCATGATGAATGCTGATGAGGTTGTCATGCAGTATTGCACAGCTGTTTTCCGAGTTAAAGCGGATGCAGTAAACGCTGCATTGATTCTTGACGTACCTTAACTTATGTTTGATGAATTCATGGTTAACCTCAATGAATAAACCATTGCCTATGGTACCTATCCACAATTGGCCATTGGCATCACAATCCATGCAATACACATAACCCAAATCAAATTGCCTGATGATATGCAAATTACCAACATCGTCTAAACGGGTTTCAGTTAAGCCAAAACGGGTGCCAATCCATATTTGGTTTTGTCTTCTGTACAGGATTCTGGCTTGCTTGGACAAATAACCATCTTCTATGAATAATTGCTGCCACTGCCCTTGTTTGTTGGCATAAAGCCCTTCGTCGGTGGCCAGCAACTGCAACTGATCATTAATCTGTAGTTGGTCCCAAATAATGACATTGTCCAGCTTGGCTGTGTCTTTAAAGTAATGAAAATTTTCAGAGCTGATTACTTTGTTGATATTTCTGCCGCCAATTTGATGGTGTTGATCATCAATTTTGTTGATACAAAATACCGAACATTTTTGCTCAAATATGGGTTGGTAAATCAGTTTTTTTAGGGCGCTGATTTTAATGGCACCATGCTGGTCCGTGGCACACCAAACATTACTGAATGAATCGATAAAAAATTGGTTGATGCGACAATCATTGTTGACTGTTGTTGGGGTTTTCCAAAGTCCATCTAGCAAAATATAACGCACCAATTGGCTGTCAATACCAAGCCACAAATGGTTGTTCAAGCTGAGTGCAGCTGTGATGTTTTTAAAATAAGTTATTCTGATAATTGCATGGTTTCTGATTTCATATAAGTGGTCATTGGTGACCACGCATATGACGTTGTCTGAGCCATTGTTGATGTGTTTAACTGAATTCAGCTGTGTAGAAATTTCCGTATGAGTGACTTCAAACTCAGTGCTGTAAATTTTCAGCCCATCGCTTCTGTTGTTGGTCCAAATCAGACCATTTTGATCGACAAAAACAAGGTCATAATGCCCCGAGTTTACTGGATTGATAACATTGTCTTTGTAAAGGAATAAGCCTTCTGATGCAGCAAAAAGCATGCCCAGTTTTGGGTGAATGGCTAAGTCGTTAACTGTACCGAATGTCCATTGTTCGGTAAGGGGTTTGCACACACCTTGCCTGACCGCATCGATGCCTCGGTCGGTTGCAACAAACAGTTGGCCGTTGTCATTTGCCAGAACTTTTCTCAGTCCATGCGATGATAAATTTACTCGTTTCGTGAAGTTTTCGAGTACATTGCCATTGTATCGGCTTAACCCACTGGGTCCAGAAAACCAAATCAGCCCTTCTTTGTCTTGGGTGATGTTATGTACCTGTCCACTGTCTAAGCCATTGTTTTTATTGAACCACTTTAATGGTATATGTTGAGGGTGGTAACTAAAATCGTTCACAGTTGTTGGTCAGGATTGGTTGATTAATTTAAATGAATTGCATGCATTGACTTAAGTATAGATGAAACTGTGCTGGTGGTTAAAGTATTTTATAAAGCTGGGCATTATTGGTAGCGGTAAGCAGCTTATTCAAAATAAAATAATCATGCGCTGAGGCTATGTGCTTTTGAACTGACAACAATTGTTGATAGATTGAGATTAATTTAAATCAAATAAGGCCATTTGAAACATGCGGTATAAGGCTGTGTTGACTGTTATGTGTGGTTGATACAGTTGCACATCAGGTAATGGCCCTACATGGGGTGCGATTAAATCAGTTGCTGTATTTGGCTTTAAAGGCTTCAAAACCGGCAGTGATGAATGGCACCAAACGTTCATGCACAGCATCTAAATCACTGGCAGGGCAGAGGCCATTGGATAAATTACTGATGCGGTCTGTACCTGAGAAGGTGAGGGTTAAGGCGCCGGATAAAAAGTGGTAACACCAGTACAGGTCTTCGGGGTTGCTTTCTGGCATGGTGGCGTGGATGGCTGAAAGGAATTTTTTTGCCAGGGGATCAAAATATTGGGTCATGATTTCGCCACCCAGTTCAGCATGGTTGTTGATTTGCGCGATGATGGCGAAATAACTTTTCCAACCAGCACCGCCTTTGTTGGAGCGATTCAGCAGCGCATGGGTGAAGGCATCAATGATTTCATTCAATGGTGCTGGGTTGGGTTTGGCGCGGCGGATACAGTCATCCAGCATTTGGATGCGTTCACGGTTAAGGATTTCTGCCCTGCGCAACATCACTGCATCAAAAATATCCTTCTTTTTACCAAAATGATAACTGGCTAAGGCTGGGTCTACGCTGGCTTCAGTGGTGATTTGACGAATTGATACACCGTAAAAACCACGTGCTGCAAATAGTTTTTCAGCTGCGTCTAAGATTAAGTTTTTGGTGGTTTTTTTATCGCTCATGAGCCATTAGGTATTTTATCAAAGGAAAATTTCAGTGCATTTTAGCATGACGCACATAATCCATCATGCAAATAAATTAAACATGTGTTGAATTTATTTAATTAAGTGATGTAATATCTCACTCGGACAATTAACCTTATGGGGACTACACAATGTACAAGAACAAAATGACCACTGCCATCCATCAGGCTTTGATGCTGTCGGTGTTTGGGTTGACTATGGCACCAGTTGCTTGGTCGCAGAGCAGTGAAGATGAAGATACAGTGGCTTTGGATGACGTTAAAGTAACTGCCAGAAGAACTGAGGAGTCCATTCAGGATATCCCGGTTGCAGTGACCTCATTCAGCCGAGAAGATTTAGAAGATGCCCAAGCTGAAAACTTGGATTCTTTGAATGGGGCGGTGCCTAATATGAATTTGGTGCAAGGTCGAGGATCAGCCAGCAGTGCCAATATTTATATTCGTGGTGTTGGTCAACCTGATGCCTTGCAAACTTTTGACCCAGGTGTGGGGGTGTATGTTGACGGGGTATATATGTCGCGTATCCAAGGTGCTTTGATGAGTTTACATGATGTAGAGCGAATTGAAGTGTTGCGTGGTCCACAAGGCACTTTGTACGGTAAAAACACCATCGGTGGTGCGGTTAATGTGGTTACTCGAAGACCTGATGGTATCACTGCCGGTGAAGTCAGGGTTTTGGGTGGCAGTTATGGTAAGTTATCTACCAGCATGTATTTTAAAGGTGCTTTAAGTGATCGCACCAGTGCCAGCATTTCTGCTTTATACAGCTTGGACAATGGTTTTGTTGAAGATCAGTTCAATGGCCAACATTACAATGACCGAGACAACACTTCATTGCGGTTTTTGTTGAACTCACAAATCAACGACCGCTTATCCATCGACTTTTCTATTGATTATACAGACCAAGAAAATGCATTGTCTTTAGGTCGACAAGAAGCACCTTTGATTGCTTTGGACTTTGCTGATTTAAGCTCGCCAGTATTACTTGGTTTGCCACCTACAGGTGAGTATAACTTCAGGGGGCGCACTTCATTCAATGACGATGAAAACCAAGAGTTGCGTCACACTGGTGCCAGTTTTACTTTGAACTATGCGATGAATGACCAGTGGGATTTTAAATCAATCACTGCAAAACGTGACTTACAGTCTGATTCATATATTGATATAGATGCCAGTGAATTTGAACTGGGTGATGTCTTTGTCGGAGTGGATCAAGACCAGTTCAGTCAAGAATTTCAGTTCTTGTTTGATAATAACAGTGGCTTCAATGCGGTATTGGGTGCCTATTATTTAAAAGAAAATGTACCTTCTCACCAAGAAGCCTATGCCGATGACTTTCTGCGTTATGCGGGTGTTCCTTTGGACTTCTTAAGAACCATTGATGATGATTTAAGCACCACCAGTTATGCGTTATTTGCGCAAGGTAATTGGACGCTGAGTGATCGTTGGGGTATGTCTGCAGGGATTCGTTACAGCAAAGACAAAAAGGATTATGACCGGACCACTACTACTTATTCAGCTTTGGGCCCATTCTTAGAAGGCACTTTTGCTTTCCAAGATTCAGACAGTTGGGACAGTGTAACACCGATGTTATCGGTTGATTACCAAGTCAGCGACAACAGCATGATGTACGCCAGCGTGTCTAAAGGCTTCAAATCTGGTGGATTCAATGGCCGTGCCAATGGCGCTGCTGATGTCAGTTCATTCAAGCCAGAAACTGTCTGGACCTATGAAGTCGGTGGTAAATCACAATTTTTAGACAATCGACTGCGGGTCAACTATGCGTTGTTCACCTCAGATTATGAAGACTTTCAAGCCCGTGTGGCAGAAGATATTTCCAGTTTTCCTGTGATCAACGCAGCTGAGCTGGACATTTCTGGTGCCGAGCTAGAGGTAACGTGGTTATTAAGTGCTGCCACTTCAATTTACAGTTCAGTGGGTTATTTGAACTCGGAATACAAAACCTTTTTTGACTTCCGACAGCCAGATTTAGATCGCTCAGATGACATTCCGCCATTTTCACCTGATTGGACCTTCAGAATTGGTATGAACCATGCCGTGTATTTAGATGGTGGTGCAGTGCTGCGATTTGGCGTAAATGGTAACTACACCGATGACATGTATTTGTCAGTCGATAATCAAGCGGCATTAACGCAAGATGATTATTGGTTGTTCAATGCCTATGCAGTGTATGATTTTGCTAATCCAGCCTGGTCTGTCAGTGTGGGTGGCAAAAACTTGAGCGATGAAGTTTATAAGGTCGACGCCCAAGAGTTTTCCAGTGTCGGCAACATCCAAACGGCTTACTACGGTGACCCAAGAACTTGGTATGCTGCTTTGAATTACCGTTTTTGATTGTTCTCCTCACATGAATTAACGGATTGAGACCACGCCACAGCTTACACAAGTGTGGCGTGTGTTTTTTTACCCGGAGCCCCGATGAAATACCCACTATTGATTATAAGTTGCTTGAGTCTATTGGCATGTGCTGAGCAACCCATCAAACCCATTCCAGACATGACCAGCCAAGTTCCTGTGTTTAAAAATGTCTACTACGACGGCGTAAATGATGATTTATTGACTGCCGGTTTGGGCCTGCAAGGTTTGCGTGGAGCAGCCCCAGAGCTGGCTGAAAATCCCAGTGCTGCAGCACTACGCCAAGCCAGTTATTACCATCAGTTCAGGGCGTTGAATGATGTCAGTGCAGCGGGTGGTTTTGGCTCATTGTATGGTTTTAGCGCCACCCAAAAACCCATCACTGGACATGAGTATTGGTCACAGCGTGCAGTAGCACCTTTGGCATTTCACACGGTGGTGTTACAAATTCCTGATAACTTTATGCCAAACAAAGCCTGCTTGGTGGTGGCACCTTCCAGTGGATCTCGGAATGTATTGGGTGCCGTGAGTACCAGTGGTGCTTGGGCTTTGCTTCGAGGTTGTGCCGTGGTTTACACTGACAAAGGCACCGGCACCCAAATCGCCTTGGATGCGCAACAAAGCTATCAAATTGATGGCACCATGGTAGCGTCTACCAAGCTATCAGAAGGTGGGCTTGAGCGTACAAAGCTGAACAGCCCCAGCAACCTACATGTGGTGCAAAAGCATGCTTACTCACAAGCCAATCCTGAACAGTATTGGGGTGATTTTGTGTTGGATGCAGCGGTATATGGTTTGTCCTTGTTGCAACAGGAACATGGTCTGAACCGTGCACAAACTAAAGTCATTGCGGCGAGTATCTCGAACGGTGGTGGCGCAGTTTTGCGGGCTACTGAGATAGATGCAGAGGGCTTGATTGATGCGGTGGTGGCTGGCGAACCACAAGTCAACCTCAGACATCAATATGACTTATTAAAGGCTGGCAAGCAAAAGTCGATTAGCACCAAACCATTACTTGAACTTGCCATGCACCTCAGCTTGTTTGAACCTTGTGCGGCCTTACATGACAGCTTAAATGACAGCCCATTTAAAATGAATACGGTGTTGTTGCAGCCTGCCATGCAAGCCCGCTGTCAAGCCTTGCAAGAGCAGCAGTTGCTGGCAGGAGATAAAACCACTGAACAAAGTCAAAATGCGCTTGCGCTAATCACAGGCATACACATCACCAATGAGGCACTGCAACTTGCTCAATTGAATACTTTGGCCAATCTTTGGGGTTCAATCAACCACACTTACAGCAACAGCTATTTGCGAAAATCTGCGGCTGATAACTTGTGTCAATCGGCCATGAGTGCATTCTCCAGTAATGGCCAGCCGCGTACCTTGAGTGCTAAAGAAGTTAGTGGCATGTTTGCCTTGTCCAGTGGCATTGCACCGAGTAATGGCATTGAATTGGCTTACACCAATGCCGAAAATACAGTGCAATCAAGGATGCCAGCCGCGCCTGGTTTTGGTTTTGAATCACAGCTGTGTTTTTACCAATTACTGAACAGTCCAGCGCTGAATGCTGCTTTTGCAAAGATTGAGTCCCAGCCGGAAAAAAACACCGTTCCTACCTTGATTTTACATGGGCAAGCCGATGGCACAGTGGCAATCAACCATGCCAGCCGGGCTTATTACCATAAAAATCAAAGCAGTGAAGCAGCCAATGCACAGTTGCGTTATTACGAACTCGAGCATGTGCAACACTTTGACGCATTTTTGGCCTACCCAGGTTTTAACCAACAATTTGTGCCGATGCACCCCTATTTTGAACAGGCTTTGGATTTAATCTATGCCCACTTATTTGCTGAACAGTCATTACCGCCGAGTCAGTTGATAAAAACCAAGCCCAGAGGGCTGCTAAAAGGGCAGGTGCCAGCATTAAGTGCGACCCATATTCCGGCCATTCAGAACTCACCCCAAACTTTAATTAAGATCAAGCAGCAACAATTGGAGATTGAATGAACAACCAAAGAGTTTTCATAACTGGCGCCAGTGGCGGTATTGGAAAAGGCATGGCTGAATTTTTGGCCAAAGAACATCAGGTGATTATTTCTGATTGCTCTGAAGCTGCAGTGCATGCCGCTCAACAAGATTTAGCCACCCGCGGTTGCGTGGTTGAAGCGCAGGTTTTTGACGTCACCAACCCTGATCACCTGCTAGGTTTAAAAGCACAAGCTGATGCACAGCGTATTGATGTGTTAATTAACAATGCCGGCATGCAACATGTGCAACCATTAGAGGACTTTCCACCGGAGAAATGGCAGCAGTTGATAGACATCATGCTGGTTGGGCCAGCCATGACCACACGTGCCGTATTACCTGCTATGCGCAAAAATAATTATGGTCGCATCATCAATGTGGGTTCAGTGCATTCTTTGGTTGCATCGGCCTATAAAAGTGCTTATGTGGCTGCTAAACACGGTTTAATCGGTTTGGCAAAAACCGTGGCTTTAGAGGTCAAAGAAGCGGACATCACCATCAACACTTTGTGCCCCGGCTATGTAGATACCGCCATGGTGCGTGATCAAGTAAAGCAACAGGCCTTGGCCCATGGTATACCTGAAGCCGATGTGGTGCAAAATATCATGTTGAAAAACATGCCAAAAAAACAATTCATTGAAATTGAAGAGTTGGCGGGTACGGTTGAGTTTTTAATCGGGCCCTACGCCAAAAGCATCACTGCCCAAGCGCTTACATTGGATGGGGGATGGACGGCCCACTAGAGCTGCCTTAAGTCAGTTGTTCTAAACTCCAACGGGGATAAGCCCTGATCAGGCTGTGTTGCTCAATGTCTTTATGGGTGAAGCGCATGGCACCAGCGAAAGCAATCATGGCGCCGTTGTCAGAACAGTATTTCATCGATGGAAAAAAGGATTTGAAACGGTGTTTTTGACCCATGGTTGCTAAAGTTTCACGCAAGGCCAAGTTGGCGCTGACGCCGCCGGAGATGACAAGTTCGCGGTGGCCTGTTTGTTTGATGGCACGCAAGCATTTCTTGGTCAATGTATCGACCACTGCCAGTTGAAAGCATGCTGCAATATCGGCTTTCAGTTGTTCGGTTTCGGTGGCAGTTTGACAGTCCTCTTGGTGCTGTTCCCAAGTTACACGGGTGTGCGTTTTTAAACCGGAGAAACTGAATTCAAGACCTGGTCTGTTCATCATCGGTCGGGGGAACTTGAATCTTGTGGCATCACCGCGTTCAGCCAGCTCGGCAATATAGCGACCTCCTGGGTAAGGCAATCCCAACATTTTAGCGGTTTTATCAAAAGCCTCGCCAGCGGCATCATCCAGGGTGTCGCCAAGTATTTTATAATCGCCCAAGGACTGCACATCGACCAATAAAGTGTGTCCACCTGAAACCAATAAACACAAAAAAGGAAACTCAGGCTTATCAGCTTCTAACAAAGGTGCCAACAAATGTCCTTCCATGTGATGCACTTCGATGGCTGGTAAATCCAAAGCCCAGGCCATGGATTTGCCGACACAAGCGCCAACCAACAAGGCGCCGACTAAACCGGGCCCAGCGGTATAGGCCACTGCATCTAGATCATTGAGCTGTATATGAGCTTCTTCACAGGCTTGTTGGATCAACGGCACGATTTTCCTGACATGATCACGTGATGCCAATTCTGGTACCACGCCACCGTATTGTGCGTGCAGTTCAATTTGGCTGTACAGCTGATCGGCAATCAGACCTTGTTCGGTGTCGTAAATTGCAATGCCTGTTTCATCACATGAGGATTCAATGCCCAGTACTTTCACTGTTGGTTCCAATGAATCACTTTTTCAGCCAAATCAGGACGCTGCCTGTCCAATGGTTGGTCATCGCTTGAACCAATGTATAAATAGCCTGCAATGAATTCATTGGAACGCAAACCAATGGCTTGGTGTACACCTTGATCCAAGCAGGACCAACCAGTGACCCATTGACTGGCAAAACCCAGCGAAGCGGCGGCTATGTTGATGTTTTGACACACTGCACCGGCAGATAGGATTTGTTCGACTGCTGGTGTTTTGCATTCAACCGGAGAGGCAATGACCGCAATCACCAAGGGTGCGCGCATAAAACAGTCTTTTTCAATTTCAACTTGGATGCCCATCAAGGTTTCTTTTTGTGCTTTGACCGCCGCTAATTTTTCACCATAAGCGCGGCGTGCATCACCTTGTAAAACCAGCAAGCGCCAAGGCTCTAGTTTGCGGTGATCAGGCACCCTGGTGGCTATGGTCAAAATGGTTTCAAGCTCTTCCGCATTGGGGCCAGGCTCAGTCATTTTTTTAATCAATACCGAGCGGCGCTTGAGCATAAATTCGGTGACGGTTTTGTTTTTTGAACTCATCTGTATATACCAAGTTATAGTTTTATCAGTGGCATTATAAGGCATTGTGCCGGTGCAACAAACCATTGGTAAACCAAGCAGTAGAATCGGTGCCATTTGTTATCAGACTGCATGGCTTACTTACATTCCTTGTTTAAGGTAACCATGACATAATGAGGTTATTGAGAGCAACGCTGCAAGGCGTAAATTAATTGGGCAGAAGTTGAGCCTGAGCCTGTCGCGATTTATGCGCCTACTGATCTTTAAAGCCCAACTTTCGCTTGGAAGCTACTTTCCAACTTGAGGGTTTGGTCATTGAATGAACACTTCATAGCTGCTTTGGTTCAGTGGTTATTTTAAAAACAAAGTCCCAATCAATACTCGGTTTTATCTGCTTTTTCTGCCCAGGCTTTGAACACTTTAAGGGCATCGGCTTGGGCGATTTGTTGAAAAGGGATTTGTCTTTGGTTGATAGGGGTTTCTATTTCGTCATAGATGAACTGATCATCAAAAGCGATGTCAGCAGCGTCGTGTTTATTACAGCCATAATAAACTGCTTTGGGACGGGCCCAGTAAATTGCACCCAAACACATCGGGCAGGGTTCACACGAGGTGTAAATCACACAATCGTCCAGTTGGAAGGTGCCCAGTTTTTCGCAAGCGGCTCTGATTGCTGTGACTTCGGCATGTGCTGTTGGGTCATTGCTGGAAGTGACTTTATTCCAGCCCTCAGCAATGATTTCATTGTCTTTGACCACCACCGCACCAAAAGGTCCGCCAGCGCCATTTTCCATACCAGTGCGGGCCAGTTCAATGGCCCGCTGCATAAATTCTGTGTGTCTGTTATCCATCTGGCATATGATAAATTGTTTGGCGCCAATTTCAATAGGTAACTGTTAATCTTATATTTATTACCGCTGGTTCAACCGCTTCAATTCAGTATTTAATTGTTTGCTCACCGTCTCTGGCGAGCTGGTATTGCGTGCCAATAAAGCATAAGCCACAGGCAGGATAAACAAGGTAAAAATGGTGGCTGCAACCACGCCGAATAAAATCACAGTCCCAATCACGATGCGGGTTTCTGCCCCAGCACCAGAGGCCAAAATCAAGGGCAAAGAGCCTGCTACGGTAGTCAATCCAGTCATCACTATGGGACGGAACCTGACTTTTGAAGCGGTCAATGTGGCCCGGTTGAAGTTGTAATTCATGTCCCGCAGTTGGTTGGCAAACTCAACAATCAAGATGCCATTCTTGGTGGCCAAGCCTATCAGGATAATCAAGCCAATTTGTGAATAGATATTGATGGACCCACCTAACAGTAAAAGGCCCAATAAACCACCGCCCATAGCCAATGGCACGGTGAGCATGATCACAAAAGGGTGTACATAGCTTTCAAACTGGGCAGCCAACACCAAAAACACCACGATCAAGCCCAGGACAAAAACAAATATGATTGATGAGCCTGATTCCATAAAGTCTCTACTTTGGCCTTTGAAATCGGTGATGGCATGGTCGGGCAAGTGCTCGTCCACCATTTGTTCGAGGTAATTCAAAGCGTCGCCCAAACTGTAACCTGCAGCCAAATCTGCTTCCAAAGTAATTGATCTGACGCGATTGTAGCGAGTCAGGTTATCAGCCGCACCATATTCTTTGATGCTGATCATATTAGATAAAGGCACCAATTCACCTGACCGCTGGGAACGCACATAAATACTTTCTATGTCGCTGAAAGAACTTTGTTGTGCCCGCTCGCCTTCTAAAATCACGTCATATTCTTCACCATTGTCAATGTAGGTGGTGACATTTCGGCCTGACAGCATGGTTTGTAAGGTGCGACCAATTTCATTGACCCGCACGCCCAAATCAGCTGCACTGTCATAATCAATGTTGAAGTCAATTTGTGGTCGGGTTTCCTTGTACCCACTGTCTAACCCAATCAAGCCAGGGTTGTCGGCATTGATTTTGGCAAATAAAATTTCCCGCCACTCGAGTAATTCATCGTAGTTATCACCACCCAGTACAAACTGAACTGGCTTACCGGTGCCGCCACCCAGCCCCTGGCGCATCAGTGGGAAAGCGCGAACACCAGGCAATGATGACAAGTCTTTGCGTACTTCGTCCATCACGGTGAAGGCCGAACGCCGTTCACCCCAAGTGTCTAACTTAGCGATGATAACGCCGCTGTTGAATGATTCAATGCCGCCAAATGAACGCGGTGAACGCACCAACAAGCGATTGAACTCTCCGTCTTCAACGTATTTCATCATGCGCGACTCAATTTCAGTCATGTACTCTTCCATGTATTGAAAAGTGGCGCCTTCAGGCCCATCCACTCGCACAAAAAATGACCCGCGGTCTTCTTTCGGAGAAAACTCTTGGTCAATTTTAGGGTAGATGAATGCGGTACCAGCCAATAACAAGGCGAAAACCAAGATCATATAAATCGGTTTGCGTATTAATTTGACTAGGATGCTGATGTATTTTTTGCGGGTGCCGTTGATGACTCGATTGGTGGCAGCCAATATACGGCCGTTGTTGGTCTTGGGCTGCAAAAGCTTAGAGGCCAGCATCGGTGACAAGGTCAAAGCCACGAGGGAGGAAAAAGTCACAGCGGCGGCAATGGTCAATGAAAACTCAGTGAACAAGCGACCAATGTCACCATCTAAAAATGTAATGGGAACAAAGACCGCCACCAATACCAAAGTGGTGGCAATCACCGCAAAACCCACTTGGCGTGCACCACGGTAAGCGGCCACCAGCGGTGTTTCGCCTTTTTCTTGCATGCGCCGCACAATATTTTCCAATACCACAATGGCATCATCCACCACCAGGCCGATGGCCAACACCAAGGCCAGTAATGTCAGTAGATTGATCGAAAAGCCCAAGGCATTGACCACAATAAAAGTAGCGATGATTGAAACCGGTACGGTAACAGCTGGGATCAACATGGCACGTAAATTGCCTAAAAACAAAAAGATGACCAAAACCACAAACCCAATGGCTACCAGTAGTGTGAAATATACCTCTTTGATGGCGGCTTCAATAAATATAGAGGCATCGTAACTTTGTTCAATGCTCATGCCTTCGGGCAGGTCTTGGTTGAGTTTAGCGGTCAGCGCTTTGACTGATCTGGCTACTTCAATGGTGTTGGCGTTGGATTGTTTAATGACTCCGATGCCCACCATGGGGATGCCATTGCCACGAAATATGGTGCGGTCCTCTTCTAAGCCTAATTCAACCCTGGCCACATCACCCAAACGCACCAGATAACCATTATCACCTTCGGCCAATACCAGTTTGGCAAAATCTTCAGGCTGGTTGAAGTTGCGTGTGACCCTGGCTTTGAACAGCCGTTGTGCCGATTCCAATCGACCGGCTGGCAATTCGATGTTTTCAGCCCGCAGTGCTTGTTCAATATCGGCAACACTGAGGTTCCTGGCTGCCAATGACATGCGGTCAACCCAAATTCGCATGGCATAACGCAAACCACCACCGACTCGGACCCGTGCCACCCCATCCAGGGTGGAATACTGATCAACCAGATAACGTTGTGCGTAATCGGTGATTTCAGGCACCGACAGTTTGCTGCTGGCTAAGTTTTGCCAAATCACCACATCATCGGAGCTGTCCACTTTTTGTACTTCGGGTGGTTCAGCTTCTTCGGGTAAGTTGTCTTGAATGCCAGCAATGCGATCACGCACATCATTGGCGGCTGCATCAATGTCTCGATTGATGGAAAATTCGATGGTCACATTGGATTGGCCGTCGCGGGACGATGACTCGATGAATTCGATGCCCTCAATACCGGAAATGCGGTCCTCAATGATTTCGGTTACTCGGGTTTCAATCACATTGGCAGGTGCACCAGGGTAACTGACTTCCACAGTGACCACCGGTGGGTCAATGTCAGGGTATTCGCGCAATGAAAGTCGATCAAATGCGACCAAGCCAAAAGCAATCAGCAGCAATGAAATGACCGAAGCAAAAACCGGTCTTTTAACCGAAATGTCAGAAATCAACATGGCCTAGACCCCGTGTTTGTTGGTGGATCTTGGGTTGGCTACAGCTGCTGACTTTTGTTGCAACAGTTGACCCAAGGTTTCATGTTGTTTTTTGTCAGCAATGACGTCAACCGAATCACCGTTTTTAATTCTTAAGGTGCCATGAATCACCACTTGATCACCTTCTGTTAAGCCAGACATCACTTCAATTTTGCCCGCTTGTCGCGTGCCGATACTGATCAAGGTTTCAGCGACGCTGGTGGTGTTGTCATGGTGTACGATTTTAAACACCGAAAGCGATGTGGCGTTGGCAGTGATGGCTTCTTCAGGAATCAATAGGCTGGTTCTGCTTTGGGTGGACAGCTTGATGCGCATTAAAATACCCGGTTTAAGCAGTTGGTCAGGATTTTCGATGATGGCCCTAACCACCACAGCACGGGTCACAGGGTTAATGCGGCTGTTGATGCTGGTTATTTCGCCGCTGAATTGTTGGTCGGGAAATGCTTGGGTTTCGGCTGTAACTTGTAAGCCTTTGAACAAGTAAGACAAATGCCTTTCAGGTACCGAGAAGTCCATTTTCATGATGGCATCATCATCGATGGTGGCCAGTTCGAATCCTGGTTGCGCCAAGGTGCCCACGCTGATGTCAGAGAAGCCGACTAAACCATCGAAAGGTGCCCTGATTTGGCGTTTAGCGATTTGTGACTGGATGCCTTTGATTTTGGCTTCAGCCACTTTGACGATACTTTTTTGGGCGTCCAGGGCACTTTTAGAGGTGGCGTTTTGTGCGGTCAAAGGTTGTAGTCTTTTAACCAGTCGTTTGGCTTCACCTAATCTGGCTTGCTCCTCTTGTAATAAGGCCAGTTCATCCGAGGTGTCCATCGATACCAATAAGTCGCCTTTTTTAACCCGTTGTCCATCGGTGAAATGTACCTCAGTAACCAGTTCGGTTACGGTTGAAGTGATGGTCACACTGTTGTTGGCTTTCAGGGTTCCCAGTGCTTCAATTACATCAGCAAATTGTTCATTCACGGCAGTGGCAGTGATCACTGGTGTGGCAGGGTTGTTTTGCGCTGTGGCAGTGCAGGTAAGCAGTAAAAATGAGCTGATGACAAGCATTTTTTGGGTAATGGATTGGGCAGTATTCATGAGTCAGTTAAAGTCAAAAGTCAAAACATTGTATTTTACACATGTGGAGTAAATGTGAAGGGCTAATTGAGTTGATTTATAACATCACATTGTGCAAAAAAAATGAACAGCAAAAAAAAAAGCATTTTGCTATACTGATGTTCGATCAAAAATAAGTGGGATAATATGACAATAACGGTAGGCTTTATAAAAGAGCGCAGTGAAGGCGAATCTCGGGTGGCCATGGTACCTGAAACCGCTGAAAAAATTCTTAAATTGGGGTGGCATGTGCTATTTGAACCTGATGCGGGTGAGTCAGCGGGCTTTACCAATGAAGCTTACCCTGAATTGTGTCAAATGGCCAAAACGCGAAGTGATGTACTCGGTGCTGCTGATGTTTTGGTTGGTGTGGATGTCCTGTCAGAGCAAGACTTGGCTGAATTAAAAAATGGCTCAGTGGTTATTGGTATGGTTTCACCTTATAAAAAACAAGGTCGTTTTGACCAAGCCGCAGGCAAAGACATCACGGTGTTTTCGATGGAACTGATTCCTCGCACCACGCGAGCACAAGCGATGGATGTGTTGTCATCACAAGCCTCAGTGGCGGGTTACAAAGCGGTGTTATTGGCGGCCAGTGAAGCACCCAGGTTTTTCCCCATGTTAACCACTGCAGCAGGCACCATTCGCCCCGCATCAGTGTTGGTGATTGGCGCGGGAGTGGCTGGTTTGCAAGCGATGGCCACTGCCAGAAGGTTGGGTGCCAATGTTACCGGTTATGACGTCAGGCCTGAAACGGCGGAACAAATTAAGTCATTGGGCGCGAAATTCTTAGACCTGGGCGTGCAAGCCGTAGGTGAAGGCGGGTATGCACGGGCTTTGACAGACGCAGAAAAATTAACCCAGCAACAAAACCTGGCCCAACATTTGACCTCGGTGGATGTGTTGATTACCACTGCTGCCGTACCGGGTCGACCAGCGCCACGCATCATCACCACTGCAATGGTTGAAGCCATGAAAGCCGGCAGCGTGATTGTCGATTTGGGCGCAGAAGGTGGGGGCAATTGTGAGCCAACAGAGTTGGGTGTGACTAAAATAGTTAACAACGTCAAAGTCATTGGCCCTAAAAACTTGGCGGCAACCGTGCCTTTACATGCCAGTGAAATGTATTCGCGCAATGTGTGGAACCTGTTGTCATTGATGAATGATGCAGGTGAATTCAAGTTGAATTGGGAAGACGATATTTTAGCTGGTTGTGTGGTGACTAAAGGGGGTGCTGTGGTACACCCTGCAGCCCAACCGGTTGCAGCAGGAGAAAAATCATGATTGACGGTTTTATAGCATTGTATATTTTTGCTTTGGCAGCTATTTTGGGTTTTGAGATCATCTCAAAAGTACCGGTGGTGTTACATACACCATTGATGTCGGGATCGAACTTCATTCATGGCATTGTCTTGGTGGGGGCGATGATAGCCTTGGGTCATGCCGACACCACTTTGGAAAAAGTGTTTGGTTTTATTGCAGTATTTCTGGGCGCAGGTAATGCCGCTGGTGGTTATGTGGTGACTGAGCGGATGTTAGAAATGTTCAAGCCCAGGGTGAAAAAAACCGATGACAGCAAAGCAGGAGATGAATCATGATGGCGTTTATCCATGAATACCTGCCCTATGTAATCAAAGGCTCCTACTTTTTAGCCGCGATTTTATTCATCACTGGCTTGCGTCGCATGAGTGCGCTAGGCACTGCCCGTGGTGGCATTGTTTGGGCTGGCTTAGGTATGTTGATTGCCACGGTGGCGACCTTCTTGTTGCCTGATATGCATAACATGGTATTGATTTTAGCGGCACTGGTTTCATCCACTGTGCTGGCGTGGGTCAGTGGTAAGAAAGTGGCGATGACTGACATGCCGCAAATGGTGGCACTGTATAACGGCATGGGTGGTGGTTCAGCTGCGTTTATTGGCGCCATGGCACTGTTCAATGCAGTTGATCATTTGGGTGGTTGCTCGGCTGGGACGATCGTTGATACTGCTGACACCCATGATTGTTTGTCGGGTGTGACCATGGTGTTCGCTATTGTTGGGGTTTACATTGGCGCCATTTCATTGAGTGGTTCGTTGGTGGCCTTTGGTAAATTACAAGGATGGATTGACAAACGTTACACTTTTCCAGGGCAGCATGTGTTCAACGGTGTCGTAGGTATCGGCACATTGGTATTGGGTTTGTACTTAACTCAAGATTTGAATGCCAACTACATTTGGATCTTTTTTGGCCTGTCATTGCTGCTGGGTTTGTTGATGACATTGCCGATTGGTGGTGCTGATATGCCGGTGGTGATTTCTCTGTACAATGCATTCACTGGCTTGGCCGTTTCTTTCGAAGGTTTTGTGTTACAAAACGAAGCAATGATCATCGCTGGTATGTTGGTCGGTGCTGCTGGTACCATGTTGACTAAACTGATGGCCAAAGCCATGAACCGGTCATTGGGCAGTGTGTTGTTCGGCTCGATGGGAGGTTCAGGTGGTGCAGCGATTGAAGGTGAAATGAAGGAAATAGAATCCCAAGATGCGGCCATTCAAATGGCCTTTGCTGACCGCGTGATTGTGATACCTGGGTATGGCATGGCAGTCGCACAAGCCCAGCATAAATTGTGGGAAATGACTCAAATCTTGTTGGATAAGGGTGTTGATGTAAAGTTTGCCATTCATCCCGTGGCCGGTCGCATGCCTGGGCACATGAATGTGTTGTTGGCTGAAGCCGGTGTGCCGTATGATTTGATTGAGGACATGGAAGACATCAACTCACAATTCAAACAAACCGATGTGGCGTTGGTGATTGGTGCCAATGACGTGGTCAATCCAGTGGCCAAAACCGATCCAGAAAGTCCGATTTACGGCATGCCAATATTGAATGTTGATGAAGCGAAAAACTCAATCGTTATCAAGCGTGGTAAAGGCACCGGTTTCGCTGGCATCCAAAACGCCTTGTTCTTTGCTGACAACAACAAAATGCTGTATGGCGATGCGCAAGATGCTGTTGGGCACCTGATTCAAGGTTTGAAAGCACTGTAAGATTTAAGATATGGAGTAATCGAGCATGATTGCTCCATATTTTAAGGGCTGTTGTATTGAAGTTTAACCTGGGTATGTTGTTGCCCTTGATTGGCATTGGCTCTTGTTGCTGCACTGCACTAAACCATTTTTTAATTATATGACGCAGTGCAATGGAGTTGAATTGCAGGGTAAATCAACAGCCCAATGTATTCATAAGCCTTATACACGCTTCAGACCTTCGTCAAAAATATACTCCAGATGATTGTCAGTTCTGGCACCTCAGTCTGGTTTGAATCAATTCATTCCTGCGGTATTGAACAGATTACTTTCTGGGATGTAGCTACCCTTGGCAGCGAACCACTGGCGTGAGATACAGCAATTGGCTGAAATAAATGACGTGATTTTGGTTTTCACTGGTTATACCTAATAAATAACCGGAAAATCTAATGAATATAACTGCTGTTAAACGCATCTATTGTTTCATAATTTGTTGTTTGTTCGTGTTTGTGGCTGTTGAAGCCAACACATTCAAAGTCACTCCAAATCAATTAAACCACAATCAATGGTTGAACCAGTTAGGATCAATTGAACAGGCCAAATTATTGGCAGATGATGGTGTGGCGGCTGATTATTTTGGGGCTGCTGTGGGTATTTCGGGTGACTGGGCTGTGGTAGGTTCAGTTCGTCATGATGCTGTGGCGAATGATGCTGGGGCCGCTTATGTCTATCAATTTGATGGCAGTCTTTGGGTGTTTAAGCAAAAACTTACAGCTGATGATGGAGCCAGCAGTGATCAATTTGGTCACGCAGTCAGTATTTCAGGTGAACACATCATGGTCAGTGCTTTGCGTGACGATGACAACGGCGGTGATTCGGGATCGGTTTATGTGTTTGGCTATGACCAAAATACCAACAATTGGGTACCAACTCAAAAGTTGCTTGCTTCGGATGGCAGCAACAGTAGTTGGTTCGGTTTTTCCATCAGCTTACACAACAACCGGGCCATGATTGCGGCCAATCATGACAATCAGATGGGCACCAATGCAGGTGCGGTCTATGCGTTTAATTATGTTGCTGATACCTGGCAGGAAGGTCAAAAATTGTTGGCCAGTGATGGTGATACACTTGATCAGTTTGGTCAATCAGTGAGTTTGTCTGGTGACCGATTGTTGGTTGGGGCTTTTTACCACGATGTCAATGACGAACCGATTGGTGCTGCTTATGTTTTTGAATTCGATACCAACAGCAACACTTGGTTAGAAACTCAAAAACTGCTGTCGCCAGCCGCTGAATCAGACGGCTATTTTGGTTTTTCAGTCAGCTTGTCTGGCGATCGTGCATTGATTGGAGCCCATCAAGAGAATGGTGGCGAAGGCGTTTCGGGTTTGGCGTATTTGTATGATTTTGATGGCAGTAATTGGAGCCTCACACAACACTTGACTGGTGATACCCTGGGTTCAGGTGGACGGTTTGGTATTTCGGTGGGTTTGTTGGGCAATCGTGCCTTTGTAGGTGCCAGTCGGGAAGCATACAATGGCTTCAATTCAGGCTCAGCTTATGTATTTGATTTAATCGGTAATTCGTGGCTCAATTCTGAACAATTAACTGCCGTAGATAATGCGTCCAGAGATGAATTCGGGGTGTCGCTGAGTGTGTTTGGAGGTCAGGTCATCATCGGCGCACACAGAGATGGTGACCAAGGCAGTGATTCTGGTTCCGCTTATGTGTTTGATGTACCTTTTCCGCTGACGCTGGAATTGACTGGCCTGGCTGACGGCAATACTGTGGTTTTCCAAAATAATGCAACAGACAATTTGCAGGTAAACGAAAATGGTTTGGTGGTATTTCCAACGGCCTTGTTTGAGGGAGCAGGGTATGATGTGACTGTAGCGGTGCAGCCCACTTCACCCAACCAAAACTGTATCGTTAATCAAGGTGATGGGGTGGTAAACCAGTTTGGTATCAGTGGAATCAATGTGGTTTGTGTGACCACACCTTATTTTGTAGCAGGCATGGTTGATGGTCTTTTCAATGACAATCCAATGGTGTTGCACAACAATGGATCCGACCCATTAACAATCAACCAGGATGGTTCTTTTGTGTTTGCAATACCTGTAGAAGACCAGCAGGCTTACGAGGTCACCATTAACAGCTTGCCAGTCGACCCTATTCAACCCTGTATGGTCACCAATGGACAAGGCGTGATACAAGGTGGTGATGTGGCAGGCGTTAGGATTGAATGTACTGGCGGTGATGATTTGATTTACCGTGGTGGGTTTGAATAACCGTGTTGATATCAGGTATTCTTTTTACATTAAATTGTATTCTAATCTGAACACATGAAAGCCATTGATGTGGTAATAATTCAATTCTGCATGGTTGTCATGACAGAGTTGGCGGCAGATGTGCAAACCCAAACCAGTACCGCGGTTATGGGTGGTGAAAAAGGGTTCAAATAAGTTATTGAGTTTGTTTTCATCAAATGCTGCGCCGCTGTTTCTGAAATCGATGGTTTGACCACGAACTATGATTTGAACTTCATTGTCAGCGCCATGTTTGATGGCGTTAGACGCCAGATTCCACAACACTTGTTTGAAATGGTCTGGATCAAACTCGATGGTGGCTTCTTTTGGCGCAATGATTTGAATTTGTTTGCTCTCTGCCAGACCTTCATCAATCAGTTGTTGTTTGGTGTGGGATAAAAGCGCTGCAATCAACAGGGTTTGCGGTTTGGCTGTTCTGCGCTTTGACATTTCCAAGATGTCTTCAATGATGTGGTTGGCACGGCGTGTTTGGTTGACGATGATTTCACTGATTTGTTTGTCTTGATCCTTCAGGTCTGGAGACTCGCATAACAATTCAGCTGCGGTACTGATGGCGGCCAATGGGTTGCGAATTTCATGGGCTATCGAGCTGGATAACTTACCTAAGGAGGCCAAGTTCAGTTGCTGTGCAGCCTTTTTTAAAAAACTTGAATCCTCTATAAATAAGACCCCAAAGTTCTTTTCTTCAGTCACCGAAGCTTTACGCAAATACAGGTCCAAGCCGTTAGGTGAGTTGTACACGGCTCCATCTTTACCACTTTTGATATAAGCTTCAATTGCTTCGGGAAAAAATATGATGTCATCCATGGCCAATAGTTTTTTTGCTGATTCATTGGCATGCAATATTACATGGTCATTCTGGTAAACAATCACCCCATTGGTTAGTTTTTCTATAATCACTTGATTCATATTTTCCAAGCCAGAAATAGTTTTTCTTTGGCTGCGGTACATTTGCAGGGTGCTGGTATAAGAAATAGACTGGCGGATGCCCAGCAATGCAATTAAATAATAGCCCAATGCATGCAATAATTTACTGGAGTCATTCACCGCTTCTTGGTTGCTGAAATCAATGACCACTGGCAACAGCCACAACAGTATGGTGGCGGAAGTGGGTGCCAATAAGATATAGATGGGTTTGCGGTACAAAATAGCTGCAGAGCCAATGGCCAATACTGGCAGAACAGCTATACCTTGTGAGAAGCCATTGGTGGCATAGGCTAAAAAGATCAGCACCGCCAGGTCAACAAACAAAGTCAATTTACTGATTTTGATGACCATGTTTTGTTGGCTGATATAAGTGATTATCATGATCGCGATAGATACAATCAAATATATTTCAACCAATTCATCGGAGGCAGGATGAAATTCACTGGCGGGATAAAAGTTAGCAGCCCATTGGTTGTTCAGTAACATAAAGAAAAACAAACCCGCGAACAACCTGAATAAATTTAAGTACCTGAGGTTTTTTTTCTCCAATTGAAACAGTTTTTCTTGGTCGTCGTTACGAATCATATCAGGCTATAATCGAAGCTATGGAGGTGAAAGCAACTTGAACTGCTGAATCACATACTTGTTGCATGGAGATTGTCATTCAGTCGAGTCATTAATTTGGGAGTAACTTAATACACTGCTTTTGATTTGTTTGGTCCAATACTGTTTGCCGCCGTGGCCAATCACATCAATTCGCAAACGACGATCAGTTCTGGGTCCTGAAAACGAGAACTTGCAGTAATTATGTTCGTTAACCATAGAACCAGCGACATGTCTTGGGTTATCTAAATCGCCACCAGACTTGGATGAATGGGTACCTGCAGTTAAAGGTGAACAAGTCATCTCATACAGCGGGTAGGCACCGGGTCGATCTGCGCGCAGCATTTCAGTGTGGTGTTTATCCCCGCTGAGGAACATCACGCCAGTGATTTTGTTGTCATCCAACCACTGTATGAAAGGGTCTCTTTCATGGCGGTATTTGTCCCAACCTTCGTATGGGTGGTGGTTATTCAGCATTTGTCCGCCGCCGACAATGATTTTAAAGGGGGCATATGAAGCCAATAAACTGTTTTTTAGCCAGTTCAATTGTGGTTGACCATAGTACACTTTGTCTGGTCCATCAGGCAGGTTTTCATGTGATTTATTGTAGCGGTTGTCCAGCATAAAAAATTCGATGTCGTTGTAGCTGATTTTGCTGAATACGCCAGGCTGTTCTGGCATGCCGTAACTGGGGTTGGCCCAATAATTCTTGAATATATTTAAGGCCTGTTGTTTAAAAATGAATTCAGAACCAGAGTTGTTGGGGCCAAAATCATGGTCATCCCACGTCGCGTAATTGGCAAATTTTTGATAGATTGGCTGAAGGTGTGGCTGACTGCGGTCACGCATGACCCGATGTAATAAATTTTGTTCAGCATCAAAATCAACTTCTCGGTAGTACCAGTTGTCGCCTATCCATAACATCACCTCAGCGTCTTCGCTGGCAATTTGGCTGAAAATAGCCGCATGACCGCTGCCATATGGCTTTCCTGGTCGGTCATAAATGGTTTCGCTCTCATAGTTACAAGAACCTGCCATCACAGCAAAATCAGGTGGGTCAGTGCGCCATTGCCAGAGGGTTTGGGTGGTAAACTGGTAGGGTACAGCGTTTTTGTGTTTTTTGCCGTTGATTTTTAAACTGTAATGGTAAGTGGTGCCAGGTTCCAAGTTGGTCAATTTAAAGGTGTGGGTGTTGCCAAATTCAGAATTGACTCTGGCCTGTAACTCAGTTTTTTGTTGGCGCTGCTCGGCAGGCCAGTAGGAAATGGCAACTTGCCCCGTTTCTGGAGATTGTACCCAGATGTTGGCACCCCTCAAAGCCACATGACCAAGCATAGGTCCGGCGGCCAATTGTTTGGCATCGGCTGAAAGGTTAATCAGGATCAAAAGTATAGCGAGTATTTTATTCATGGCTGAAGTCGGTCTTTATTTCATTGTTTTTAACGGAATATTCACAAAAGGCTTTTACCATACGCCCACATGTGAGAAAATACGCAAAGGATTTTTTCAGAGAGGCTTTAAAAGCGCCTATTTTTTCAAACGTTCGTTTTATGTCATTCGGCCGTTTGTTTGCGTCATTAAAAGTCATTATGTTTATTTAAATAGGTTTTTGCAATGAGAAATATGAAACAAGTTAAATGGATGGTTGCGGTTTTAATGATCGCAGTTTTGCCATGGGGTGTTACATTGGCTCAAGAAACGTCTGCCGCAATCAATGGTACCATCGTTGATTCATCTGGTAATGCGTTGTCTGGTGCCACTGTGATTGTGACCCATGAGCCCACTGGTCAAGTCAAAAATTTGACCACCAATGACTCAGGTCGTTATTCTGCGCGTGGTTTACGTGTTGGCGGTCCTTATAAGGTTGAAGTCAGAAGCAGCGGTTACTCAGATGCTGATGAAGGTAACATCTTCATTAAACTGGGTGAGGACCGTGCCATCAATGCTGTGTTGGTTGAAGATGCGATTGCATTGGATACAGTAACAGCGGTTGGTGTTGCAGCACAGTCTGCTACATTTAATCCAGATAACATGGGTTCTGGTTCAAGTGTCTCACAAGAACAAATCACCAATTTACCTACGGTTGATCGTGATATTCAAGATTTTGTTCGATTAGACTCAAGGGTTAATCTGAGAGATTTTGGTCGTGGCATTTCTGTTTCTGGTGTGAACAACCGTTTCAATAACATTTCAATTGATGGTGTTTCAATTGGAGATCCTTTTGGATTGGAAGCTGGTGGATCTCCTGGATTGTCTCAGCCTTTCTCCTTGGACACTATTGAGGAATTGAATGTACAGTTGTCGCCTTATGACGTAACATTATCGAACTTTACAGGCGCCAACATCAACGCAATTACTAAATCAGGTACCAATGAATTTCATGGTCGAATAGCTGGTTATTATGGTAATGAAGACTTGCAGAAAGATGATTCATCAGAATTCAAACGCGAGGTTTATTCTCTCAGTGCTGGTGGTCCAATCATAAAAGACAAGCTGTTCTTTTTCTTGGCTTACGAAAAAGAAGAACAAACAAGTCTTGCTCCTTTTACTGGCGTAGACTCTGCACTGATTCAGCAAGTTGCAAATGTTGCAAGAAATACTTGGGGTTTTGAGCCAGGAACAGCAGAATCACCAAGCGATGCCATTACATCAGAAGAGTCAATTTTGGTTAAATTAGACTGGAATATCAATGAGTACCACCGTGCTTCATTTAAATACCAAAACAACCAAGACAGTCAGCCTCGATATGAAGAAATCAGTAGTAGTAATGCATCATTGAGTTCGCATTGGTATACAAATGATTTTGAAAACAAATCATACAACATCAATTTTTATAGTGATTGGACAGCTAATTTCTCAACTGAATTTAGGTTCTCTTCATCAGAATTTGATAAGAACCCTACCAACAGAGCTGAGCTACCTGAAATAGGTGTAAGAACTAGTGATGGCACAGTTTGGATGGGTACTGAGCAAAATCGACACGCCAATAGTTTAAACACCAAAACCGACAGCATATACCTAGCTGGTGAATTGTTTAAAGGCGATCATAATTTCACATTTGGCTTTGACTACAAAGATCAAGAAATTTTTAATCAATACATCAGAAGAGCGTTTGGTACATATTTTTTCAATAGTATTGACGACTTTGCAACAGGTAATCATTCTGATTATAGGTTAGCAATTGGTTCTGACCCAAGTGATCCATACCCATCAGCTGACTGGTCTTGGTCAAACTTAGGTTTGTTCATTCAAGATAATTGGGCGGTTAATGAACGTTTAACTTTACAGTATGGGTTGCGTTTTGATAAGCCAGATGTCGATAACAAGCCAAGGTTAAATGAAGAATTTGCTAACGCATTTGGAATTGCAAATAACGGTGTGCCAAGCAATGGCACAATTCAGCCACGAATTGGTTTTAACTACGACATGTCTGATGAAACTTACATGCAATTACGTGGTGGTGTAGGTGTGTTCACTGGCGGTACCCCAAATGTTTGGTTGTCTAATTCTTATTCGCAAACAGGTGGTGATATTGTTTCATACAGAAGTCGTGGTGCTGATGATGATGGTGTTTTATTTACTCCTGACCCATACAATCAGCCCATTCTTGAAGGCAATGCAAGCCAGGAAATTAGTTTGTTAGACCCTGATTTCAACATTCCAACTGTGCTCAAGTCTAATATTGCTGTTGATGTTGAGTTACCATGGTATGGTTTAATTGGTTCTGTAGAATTAGAGTACATTAAAAATAATGACGCTATTTTTTATCAAAACCTAAATTTAGGTGCACCTACAGGTGTATTGCCTGATGGTCGTTTGTCTTATTACGAAGATCCATATAATTTAGATGGCGATTTAGCCAACGCAGTTGATGGTTTCGGTGATATTATTTATTTAACAAACACCAGTAAAGGTGATACAAAAAGAGCAACTGTGAGTTTAGAGTTGCCTCAGACTGAGCATTGGTATGCCAAAGCTTCGTATACGTTTACAGATGCCAAAGAAGTGAGTCCTGGTGCTTCAAGCACAGCTTATTCAAACTGGTCATATGATCCAAATGTTAACCCAAATGAAGCAGGATTATTTACTTCAACTTATGAAATAGAAAATGCTTTTACTTTTTTTGCTAGTTACAGAACAATGTTGTTTGGTGATAACTACACCAACGTTGGGTTTGTTTGGGAGTCACGTGATGGCGAACCGTACTCATTGACATATGGTAATGATGTGAACGGTGATGGTGCATTCTCAGGAAATGATTTGGTTTACGTGCCAATGCCTGACGAGTATGTTTTAACGGACCCTAGTATGTCAGCTGATTTTGAGAACTATTTACAAAGTTCTGGGTTGGCTCAATACAGGGGTCAAATTGCACCTAGAAATGCTTTTAAAGCACCAAGAATAAATCAGTTCGACATCAATATTTCACAAGAGTTACCTGCTTGGGGTCCGGTCAGAGCAACTTTGTTTATGAACGTGAAGAACCTTGGCAATATGATTAACAGTGATTGGGGACAAGTATATACAGGTTTTTACAGAGGTGAAAACGCGTATGACTTAGATCATATTGAAGCTGATGGTACATATGTACTTGATTATTCAGGCCCTCACTCTTTAAGCCGAGGCAGGTTAGCGTCTCAATGGCGTGCACAGCTGGGTTTCCGTTTAGATTGGTAATCAGCTGAAGACTTTAAGTCTTAATTAAAAAAGGGTGGCTTTTAAGTCACCCTTTTTTTATGCATGGCTATAAAATAAAGTTCTTCACAACAACCTAGCACCTGGGATTATTTAATGAGTCTATTTGGTTTGGTATCAATTCTTCTGTCATTGGCTGCATTGTTTGCTTATTTCAATCATCGTTTCATTGGTTTACCCAATGGCATTGGAATCATGTTAATTGGCTTGTTGATGTCATTGTTCTTGGTGGCTTTGAATAAACTGGGCTGGATTGAAACAACACAAATTGAGGCCATATTTGCGCAGGTTGATTTTGATGAGGCAGTGATGAATGGCATGCTGAGCTTCTTGCTGTTTGCTGGGGCCTTGCATGTTGACATCAATCGCTTGGCAGCGGTTAAGTTCACCATTGCTATATTGGCCACCATCGGTGTGGTTATCTCGTCGGTCATCATCAGCTGGGTGAGCTTTTATATTTTTCAGCTGTTTGGTATCGATGTGCCTTATTTATACTGTTTGGTGTTTGGTGTGTTGATATCCCCCACCGATCCGATTGCGGTGATGGGTATATTGAAAAAAGTGGGTGCACCCAAATCAATAGAAGTAACCATCACCGGTGAGTCATTATTTAATGACGGTGTTGCCGTGGTGTTGTTCATTGCAGTATTGGGGGTGGCAACTGGCCAGTCAGAACCTACCTTGGGCAGTATTGGCGGTCTGTTTTTGCATGAAGCTGTGGGTGGTGCGGTGTTTGGCGTGGTGTTGGGTTATGTTGGTTACCGCATGCTCAAGTCAATAGATAATTACCAAGTCGAAATGCTGATTACCATAGCTATGGTCACTGGTGGCTACAGTTTGGCGCAATACTGGCACTTATCCGGACCAATTGCTATTGTGGTGGCTGGTTTGATGACTGGGAATCGAGGGCGGCGTTTGGCCATGAGCGACACGACACGCAATCGATTGGATAACTTTTGGGAGTTGATTGATGAGGTGTTGAATGCCGTGTTGTTTTTATTGATTGGTGTAGAAATACTGTTGATTCAATTTTTACCCAGTTATATTTACAGTGCGTTGCTGATAATTCCCTTGGTTTTGGTATCCAGGTTCATCAGTGTTGGTTTACCCGTCAGTCTGCTTAAATTTAAACACAGCTATTCACCGCACGTAATTAAAATACTGACTTGGGGTGGGCTGCGTGGTGGCATATCTGTGGCCTTGGTGTTGTCATTGCCTCCGAGTACCTACCGTGAACCATTGATAGCAGCCACTTATGCGGTGGTGTTGTTCAGTATTTTGGTCCAAGGTTTGACTGTAGGGCGGGTGGCGGCCTTAGCAAATGAAGCAGAATAATACTTTATTCGTAAATGGTTCGGTTTAGGTGTTGCAAAAACAAAAAATTATAGTAGAATAGCCCATCTTGATGATGCGGGGTGGAGCAGTCTGGCAGCTCGTCGGGCTCATAACCCGAAGGTCGTAGGTTCAAATCCTACCCCCGCAACCAATTGATTGAACGTATTATCAGGCTCCAAGTGGAGCCTTTTTTGTTGCTGAAATTTATTGATTGGTGAAGCGACAAATCTCTTTGCCTGTCAGATATTTCTTCACATTTTGTAATCATTTAACCGTGTAAACTTGCTATAAATGAAAGAAAAGTTGTTGACCGATTTATTCCAACCAGTGATTGAAGACTTGGGCTTCCAGTTATGGGGTGTGGAATATATGCCGCAAAAAAACAATGCCATCTTGAGGGTGTTTATTGACCATGAAAATGGCGTCAATGTGAACGACTGTGCTCGTTGTAGCCATGAGCTGTCTGGCTTGTTGGAAGTTGAAGACCCCATCAGTGGTGCCTATGTATTAGAAGTTTCATCACCAGGCATGGATCGGGTACTGTTCAGCACTGAACAGTTCAAACGGTATATAGGTGAGTTTGTGCAAGTAAAGTTGGCTCAGCCTGTACTGGGTGCCAGGAACATCAAAGGCACCATAAAAGCAGTGAACGATGAGCAAATTGTGGTGGCCAATGAAGTCACAGAATATGAGTTTGAAATGACCAATGTAATGAAAGCGAGATTAAAACCAAGCTTTGGTGGAGTGAAAAAATGAGTAGAGAAATTCTGTATGTGGCAGAGGCCTTGTCTAATGAAAAAGGTGTCAGCCGTGATGTAATTTTTGAGGCCATTGAATTGGCTCTGGCATCTGCTACCCGTAAAAAGCACATGAAAGACATGGATGTGCGGGTTGATATTGATCGCACCACTGGGACTTATGACAGCTACCGTCGTTGGACTGTGGTTGAAGATGACGAACTTGAGTCAGAAGACCGAGAGTTGACTTTAGAGCAAGCAAAAAAAGATGACCCTGATATTGAAATTGGCGACGTCATTGAAGAACAAATGGATTCGGTTGAGTTTGGACGAATTGCGGCCCAAACTGCCAAACAAGTGATTTTGCAAAAAGTACGTGAAGCTGAACGTGAGCAAGTTGTTGAACAATTTGAAGACCGTATAGGCGAAGTGTTATCGGGCATAGTCAAAAGAGTAGAGCGTGGACACGTGTTCATTGATGTAGGCAGTGGCATTGAAGCGATTGTTCCTCGAGAGCATGGTATCCCAAGAGAAAAGGTTAAACGTGGCGATCGACTGAAAGGTTTGTTGGTTGAAGTCAATCGATTGAACCGTGGTCCTATCTTGACTTTGTCAAGAAAAAGTCCAGAGTTCATGATAGAGTTATTTAAAGTGGAAGTGCCGGAAATTTCACAAGGATTTTTAGAAATAAAAGGTGCAGCCAGAGACCCTGGTCATCGGGCTAAAATAGCAGTTTTCTCGCATGATCGAAAATTGGACCCTATCGGTGCTTGTGTCGGAATGCGTGGTTCAAGGGTGATGTCAGTTGCCAATGAATTAGGCGGTGAAAGAATTGATATTATATTGTGGGATGAAAACACTGCACAATTCATGATAAATGCCATGTCACCAGCTGAAATTGAGTCGATTGTGGTTGATGAAGAAAAGAATTCAATTGATGTGGCAGTCAATGAAGCACAATTATCGCAGGCCATTGGTCGTGGCGGACAAAATGTGCGCTTAGCCAGTGAGCTAACTGGTTGGGAAATCAATGTTTTGACCACCACCCAAGCTGAAGAGAAAAATGAAGCCGAAGCCATGGAATACGTCAAAGAGTACGTAGAAAAGCTGGATGTGGATGAAGACATGGCAATTCTATTGGTTCAAGAAGGGTTTTCCTCGATTGAAGAGATTGCCTATGTAGATGAATCAGAGTTGTTAAACATAGATGGTTTTGATGAAGATTTGGTTGAAGAGTTGAGGGGCCGTGCCAGAGATGCACTGTTGACTCAAATGATTGCCAAAGAAGAAAAATTAGAAGATAAAAAACCCGCAGAAGATATGTTGGGTTTAGAATTAATGGATGATAAGTTGGCTTATAAATTAGCTGATAAAGGCATCAGAACCAGAGACGACTTGGCGGATTTAGCCACAGATGAGTTGTTGGAATTGGTGGACATGGACGAAGCAGCCGCTTCGGAATTAATCATGGAAGCCAGAAAGCATTGGTTCGAATAAAAAACAACAGGAGACGAGCATGTCTGATGTAACAGTAAAACAATTGGCTGGCGTATTGGGAATTTCCTCAGAGAAACTGATGGAACAATTGTCCAGTGCAGGTATTCCTGCCAAGTCAGAGGACGATGAAATCAGCAATGAATCTAAAATGAAATTGTTGGAATTTTTACGTGGTTCTCATGGTAAAGACAAAGCCAGTCTGGCGCCGCGTAAAAAAGTAGTCTTGAAAAGAAAGTCTAAAGAAGTGCTGCGTGTAGCCAGTGGCGGCAGTGGTGTGGCTAAAACCAAAAGCATTAACATTGAAGTTAAAAAGAAAAAGCTGAACACCGGCCCAAGCCAAACAGAGATGGCTGAAATAGAGCAAGAACGACAAGCTGCTCAGGCGGCATTGGATGCCCGTAAATTACAACTTGAAGCCGAGGAAAAAGCCAAAAAAGCCGCGGAAGCTGCTGCCTTGGCCGAACAACAAGAACAAGAAAGACTGGCTGAAGAAGCTCGCCAAGCTGCTGAAAAAGAACGTTTGGCTGCGGCCAAAGAAGCTGCTGGTGATACAGCTGAAGACGTTACAGAAGAAGCTGCAGAATCAGTCGAAAAAGAAGAATCAGTAACAGAAAAAGCGCCTGAAAAACCAGCAGTTGATGAAGAAGCTGAAAGGAAAAAGCGCCATGAAGAGTTGGTTAATCAGCAAGTACAAAAAGCCATCACAGAACGCGCCAACCGCAAGAAGAAAGAACAAGGTGGGGCAGCTGGGCGAGGTGCTGATGCCAATGCGGGTAAGCCAGACAACCGTTCGAACACCCGATATGGCAGGAAACAGCTGCATGTACAAGGTGGAGGCGGAGCACATGGTAGGAACAACCGCAAGGCCGTACGTCCCGCTTCAAATAGCAGCAGCGAACATGGCTTTCAACTACCAACTGCAACAGTAGTTAAGACAGTTGCCATTCCAGAAAACATCACCGTTTCCGATTTAGCCAAAGAGCTGTCGATCAAAGCCAGTGACATCATAAAAGTGTTGATGAAAATGGGCATGATGGTGACCATCAACCAACCGTTGGATCAAGACACGGCTATTTTGGTGGTAGAGGAAATGGGCCACATTGCTGAAGAAGCTGTGGTGCAAAGTAAAGCTGAATTGTTGAAAGAAGAGTCAGCAAAAAGCATCGACGAAGAAAATGCCGAAACCAGACCACCAGTGGTTACGGTTATGGGCCATGTTGACCATGGTAAAACTTCCTTGTTGGATTACATTCGTAAAACTAAAGTCACCGATAAAGAAGCCGGTGGTATTACTCAGCACATTGGTGCTTATCATGTAAAAACCGACAAAGGTGTGATCTCCTTTATTGATACCCCTGGCCATGCGGCGTTTACCGCGATGCGTGCCCGTGGCGCGCAAGTGACTGACATTGTTATTTTGGTGGTTGCTGCCAATGACAGTGTGATGCCACAAACCAAAGAAGGTATTGCCCATGCCAAAGCGGCCGGTGTGCCGATGATTGTGGCGGTAAACAAAGTTGATTTGGCCGAAGCCAATGTTGACAAGGTAAAACAAGATTTGGCTGCCAATGAAGTGGTGCCAGAGGACTGGGGTGGAGAAGTTCAGTTCATTGAAGTGTCTGCCAAAACGGGTCAAGGCATCGATAATTTATTGGATGCCATCTCAATTCAAGCTGAAGTCATGGAGCTGAAAGCAGTGAAAGAATCTGCAGCTTCAGGTATTGTGGTTGAATCATCGTTGGACAAAGGTCGTGGACCGGTGGCCACTGTATTGGTTAAATCAGGTACCTTGAAGAAAGGTGACATGATACTTTGTGGTGAACAATTTGGTCGGATCAGAAGTTTGATTGATGAAAATGGTAATGATATTGAATCAGCTGGACCCTCTATTCCTGCAGTGGTGTTAGGCCTTTCAGGTGTGCCCATTGCTGGTGATGAGTTCTTGGTGGTTAAAAACAAAAAACATGCCAGAGAAGCAGCACAAGAACACCATGAGCGAGAGCGTGAAACTCGTTTGAAACGTCAGCAAGCAGCCAAGCTTGAAAATCTGATGTCACAAATGGGTAAAGAAGCCAAACTTGAAGTTAATTTATTGGTCAAGGCCGATGTACAGGGTTCTGTTGAAGCCTTGCGTGAATCTTTGGAAGACATTTCTAATGATGATGTGAATGTGAATGTGATTTCATCGGGCGTGGGTGGTATTACCAATGCCGATGCACAATTGGCAGCAGCCTCTAGTGCAATCATTATCGGATTCAACGTCCGAGCCGATAAGGCAGCCCGAGAGTTCATTAAAGAAAGTGATTTAGATTTGCATTACTTCAGTATTATTTATGAAGCGATTGACCAAGTTAAACGTTCTGTCACTGGTATTTTGGGTACAGAAATCAAAGAAGAGATCATTGGTACTGCAGATGTCAGAGACGTGTTCAGATCATCTAAATTTGGTACCATTGCTGGTTGTTTGGTTGAAGAAGGTGTTGTTCGTCGTGACAACCCCATCCGTGTATTGCGTGATAATGTGGTCATTTTCGAAGGTGAGCTTGAATCATTACGTCGTCATAAAGATGACGTCAAAGAAGTTAAATCTGGAACAGAATGTGGTATTGGTGTAAAACAATACAATGACGTGCAACCTGGTGATCAGATTGAATGTTATGAGCGCATTGAAGTCCAAAGAACTTTAGACTAAATAAAGAATATTATGGGACACAGAGATTTTCAAAGAAGTGATCGGGTGGCTGCACATTTGCGCAGAACTTTGGCCACTGCCATTCATCAAAATTTACCTGATGAAGACACTTCTTTTATCACCATATCAGACGTAGAAGTGACGCGTGATTTATCGGTGGCAACCATTTTTATCAATACTTTGGACCCTTCTCAGGAAAAGTTGGCGATTAAAACCTTGAGTTTAAATGCCAAACAACTGAGAAAAATTTTGGCCCAACAAATCAACACACGAAAAGTGCCTGAATTGCGTTTTAAGTATGATGCTTCATTGGAATATGGCCGCAAGCTTGAGGATTTGATTCAAAAAGCCCGTGCCACTGATGCCAACATACCTGAAGAAGATCAGTAATTAGCAATAAACTTATGGCTAATCACACGTCAGCCAAACGTAAATACCCAGATATTCACGGCATCATTTTATTGAATAAGCCCAAAGGCATCAGTTCTAATTTGGCGATGCAGAAGTTACGGCATTTGATTAAAGCCAAGAAAGCTGGTCACACCGGAAATTTGGATCCAATGGCCACAGGTTTATTGCCATGTTGTTTTGGGGATGCCACCAAAGTGGCTCATTTACTGATTAATTCCGATAAAACCTACTTGGCTCGATGCGTTTTGGGCAGTCAAACTGACACCGGTGATGCCACTGGTGAGGTAATCAAAACTGCCAAAAAAACCCAAGCCACAGAATCGGAAATTGCTCAAGCCTGCGCAGCTTTGACTGGCGATATACAACAAATTCCGCCGATGTATTCAGCCTTACACCACAACGGTCAGCGCCTGTACGATTTGGCACGACAAGGTAAAACAGTCGATAGGCCAGCTCGACCAGCGACCATTCATCACTTTAAACTGCTTGATAACCATCCTGAGTACATTGACTTTGAAATCAAAGTATCCAAAGGCACCTACATCAGGACTTTATTAGAGGATTTTGCTACTGAGTTAGGCACTGTAGCACACATGTCCGCTTTACACCGCACCCAAACCGGTGTATTCAGTGGTGAGCACATGTTGACTTTGGAAGAAATCGAAACAACAATTAATTCAGATGGTGGTCTCAATAACTGTTTGATGCCCATGCAAGAAGCATTGCTTGAATACCCAAAACTGACATTAACTGCGTCTCAAACCCAAGCTTTGATTCATGGTAAACAGATCAGCCACAGGGTGACTGATGACACCTATGCATTGTATGACCACAATGGCTTTTTTATGGGAATTGGCATCGCTGAAAACGACAGGTTGCGGGTCAAAAATATATTCATGAAGTCGTATTTACAGAGTCAAGCAAAACAAGCCATATAGAGTCAATTGCTGGGCTGATAAATGCCGCCAATAAAGGCAATAAAACTTGTTTTTAGCACCTTCTGATATTAGAATACGCACCACATCTGAACTGTGCGACATGTCTGACGGCAGTTCGGTTTTATTAATGGGAAAAGCGGGTTAATAACAACGCTGCCTATCCCCTTCAACGAGAGTAACTATGATAACTGTTGAACAAAGACAAGAAATCATCAAAGAATACCAAACTGGTGACAACGACACCGGTTCACCTGAAGTGCAAGTGGCTTTATTAACAGCCCGCATTACCAATTTAAGTGAGCATTTCAAAACACATGTCAAAGACAAGCATTCAAGACGTGGTTTGATTAAATTAATTAATCAACGCCGCAAATTATTGGCTTATACCAAGCGCAAAGACACAACCAGGTACCAAAACCTGATTAAACGCCTTGGTCTAAGAAGATAACAGTTACAGTCATTTAAAAAACCCGCAACTGCGGGTTTTTTTATATGCCCATTCATAGGGAATGGGTAGTAGGTAAGCAGAGAAAATAACAGGCCAAACAGCGGTCAGGAAAAAACAAGTGAAAAAACAAGTAAAACAATTTCAATACGGTCAACACACCGTTACATTAGAAACCGGTCAAATTGCACGTCAAGCAACGGGTGCAGTTAAAATATCCATGGGCGACACCGTATTATTGGTGACAGTGGTTGGTAAGAAAGAAGCCAAACCAGACGCCAGTTTCTTCCCATTAACGGTTAATTACCAAGAAAAATTCTATGCAGCTGGTGCCATACCAGGTGGATTTTTTAAACGTGAAGGCAGACCGACTGAAAAAGAAGTCTTGATTTGTCGTCTCATTGATAGACCAATCAGACCCTTGTTTCCAAAAGGCTTCAAAAATGAAGTACAAGTGATTGCAACAGTGATGTCATTCAGTAAAGAAATTGATTCAGACATCCCAGCATTATTGGGCGCTTCGGCAGCTTTGGCCATTTCAGGCATTCCATTCAGCGGACCGATTGGTGCAGCCAGAATAGGTTACACTGATGGTGAATACATATTGAACCCCTCATTAGAACAACTGGAAACTTCAAAATTGGATTTAGTCGTTGCTGGTACCGATGATGCCGTTTTGATGGTTGAGTCAGAAGCTGATTTGCTGAGCGAAGAAGTGATGTTGGGTGCTGTGAATTACGGTCATGAACAAATGCAAGTAGCAGTAGAAGCCATCAAAGAATTTGCAGCTGAAAATGGCAAGCCTCAATGGGATTGGGCAGAAGAAGCAGTTAATGAAAGTTTGTTGAATGAAATCAACAATCAATTTGGCTCACAAATTGAAGCGGCATTTGCCAATCAAGTGAAAGAAGATCGTTATGCAGCTTTAGACGAAATGCGTGCGGCTGTGATGGCACACTTTTGTCCCGCTGATGATGCGGAAAGCAAAAATGATCCAAAAGAAGTTTCGGCTTTAATCAGCCAATTAGAAAAACAACATGTTCGCGGTAAAATCATTGCAGGCTCTCCACGTATTGATGGTCGTGATCCTACCCAAGTTAGGCCAATTTCTGTTGAAGTGGGCATCTTACCTCGGGTGCATGGTTCAGCTTTGTTCACCCGTGGTGAAACCCAAGCAATTGTAGCCACTACTTTAGGTACTGGTCGTGATGCACAACTGATTGATGGCATCGAAGGTGAGACCAAAGATGACTTCATGTTCCATTACAACTTTCCTCCATTCTGTGTGGGTGAAGCAGGTTTTATGAGTGGACCTAAACGCCGTGAAATTGGTCATGGTCGATTGGCTAAACGTGGTTTGATGGCTGTGGTTCCTTCGGAAGAAGAGTTTCCTTATGTTAAGCGCATCGTATCAGAAATCACTGAGTCGAATGGTTCAAGCTCAATGGCTTCGGTTTGTGGTTCATCATTATCAATGATGGATGCAGGTATTCCGTTGAAAGAGCCAGTGGCGGGTATTGCCATGGGTTTAATCAAAGAAGGCGATGATTTTGCTGTTTTGTCTGACATCTTGGGTGATGAAGATCATTTAGGTGACATGGACTTTAAGGTGGCTGGTACTGAAGGTGCTATCACCGCGTTACAAATGGATATCAAGATACAAGGCATCACCCGTGAAATCATGGAAATTGCATTGCGTCAAGCCACTGCTGGTCGTCAGTTCATTTTGGGTGAAATGAATAAAGTCATTTCAACACCTCGCAAAGAAATGTCGGCTTATGCACCGCGCTTAGAAACCATCAAGGTAAATCCGGACAAAATTCGTGACATCATTGGTAAAGGTGGTGCAACCATCCGTGCTTTGACTGAAGAAACCAACACCACCATCGACATCAATGACGATGGTACAGTGACCATTGCTTCAATCAACCGCGTAGATGGCGATTTAGCTAAGAAACGCATTGAAGACCTGACTGCTGAAGTTGAAGTCGGTACGATTTACGAAGGCAAAGTGGTTAAAATCATGGACTTTGGTGCATTCGTTAATTTGCTACCTGGCCAAGACGGCATGGTGCATATCTCTGAAATTTGTCATGAGCGTGTGGCTAAAGTCACCGACAAAATTCAAGAAGGCGAAACCGTCAGAGTTAAAGTCTTGGAAGTAGATAAACAGGGCCGTGTGCGTTTGTCTATGAAAGCACTGGAAGAAAAGCCAGAGTAAATTCAGCTGATTTATCTAGGCAAGGAAAAACCCGCTTATACAGCGGGTTTTTTTATGCACATTAGAGTATGAGCATTTTGAGCTGATTGAAATACCTGTAAGGCAAAGTTTGTTGAAACAGTATTAAAGTCGGTATTTTATTAGGTATAGTAGAGACTGGTTAAAGCAGTTTAAAACTGTCCTTGTGGCAGTACAAATTGATATAATAAGGGTTTTAAATGCGGTTGGAATAAATGAACTCAAAACATGTTGTTTATACCCCTTTGCGGCTGAGTTTAATGATTACAATTTTGATCTTTAATCTGCTGGCGGTCTTTGCTTTTTTGATTCCTGAACAGCCCTGGTCACACTTTCTAGGAATTTTTTCAGTGGTTTTCATCATGTTGTTTGTGTTTGTGATACTGCTGGAATGGACATGGTTACATCATATGGGCAAAGTCCAGCAAGATGCGACAGTTAAGGCCAAATACCAGCAAGCCAAACGAATTTATGCAGTGCTATTTATTATTGGCTTTTTAATCAGTTATTTGGTCTTGGGGTAAGTCATTAATATATATTTTCACGTTTAATTTCCAATTATCTGGTATAAATGCATTGGTGTTGAAATTTAAAGAGGTATACAAATGAAATTATTAACTGCATTATTTTTAGGTCTTTTGTTGGCGGCATGTGCCACCAGTCCGACAGGACGCAATCAGCTCATTTTAATTGGTGATCAACAAATGAACCAAATGGGCATCACCTCTTTTCAACAATTAAAAACATCACAAAAAATTTCCACCAATTCCCGGCAGCAAGATTATGTACAGTGTGTAACATTTGCCATCATCAATGCACTGCCTGATGAATGGCGGAAAAACCAATGGGAAGTGGTGCTGTTTGAAGACGATTCTGCCAATGCCTTTGCATTACCCGGTGGTAAGATTGGCGTGCACACTGGGTTGTTGAAGGTGGCAGAAACATCTTCACAATTGGCAGCTGTTTTGGGTCATGAGGTTGCACATGTCCTGGCCCGCCATGGTGCTGAAAGGGTGTCTATCCAGATGGCCACTCAAACTGGCTTACAAGTTGCTGATATAGTCAGTCAACAAAAAATAGAAGGGTCAACAGGCCGACAAATGCTGATGACTGGGTTGGGCTTGGGGGCACAGGTAGGGGTCATGTTGCCGTTTTCACGCGACCACGAGGAGGAAGCCGATCGTTTTGGTTTGAATCTAATGGCTGCGGCTGGGTTTGATCCGACGCACAGTATACAGCTCTGGCAGAATATGGACAAAGCCGCCGGTGGTAATCGCTCACCTGAATTTTTGTCTACGCATCCTCACCCGCAAAACCGGATTGGTAAACTCAATAAATTCATGACCAAAGCGGTGGAAATTCAACAACAAGCCAGAGCCAAAGGTTTGAACCCCCAGTGTTCAATGTAATCGGATTTCCACGGTTACTTACCGCTGATTGAGTTTTTAAAAGCCCGCAGCGGTAGCCGGTTTGGTGATGAAAGACTGTACTTGTTTGAGTTGGTCGATGCTGCTGTGAGCCAGCGGTTCATCCATACTAAGAGACTCCCATAAGTCTTGATGCTGAGCAAAATTTTGGTCCCCTTGGTTCAGCATGTCGACAACATTAACCTGATTTTGATAGGCCAATCGAAAGAATTGTAAATCCACCAACCGCTGTTGGCCTTTGATAGCAGACTGTAGTGGGGCTTGTTTTGCCATTTGATGTGGGTATAAACCAGTCACCATGTGAGACAATAATTTTCTGTGATTGATGTACTCAAATGCTGCTTTGGACAGGGCGGAATCATTGGTTCTGGATTGGTTGTTGGTGATGAGTTTGCGGTATATCTCTTGTTGCAAATCATCAACATGCTGCAAGAAAGCTTCGTTTAAAGTGATCTTGACTTCGTCCATTGCGTTGTAGTAATTGAACCGTTCGGGGTCATTTTTGAGCTCTGTTTGCCATTTCGTCCAGTTATTATTGATGACCGCATTGATGTCTACTTTGGCTGCGGTCAAAAATGTCAAGCGGTTCGGCAATAGTCCATATGTACCACGGTCAAGCTGGGTGTTGATTTGCTTGCCAATGATGGGCAAAGGGCAGGCCAGGTCTAATGTTTCTTGGTTGTTTTCCCCAAACAGGTAAACATGGCGTTGTTCGCTCAAAACAGATTTACTGAATACTTTTTCACCTTGATATAACCCATTGAGTTGAATTGAAAGTTGACCTTCAAAATTGCTTATTTTGTTGTTGTCTAAATGTGATGGTGTGGTTTTTCGATTGTCCCATTGAACTTGGTCATAACATATCTCTAGTTGGCCTAAGCCAAACTGTTCGGCTAATTTCAAATGGTTTGGAAACAAATTCAACAATTCTGTACTGGGTTTTAAGCTGACATATGCGCCACAAGATTGTGTAACATCGCAGGGTTTGATGGTGAAGTTTTTTGGCACATAGTTGGTTGTTTGTTCAATTGGTTTAAATAAGTCAACATCACTGTCGGCGGCCAATTGGGCTTTGTTGTATTTATTCACATGGTTAACGATTTCTAGCTTGAGGCGTTCCCACTTTGACCTTAATAGTTCAAATTGTGTTTTTAATGGCTGTGATTGCTGAACACAAGCTGGGTAACTGTGTAACTGTAATCCGCTTTCAACCAGCACTTCAATTTTGGACTTATTGAGATTGTCTGCCATCAAACCCGGCCACCGATCATGGAACCAAGCAACAGTTTCAGCTGCTAATAACCATTCTACTGAGTTGCTGTGTACGGTCATTTGTTGTTGGCAACTTAGGTCGGCAGTGGTTTGCATGATTAAGTTGTTGATGATTTGTACACTGGGTAATTCCAGCGCACGGTTGATGCTGTTGGTATTATCCAAGCGTATTAAGTTGCCCGCCAAATTGGCGCTTTGAGCCAAGTTGGTACCCCAATCGATAAAGTCTGCCAAGCAGCTGTTGAACTGGTTTTCAGCGATGGGCTCTGGTGGTTCAGGGTTTTGTTGCACGCTCAGGTTCAAACATACTTCTAGATTTTCTTGGATTGCTGCCCTCAAGGGGTGCGAGAAATACATTACTGGGTTTTGGATGTCAGTAATTAGACTGAAGATTTTAGAGTTAATGGTGGGGTTGAGGTGATCAGGGTCTTTGAACTTTAATGGCAGTTCTTGTAATAAAGACTGAATCAAAGCATACAGCATTTCGTTGGTGGCTTGGATTTCGATGGCAGCATTTTGCCAATAGTTATTGGCGGTATTGATTAGCTTTGAAAAGTGTTGCTGTTCTTCAGCGGTCAACAATTGTGAACTGAGCTCAGAAAGTTGGTAAATTTCAATCCAATCATAGGCAAAGGCCAAAGTTTGTTGCTGTTGTGCATGGTGGTTTTGTCTGATCAATGCGGTCGCAAGCGGATCAAAATATGCCACACCTTTGAATGATGCAGAGTTGATGACCAATTCTTGATAAGTGTTGTTCTGCAAAGCTTTAAGTACCAAGCCTATTGAGCTTTTAGTTTTGGCATGAGTTTGTTGTGTTTGAACCGTTGTGGCTAACCATGGGTGCCATTGAAACAAGTTAGATTCTGGGTTGTTTTGGAGCATTACTTGCCAGTGATACTTTAGATTCAACCACATGTTAAACGTTTGAGAGCTGACATGTGGTTCACTCAAATGTCGAAATACTGGCAGCAAAGGCAAATCAACCTGTCGCCAACGGTTTAATGTCATGCCATTGGTGTGCTGGATAAGTGATTGTGCCATCAGCGCATGGGTGTTGATTTGGGTGAACTGAGTGGGTTCCTGAATGGCAGTAGAAAGGGCTTGTTGCCATTGCTGCTGGAGCTGTTCTGTGGAAGCGAATGACAGTGACAGTTGTTTGGCAACTTGGGTTAAATACACTGCTTTGGCAATACCAAAATGGCTGCGTAAGTGGTTGGCGATTTCACTGGCAGAGGTGAGTTGAACTTCTGCTGGCTGATTTTCTTGCGCAACAGCAGGCCAAGCACTTAAGGTCAGGATTAAAATTATCAAATACTTTCTCATGCGTGACATTGTATCAAAGAGTTGGGTGTTGCCAAGCGTTGAATGGTGCAAAGCGCTCACATGTTTCTTCACTGACATTGGTTATATGTGAACACAAGAGCAGCTATCAGGTTGTGCAGTAGGATCTAATCTGTACGACACATTTGTGACACCACAAATACAAGGCTTCAGACAGTATGTATACCAAAGTGTTGATTGAAATATGTGGTATTATGTGGGGTAGTTAAAAACTCCTCAAAGTTACCGCGAAAGCGTTAAAATAACGACCCAAGTAAACTCTAAAGCTGCACATGAAAAACCTAAAAATAATTACCACTGGTGGAACCATAGACAAATTGTATTTTGATGATTTAAGTGATTATCAAATTGGCAAACCTGTCATTGGTGAACTACTTAATACTTACCATGTAGGCTTTGAATTTGAGGTGGTACCTTTATTAAAAAAGGACTCTATATACATCACTGATGAAGATCGAGAGTTGATTAAAAGTGTGATTGAAAAATCTGATGATACGCATTTTCTTATTACTCACGGCACGGATACCATGGTGGAAACAGCACGTTACCTTAAGCCCATCAAGAATAAAACCATTGTGATGACTGGTGCATTGACGCCAGCTCGTTTCAATTCTACTGATGCCATCTTTAACATCGGTTGTGCAGTGGCAGCAGTGCAGACACAGCCGCCTGGTGTATGGGTGATAATGAATGGCTTGGTCTGGGACCCAGAATTGGTAAGAAAGAACCGCAAAGCCAATCGGTTTGAGGAGGTTTGAACATGGCTAATATACTCCGAGTGCACCCAGAGAATCCGCAACCCAGATCGATCAAAGCGGCGATTGATGCTTTGAGGAAAGGAGGGTTGATTATTTACCCCACAGATTCGGGGTATGCCATTGGCTGGGGCATGGAAAATCACAAAGCGCCCAAGGTGGTGGCGCAAATAAAACAAATTGATGCCCAGCATCACTTCACCATGATGTGTCAAAACATTTCACAAATGACTGATTTTGTGCTGGTCGACAATGTGGCTTTTCGTCTAATTAAACACCACACCCCTGGGGCATATACTTTTATTTTACCGGCCACTCGCAAAGTACCTAAAAAGCTGCATCACCAAAAAAGAAAAACCATTGGCGTCAGGATTGCTGATCATGCAGTGGTAAATGCACTATTGGAAGAGTTGGGTGAACCATTGATGACTTCGACGTTGGAATTTCCTGATATTGATATGTATGAATTAGATGTTGATGATATCGAGATGAAGGTGGGTAATCGGGTCGAGGTGATCATTGATGCGGGTTATTGTGAGCAGGATCCTTCTACAGTGGTCGATTTATCTCAAGGTGAGGTGGACATCATCAGGCAAGGCAAAGGGGTGATTGATTTTGTCTGATGTCGATGAAAATATTGTGCAGTCAGCAATGGTGAAACAGGCAGAAATGCCATTTGCTGTGGTGGAGGGTAAACCTTTTACCACCATGCCAACTGATTTGTATATTCCGCCAGATGCTTTGGAAGTGATTTTAGAAGCGTTTGAAGGGCCATTGGATTTATTGCTGTATTTAATTCGACGACAAAATTTAGACATTTTAAATATCCCCATTCACGCCATCACCAAACAGTATGTTGAGTACATCGAATTGATGCACCAAATGAATTTTGAATTGGCTGCAGAATATTTAGTTATGGCTGCCATGTTGGCTGAAATTAAATCCAGAATGCTGCTACCTAAAATTGTTGAAGATGAAGACACTGAAGCTGATCCGCGTGCCGAATTGATCAGGCGATTACAGGAATATGAACGCTTTAAACAGGCTGCTGAAGACATCGATGGCTTGCCGCGCATCAGCCGCGATGTTTGGGTGGCCCATGCTTATTTGGAAAAACAAACGGAGCAAGAGGAAATCGTAGACATCACTATGCAAGACTTGGTTATGGCATTCAAAGAAGTGATGCTGCGGGCAGATTTAAAAATTTCTCATGCCATTGAACGTGAAGTGCTGAGTGTCAGGGATCGTATGACTTTGGTTTTGGATCGCTTATTGCAACACAAAACAGTGAACTTCAAATCTTTGATTCAGCCTGAAGAAGGTAGGCAAGGTGCATTGGTGACTTTTTTAGCGGTTTTAGAACTATTGAAAGCGCATTCAATCGAATTGGTGCAAAATGCACCATTTGCTGATATTTATATACAAGCCAGTGTGGTGGAGGCCTGATATGGAGTTGAAACAAGTCAAAAACATCGTAGAAGCAGCCTTGATGGCTTTTGATGAGCCCATGACAATGCAGTCATTGGTGGGCTTATTTCCCGATGAGGAAATCTCGGCCAACGATGTCAATCAAGTATTGAATGAGCTAGAAAATGATTACCAAGACCGTGGAGTCGAGCTGAAAAAACTGTCTAAAGGGTACCGATTACAAACCAGAGAAGCCGTTCAACCTTGGTTAAAAAACATGTGGGAACAACGGCCAAAAAAACTGTCTCGTGCCTTATTAGAAACTTTGGCTTTGATTGCATACCGTCAACCCATTACCAGGGGTGAAATTGAAGACATTCGTGGCGTCGCTGTCTCAAGTAAAATCATTCACTATATGATGGACAAAGAATGGATCCGTATTTTAGGCTACCGAGATGTGCCAGGTAAACCAGCAATGTTAGGCACTACTCCAACATTTTTGAACTATTTTAATTTAAGTTCACTGCAAGAGTTACCTACTTTGGCTGAAATCAAAGACTTTGAAACCTTGGAACAGGAATTGGATTTTAATGACCAAAAACAGCCACAGCAAGAACAGTCTGACGATGATCATACTGACCAACAAATCAATCAAGACTCCGGTTTTGAAAACCAACAAGAAGAGTAAACATGAAAACTGAAGAATATGGGTTTGAGCCCTCAGAAAGGATACAAAAAACTTTGGCAAGATGTGGGCTGGGTTCCAGGCGACAAGTTGAAGCCGCTATAAAATTAGGCCAAATCACCATCAACCGTGAATCAGTTGAGCTAGGCCAGAAGTTGAAAGTCGGGGATAAAATTGCCTGGAAGAACCGTGCTTGGGTGGTTGAATCAGATTACGTGATGCCACGAGTTTTGATGTATAACAAACCATTGGGTGAAGTTACCACGCGTAAAGATGAAAAGGACCGGCGCACGGTGTTTGACAGCTTGCCACGCATCAGTGGGCAGAAGTGGCTTAATATTGGTCGTCTGGATATCAACACCACCGGGTTGCTGTTATTCAGTACCGATGGAGATTTGGCCAATCACATGATGCACCCCAGCGCCAACATTGACCGTGAGTATGCTTGTCGAGTCTTTGGTGATGTCACAGAAGAAAAAATCAAAGCCATGTTGGCTGGTGTAGAGCTTGAGGATGGCGTGGCCAGTTTCTCAGACATACAAGCGGCTGGTGGTGAAGAAAAAGGTTCAAACAGTTGGTTCCATGTGGCCATCATGGAAGGTAAAAATCGCGAGGTCAGGAGGTTGTGGGAATCACAAGACATTCAGGTCAATCGATTGAAGCGGGTGCGTTATGGCGGGGTGTTTCTGCCCAAATCATTGCGCAAAGGACAACACAAAGAGTTGAACCAACGGGAGTTGGAAATACTGTTTAAAGACATCAAGTTTGAGCCAGCTGCCCAAACCCTGACGCTAAAATCAGTCAAAAAAGGGCGACATTAATAAGGTTGACTGTAGGCTCTAATCACCATTTAAATGGTGGTTTCTTGCGCCAGTACTGAATCAATAAAAAGCCAGTTAAAGCACCTCCCAAATGCGCAATGTGTGCAATGCCATCATTGCGTGGGTTGATGCTGCTGACCAAAGCAATGCCCGCAAATAAAATCACAAAATATTTGGCTTTCATGGGGATAGGCGGCAACACCAGTTGAATGGTGTGGTTTGGCCACATCATGCCAAAGGCAACCAATAGGCCATAAACTGCGCCTGAGATTCCAATTGCTGGCGCGTTTGAAAGCAGGGCATTGGCCAAACCTGAACCGATGATGCAGACAACGATGAAAATCGAGTATTTTTTCTCGCCCCAAAAATGCTCAATTTGGGAGCCAAACATCCAGATGGCAAAGCCATTGAAGAATAAATGCATTAAATTACCATGCAGCAGCGCATAAGTGATTAATTGCCAAGGATAAAACCAAGGTGAATCGATGGGGTAAAGTGCAAAATACCGACCGATAAACTGTCCACCTGTTTGTCCTAAGACTTGCTGGACTATAAACATCACCACTATAGCAATCAAGACATTGCGGGTCACCGGAGGAATGGAATTCAGCGGGTTATTAGATTGTTGCATCAGGTTTAAAAAAGTCTATAAGTTGAGAGGGTAAGTTGAGGCCATCTTCGGCAATTTCAAGTTGATAATGCCCTATACAGGCTGGGTTGAAATGCAAGGCTTGTTTGGGATTTAAATGATAGGCCAGCTGACTGATGGTTGGGTTATGGCCCACCAAGACCAAATGACTGGCGTGTTGATTTGCCATGATGGCATCACACCAATCTCCAACTCGAGCATGGTAGAAGCGAACATGTTGCTGCATTTGGCTGTGACTGAGGCATTGTTGAATGGTTGTTGCTGTACTTAAGGTACGCAGTGCATCTGAACTAATTATTTGGGCAGCCGAGTCACCTATAATTTGCTGCAAGTAGTGTGCACTTTGTTTGGCTTGCTCAAGCCCTTTGGCTGTTAAAGGCCGTTGGTGATCGGTGGCACTGGTAACAAATTTGGAGTCTGCATGTCTGACTATGTACAGTTGCATCATTGTAATTCCAGTTGTTGTGCCTTGTTTATGAAAGCCGCTTTGATGCCACTGGCTGGGGTGTCTTCGGACAAACCACTGATGTGATCGGATAGCGCGCTCAATTTATCGGCGTTGTTGGCCTTGGGTGCAGAAAATAGGGCAAGTCCTATATCAGAGTTGAACGCTTGCTGTTCAAAAAAATATATTTTTTGCTGTTCGCTGAAAAATTGATGGGCTGAAATGGCAACATGTTCATGAGCAACCAGTTCATCATAAATATGGACCGCCGATGCAGCAAACTGAGCAATGGGTAAACATACATTGGCGGTATCTAAATCGCAGCCGAGTAAGACCAATTGCTCATCGTTTTTATTCGGCAGTTGTAGCTCAAGTAACAGGTGCTTGGCTAAGTTGCCCTGGAAAAAGTTTTTACTGCGTTTACCACCTGATCCAAATGTGCTGCCTTCAATCATGGTTTGCAAAAGTAACAGGTGATGCTCCGACCACAGGCTTGCTGAACCAGTGACTGCGATGATGCGCAGTGCTTCAGCAAAGCTGGCTTGTTCATTGCTACCAACCAACGATTCAAAATCATCTGTTTTTCTGGCTTCATTTTGGCGCAGGTCATGACAGGCCGAAAAAAAGCTTAAGATGGCCAAACCATTCGGGTTGAGTTGATTTTCATAGTGTTTGGCACAGTACATGACCCGTAACAACAAGTCGTTGATGTGCTTTTCATTGTGGTAAGTTCTGGGGTTGGTGCTGAGTTGTCCATTCCGGTGTGCCATCCTGGCGTAGGCAATAGTCATCGCTTGAGTTAATTGTGTTTGCCAAGGCACATCAGCAAAAACATGTGCCGCCCAAATGTTCCAATGACTGAGTTGTTTGTGCTCAGCGGGCAAATCTGTCAAGGCTTGTTGTGCTTGATCAAAGTTACTGATTAAAGTTTCTGTTTGGTCTATCTCACCCGAGCCCATGATTCTTGAAGTGTTTTTAGAGTTGGTATTGTTGTTTCAGTTTAACATAGTGTTGTGCTGAATATTCCAATGATTGCTGCTGAGATTGTGACAAATCTTTAACTTTTTTGGCTGGATTTCCCACCCACAATTCACCGGTTTTGATGATTTTTCCTGGTGGTAATACACTGCCAGCACCTAACATGCTGTGGTGTTCCATTTGGGCTTTGTCTAACACCGTTGAACCCATACCAACCAAGCAGTAGTCGCCAATGGTGCAAGCATGCAGTATTGCACCGTGACCGACTGTCACGCCCGTACCTATGTTCAATGGACCGCCGTCAGGTTCGTGTGCACTGCGGTGGGTCACGTGCAATATGCTGCCATCTTGAATGTTGCTGGTGGCGCCAATACTTATTTTATGCACATCGCCTCGTACCACTGCCATGGGCCAAATTGATGCGTCTTGACCAATAGTGACTTGGCCAATGACAACGGCTGTGGAATCGATATATACACCTTTGGCGATGACTGGCTGATGTTGTTGAAAAGCTCTGATATTCATGGTTTTTTTAAAAATTAAACTAAAACGCCCCAATGAATGAGGCGCTTTGTAGTAATGGCAAATACCTGATGCTTCAGTAGTTAATCATGATGTCGGTGGTAAAACCTTCATCGGTAAATGCAACAGTCATGTCTTGGGTTTTCCAATACAGCATGTCTAAGGCCAAACTTTTCTGGGTGGCTAATTCTTGTTTGATTTCAGCCGGCATATTGGGCATTTCAGCCATAGCAAATATTTGCTCCATCAGGCTTTTATAACCATCGGCGTGGGCTGAAAACGAAATCAATACAGCTTGGCCTGGCTCTTTAACTTGTTGTTCTAGAGAGCCACCGTCTTCGTGACCTAAGGATAAACCAATGGTATCAGCTGACACGGCTGCATATAAATTAGCGATATCAATGGGTATGTCTTTGCCGCTGATCATAGGCACTTTATCTGCGAGTGTAATCAAAGAGCCGTCTGTTTTGATGGCCATTTCCTGTAGTTGTGGCATCATCATTTGTGCCATGCCTAACAAGGCTTCGGTTTCATCAACAGCCAAGAAGATTTGAGTTTTAAGACTTTCTAACATGTCTTTCGGGTTGGGGTTTTCCGCATTGGCAGCATCAATATTGAGCTTCAACTCATCCAATGAAAAATTGAACCCTTTGAAATTACCCACAAAAGGTGGCAGTGGTTGCGAAAGCTTGGCCTGTAATTCTGTGGATTTTTGGTTCAGTTGAGCAAAATGTTCACAAGCAAATGGCGCTGCTACCATGGCGTCAACATACTTGCTGGCTAAGTTTTTGGCATTCAATAAATCAAAGCTGAAGCCCATAGACATGGCCGCATTGTCATTGCCGCGTGGAATTCTACCGGCCAAGGTGGCCAGGTCTGCAGACAGTACTTTATCCATTTCCCAAACAAAGGTGGCATGGATGGTGTCATTTGTCAGGGCTTTACTGCCTGCTACCATACGTGGTGCTTTGGCTAACATGGCGGTGATTTCATCTTTACAAACAGCAGACAGCATGTTGTCTTCAATCTGCATGAAGTTAACCAATTTGGAATTGTGCTTGGCTGGGTTGATGAAATGGTCAGCAATTCTTTGTATGTCGAACAATAAAATGTCATCCATGGTGTACCCATGGGCTTGTTTAATTTGCTGAATCAAAGAACTGTCTTGGGCCAATGATTGACTGGGTTTTGTGCTACCAATTAATTCTCCAATCATCTGGTCTTTGATTACAGTTGGCGCACCACTGATGACCAAGTAGTCATCTTGTAGACTCAAGAACAAGGTCAAGTCCTTGGCTTGAATTTCACGCACTTGGCTGCCATTCAACTCAGATTTAACCAAGGTAACTGGGAACTGTTGTTCCAAGTCATCCAGCATGGCTGGTACTTGGTGGTTAGCGCTGAGCTTAACCCTGATAACAGGAAACAAGTCAATCATGTATACGGCAAACTGCGATTCACCCATTTTCATACCAACTTTGGCAAACTTATCTTCAATAAACCAACGCTCAACAAAGGCTTTGGTTTTTTGTTTCATTGCCGCATCTTGGTCGTCTGTGTCTGCGGTATCAACTGCATCACCATTCTCATCAATTACGGTTAAATCTTCATGGTCTTTGTTTGTCAGTGCATTATCCAACATCACTTGTAAATATTTGACCGCGCCATCCATTTGTCCTTGCATCACTTCCACGTAGCGGTCTGGGTATTGTTCTGGATTCAGGCCACTGGTCATCAGCAAAGGGGTGTCTGCAGGGATGTAAGTCAGAATTTGTGGTTGTTCATTGGCATTGATAGCTGTTGTTTTGACTTCGTTGTCATCACCACCACAGGCTGATAGTAAAGCTGTGATGGATGCAATTAGCATGAATTTTTTCATGAGTTTTTATCTCCAAGTGTTTCTACAATTAATACGGTACCGTCAATACCGGTAACTTTGACAGTGGTCTGGTGAGGTGCATCTTGGCCTTTGACTTTCCAGGTTGAGTCATCAACCTTGATTTTGCCTACACCATTGATGATGGCATCACTGAGTTGAAAAGTTCGCCCAATGTATTGGTGTCCACGTTTGTTTAAATGTGGCCGGGTACTGGTTTTGTCTCTCTTTTGGTCGTATATATACCACGCAATCACAGACAAGATTGATATGAGGGTGAACATCACCATTTGCGCGCCCCATGCAATACCAAACATCCATTGAATGATGGCCACAAAGAAGGCAGCAAAGCTGACCCACAGTAAGTAATACGAGCCAATCAACATCTCAATAACCAACAACAACACCGCTGCGGTTAACCAATGCCAAGGGGTGAGAGAAATTAAGAATCCGATAATCATGATTTTTTCTTATCAGTTAAGTCTTTAGCCAGTTCAGTTATACCAGCCAATGAACCTAATATACCGGTGGCTTCCATAGGCAGTATCATGGTTTTTTGATTGGGTGAGTTGGCAAATTTACCAAACTGATCCAAGTATTTTTGAGCCACAAAATAATTGATTGCGTTGACGTCTCCAGCAGCGATTGCTTGGGACACCATTTCGGTGGCTCTGGCTTCAGCTTCGGCCGCTCTCTCACGTGCTTCAGCTTCACGAAACGCCGCTTCTTTCAAGCCTTCGGCCTCTAATATGGCGGCTTGCTTTTTACCCTCAGCCTGTAAAATGTCAGATTGACGTGAACCTTCGGCCTCTAAAATTTGTGCTCGCTTTTCACGCTCTGCTTTCATTTGTCTGGCCATCGATGCGACCAAATCATGTGGTGGCTTGATGTCTTTGATTTCAATCCGAGTGACTTTGACGCCCCAAGGAGATGTGGCTTCATCGACCACAGCCAAAAGACGGTGATTGATTTCATCACGTTTAGACAGTGATTCATCTAAATCCATTGCACCCAATACAGTACGGATGTTGGTCATGGTTAAATTCAGAATGGCATACTCCAGTCGATTGACTTCATAGGCGGCTTTAACGCTGTCTAGGATTTGATAAAAAACCACACCATCAACTGTAACCACAGCATTGTCACGGGTAATGACTTCTTGTGATGGTACATTGGCCACTTGTTCCATCATGTTGATTTTTCGGCCTATGCGTTCCATAAAGGGCACCTTTAAGCCCAAACCAGGTGAAAATACACGTTTGAATTCACCAAATCTTTCAACGGTAAATTCAAAGCCCTGTGGTACCACCACAAACACACTTTTCAGAAATATGATGCCGAACACACCAAGGATGATATAGAAAATGTAATCGTCCATTCAACTGCTCCAATTGCTCAAATAATTATAATATCATGATTATAAGGCATTTTTCATGTGCCACAAGTGATATCAAAAGTGGCGGCGGTATTCAGCTGATGCTGTTCAGCAGCTGCTCTTGTTGTAAGGGCTTGCTGAGTACCTGATCAAAGCCAATGTTAACCAACTCTTGTTGTTTATCAGCTGTTGGATTGGCCGTCATAACGATGACTTTGGAGAATTGGCTACAAATTTCATTATAAGCGTGATGTACTTGTCCATCGCTTAAGTTGAGGTCACTTATCAAAGTGTCGAAATCATTGCTTGTGATTTTGGCTTTGAGGGCTTTAATTGAATCAGCTGTTTTGACTTGGTGTCCAGCTTGAGTTAAGTAGTATTTAAATAATTTCAAACAATCATGGTCGTCATCAACCAGCAATATACGTTGTGAATTCAGTGGTTTGTGGTAGGCGATAGAGAACCGAAAGTGGCTGCCTTGGGGGCCACTGGCGTGTAAGCGTAGTTCAGCACCCAGCTGTTCAGCCAACATTTTAGAAATAACCAAGCCAATGCCATTGCCATGGACTTGGTTGTTGGGTTCACGACTCCATGCAGTAAACAGCTGTTGTTGGAATGTTGTACTCATGCCACATCCGGTATCAATGGTGTCGATATGCAACCGACCACTTTCAACTGTTGAGCGAACAGTTATGCCACCAGATTCAGTGTATTTAATGGCGTTGCTGATTAGATTGGTGAAAATTTGTCCCCATTTGGTTTTGTTGGTGTTGATGTTGATTTCTGGGGCCACTTGATTATCTAGCAACAGGGCTTTGTTTTTAGCCTGTATATGGAAACTATTGAAAACATCATCAATCATTTCTGCAGGGTTCAGTTTAAAATTATTCAAGCTGTTGTGCTGTTGATCATAGTCCAAAGTTTGGCTGATGATTTGCTGAATTTTTTCGGCATTTTTACCGATAATATTGATGGCTTTTGTTGTTTCTATTAATCCTTCTGAAAGCAGTTGGGTGTAGCCTTTTATGGCGGTTATTGGGTTGCCGATTTCGTGTGATAAAGCTGATATATAGAATGATTTGGCAGAATTGGCTTGCTTCAGTTCATCATGAGCGCTTTCTAATGTAGTAAATAAGTACTGCAGGCGTAACTTCTCGATGGCTTGTTCATGGGCAATTTGTTGCTTGTATTGGACTTGTTCATGGACGATATCAACCGGCACCATGATGATGTGTTTTTGCTTGTTCTCACACATGAAATGAACATCATAAACGTGTGCCTCATGGTTATAAAAGGGTATGAAAAAGTCTTCATCCATTGCTTCGCTGGCAAATAATGGTAACGCAGACCTGATGTCAGTTTGTAATTCGATGAATGGAAAGTGTTTGCGTGCAGTGGTGTTGGCATTGGTGATTAAGTTGTCTTCATTTAAGCTGATGATACACCAGTCACTGGCGCGGTAGTGTTGGTAGACTTTGTTAAGAACTGCAGCAGGTAAACTCACGATATAAGGTGTGAGAGTGCAACAAACCCAGCTTCAACATTGTCTCCTGTTTTGGCACTGGTCCAATAACTGTGCTTGGTCAGTTGGTTGATTTTTGTATTGAATTGATCTTGCCACATGATGTTATCGACTAAGTCTGCTTTGTTGATAAAGCACACTGCTGGTAAGGCCTTGAGTTCTGGAGAATCTTGGATAATTTGGTCTAAAGTTTGTAAGGATTCAGGTTCAGTGGCATCGACCACATAGATGATGGCATGAGCCCCTCTGAGGTAAGGTTTGTAGTGATTCTTCTGTTCAAAGCCAGCAATGTCCCAAATCACAAATTTTGTGGTTACATCAATGATTTTAGTTGAGATTGAAACCCCAACCGTGGTTTGGTATTTTTCTGAAAACTGGTTTTTTACGTAGCGGTCAACCAATGAAGTTTTGCCCACGGCAAAGCGACCAATCATACAGATTTTTTTAGATTTCATAACAGCACCTCAAACCAAACTCCTATTTTATCTGCATCGACTTCATTGGTGGTCGAGGTACATGCAATGACTGCAGTTTGTATGTGTTTACTGGGTATGCCGTTATCAACCAAATAGATTTGCACCAAATTTAATCTGGCTTGGTTGTTGGTATTGCTTTGCTCAATTGAGCCTTGGCAGTCACTTTGCGCGGTTAGTTTGATGCTGGTGTTTGTGTTCAATCGTCTGATCTTATTCAGCGCACTCAGGATGGTGGATAAATGTTTGAGACCTGTCTCATTGATTTGTCTGGTTTGGCTGAAGTTCAGTGGACTGCGGTTGATGTATTGAGTCAACTCTTTGCGGTTTATGATTTCAACTTGACTGGCATCAACCTTGCCAAATTGTTCTATTGAACGATTGAAGGCGGTCAAATTTTCTTGGCTGGCTAAACCAGAGATAAACAAGGTGTCGTTGATTGGCTTGACGACCAATTTGTCTGGTGGCGGGTTGTTGGCTAAATAATCTGCTAGGGTGGCTTTGGGGGGTATCTTTTGGGTTGCATCGTGCAATTGGGCAACGCCAGGAAGTTGTTGAATTAAAGTAATTTTTTGTTGCCAAGCGGGGTCTTTGGCTGACCGGCCTTGGATGGTCACTTGATTATCAATACTTGTGACCTCAAGCTGCTCATCATTGAGTATGTTTTTGACCCTTTTGACGATGATGTCATCTGCCAATGACAGAAAAGGTGTGCTGTTGACTGTCAGGTTGTCTGCAAGGTTTTTGAACTCGACCGATGGGTCTTTGAGCCCTGTGGCAATGAATTGGCCACCATCATACTCAAGGCCTGTCAACATAAACCCAGCCGTCTGATTCAATTGGTTGGTGATTTTGTTGAGCGTAACCTTGTGTTGGTAAGCAGACCAGCCCCACCAAGCAAGTAAGCCACATACCACCAGTAACCATGGCCAAAAGTTAATGCCCTGTTGTTGCTCTTCGTCTTCTGATTGGGTTTTGGTTACCAATAACTTTTCTAATTCAGTTTTAAGTTCTACATTGTTGTTCCAATCATTAGGCTCAGCCAATTGCTGATTGAACTCGATGTGAATGTGCTCTAAAGTTGTGGTGATGGCATCATTCAAACGTTGGGTTGGGGCGCCCTTAATGACGGCAGCTATATTTGCTTTGCTGCCATGAATTAACCACAGCAAATCATCCCCTAATTCTGCTGCAGACAAGCCTTCACCATCACTGCCCATGGAGTCTTTGACAAAGTCTTGTATGGCAGTAAGCATGGAAGATATGGCGTCTTTGTCTTGGTGCAGTAGTTCTTCCTGACCGACATGGGTAATCAATAAGCCACTGTGGTTATCAATTAAAAAAACCTGTTGAACTTGGTATTCTATGGTGTTGTTGAAGACGATTTCGGTGAATGGTACACCTGTTCTGAAGGCCAGCCAACGCCATTTTAAAGCTTTGGCTGAAACACCCATTTCTACGGCTCGATTGACATCAGCCACGAAGCGGCGAATTGAGGATGTCACAGATTTTCTGATCATCGGGCCTATAATTGGTAACAAGGCATCAATAAATGTTTGTTTATTGGCCTTGATGGCCTCAACGTAGGATTGGGGGTCAATTTTAGAAAGTTTTTTCTCAAATGCAGGGTTGGCTTTAAAGGCCAAATCAGTAGCAGGGTCTAAAACTTCGCTGACTTTTTCACTGAACTTTTGTTTGTTCTGCAGCAGCTCTTGGAGTGCTTTAAGTTGAGCAATTTCCTCACTCAGCAGCAGCGCTTTGAGTTGTTCGCGGTCATTGCTCATGGCTTATTTATTCAGAAATCTGGTCGGCCATCTTTCTTAACAGGTCGGACAGCTCATTGCGGTGTGTGAGGCGTTGGTCTAAGTCATTGGACTTGTCTTGTAATTCACTCAGGATACTGGCTTCAGTTTCAATGATTTTATTATTCAAGCTGTCCTCTATGGCTTGCATGCGATCACTTTGATCGGTTTGTAAATCGTTGAGATTTTGAGAGGTTTGGCTTTCCATTTTTTTCAGGTTGCCGCTGAGTTGTTTATTCATGGCATCTAATTGCTTTTTTATGTCACTGAACTGACTGCTGATGTCAGCTTCGAGTTTGGCGAATTTGTTTTCAATGTTCTTGGTTTGCTCACCAAACAGTATGTTTCTTATTTGGTCAACTGAGTCATTGTTCTTTTCTGTCATTAATATAAGCTCCTTATATACCGTTGATTATACTTTAATCAGGCGATAACCTTTGTGGTAAACCGAAACCAATTTCCAACCACTGCCGCCATCTAAAGCCAGTTTTTTGCGTAACCGACTGATGTGGGTGTCGACCGTTCTGGTGGTGATGGATGATCGTTTGGTCCAAATGGTTTCTAACAAGTAGTCACGTGAAATTAATCGGTCTTGATTGCTGAAAAAATAATAGGCTAATTGGTATTCTTTGGCGGTCAGTTTTACGGATTTTTCATTAAAAGTAATGCTGTTTTCATTGGGGTTAAAAATGAAAGGCTCTGTTGAGCTTGGCTGGCCTTGAAAGTTACCATGTCTGCGATGCAACGCATTAGACCTTGCTATCAATTCATTTTGTTTTATTGGTTTGACCAAATAATCATCGGCACCTTGCTCCAAGGCTTTAACCAAGTCATCTTCATGGCTTCGAGTGGTTACAAAAATAACGGGTAAATCTTTGTGTTCACTGGACCTGACCCAATTCAATACTTCCAAGCCATTGATAACAGGTAAGTTCCAATCCAAGATAAGTAAATCAGGCTGTTCGAATGGCAACTTCTCAATAAAATCACGACCATTCTCAAAGCATTGGCATGCATGTCCTTTTTCTTTTAACCAGTGCTCAATTAATTGGGCTTGGTCAATGTCGTCTTCTAAAATAAATACCTTCATTCCTTATTCTATGTGCTTAGCCAGTAGTGAGGTTATTTTAACCCAGTTTAACAAAATTTAACAATCACCTGTTTTCGGCGCACGGTTCATCGATTCAAAAAGCTGATAAAAGTACGTTTGATGGATGTGAATGGCGCCCTGACCATGTCATTAAAGTTGATTTTTGATTGGTAATATACTGATTTCATGTGACTCATGGTAACAAAGCCTTGGTAGCCATGGTAGCTACCCATGCCGCTGTTACCAATTCCGCCGAAGGGCAGGTTCCGTTGTGCAAAATGTACCAAAGTTTCATTTACGGCCAATGAACCTGATTGGGTGGTTTCACGCACTGTTTGAATGATTTTATGATCATTACTGAATAAATACAGGGTCAGCGGTTTGTCTCTTTGATTGATGAATTGGATGCCTGCGGCCAAATCATCGCAACTGACAATAGGCAATATGGGCCCAAATATCTCAGATTCCATGATTGGATGAGTCAACGGCGGATCAACAACCAGTGTAGGACTTAATTTTTGCCCTTGTCCAGGTGTGCCGATGGTGTGAATATTGGCTGCTGGTATGTCTTTAAGCAGGTCTTGTAATCGTTGTTGGTGTTGCGGGTTAACGATGCAGCTGTAATCTAGATTGTTGTTTGGGTCGGGGTAGGTTTTAGCCACCTCTTGCTTTAAACAGTCGAGTAGTGCTGCAATGCGGTCTTTTTCAATCAAGATATAATCAGGTGCTAAACAGGTTTGGCCGGCATTGAACCATTTGCCTTTAACAATGCTTTTGGCGGCCTTTTCCAGTGCATAGTTATTGTCAATCAACACCGGAGACTTGCCACCCAATTCTAATGTCAGCGGGGTTAAATGCTCGCTGGCATTGCGCATAATGATTTTACCCACTTCGCTGGAGCCGGTAAATAAAAGGTGATCCAATGGCATGCTGCTGAATTGATTGGCAACGCCCACATCGCCCAGCACCACATAAACCTCATCAGGGGAAAACACTTCAGCCATCAAGTCCTTGATCAGCGCTGCTGTGTGTTCTGTCACCTCAGAGGGTTTAATCATGACTCGGTTGCCAGCAGCAATGGCGGCCACCAAGGGTTCAATCACCAGGTTAAACGGGTAGTTCCACGGCGCCATAACGCCAACCACACCTTTGGCTTGTGGAGTCACTGAACATTTAGAAGGATAAAACTTCCAATCAGCGTGCCAGGTTTTGGCCCTGACCCATTGTTTGATGTGTTTCAAAGTATGGTTGATTTCATCCAAACAAACCATGATTTCAGCCAACAGAGATTCTTCTGTGCAGCGGTGAGAGAAATCTTGGCTGATGGCTGCAATGATTTTGTCTTGATTTTTCTTTATCACCACAGCCAGTTGTTTCAAATGCTTAACCCGGGTTGCAAAACTCAGTGGTGGTAAAGACTGCATTGATTTTAATTGCTTATTCATAGGATCCTTAGCATGCTCATGGTTGTTGGTCTATTGTCCTGGTTTTGCTGTCATCACGCAATCGGTAAATACACGCTGATAACTGCACCGTGCTCGTGGTTTTGTACAGTGATTTGTCCACCATGCTCTTCAACAATCTTTTTCACAATCGCCAGGCCCAAGCCGGAGCCACCCTGTTTTGTTGATTCATAGGGTTCAAAAACATGCTCAAATATTTCTGGGGCGAAACCATGGCCATTGTCACTGATGGTAAGAATTAATTCGTCTTTGGTGGTTGTGGTGGTGATGTCTATTTTGATGTCGCCCTGATCCACACTTTCTTGCGCATTCTTGATTAAGTTGGTTAAAAGTTGTGTCATGCGACCTCGGTCTAGTAGCAACCTAGGCTCCGGCTCAGTTAAGTTGACTTGGAACTGAATGCCGGGCTGGGACAAGCTGTACAAGTCCACCATTTCATTGATTAATTGGTGTAAGCCACCCAGTTCTTTTTTTAACTCGGGTGGCTTGGCATAATCAGAAAAAGCGTTGACCAAAGTTTTTAAGTTCTCCACTTGTGAGACGATGGTCTGAGTGGCACGATCAAGGATTTCATCCTCTTCCTTTGACAGCTTACCACTGAAGCGCATGTGCATGCGTTCTGCTGATAACTGTATGGGGGTCAGGGGGTTCTTTACTTCATGTGCCAAGCGTCTGGCTACCTCACTCCAGGCCGCATCTCGTTGAGCTTGGTTGATGATGGTTTGGTCATCAAACACGATCACATGACCGCCGCCATCCATTTCAGTTTCGCTGATTTGGCTGCCGCGAACCAACAGAATTCGGCGTAAAGAATCTTCAGCTATCAGCACTTCTTGTTGCCAGTAGTTGGTTTGGTCAGAAACTTTTTGTTTGATTAAATCAATCAAAGGCAACAAAGTTGGGTTTTTCATGGCCAAGTAATCAATGTTCTGATTGATGACACTGCGGTCACCCAGGTGTAAGATTTTTTTGGTGGCTTCGTTACTCAATAAAATTCGGAAATCATTGTCAATACTGATCACCCCGCTGGTTAAATGTGACATCACACTTTCCAAATAGGCCCGTTGATTTTCTGCATCAATTTGGGCGCGGTGAGCCACTGCACTGGATGTGGCAATTTGGGTGGACATGGAGTTGAATGATTGGACCAATAAACCCAATTCATCTTTGGAGTCCACCGGGATGATTTTACTGAAATTACCTTTGGTGATTGCAGCGGTTGCTTCGGACAACATTTTAATGGGCTCAACCAGTCTGCGCGCCGAAGAAAAAGCCCTCAGCATTGCCAATAAAACACTGATTAATAGCACAATGGATAAGATAATCAGAAAAGTACTTTTCAGCTGTTGGCGCTGGTAATTTTGTTTGTCGTATTCGTGTGACTGGGTTTCAATGTTAATGGCCAGTTTTTTGTATTCTTCCGGGATTGAGAACAGGCCTTGTAAAATACGGCTTTGGCCTAAACTGATCGAACGATTGCTGCTGATGGGCACTGCAATCCTTACTTGTAATCCCTCGCTGCCTAATGGCTCCACACGCGCATAATTGCGGTTGTTGCTCACCTCGCTGAGGGTGTTTTGTGGCAAGTTAGGAGGTACAAAGCTGAGCGGGTCTATTGACGTTGAGGTGATAAGTTGTCCGCCAGAACTGTAAATGCTCAGCGATGTGGCTTTAGAGGCATCAAGTAAGCGGTCCAAATAAATGCTTTGATTCAGTGGGTCAATTTCAGCCAACTCTGCTGCAATGTCTTTGCCTGTATTCAGGTGGGTGAAAGTTTGCGTTTCAAGAAAGATGTTGCCTAATTTAATCGCATCATTCAATGCTTCATCGGTGGCCACATCAAACCAAGAGTCTACGTATTGATTGACCAGCATGGTGGCAAATAAATACACCACAATCACCGGTGGCAAAGACAAACTGGTGAACATCAAAACCATGCGAGTGGTTAACTGGATGCCAGGTTCGTTGTTTCTTCGCTTGATGATCAGCCACACCACCCGCTGCACAATAATCAGGGTCAAGATAATGACCGCCAATACCGAAGCTGCAAACAGCCAAATGTATATGCGATTGAACTGCTCTGTACCTTGAACGGCTGTACCCAAAAGGTACAAGGCCGTTAATAAAGTCACCACCAACAGTAAAATTGGCAGGTTTTTATTGAACAGCAGGCTTTTCAGTTTCATGGTACTTGTGTAGCAGGTTTGTTTTTGCTGATGGGTACTTGTTGCCAATTGGAATTGAGGTTCCAGTCCGCATCAAAGACATTCGGCAGTTGCATGATTGAAGGCAACGCTTGTTTGTCCAGAAAGATCCGGGTTTCTATATAGTCAGCTGGTTTTTCTGCATCGAACTCAAATGTGGTTTGTAGACCTAAATGTTCTAACAGCTGGTCTAAGGTGATGAAACTCAGTTTGTTTTTGCTGTTCAGGTGGTGTAATTGATACTGACTGGTGATTGAAAAGTAACGGACTTCGTAAGTGTGTACTTTCTTTTCTACATTGGCATCAAACCACCACGCTATACTTTGCCGAGAATTGGCTTGAAAAACGAAAGTTATGACGATGCCATTGTTAATGGCTTCTATGACTTTTTGTGAGACATGCAACTCAAACTGAGGGGTAATGAGTAAAGTTTGACCTTCTGTTTGTTGCTCAAGCCCCACCAACTTAAGTGCGTGCAGTTGTGGTGCGAACACGCATAAAACACCCATCATCAGCAGCACTCTTCTCATCTTATTTTTTCCAGTAAGCAGTAATAAAAACCATCCATGGCTTCACTGCCAGTAATGATTTGTTGGCCATACAAGCAGTTTTCTGCCAATTCAATGTTCAGATCCATGGGTTGGAAGTCAGGGTTTGCAGCTAAGAACTTTTTGATTTGGCTTTCATTTTCAGAACGAAACACCGAACAAGTGGCGTACAGGATTTGACCGCCCGTTTTCAGCAAGGCAGCCATTTGTTGTAGTATTTGTTGTTGTAGGTCGGTCAATTGTTTGATGTGTTTAGCTTGTCTTAATAGTTTAATATCAGGGTGACGTCGCACCACGCCAGCTGCACTACAAGGCACGTCCAACAATATTTTGTCATACTTGTCGCCGTTAAACCATGTTTTTGGCAATGTGGCATCGCCTTCAATCAAACGATTTGCCTCAAGGTTGAGTCGTTTGAGGTTGTCCTTTACCAATTCGAGTCGGTGTGGCTCTTTTTCTAAGATGTCCAACTTGATTTGTGGTTGTAGTTCCAGTAAGTGGCAACTTTTTCCACCAGGGGCAGCACAGGCATCTAAAATCAACTCTCCAGCTTGTGGGTGCAAAATGTGGGCTGCATATTGTGCGGCTGCATCTTGAACTGAGAATTGACCTTGTTGCAACTCTTTACTGGTTGAAGTTTGGGTTTCGACCAAGCGCCAGGCGTTTTTAAGTTGGGGGTGTTGGTGGCCCTCAATGTGGAGGTCGTCATCATTTACCCTGACCCACAAAGGCGGTTTTTGGTTGTTGGCATGCAGTATGTTTTGCCAGTGATCTGGCCAGTCTTTTTGTAAGATATCAATCCACCATTGGGGGTGGTTGTATGTTTCTACTGCGTTACTGGGGGTGAATGAGTGGTCCATTACAGCCAACTTCAAGACCTTGTTGATCAGCCCAGTGGCCCATTGTTTTTTGAGTTTTTTAGCGCATTTGACGGCTTCATTAACGACCGCATGATCAGGTGTGTCGAGGTGAAATTTTTGGGCCAAACTAAGGGTTAATAATTCGGCAATTAATTTGTCTTTCAATGGTTTGTCAATAAACTTTTGCCACCTGGCTGTCAGGTTATGGTGGTGGCGCAAGCTTTGGTAACAAATATTTTGCAGCCATGCTTTGTCCTGTGCACTGATGTGGTTGATTAAATTATTTTTGGCCAAGGTGTGTTGCAGGGCCAGTTTCAGGTGCTGTTGTTTCACCACCACTTCATACATCACATGCGTTGCAAGCAGCCGTGGGTTGAGCTGATTGGCCGTCATGCGTTGAACCAAACAGATTTTGCTGCCATAAATGCCTCAATAGGCATACGTTTTTTACCAGCTTTTTGGACCTCTAACAAGCTCAGTACACCTTGTCCACACTGTATAACTAAGCTGGACTTGTCCGCAAAAGTGATTTCGCCAGGCGGTACGGAGGCATTGGTACTTTCGTCGACCAGTGCTTTGGCCGACCAAATTTTAAGGGGCTCGCCATTGATGGTGGATTGGGTGCCTGGCCAAGGATTGAAAGCCCTGATTTGTCGCTCAATTTGAGTGGCAGATTGTGTCCAGTCAATATTGGACTCTGATTTTTGTAGCTTGTGGGCGTATATGGCCTCATCAGGCTGCGCTTTGGCAGCCGGTAAAGTGCCTGCTTCAAGTTGTTTAACACAAGTCACTATGGCTTCACCGCCCATGGCGCTTAATCGATCATGCAGTGTCTGCCCTGTGTCATCAGGCCTGATGTCGGTGGGGAACATGGCATACACGGGTCCGGTATCCAGTCCCGCTTCCATTTGCATGATGGCAATACCGGTTTGCTCATCGCCGGCTAAAATAGCCCGATGAATGGGCGCCGCGCCGCGCCAACGTGGTAACAAAGAAGCGTGGATGTTCCAACAACCATATTTTGGTAGATCCAATATGTTTTGAGGAATAATCAGGCCGTAAGCCACCACCACCATCAAGTCTGCATTTAAACCCTGGATTAAGTCGATCACTTCGGTGGTTTTTAAACTGGTGGGCTGGTAAACCGGAATGTTGTGCTGTTCGGCAGCCAGTTTGACTGCGGTTTTTTGTCTCTGTTGACCACGGCCTTTGCGCCGATCTGGTTGGGTGAATACTGCTTTGATGTTATGCCCTGCTGCAATCAAGTCAAGCAGTGGCGGAACAGAAAATTCAGGTGTACCACAAAATATAATGTCCATAATTTGAATTGCTCCGTCTACATGTCATCTAATGGTAAGGAAATTTGTGAGGGTTTGATGCTGCCCTCGTCATGAAAAATACGTTTGTATTCAGCCCTAGAAACAGATACATAACGTTCATTGCCACCAATTTGAATTTGTGCGCCGGATTTGATGGCCTTGCCTTCATCGTCTATACGCACCACCATGGTGGCTTTTTTGCCAGTGTGACAGATGGTTTTCAGTTCACGCAGTTCATCGGCCCAGGCCAATAAATACTGACTGCCTTCGAATAATTCACCCAAAAAGTCAGTGCGTAAGCCATAAGCCAGCACTGGGATATTCATCTTATCAACAATTTCGGTTAATTGGTAAACTTGGGCTTTGTTTAAAAATTGCACTTCATCAACCAACACACAGTCTACTTTGTCTTGTTTTTGGACCAGCTCAAAAATATCTTCTTTTTGATTGAAGACAATCGAAGGTGACTGAATGCCAATGCGGGATTTAACCACCGCTTGTCCAAACCGGTCATCCAGAGATGATGATAGAATCAAGGTGCGCATACCGCGTTCACGGTAATTATGACTGGACTGCAATAAGTGCGTGGTTTTACCCGCATTCATTGCAGAATAGTAAAAATACAGTTTGGCCATACAGAAAGGTCAGAAAAACGACTTATTTTAACAGAGAAACGCCGACCAGTAATGCGATGAAAAAATATCTTCAGTAAAAATATTCCGAGTTTTTAGCAGCTATTTAAACCCTGTTAAATTTATTTAAAGGTAATCCAAAGGGCTGAACCGGTTTTTTCCGCTCAGTTCTTTCACTACGTGGGTATAAATCATGGTGGTTTCTAAGCTTTTATGGCCCAGAAGTTCCTGAATGGTTCTGATGTCGATGCCGGCTTGTAATAAATGTGTCGCATAGGAATGGCGCAGTGTGTGAGCCGTTATTTTCTTATTTATTTCTGACTTAAGCACCGCTTTTTTCAGGTTTCGGTTGTAAGTGCTTTCTAACACATGGTGTCTTCTGGTGATGCCGGTTTTTGGGTCTTTGGACACTTTATTCATTTGGAAAAGATACTGCCATTTGAATTCTTTGTCAGCGTTAGGGTATTTCCTTTTCAGTGCGTTAGGTAGTTCCACCGAGCCATAACCGATGGATAAGTCCTGGCGATGTGTTACTTTATTTGTATCAATCAAATTTTGTAACGGTTTAACCAATCGCTGAGGCATGGGCAGTGATCTGTCATCTAATGACTTACTGTCCCAAATGATGACTCGGTTGTAGTCGAAATCCAAATCTTTAATTCTTAAGTTCATGGCCTCAGATATTCGCAACCCGCATCCATAAATCAATTGCGTGATCAGTTTATAAATGTCGTCTTTAAATTGGGCCAGTAAATGTTTAATTTCTTGGGTGCTTAATACGGTGGGTAAATGAACCCGTTGTTTGGCTCTGAGGGCATTGATGTTTTTATTTTCAAGAGAAATATCGAGTACTTTATTGTATAAGAACAAGAGGGCGTTGAAGGCTTGGTTTTGGGTTGAAGCAGCTACATTTCTGTGGGTGGCTAAATGGGATAGAAATTGTTCAATTTCATTTTTCCCCATATCCGCAGGGTGTCTTTTATGATGAAATAAAATGTATTGTTTAATCCAATACACATATATTTTCGCGGTTTCATCGCTGTAATGTAGGAATTTAATCTTTACCCGAACCTGGTCAAGCAGTTTCATAATTGCGTTATTATCAAGCTATGAACTGATAATAACGCATTTATGCGTTTTAAACTCGAATATTTAGGATAAAAACGCATAAATCACACAAAAACTTCTGTTTTATGGCTACATTCAGCATAAATTAACCCAATCAGCCCATATTTACCCTTCACTTTGAGATAGAATGTGTGTTTAATAAGTTGTTATGTGTAAGAAATAATGAAACGAATTCTAGCAAAATATGAAAAATATAAGCTTTCATGGCTAAATGAAGATATAAAGCAATGGAGAAAAAGAGGTGCATTTTTTCTTCAGGTTTTGGTTATTCTTTTGCCTATGGTTTCATTTCTTTTCATTCTTGTAGGGAACAGTGAGCCGCTGTCAAAAAATTATACTAATTACGGAGTGTTAATATTAATTACGGTAATAGTACAGCTTTTAGTTTGTCGTTTTACATACAAAAATAAGGTTCCAAACTATATCTGGCAGTCTGTAACAATATGGGTGTGTCTTACTCAAGTATGGCTAATATTTGCACTAACACTTTTAGTAAGCACATAACAAATTGCTCAAGTTGAAATTTTTTGCGTCGCTTGTTTTGTGCTTTAATAGCACAAAAGCAATCAGCTCCAAAAATTCAACTTAGCAAGGCGTTAAATCACAAATATGTATTACTGGAATCGCGAAAATTTTGAAGGACTAAAGTCCGTAGGAGAGAAATACTCCTCAGTTGAAGGTTACGAGCTTTTTGGGAAGTATTGCCTCCAAAAAGAGCAAGGCCTTAAAAAGCTGGCTGTCACTTCTATAAAAGAGTTTGTATCCGTCTCGAAACGCAGAACACAAGAAGAGCAAAGAGGCATCGCAGAAGAGTTGTCATCTTTAGGTTTCTGGAATGGAGATATACATCAGCTCTTGGCTCATCCATTGGTGGAATTCCTAAAGCAAGTTCTCGAACAATGGGCTTCAGATGATCCCGCTAATCCGACTCCTCACAAGTGGCTAGGTTATATTGGTGGCGATATATCCTCTTACAAAAGGGCGCTTAAACTTGATCCCAAGGACGAGATTTGTATCAGCCGAATTGCACAAGCTCATTTGAATGACGCGGATTACCAGACCCATCATTTGTCAGAGTCTATTTTCTTGGGAGAATTTAATGAAGCAAAGAGCTCTATGCGTTCTGCTCGGTCATTGATTGGTATGCTTAACACTGAAGAGCTAAAGCTGAAGATGCTAAATGAGATGGAATATTACGATAAGCTTTTGAGTTGCTGGGAAGAGTATTCTCAGTTAGGTATAGATGGGTCTTTTCCGAACTGGTGCGCCTCTAAAGGGGAAAAATTCAATTTTTGGTCAATTGTATATTATGACCAATGAAGATTTAACAAACGGCTGCACCGGACAAATTTCCGCTGTCACCTTTTGTGCAAAAGCACGCACAAAAGTCGCCATCAAAAATTTGCTCGGTGAGCCGGGCGTTATGTGTAAGAAATAATGAAACGAATTCTAGCAAAATATGAAAAATATAAGCTTTCATGGCTAAATGAAGATATAAAGCAATGGAGAAAAAGAGGTGCATTTTTTCTTCAGGTTTTGGTTATTCTTTTGCCTATGGTTTCATTTCTTTTCATTCTTGTAGGGAACAGTGAGCCGCTGTCAAAAAATTATACTAATTACGGAGTGTTAATATTAATTACGGTAATAGTACAGCTTTTAGTTTGTCGTTTTACATACAAAAATAAGGTTCCAAACTATATCTGGCAGTCTGTAACAATATGGGTGTGTCTTACTCAAGTATGGCTAATATTTGCACTAACACTTTTAGTAAGCACATAACAAATTGCTCAAGTTGAAATTTTTTGCGTCGCTTGTTTTGTGCTTTAATAGCACAAAAGCAATCAGCTCCAAAAATTCAACTTAGCAAGGCGTTCATAAATCAACTACCCGCTGTAAAAGTTTCATCGCCCATTCAGTGTTTCATTGAATAACTCTTAAACATTGCGAATAAATACGCCAGTTGCTTTTGCAATGTGCATAATATTTGCATGAAATTTGATTACATTCAGGTCTTGGTCAGTTGCGAGTCTACTGAACAAGCAAAAACCATGGTTGATTCTTTGTTGAATGACCAGATAATAGCTTGTGCGCAAATCTTACCAAAAATTGAATCTTTTTACCGTTGGCGAGGTCAGATAGAGTCGTCAGAGGAGTGTTTGTTGTTACTTAAAACTGCTGCCAGCCAATTTGCAGCGATTGAACAAAGGATCACAAGTTTGCACAGTTACCAAACACCTGAAATTATTGCTGTCCCTATAGTGGCTGGCACAACCGAATATTTGCAATGGATCGATGAACAAATTAAACCACAAAATTAACCGCAGCCTGGCTTTTGGCTTGCTGAGCCTCCTGTCTTTCAGTTTACTGGCTATGGACAATCCACCGCCACCAGATGAGGCGATGCAGCTCAGCTACCTGGTGAAAGATGAGCAAACCATTCAACTTGATTTTGAGCTGATTGACAAAGTCTATCTTTACAACCATGCTTTCAGTTTCAAAGGTGAAAACTTAAGCGTTGATCAGCAAGCGCTGTTGATTCCAGCAGGTAAGCAAAAAGACGATCCCAACTTTGGTGCGGTGGAGGTGTATTACAACCAGCTCAGCATAGACGTCCCGATTACTGACATTGGCAGTGCGCCGAAACTAACGGTTAAGTACCAAGGTTGTATTGAGGATTTTCTTTGTTACCCGCCACAATTCAAAACATTTGACCTCACAGGTCAGCTCAAACCCAGTCCAAAAAGCAGCGCTTTTCAAGCCAGTGTGAACACCAGCATACTGCCTGCCGCTAACACAGGTGGTGGGTTTTTTGGAGCTGGGCAGCAGCTGTTACCAGTTGACCAAGCGTTTCAGTTTGAAACCATTGCATTGGACGCCAACCAGCTGATGGTGCGTTTTACCATGGCGCCAAACATCTATTTATACAAAGACCAAATTGATTTCAGTGTGTTCACCGCTGGGGTTGAGTTGGGAACACCTGAATTTCCACCGGCCAAGCTCAAAGATGATCCTGAGTTTGGTTTAGTGGATGTCTATTATGATGTGGCTGAAATAGTGTTGCCTATCAAGCGCAGCCAAGCAGGTATTGAAAAGTTAGATATAGAGGCGGCATTTCAAGGCTGTGAAGATGGCAAAGTGTGTTACCCGCCAACCGCACAGCTGGTGACGGTTGATTTGCCCGAGGCGCAATCATTGGTGGCAGCCACTGATGCTGCCACAGCAAAGCAAGACTCCGCCGCAGCATCGCTTTCTGAGCAGGGCGTGCTGACCAAAAGTATTGCAGATGACCCAGTGTGGTGGACGGTACTGAAGTTTTTTGGATTTGGTTTGTTGTTGTCCTTAACACCCTGTGTGTTTCCAATGATACCCATACTGTCTGGTTTAATTGTGGGGCAGAAAAACCCATCAACAGCCAAAGCATTTACCCTTTCAATGATTTATGTGTTGGCCATGGCATTGACTTACACCGTGGTAGGGGTGGTGGCAGGATTGGCAGGAACCAATTTACAGGCCTTATTTCAAACCCCCTGGGTGATCATCAGTTTCAGCGTGGTGTTTGTGTTGTTGGCGTTGTCCATGTTTGGTTTTTATGAGTTACAGTTGCCGGCCAGTTGGCAAAATAAATTATCCAATTTATCGAATAAACAAAAAAGTGGCTCTTGGCTGGGCGTGGCTGTCATGGGCTTGTTATCGGCCTTAATCGTTGGCCCTTGTGTGGCACCACCATTGGCTGCCGCGGTGATTTATATTTCATCCGCTGATGGCGGCCCAGTGGTGGGTGGTTTGGCCTTGTTTGCCATGTCGATGGGTATGGGTGTCCCTCTGATAGCCATTGGTACCTCCGCGGGTAAGTGGATGCCAAGTTCAGGTGGTTGGATGAATGTGGTTAAATCATTCTTTGGGGTGTTGTTGATTGGTATGGCTGTTTGGTTCTTGTCCAGAATTTTGCCTGATGACACCACCTTAATGTTGTGGGGTTTGTTGCTGATTGCTACAGCAGTGATGTGGCACCAAAATGCCAAAGACAATGGCTTATCTGGTTGGGTGATGTCGGTGTTTGATGCACTCAAAATCATTTTATTGGTGGTGGGTGTGGCGCAATTGATTGGTGCGATGGCCGGTCAGTCAGACCCTTTGAGGCCATTGAAAGGGGTGTTTGCAGGAGCTGCTGTCCAAGCTGAGCAAAAGGTACAATTCACCCCCATCAAATCACTGGCAGATTTAAATCTACAGATAAAAAACAGTGATAAACCGGTGTTTTTGGATTTTTATGCAGATTGGTGTATTGAGTGTAAGCGCATGGAAAAAACCACTTTCAAAGACCCTGAAATTGTGACGCTGACCGCGCAGATGACGGCCTTGAAAGCCGACGTCACTGCCAACGATGAGGTGGATGCACAGTTGATGCAACATTTTGGCATAGTTGGACCGCCTGCCAGTTTGTTTTTTGCTGCAGATGGTACCCCTTTGGTGGTACACAATTTCTTTGGCTACAAGGCTGCTGCAGACTTAAAACAAACGTTTGAAAAAATACTAAATTAGGTTGATTGATAGACATTCGCTGCTAATTGATGCAAAATCGCAACACTTAGAAGCCAAATTTGATTTTTCATATGCGTGAAATCGCCATCATCAACGGACCGAATCTCAACCTGTTAGGGGTCAGAGAGCCTACAGTGTATGGCAGCGAAACCTTACAAGACATCAACAATTCTTTGTTGGTATTGGCGGAGGAATTGCAGTTGAGTTTGCGCTTCAAACAATCCAACGCCGAACATGAAATAATTGATTACATTCATCAGTGTTTTGATGATCAAATTGCTGGGCTCATTATCAATCCAGCGGCATTCACTCACACCAGTGTGGCCATTCGTGATGCGTTGTTGGGGACACAAATTCCATTTATCGAAGTACATTTATCCAATATCTATGCCCGTGAACCGTTTCGAGCAAAGTCATGGTTATCTGATGTGGCCATTGGCACCATCAGCGGCTTGGGGGCTCAAGGCTATCAATTGGCGCTTCGTTATTGGGCTAAATCAAACAATTAATTACAGGATTCCTCAATGGATATCAGAAAAATAAAAAAACTCATTGAACTGTTAGAACATTCATCTTTAACTCAAATGGAAATCACTGAGGGTGAAGAAACAGTTAAACTGTCGCGCAATGGACAAGTTGTGCAAGCGGCACCTGTGGTGCATCAAACAGTGGCTCAAACAGCCGCAGAACAACAACCAACTGCGGCAACTAGCGAGGCAGCAGTTGAAGTCGAGCCGACAGGTACATTGGTGCGCAGTCCGATGGTGGGTACTTTTTACGCCTCACCTTCTCCGGATGCAGAAGCTTTTGTCAAAGTCGGTCAGAACATCAATGTCGGTGATACTTTGTGTATGGTCGAAGCGATGAAAATGTTCAACCAAATAGAGTCTGAGCATAAAGGTAAAGTCAAACGTATCTTGGTTGAGAATGGACAGCCGGTTGAGTTTGATGAACCGTTATTTGAAATAGAGTGAATTAAGCCATGTTCAGTAAAATAGTTATTGCCAACAGGGGTGAAATAGCCCTGCGTATTCTCCGTGCTTGCCAAACCTTGGGGGTCAAAACTGTGGCCGTTCATTCGACCATAGACCGCAACCAAAAACATGTTGGCATGGCTGATGAGTCGGTTTGTATCGGCCCAGCTTCATCGCTTGAGTCTTATTTGGACATACCCAAAATAATTGCTGCAGCTGAGGTAACAGATGCCGAAGCGATACATCCTGGTTATGGATTTTTGGCCGAGAATGCTGCCTTTGCGGAAAGTATAGAAGAATCGGGTTTTAAATTCATTGGCCCCAGAGCAGACACGATTCGCTTGATGGGTGACAAGGTGGCGGCCATTGAAGCCATGAAAGCCGCAGGTGTACCTTGTGTGCCTGGTTCGGATGGACCATTGGATGATGATGCTGAGCGCAATTTGGCCATCGCCAAAAAAATTGGTTACCCGATTATTGTGAAAGCGGCAGCAGGTGGTGGCGGTAGGGGCATGCGAGTTGTGCACACTGAAGCCGCGTTGAACAATGCCATCATGACCACCAAAACTGAAGCCAAAGCGGCTTTTGGAGACGGTACCGTTTACATGGAAAAATTTCTGGAAAACCCCAGACACGTTGAAATTCAGGTTTTATCAGATATGTATGGCCATGCGATTCATTTGGGTGAACGTGATTGCTCAATGCAGCGCCGCCATCAAAAAGTAGTGGAAGAAGCGCCGGCGCCAGGTTTGACAGAAGAAGAGCGTGCCAGCATAGGTGAAGTTTGTGTTGCAGCCTGTAAGCGCATCAAGTATGAAGGGGCTGGAACGTTTGAGTTCTTGTATGACGGCGGGCGTTTTTATTTCATTGAAATGAACACCCGAATTCAAGTTGAACATCCGGTAACTGAAATGATTACTGGCGTAGACTTGATAAAACAACAGCTGTTGATTGCCAGTGGTGAAAAAATGCAATTACAGCAGTCGGACATTAAAATCACTGGGCATGCCATTGAATGCCGCATCAATGCCGAGGACCCCGATACTTTTATGCCATCGCCAGGTACCATCAATATGTTTCATGCACCCGGTGGACCTGGGGTGCGAGTGGATTCCCACATGTATGATGGTTATACAGTGCCACCAAACTATGATTCAATGATCGGCAAAATCATTACCCACGGTGAAGACCGCATCACTGCCATCAGGCGCATGCGCTTGGCGTTGGCAGAAACAGTGGTTTCTGGCATCAAAAGTAACATCGCTTTGCAGCAAAGAATCATGAATGACCAAGGCTTTGTCAGTGGTGGCAAAAATATTCATTACCTTGAGAAACGGCTCAGCGAAGGAAAATAACGCGGGTTATGGCATTTTATGAAATAACGGTGCAAGTGGCACAAGAGCAAGCAGAACTAATTGATGCTGAGCTACTTAATGCTGGTGCAGTGGGGGTGACTTATGCAGATGCCAAAGACGCGCCCATCTATGAGCCTTTGCCAGGTGAGATGCCGTTGTGGAGTCAAATTAAAATGACTGCGCTGTTCGATGACCAAGCCGCCATGCAATCGGCCAGTCAAAGCCTACAAAGTTCACACCCCGAATTAGAACAATTGAAAACCCAGTTAAAAGAGCAGGTTTGGGAGCGGGTGTGGATGGATCACTTTAAACCCATTCGCTTCGGTGAGCGCAGCTGGGTGATACCAGAAGGTTATGCCGTGGTTGACCCAGCTGCGGTTAATTTAATTTTAGATCCAGGCTTGGCGTTTGGCACTGGCACCCATGAAACCACAGCATTGTGTCTCAAATGGTTGGATCAAAATGATGTCAAAGGCAAAAACCTGGTAGATTTTGGCTGTGGTTCAGGTATTTTGGCGGTAATGGCTTTGTTACAAGGTGCCAAGCAAGTGATTTGCGTTGATATTGATTCACAGGCGATTCAAGCAACTCAACAAAATGCAGAAAAAAACGGAGTGGCAGCGGGTATTAAGGTGGTAAATCCCGAAAGTGTGCACAGCATCAAAAATCAAGATGGTATATTGGCTAATATATTGGCTGAACCTTTGTTGGCATTGTGTGATGATTTCCACCAAATGCTCAAGCCAAATGGTTTTATTGTACTCAGTGGCATACTGGCAGCACAAAAAAACATGGTTTGTGAAAAATATGCATCACGATTTATTGACATTGAGTGTGAAATTGAACAAGATTGGGTTCGTGTGGGAGCCAGCAAAGGTTAAATCAGTTAAACGGCAGTCAATTTCCTTGGACTGACATTAATATATTCGTCAACAGGGAAACTGAGTCGAACGGTTTTTCGGTTTACATGTTCAATCCAATTTAGAGAATAATTTTGTATACGCAATGTAGAGGATGTGGGGAAGTGTTTGTGATCGAAGTAGATCACTTGATCCATGCCCGTGGACATGTCAGATGTAACTTATGCGGTACGGTTTTTGATGGGATGGAAACCTTAAGTGCCGAAAAACCTCATGAAGATGAAGATTTGTTGTTGCATGATTTTGATAATGCGCCACCATTGCTTACCCAAGCCTACCATTCATTTCAAGCAGCTGATGTAGCGGATGAAGATTTTGAAGATGTAGAGTCGCAGTTAGATGACATCATTGCAGAGGCATTGGCCGACACTTCCGATCATTCCGATGTTGGGGATTTGCCAGAGTTTGTCACCGTTGAAGATTCGGTTTCAGAGGTCCCTTTTGTGGCGGCTAAACGAACTCAACAACCAGCTGAAACTTCAAATTGGCTGTGGAGTGGGTTGGCATTGAGTATGTTGGTGCTGTTGGTTTGGCAGGCACAAATGGCAGTCGCTGCGGGACAGGTTACCTTGCCAGAACATCCTTTGAGCGAAAAAGCTTGTCAGTTGATGGACTGTGTCACCCAGCAAGAATTGGTTGATTTGAATGCCATTTCTTTGGTTTCAAGAAACATCAGACCCCACCCAGGACGTGACAAAGCATTGATCATTTCTGCCAGTATGATCAATGCCAACGCGAGTAATTCAACTTTTCCAGCACTGGAAATCAAGTTATCAGATTTGAATGGACAAATTGTAGCAATGCGCAGATTTGTTGACAGCGAGTATGTCCCAGCCGATGTGTTGCGGGCAGGATTTGTACCCAATACCTTGATTCCAATCAACTTGGAGATAGTCAGCCCAGGTGAGAACGCTGTGGCATTTGAAATTGGATTTGTACAACCATGAATATCAACAACCAGAACCAAAAAGCCTTAACCCGTGAATCGGTGCGTATATATTTAGAATCATTGAATGGCCATAACACCAACAAACTGTACGATTTGGTGATCGAGGAAACAGAAAAAGGCATGATTACTGAAGTTTTGGCGTGGTGCAAAGGCAATCGCAGCAATGCCGCTGAGATGCTGGGTATCACCCGCACAACGTTACGCAATAAAATGCGAAAATTAAAAATCAAGGGCTGAATCGAAGCAACTTATTGTGTATCTTGATTTGAGAGGACGTTCAGTTTAAAAATCAATGAAGATTCCATTCCATTCCTTTATAATATCGCCTCCTTTGAGTTAGCAATATAAATCATGGCACAAAATCGCGTACCCATCAGAAGGGTGTTGATCAGCGTATCTGATAAAACCAACATTGATATGTTGGCCTCTGGCTTATCCCGCTTGGGCGTAGAAATCCTTTCAACAGGTGGTACAGCAAAGATGTTGGAAGAGGCTGGAATGGTGGTTACTGAAATTTCAGAATACACCGGTTTTCCAGAAATGATGGACGGTCGAATCAAAACTTTGCACCCACGCGTTCACGGTGCTTTATTGGGCCGTAATGGTGTTGATGAAGAAGTGATGAGTGAACACGGCATTGAAGGCATCGATTTATTGGTGGTGAACCTGTACCCATTTGAATCAACCATCAAAAAAGCCGATGTGACTTTAGAGGAAGCCATTGAAAACATCGACATAGGTGGCCCAGCGATGATTCGCGCAGCCGCAAAAAACCATGACCGGGTTACGGTGTTGGTCAACCCTGAAGACTACGCGGAAATGTTAGATGAGTTGACAACTTACGGTGGTATCTCACATGCCAACCGCCACATCTTGGCAGCCAAGGCTTTTGCTCACACAGCGCGATACGATGGCTTGATTGCCAATTACCTCAGCGCCATCAATGATTCTGAGGAAAAACAAGATTTCCCTCGTTATTTTTCCAAACAATTTAAACACCGTTCTGAACTTAGATATGGTGAAAATCCACACCAGAAAGCGGCTTTTTACACCGAAGAAAATCCAGTTTCTGGCACCATGGGTCATGCGTGGCAAATTCAAGGCAAAGCATTGTCGTACAACAACATCGCCGATGCCGATGCTGCATTGTCCTGCGTCAAAGAATTCAAAGATACACCAGCATGTGTGATTGTGAAACATGCCAATCCATGCGGTGTGGCTGTTGAGTCAGATTTTACCTTAGCGTACCTTAAAGCATTTGCCACTGATCCAACTTCTGCTTTTGGTGGGGTATTGGCCTTTAATGGCAAATTGACTGCCAAAACAGCTGAAACCATTTTAGATAAGCAATTTGCAGAAGTCATTGTGGCACCTGATTATGATGAAGCCGCATTGAAAGTATTTGCCACCAAAAAGAACTTAAGGGTAATCTGTTGCGGTAAATTACCTGAACAAACCAAACCCTGGATGATGTACAAAAGAGTCAGTGGTGGTTTATTGGTGCAGGATGCAGACATTCAGATGTCGGACGTGTTCAAGGCCCAAGTGGTGAGTAAAAGACAACCCACTGAAGCTGAATTAACGGACCTTGCTTTTGCTTGGAAAGTGGCTAAATGGGTCAAATCCAATGCCATTGTGTATGCCAAAGACGCGCAGACCATTGGTGTTGGTGCGGGACAAATGAGCCGTGTGGTTTCAGCCAGAATTGCTTCAATAAAAGCCGATGACGCAGGGCTTAAAGTACCAGGTTCAGTGATGGCTTCGGATGCTTTCTTTCCGTTCAGAGATGGTATAGATGCAGCCGCCCAATCAGGCATCACTGCGGTGATTCAGCCGGGTGGTTCTATCCGTGATGAAGATGTTATCCAGGCAGCCAATGAACATGACATGGCGATGATTTTTACCGGTGTTAGACACTTTAATCATTAATACATCAGCAACTTAACAACAGAGAATCAATCATGAATCGAGTTTTGGTCATAGGGTCAGGTGGCAGAGAGCATGCCTTGGCTTGGCGTTTATCGCAGTCAAGTACAGTAGAAAAAACCTTTGTTGCACCAGGCAATGCTGGTACAGCATTGGAACCCGCACTTGAAAATGTGGTGTTAGAGGTCAGTGACTTTTCAGCGGTTATCGCATTTTGTCAAATTCAAAACATCCAACTGGTTGTGGTTGGCCCTGAACAGCCTTTGGTTGACGGTATAGTTGATGCTTTAACAGCAGCAGGAATTGCCTGTTTTGGCCCTACAGCACAAGCCGCGCAATTAGAAGGTTCAAAAGCATTCGCCAAAGATTTTTTAAACCGCCACCAAATTCCTACGGCGGCATATGCTGAATTCACTGAAGTGGCAGCTGCCAATGCATATTTAGCCGATCAACAGTTTCCCATCGTTATCAAAGCCGACGGTTTAGCTGCGGGCAAAGGGGTGGTGATTGCGGAAGACATGACCGAGGCCCAAGCGGCAGTGGCGGACATGTTGGCTGATAATAAATTTGGTGCAGCCGGCAGCCGAATCATTATTGAGGAATTCTTGCAAGGTGAGGAAGCTTCTTATATTGTGATTGCTGATGGTGAAAACTTCATCTCAATGGCCACTTCACAAGACCATAAGGCCCGGGATGATGGTGACTCAGGTCCTAATACAGGTGGTATGGGTGCCTATTCTCCAGCACCTGTGGTGACTCCCAAAATAGACCAGCAAGTGGCTGATAAAGTAATTCAAGCTACCCTGGATGGGATGTTAAAAGATGGGATGCCATTCACAGGGTTTTTGTATGCAGGACTGATGATAGATGACCAAGGTCAGGCCAAGGTTTTGGAGTTCAACGTGCGTTTTGGTGATCCAGAAACACAACCCATCATGCTGCGCTTAAAGAGTAATTTGGATCAACTGTGTTTGGCAGCGATTGACAAACGCTTGTCAGAAGTGGATTGTCAGTGGGATGAACGGTTTGCGCTGGGTGTGGTGATGGCAGAGGCTGGTTACCCATTCAGTTATGCAAAAAACAATGTCATTAATGGCTTGGATACAGTGGCTTCAGAGGTTAAAGTGTTCCATGCTGGAACTACCAAGAAAGGTGACCAAGTGATTACCAGTGGTGGTCGAGTGTTGTGTGTTTGTGCTCTTGATGAATCCTTACAACAGGCTCAAAACAAAGCCTATAAAGCCGTTAAAAATATCAATTGGGGCAGTGAATATTACCGCAGTGATATTGGCTTTAAAGCCATAAAGTCATAAAGCAAAAAGAACCATAATGCCTGATTATTTTCAATGGCTCAGCAGGGCTTGAAAGATATGGTTTTTGTGGCTTATTGGATATTATTAATCACGGCACCCTATCTTGACGCATTGTTCAGCAGCAACTTAATGTCAACTGTTGGCATTGTGATCACACGCAACAGTCACCTAGGATAGTGGCTTGATAAACAGGTACTCATGAGCAATAAAACAATTAAATACTACCCACCATTAGAAGAAAAACTCAACATTGTTTCACATGTTTTGGGTGCTGTTTTCAGTGTTTTGGCACTGACACTGTTGCTGTTTAAAGGCATGGATTCAGGTCGTTTAATTGATGTATTTGGTTATTTGATATACGGTGTAAGTATGTTGGCATTGTTTTCAGCTTCAAGTTTTTACCATGCCAGTAAAAAGCCCGCAGTCAGAAGCAAGATGCGGGTGGTTGACCATGCTTCAATTTACCTGCTGATAGCTGGCACGTATACTCCTTATATGCTGATTACCATACCAGGCACTCTAGGCTATTCAATCTTAGCTGCAGCTTGGACCATGGCGGTGCTGGGCGTGACCCTTAAAATTTTTTACACGGGTCATTTTGAATTACTTTCAACGGCGCTGTATATTCTGATGGGTTGGGCAATTGTATTTGCGATTAAACCGATGGCGGCTAATTTGCCTGCTGAAGGTATGTTTTGGTTGATGGCTGGTGGTGTTGCATATACGGTTGGGGCGATTTTATACGCCATTAAAAAAATCCCGTACAACCACGCTATTTTTCATTTGTTTGTGTTGATTGGTAGCACCAGTCATTTTATTTCGGTGTATTTTTACGTCTGAATACCTACCAATCAAAGCGCAATGACTTGACAGTTGATGTGGAGGTTTTCCAGCCTGCTGAGCATTGCACTGGTGGTAAAACATTGTAATTGTTCATTGATAATCAATACTTGATTGAGCTTCATTTGAGCAGCAATTTTGGGCCATTGATCTCCAGCTACTATCATCGCAGTGGCCGCGGCATCGGCTAGGGTACCGTTTTTGGCTATCACAGTGGCTGAGACTATATCGGCCACTGGCATACCTGAATTAGGATTAATGATGTGTGAATAGCGCTGGCCATCAAATTCTTTGTACCTGCGGTAATTTCCAGAAGTGAACACCGATTCATCTCCGTTGATAACAATTTCTGCCAACATGGACCAATCAGCGGGTGACTGTATGGCCACTCGCCATGGTGTTTGGCCTTTGCTGCCTATGCTGCGCAAATCTCCACCGGCATTGATGATGGCATTGTTGAATTGGTGTTTTTGCAGGATTTTGACGGCCAGATCAACGGCATAACCTTTGGCAACACCACCGAAATCTAACCAAATGTGGGGGTTGTTGCTGCTCAGTGTTAAGCCGTTCAACTGCAATTGATCAACGTTAAGTTGCTGAGTAGTTAAGCTGCGTATTTGTGCCATTTCAGGTGGCGGGGTTAGTAAGGGGTAATCATCGGCATGAAAACCCCATAAGTGAATCAATTCACCAATGGCTGGGTTAAAAAAATGATTGGATTGTCTGGCCAATAAAATAACAGTTGTAATGAACTGTGCTTCCTCTGCAGTGAGCCGAATGCTTTTACCTGCCCTGAGGGCTTGGTTAATGTTCGTTAGCCTTCCTGGCTTCCAAGCATGCCATTGGTGATGCATGGCATTGAAGGTTTGGCTGATTTCATCAATGGCAGGTTGTGGGTTGTGGTTGTCATGATGCCAAACATTGATGTCTACCAAAGTGCCAAATACCAACAATTGATGCTTTGATATCTGTGTTTTGGGAGGGTTGCAAGCTGAGAGTAAAAGCAAGGCAAGCAAGGGCAAAGCTATTTTTTTAATTTTGTTGTTGATACTGATTCTCAATAACATTACAATTCGCAACTCGGAAAATACATTGGATTAATATGAAACATAAAGCGCTTATTTTAGCACTGACTTGCCTGTCAGTTGCAGCTTCAGCTGCAGATAAAACTCCCAGCATGGAAGACATGTGGAAAATCATACAACAGCAACAAAAAACCATAGAAGCATTGCAGTTGCAACTCACAGAACAAAACCAAACAGTGCAACAAGAAGTTAAACAGGTGGGCGCGCAGGTTGAAGCCCAACAGGAAGCTATTGCTGTGGTTGCTGATGCCATAGAAGAGCAATCTGAGCCAGAAAGCCGCGTTAAAATTGGCGGTTATGGTGAGTTACATTATAACAACTTGGATTCTGGTGAAGAAGTTGACTTCCATCGGTTCGTGATGTTTTTTGGTTATGATTTTAATGCAAAAACACGGTTCTTTTCTGAGTTTGAGCTGGAACATGCATTGGCCGGTGATGGTAAGCCAGGTGAGGTTGAGTTAGAACAAGCCTATATTGAACACCTGTTCAATGACAGCACCAAAGGTACCGCAGGTATCAGTTTAGTGCCAGTGGGTATCCTCAACGAAACCCATGAGCCAGATACATTTTTTGGGGTGGAGCGCAACAATGTTGAAAAAAACATCATCCCAGCCACTTGGTGGGAAGCAGGTTTGGGTTTTAACAAACAATTCAATGACCAAATTGGTTTAGATTTATTCGTTTCAAGCGGTTTAAATGTTCCAACCAATGGCAGTAAAGCATTTTTGATTCGCAGTGGCAGACAAAAAGTAGCCGAAGCTGTGGCATCCAACTTGGCCTATACTGCAAGGGTGCGATATAACCCGATACCTGGTTTAAAATTGGCCGCCACTTACCAACACCAAACGGATTTGACGCAAGGTGCCTTGGATGTTGCAGCAGACTTATATGAAGTCAATGCACAGTATCAAAAAGGTGGGTTTGGTTTACGCGCTTTGTATGCCAACTGGGATTTAGATAACAATGTAAACTTAGTAAATGCTGCACGGGCAGAACAAAGTGGTTATTATATTGAGCCATCATACCGATTTGGAGCAGCCAGACAATTTGGCGTTTTCACTCGCTACTCTGTGTATAATAACAACGCCGCAGACAGCAGCTCACTGGATATTGAACAAATGGACATTGGAATGAATTACTGGCTGACACCAAATGCAGTGTTTAAGTTTGATTATCAAGACCAGAGTAAAGGTGGTTCGGATGATGGCTTTAACCTCGGTATGGGGTACTCTTTCTGACAGTAACCAAACTTGAAAAACAACTACAAAACAATCATGGCCTTAATCAGCTTGTTGGCATTTTCGTCAACAAGCTGGTCGTACACGGCTGATGATAAAATAAAAATAGAACAGTTCTTACAACAACAATTTAATCACCAACCACCAAAACCAGCACGATTATGGGTCAAAGCTGAGATGCAAGCCAACATCAGTCAAATCCTAAATCGACCAGCTAAAAAACTCAATTACCGCTACTGGCAAGCACAAGGCAAAACCATTTGGCTGCTGGATGAGATCGGCAAAGAGCGTGACATCACCACCGCAGTGGTGATAAAAAACCAACAAATTGCAGCAATCAAAGTCATTGTTTACCGCGAGTCCAGAGGTGGAGAAGTGCAGGTGTCGTGGTTCAATGAACAGTTTGTTGGTGCTCAAAACGGTGCCAATTGGCAACGTGAAATTGACAGCATCAGCGGTGCCACTTTATCGGTTAATGCAATGAAAAAACAAGCTGAATTGGCGCTGTATCTGAGTCAGCAGCTGGTCCAGGAAGCGCCATGAGTGTGCCAGCATGAGGTTGCGCAAAGCATTGCGAAACTTACACCGTTGGGCAGGTCTGTTGTCAGCTGTGTGGTTGTTGTTATTGGCCTTCACCGGACTGTTATTACAACATGCTGATCGATTTGGTTTGAGTCAAATGCATGTGACCTCTGCTGCGACATTACAATGGTTTGGTTATGGTCAGCGACAATTGGCATGGGATTTTGGTGATGAAACGTTTTACCAACTGGATGATGTGATCAGTTTTCAAACAGCACAAAGCCATTCAGCAGCGCCTGTGGTGGCTGTAGCCAAATGGAAAAATCAGTGGGTGGTGGCAACTGAAGGTTCTTTGCGTTGGCTCAATGAACTGGGTGAAACCATTGACCAATTGGATGACTTTGATGGCCTACCAACACCCATTGCACAAATGACCGTGAATGATGACCAGTTGTTGATCTTGGTTCAAGACCAATGGTACCAACAAACCCAGACTGGTTTTCAGTTGCACCAACCCCAACCAAAGTCCACAGTCATAGAACCCAGGGCGTTGACTGGTGCGGAAAAAACGGCACTATTTTCTGAGTTACTGGGTGATAAACTCAGTTATGACAAAGTTTTGCATGGCATTCATGCGGGAATACAGGGCTCAGTTTGGTTGAATACCTTGTCGGCATTGGCGTTATTTTTCTTGTGCTTTTCTGGCATCTACCTGTTTTTTAAAAAACCCAAAAGAAAATGTTGATGGCTTCATTCAAAGTCATTTGAGAAAATTAAATCACACAGTAAGCCATTGGCTGCGCCTTGAGTGGCATTGGTATTGCCTAAGTCCAAACTGGTGGTCAAGTACATTCCATCAGATTCATTGCCACACCAACTGAGGGTCTGGTTATTGGTCGCAGTTGGTATAAAATCAAATACATCGGGTTCAAGTTCTAACCAAATCACTTTATCAACAGCCACATCACTGCGTCCCACATCGACCTCAGTCCCCCATTGTACAAAGTCCACCATATTGGTTGCCTCAGCAAATGGGCTTTGGGTGTATAGACCCAAGTCAGAGGAGGTGTCGTTTAAATCCAAGGCTATCGATAGAGCGATGATTTCACCTGGTTCAAGCAACAAATCACCATTGCCTGTACCGCTGATGATGTCAGTGACTGTAATGGTTGGGTAACTGAATCTGGCACACCATCGCCAGCCAGAGATGTCAACGGGCTGGTCGCCACGATTGATCAGCTCAACCCAGTCTTCGCCGATATTGCCTAAATAATACACTTCATTGATGGCAATGTGTTGTGGATTGATGGGTTCTCCGGCAGCACATGTGCCGCTTAAGCCGCACACCATCAACATCGCTATGGATGAGTGAATATTTAACCAGTTTCGTATGGTAGACATGGTTTGGCTCAGGTTTTGAGAATGAATAAAATAGCATAGCTGTCGGCATATGCACATTAATAAATGCTTTATTTATATACTAGGTTGCATGCTAGGGTGTGTGACTGGAACTAAATTCATCATTGCGTGGTTGTATATTTTTGCTAAACTGTGGCTTCAATGAATTGAGGGACAAACCATGGAGCCAGCATTGCCAGTAGCAGCCATACCACACAACTATTTAATTCAAAGCGATGCCGTGCTGTTTGGGGTATTGGCATTGATACTTGGTTTGGTGTTTTATACCAAACAAAGTAAACACCCAGTTTGGGTCAAGTTTTACACCTATGTGCCGGCTTTATTGATGTGTTATTTACTGCCTTCATTTTTAACCACCTTCAAGTTGGTGGATGCAGATGAATCACAACTTTACTACATGGCATCGCGGTATTTATTGCCCGCGGCTTTGGTGTTGCTGACCATCAGTGTGGATTTAAAAGGCATCATTCGGCTCGGTCCGAAAGCCGGTATAATGTTTCTGACTGGTACATTGGGTATTGTGATAGGCGGGCCGATTGCCTTTATTGCTACCCGTGCCATGTTCCCAGAGGCTTTTGCCGCTTCAGGTGCTGACGACATTTGGCGTGGTATGACCACGTTAGCCGGCTCATGGATTGGTGGTGGAGCGAATCAGGCAGCCATGAAAGAAGTGTGGGAAGTGTCTGATGCTGCTTTTACCCAGATGGTTGCTATTGATGTGGTGTGGGCCAATATATGGATGGCTATTTTATTGTTGATGGCACAACGGTCTGCCAGCATCGATGCCAGAACTGGCGCCGACGTTTCAGCCATTGAACGCATCAAATTGAGGATGGAGACTTTTCAGGATGAAAACGCCAAACCAATCACCTTACCCGACTTGACCATGATGACTGCCATTGCTTTTGGTATCACCGGACTGGCTCATGCTTGTGCCAATTGGTTGGGACCTGCGATTAAGAACAATTTACCGATGTTGGCAGAAGTCAATTTAGATTCAACATTTTTCTGGTTGGTGATACTGGCAACCTTGGGTGGTGTGTTGATGTCATTCACTAGAGCCCGCAAGTTCGAAGGCACTGGCGCATCTGCTGTTGGTTCATTGTTCGTTTATATTTTAGTGGCCACCATAGGTTTGAAAATGGACGTCACTGAAATCAAACCATTTTTGTTCGTCATTGGTGGCATCTGGATTGCCGTTCACGCCTTCTTGTTGTTAGGTGTTGGTAAATTAATCAAAGCCCCAGTGTTCTTCCTGGCAGTTGGTTCTCAAGCCAATGTAGGTGGTGCTGCATCAGCCCCAGTGGTTGCCTCTGCATTCCACCCAGCTTTGGCCCCAGTTGGTGTACTGCTCGCCGTCTTCGGTTATGTGGTGGGTACTTCAGCCGCCATGTTGACTGGCATAATCTTGCAGTGGTTAGCAGCTTGATGGGGTCCTGAACTTGGTGACCCAATTCGATAGGTGGTGTGCTGAATTTATCTAAGTTCTCTGCTCATCGCCTGTTGTGGTTTGTTGTCATTTAAAGTTGCAAGTTTCAATCCAGTTTGACTGTGGCAGCCAGTTTGAGGATTTTGTTGCTGATGGCAAACAGCCATTGCAATTGTTCCCACACCAAATGAGCTTCTTGTAGGTTGCGAACTGAAGCTTCGTCGTTTGATTCCAGTTGATCAAAATCTAAAGTGTGAAAGTTAGGCAGCTGTTCTTCAAAAGGCTGATCAATGTCCTTGTATATTTGTGCCGCCTCTTGATATTGTTGATTTAAACATTGGCGCGCTTTTTTTAAGTTGTGCTCTATTTTTGCAGTGGCCTGTTGGAACGGTTCAGAGGCTTCATTGGTTGGGTGGTTGCGTATGTAAGTACTTAGAGATGCCAATGAGGTTAAAAATGTGTGGTTTAAGACAATCAGTTCGTAAATTTTATCGGTTTCTCGTTGTTTTGATTTGGGCTCTTGTCCCATGCGTTGGAAAGCTGAACTCAAGTTAGAAGTTTCTACGAATGCCTGTTTACGTGCAATGTTGTAAGAAGTTGGTACAGTGCCCTTGCGTTGGTAAAATTCAGTGATTTTATGCAAGAACTTGGTGTTGGCTTTGATGCTGTTGTTGATGCGGTCCTTAATTTCAATAAATTCCCAAGTAGGCAAAAGCCATAATATGGCTGCATAAGACAGTCCAGCACCAACCAAAGTATCCAGTATGCGAAATTTAATCAAGGTCAAAATATCAGGCTGGGCTATGGCATAAATAAAGGCCACGCTTAAGGTAATAAATATCGTCGATGCCTTGTTGTTTTTATGTAATAACGACATGGCAACCACCAAAGAAACCAAGGCCATGGTTCCATACAGATAGGGGTCTTGTACCATGAAAACCAAAACAGAGGCAATGGCACCACCAATCAGAGTACCGATAAAACGGTCTTTGGCTCGTGTTTTTGTGAGTCCGTAACTGGGTCGCATAATAACGATGATGGTTAACAGTATCCAATGCGGGTTTTGAAAAGGAAACAGCGAACCCAGTGCATACCCAAGCATAACAGTAACCGCCAATCTGAATGAATGCCTGAAAATGGCAGATTTAAAACTGAAATTCCTGATCAATAACCTTGGGTCATAGTTTTGCAGCGCCACAAATCGTTTGGCCACTTTTCTGTCGATGTATTCGACTTCCAGTGTGTTGGGATCACCTAACAACCATTTGATGCGTTTGAGTTTAGTGAACAGTTTTTCCTGGTACTCAAGTAGATTTTGTAGCATCAGGTATTCATCGTAATATTGGGTTTCACGCAGCAGCTCAATTTCAGAGCGCACACCTTCAAAGCATTGTCTCAGGTAGTCATTTTTGGGTAATTTATTCGCGTCATTGCCTGCATTGGGAATCGCCCTTAACTGTCTGGACATCTCAAATATTATTTTTTGAAAGGCTTTGATGAATTGCGGGTGGTTATTAAACAGCGCATCCATTCGGTCATAATTAACTGGATTGGCGATGGCTGTTTCCAACATTTCAATCAATTGTGCGAATATCAATAAACGCATATTTTGGTAGTTTGACCAACCAGAAGCTTTTCTTGAGAGAATCAGAATCTCCCTCAATATTTCATGATTTTCAGTCAACTGGCTTTGTAGGCTAAGTAGTTTTGCTTGTAATTTATTGTGGTCTTCATGTGGATCAACCAACTTTCCCCGAGTGGTTAAAAATTCAGCGGTCAGTACAAAGGTTGCAGTCAAAAGTTCCTCGGTTTCTGCTTTCGAGTTGATGCGCTGCCAAAGTTTGGCCAACAATAAATACCACAAGCCACCCGCACCGATCAGTACAGCCGTTTGGTAAACTTGTAGCTCTTCTGCTTCATGCGCAAAGCTCACTACCATGGCCAAAAGTCCTGATAAACTGATCAGTGAAGCACGGAAGCCGAATACAGAAAGGTAGGCAATGCCGAAACTGAGGATGCCTAAAACGGGCAGCGCCAGCCAGCTTTCATAATGCAGATAGCCACCTATAAAGCTGACCAGCATAACCAGTGCCGAAGAAAATAAGATGCCGATTTCTTTGTGTCGAAAACTGCCACTGATGTCACTGGGCGAACACCAGAAAGCCCCAAAGCTGAGTGCCAGACCGATTTCAAAATAACCCAGTTGAATGCCCAAAAGCAGGGGCAGACTAACTGCAATACCGACCAATATGGCCCTTGAAAAACTGATGCTTTTCACAAATTGCAGCATGGCTTTAAAATGTTCTGAAATATTAAGTTTTACAGTATTCAAAATAGTGGGGTCCATTGCCTCAAATTACAGGTTGGTTAACATCAAGTGTGTTAACTTGATTGCAGATTGACCTTATTATAAGTAGGCAGGCTAATAATTACGCTAAACAATCAGATAATATCAATCAAAGCATGAAAAGACGCAAGCAATGTTTTGCTTGTTAGGGCGGATTTATTTAAACCAGACAATGGATTGTGGTTCCGGTGCAGATTCAGCTCGGGGCTCAATTGCTGGAATTAATGATAGACATTGTTTGAGTGAAACCTTAGCATTATTTTAATTCAGATTATATGGCAAGTTGTTATGTACAGTTGGGAGGGAATCAGTGAATTTGTTGCGGTTGCAGAAACCAATGGTTTTACGGCTGCCGCTAAAAAGCTTGGCATATCCACTGCACAAGTGAGCCGTCAGGTCAGTCGACTCGAGTCTCGAATTGCCACTAAATTATTTAACCGCACCACCCGACAAGTGGCTTTAACCGAGTTGGGCGCCACCTATTACCACCATTGCAGACGGGCACTTGATGGCTTGGAAGAGGCTGAAAGGGCGATTACAGATTTGCAAAGTGTCATCACTGGTAAGCTAAGAGTTTCGGCACCTGTCATCTACGGTGAGCGCAGGTTGGCGCCACTGATACATGATTTTATTAAGCAACACCATGAACTTGAAGTTGAGCTTTATTTGACCAATAGACAAGTCAATTTGATTGATGAAGGTTTTGATTTAGTGATCCGCTTAGGTGAGCTTGAGAGCTCTAGTTTGATGGCTAAAAAACTGGCTACAAGGAAACAAGTGGTGTGTGCAACACCGGCTTATATAGAAAGCAATGGTTTACCAGAAACTTTAACTGACCTCAATGCGCACAATTGTCTCAGAGGTGCCACTGAGTATTGGCGTTTTATAGACAATGGCAAACCAGTTAATCTACCCGTGAAGGGCAACCTCAGTTGTAACATAGGTTTGGCACTATTAGATGCAGGATTAAAGGGCTTAGGAATCATCCAATTACCTGATTATTATGTGTCACCATATATTGACAGTAAAGCACTGTTACCACTTTTGCATGAGTACCAAGTCCCTGAAGAAGGCATTTGGGCACTGTACCCTAATAACCGCTACCTGTCGCCTAAAGTTCGTCTGTTGATCGATTACCTTGGCAAAAAATTATGAGTTGCGGTATTGTTACTGTAGGGTAATATTGTTTTTATAATTTAGCTATTATCGACATCTTATCAATAGACTATAATATCATGCTATTCAAAAAGTAATTAAATACCATGTCTGATAAATACATTAAATCAAAAGCAGCCATTGCTTGGGGCCCAAATCAACCACTGTCAGTTGAAGAAGTGGATGTTATGTTACCCAGAAAAGGTGAAGTCTTGGTCAAAATTTTGGCTTCCGGCGTATGTCATACCGACGCTTTTACTTTATCAGGTGATGACCCAGAGGGTATCTTCCCATGCATCCTCGGTCACGAGGGTGGCGGTGTGGTCGAACAAGTAGGTGAAGGTGTGACCAGTGTGCAAGTAGGTGATCATGTGATCCCTTTGTATACGCCTGAATGTGGTGAATGTAAGTTCTGTCTTTCGGGTAAAACCAACCTGTGCCAGAAAATACGTGAGACCCAAGGCAAAGGTTTGATGCCAGATGGCACCACCCGATTTTATAAAGACGGTCAACCCATCTTCCATTACATGGGCTGTTCAACGTTTTCTGAGTACACGGTTTTGCCTGAAATTGCTTTGGCCAAAGTCAATCCTGAAGCACCACTTGAAGAAGTTTGCTTATTGGGTTGTGGTGTCACCACTGGTATGGGTGCGGTAATGAATACCGCCAAAGTAGAAGAAGGGGCAACGGTTGCGGTGTTCGGTCTTGGTGGCATTGGACTGTCTGCCATCATTGGTGCAACCATGGCCAAAGCCTCTCGAATTGTTGCCATCGACATCAACGAAAGTAAATTTGAATTGGCCCGTAAACTGGGTGCTACAGACTGTATCAACCCGAAAGATTACGATAAACCGATTCAAGATGTGATTGTCGAACTGACCGATGGCGGGGTTGATTACTCATTCGAATGTATTGGTAATGTCGATGTCATGCGCTCGGCTTTAGAGTGTTGTCACAAAGGCTGGGGCGAATCAGTGATTATTGGTGTTGCTGGTGCTGGACAGGAAATAGCCACACGTCCTTTCCAATTAGTGACTGGTAGAGTCTGGCGTGGCTCCGCTTTTGGCGGTGTTAAAGGCCGGTCTGAGTTGCCAGATTATGTTGAACGTTATTTACAAGGTGAGTTTAAATTGGATGACTTTATCACCCATACCATGGGCTTGGATGACATCAATAAATCATTTGACCTGTTACACAAAGGTGAAAGTATTCGAACGGTCATTCATTTCGATAAATAAATCAGTTAAGGCTCGCCTTAATATAAACCGCCGCTGTTTGGAATATGCGGCTTTATGAGGTAAATCATGACAATTAAAAAATTAAGTGCAAATAAAGTTTTTGCTGGTTGGCATAAACAGTACAGCCACCAATCAAAAGTATTGAATTGTAATATGCGGTTTGCTGTTTACTTACCGCCACAAGTAGAAAAAGGACAAAAAGTACCGGTGCTGTACTGGCTTTCTGGACTGACTTGTACCGATGAAAACTTCATGCAAAAAGCAGGTGCTCAAGGGATAGCGGCTGAATTAGGCGTGGCCCTGGTGGTTCCGGATACCAGCCCAAGGGGCGAAGATGTAGCCGATGATGAAGGCTATGATTTGGGCCAAGGCGCAGGCTTTTATTTGAACGCAACCCAAACACCATGGGATGCGCATTATCACATGTATGATTACATCGTCAGTGAACTACCTGAACTTATAGAAGCCAATTTCCCAGTGACCGATAAACGGGCCATTGCTGGTCATTCTATGGGTGGGCTGGGTGCGTTGGTGATTGCCCTGCGTAATCCAGAACGGTACACATCGGTGTCTGCTTTCAGCCCCATATCGAACCCCATGAATTGCCCTTGGGGTCAAAAGGCTTTCAGCGCTTACCTAGGTGATGATAAGCAGCAGTGGTCAAATTACGATGCCAGCGAGTTAATGCGTAAGGCAACTCAATTTGTTCCGGCGCTGGTTGACCAAGGTGAAGCCGATGATTTCTTGACTGAGCAGCTAAAACCTGAATTGTTGGTGGCCGCCGGTAAGGCCAGTGGTTACCCATTGGAGTTAAACCTCCACCCAGGCTATGACCACAGTTACTATTTTATCGCCAGCTTCATTGAACAACACCTGCGGTTCCATGCAACTCACCTCAGTTAAGTTTCTCCAGTAATTAGCTGGTATCACAGCAACTGATGGACCAGTTGCTGTTTCCTTCATTGTGCCGAGTCAATACCCAATACTTGCCCAATAAACATTGCTACATTCATACAATTTTGCTGATTGCATAGTGTCAGTTCAGTAATAGGTTTTTAACAACTGGCTTCAATAGATGAATTAAACTGATCATCCGAAGAAGATTTATACCATGGTAGTAATGTATGCGTTTATTGTTTTTGCTTGTTTTGACTTTACCTTTGAGCACCATCTCCACGGCCCTGTATGGCAAAAATAAGTCATCGATTCCAGCGTTGCACAAAATAGTGGTTACCGGTACGGTACCAGGTCCGGATTTGTGGAAGGTATCAAACGGTGAAAATACCCTGTGGGTATTAGGCACTTTATCGCCCTTACCAAAAAAGATGGATTGGAACTTTAAACCCATAGAGCAAGTAATCCAAACATCACAAGTTTTGTTGTTACCACCCAGGTTCACTGTGAGTCTTAAAGAGCTTGGGTTCTTCAAGAAACTTTCTTTGGCAACATCAGTTTTTGGTATCAAGAAAAACCCCAACAAGCAAAAGTTGATAGAGGTGTTGCCTGCGGATCTTTATGCGCGTTGGGTGCTACTGAAAAAACAATACTTGGGTCATAACCGCAGCATTGAAAAAAGCCGCCCTATTTTTGCCAGTTATAAGCTGTTCAATAAAGCTTTGAAAAAGCATGGTATGAGCAACGACACAGGGGTGACTAAAAAGGTAAGAAAAGCAGCAAAAAGAAGCCAACTTGAATTGTTGATACCTTCGATAGAAATTAATTTAGAAGACCCTAAAGCCAAATTAAAAAAATTCAAAACCACTGAAATCAATGACCTGGAATGTTTCGCCAAAACCATGGAAAGAATAGAGAACGACCTGGATGCGATGCAAAAGCGGGCCATTGCTTGGTCTTTTGGTGACATTGCAACCATCAAAGCACTGCCCTATGTCGATGACGGCCAGGCATGTAATGCTGCCTGGTTGAACTCTGAATTGGCTGAAGAAGTTGGTATAACAGACGTGCGCTTACGTTTGCGCACACGGTGGTTAGATGCTGCCAAGTCGGCATTGGCCAACAACACATCCACTTTCGCACTGTGGCCAATCTCACAACTGTTGAGTGATGACAGTATATTGAATGACTTTGAAGCTGCAGGTTACACAATCACAGCGCCGAAGCCATTCAGCGATGACTGAGCATTGGGCAGGTCCTAATTTACAGATAAGTACCCAATAACGACTCACGAGTTGAGGCCCATTTTAAACGGTTGGTTTTAGCATGATGGGGTGGCTGATACAGATGGTATCAGCGAGTCAGAAAAAATAATTGGCACACTTTGTGGTTTAACTGCGTATGTGGTTTTGCAAGGCTGAAATATCAGCTGCAAAACTTATACGGAGTAACTTATGAACATTAAATCTTTATCATACATCGGACTGATCTCAATGGGTCTGCTGCTTGTAAACTTCACTGCGCCAGTACAGGCAGCTAATTTCACAGTCAATATTGCAGCGGATGATGCCGATGCGCACGATGCCAACCCAGGTGATGGCGTTTGTAGTGATGCCTTAGGGGATTGTACATTGCGTGCTGCCATAGAGGAGGCAAATGCATTGGCTGGTGCCGATGTGATCCTGTTTGCCAGTACCTTTGTGGATGCCATTTTGGTGCTGGATGCAAACGAAGGGCCATTACCGGTGATCAGCACCCAGGTGTTTATTTTGGGCTATGGCATCACTGCTTACAATTCTACCGCCACTTTATTACGAGATGCACCGCCACAATTTACCATTGATGGCAGTCAACTGAGTTCTGGTAATGGCTTTTTGTTTTCTGGGGCCGGTGCCTCAGGTGGTGTGGTATCTGCGTTGGGTATAATCAATTTCCCCAGTGATGGCGTGGTCATGGCATTAGGTGCTGACAACATTTCAGTCAATCGATCTTACATCGGCATACACCCTGATGGCACCCCGGCTGGCAATGGCGCACATGGTATCAATGCAGTGATTACCGATGGCCATCATATCGGCAAAACAAGACACAGCAGTGGTACGCATTTTGTCAGCTTAGGCAATGTCATTTCTGCCAATGGTGGTTCAGGTATTCGTTTGTTTAATTCCAATGACAATACGGTCAATGCCAACTTAATTGGCTTGGCTGCTTCAGGTACCAGCGATCGAGGCAATGATTTATTTGGTATCGACATGTCAGGTAACAACAACCAAATTGGGGACTTCATCAACAATTCACTGGCGGGTAATTTTTTGGCCGCCAACGACAGTGGTGGCATGCGTATAGATGGCGACAACAACCGAGTCTACAGCAACCAACTGGGCAAAGGAGAAACAGGTTCTTTCATTAACAGCGAAGGTGATGGTGTGTTGGTCTATGGTGAACTGAACTTCATTGGCAACAATGGCAATGCCAGCAACAAAATCTATGAACATGTTGGCGCAGGAATTCGAGTTGGTCTATCGACCATCAACTCTGGTGACAATAATTTCATCATTAATAACACCATTGGTAGTGCCGGTAATATATCTGCTTTGCTGCGTTCTGGGAATGACGTAGGCATCACCACCAACGGTAACACCAATTTGATTCAAAACAACAGGGTCATCAATTCTGAAGGTCTTGGCCATGGTATTTTTGTGTCAGGTAATAACACCACTGTAGTTGGTAACCAAGTGGGTTTTGTCAACTCAATTAATGGACCTAGTGCAGAACCTAACGTGGGAGTAGGTGTATTTGTGGTTGGCGACAACAGCATCATAGGATCAGAAATCAACCCAAACTTTATAGGTGGCAATGGCTTGTCAGGTATACAGGTTAATGGCAAAAATATTCGGGTGGCCTATAATCACATTGGTGTCGATGATTCGTTTCGGAAAATTGGTAACAGCCAAAGTGGTATGGTGATTTTTAATGAAGGATCAGGTCTAGAAATCAACAACAACATCATTGGTGACAATGGCGGTACAGGTGTGTATTTAATTGGTGATGTGAATGTTCAACAAATTCATCATAATTACATAGGTGTGGCACCTGATGAGTCGAACATTGGGAATGATGTTTCAGGAATTATTGTTGCCAGTGCAATCAATGCTTCGGTGTGGCGAAATCACATTGCCAACAATGGCGGCGATGGTATTTCAGTGGTGAACGACTCTGAAGGCATCGCTATTTATCAAAACTATATGTATAACAATGGCCGACTCGGCATTGAACTTGGTGACGATGGAATAACCGATAATGATCCAGGTGACTTCGATGAAGGTGACAATCGTTTACAAAACACGCCTGTAATAGAAGCCGTTATCTTTGATCAAATGGCGGTTCCACCGACCTTAACCATCAGTTATAGAGTTGACTCAAACTCAAGTGCAGCTACTTATCCCATGAACATTGATTTTTATTGGAGCGCTGTGGATGAGGTGGCACAGGGCAGGTATTTTCTTACCACTGATACCAATTACACCACGCCCAATGCCCTGAAAACATTTACCGTTAATTTCACAGGGGCTGCAATGGGAGGGTATTTAACTGCCACAGCTTTGGATGGAGACAGCAACACTTCAGAAATGGCGCCCAAGTTTCAATTTGGTGAAGTGGATTTAATCTTCAAAGATGGTTTTGAGGGAGAATAAAAGCAATGAAAAAGATCACGACAACAATTATTTTGATGTTTTGCATGACTCCCTTTGCCGGCATCAACGCCCAGAACTTAGTCACTAATGGCGACTTTGATGCGAATATCGATGGTTGGGATTATAATTTTAATAATGCCAATTGGGTCAGCGATGATGGTGCATCGATATCAGGCAATGGCAGTTTCAGGTTTGGCTTTATCATCAATAACAATGCTTTCAGATGGGCTGCATCTGAGCCTATTACAGTCATTCCTGGATATACTTATGAAGTGGCTGTGTCTGCCAAAATCCCGACAAGCAGTGCCGCTAATTATGCGGATGTACTGGTGTATTGGTATGATATAGGTGACAATTTAATTGCTCAGGATTTCATCAGCAACGAAATAGTGCCATTTCCACAAGGGACTTGGCAAGCCATGTATGCTGAAATCAAAGCACCTGATGAGTCGAGTTACAGCACCTTATGGCTGACGCTTTCAGTTGGCGGTGCTGGTAGCGCGGATGAAGCTTATGTGTTGTGGGATGATGTCTTTGTGTTTGCAGATACGCTGTTCATGAGTGGTTTTGAGTGATTGTTTATTGGGCATATCGCTTTAAGCCGTTGGGGGTAAAGAGGTTGTCTTTGGCCACCTCTGCATCATAAACATTGGCTTTTGGGGCTTCATTTTGGAGCCCCATTGCGTGGTATTTTCTGCCGTTCAGATCATGAAACACAGTGACCACAGGAAAAGTGCCTGGCATCTGAGGGTCTTGTTGTAAATAAGCCATACTTACACGGTATAACTGACCTTGTTTATCGTATTGGTCAGCAATGGCAACTGACCAAGAATCGGCATCGAGGTAAAAATCACGTTGGCTATAGAGGTGCCGCCAAGTGCTTTTCAAAGTGGCACGAATCACCCAAACACGGTGCATTTCATAGCGGGTGTGTTCAGGGTTCAAATGCCCAGCTTGTAAGATGTCTGCATACTTCAAAGAGCGACTGGCCAGTGCGGTATTGTTATACGGAATGTACACAGTCCTGGCCGGCAGTAACTGCCAATCAAAGCGGTCAGGGGAGCCATTAACCATATCAGTGTCATCCGCGGTTCGCAGTGCATTGGCGGTACTGATGGGTTGGTCATAAGAAAAGTTGGGTGCTCTGGTAACGCGGCGACGGCCTTTGTCCCAAGTCCAGGCAGAGCGTGCTTCTTGAAATTGATCCAAGGGTTCAAGCACCAGCCCAGCATTACCCGAACGGGTAGCGGGTGCTGTGGTTTTAGAAATCATGGAAAATAAGCGGTTGGGATTGGGGTTGTCTTGCAGGTAATAGTCAAAACGAATCAATGACTCACGGCTGGTTAATTGAAATCCACCGTCTTCGCCGACGTTGGCATCGCTGGCATGATTGACCAATTGCAGACCTCGCCATCTGGCGACATGGTTGAAATAGACCTCTAGGGCCGATTGTGGGATGGGAAATGGTATACCACCACTGGCATTGAGGATGCCCGTTTGTGGTTGGTTTAACTCAGCGGTTACAGCATTCTTTTTGGTGTTAGCGTAGACCCAATCAGGCGCAGCAAAAGTGCGGTGACTGGGGTAAATATGCATCATGAAAGTTTGTGGATAGGTTTTGAACAGTGCGATTTGACCGGCTGTTAAGTGTTCTACATGTTGTTGGTAATTGTCATGAGTGATGGTAAAAAGGGGTTGTTCATTGAGATCAATTTGGCTGACATCTTGCCATTTAGGAATACCGTTTTGTGCATCACCCACTCTGGTTGCACCCACAGGTGTTAGTTCGGATTCTAATCGGACAGCCTGTTCAACAGTGACTTTGCCGCTGGTAGAGATGCTGGTTATCAACAGCAGGCTGGTTATAAGTATTTTCAATGAGGTCATGAATGTGGTCTCTTTATTTTTTGGGGTTAAGGCGCATTTCAATCAAGTGACTTTCAAAACCCACTTTTTCATAGGCACGAATGGCCCTGGGGTTTTTAGCATATACATGTAAGATGATTTCTTTGATGCCTCGTTGCTGAAACCAAGCAGTGATTGCTTCAATCAAAAGTTTGCTGACTCCTTGACCGCGAAAGGCATTTTTAACGTACATAAAACCAATATAACCCAGGTGTGTGGTTTGGAAAAAATCTTTTCTGGGCCGGATTTGACCATAAATACTGCCAACAATTTGGTCATTTTCAGATGCCACCAAAACCTCGGTATCACTGGCATCTATATAGGCTTTGATGGGATAATAGCTGATGACTTGATCCTGTATCAAAGTAGGGTCCATTGGTCGCTCGGTGGCAATGATTTTTTGTTCAAATTCCAATAAAGTGGGTAAGTCTTGAAGTTTAGCCGGTCGAATAACTGTATGAAACATAAATTGTTTAACATGGATGAAAAAAATGTTGTCTTTAAATCATAACATCAAAATGATTTGTGTCATTTTAATGTTTAAAATTAAAGTTTTCTTAATTTTAACCCTTAACAAAAGCTCAATGAATAAGTATGGGAATTCTCAGCAGAGTAAGTAAAAGCAAAACAGCAAAAAAAATGCAACGCTTGATGAACTGGTATGGTCCTTATTTAGGTGCTGGTGTCAAAATTGAATACATCGCCGATGATTGGCATGAAGTCAGGGTAGCCATGCACATGCGGTGGTACAACCGCAATGCAGTAGGTACACACTTTGGTGGTTCACTGTACGCCATGATTGACCCGCATTACATGTTGATGTTGATGAAGTTATTAGGTAAAGATTATGTGGTGTGGGATAAAGCTGCGCACATTGATTTTATCAAACCTGGGACAGGAACCGTTCGTTCTACCATGAAAGTCACCGATGAGATGCTCAACGAAATCAAGTCAGCAACAGCCAATGGCGACAAGTTTTTGCCCGAATACCCAGTTGAAATATTTGATGAAAGTGGTGATCTGGTGGCCACCGCAGTGAAGACTTTGTATATCAGGAAGAAAGTGAAGGCTTAAAAAACAACCTTTTGCTAAGGCGGTTCAAGTATGTTGCTTGAATGTAAGCAGCTCAATCAACAGTTCACAAGTTACCATTGAATAGATAGAATAAGTAGTTAGTATGCAAAACGACCAGATTACAATTACCATCAATGGCAAAACCCATCAGTTCAAAACCGATGACATTACAGCCATGCGAAATTTGCCATGGGCAGAACGTAAACTGCTGATTGAGTTATTGGAAAACATCAAGCAGGCAGAATACGTCAAAGCAGTGAAACAACCCAATTCAACTGCTGACGCGCAATTCAACCCCGCTACAGGTGTAAATCAGCAGCGCCATTCAGCAGTTTTGAGCAGCAAAGCCAAGCCATTGCAAGGCAACCCAACTTCGGCACAACTTGATCCACAGGTCAAAGCCAGTGAAAAAGGCGTTGATGATTTGATGCAGCGTTTGATTCTGGAGCAACAAAGTAACCACAAGCCAGTACCAGATAAATCATCTGTGGTTAAATTATTGTTACTTGCTTTTGCCGTGCTAATTGCCTTGGCGTTGATTTTTTAGCCTAAAAAAAACAGGGTAAAAAAACCCTGCTTTGTCTGTGCCACTTCGTATGGATTATTGCAGGAATTCATCCAGGAACGTTAAATATTTATTCGAAGCTGCGATGCGGTTTTCTTTCTTGCTGAAACCATGGCCTTCATCATCAAACAACAGGTATTCAACATAGGTGCCTGCTTGTCGAATCGCTGCCACCATCTCATCACTTTCAATTTGTAATACCCTGGGGTCATTGGCCCCTTGCACCACCAACACCGGACTTTTTACTTGGTGACCAAAGTTAACCGGTGATATGGCATACAAACGTGCTTCATCGGTTGCTGGGTCACCCAATTCAGCATACAAGGATTTGCGGAATGACTCCCAGTAAGGTGGGATGCTTTTCAAAGTACGCACCCAGTTAGTAACGCCAAATATATTGATACCCACTTTGAATTCATCGGTGTAGGCCATCGCTGCCATGGTCAAGTAACCACCATAACTGCCACCCATCACACCAATGTTATCGGCATCCACCCAATCCAGGCTTTGCAGGTATTTTTTGTTGTACACCACGTCTTTTAAATCGTGGTCGCCATGTTTTTTGTCATCCAGGTGAAAAAAAGTTTTGCCATAGCCGCTGGAACCGCGGTTGTTGATTTTGAATATGGCATAACCGTTGTTGACTAAATGTTGAGTCAAAGCAGAGTAGCCGAAACGTGATTGACCGCCTGGCCCACCATGAATAAAAATCATAGCAGGTACTTTTTGAGTATTGGCTTGTTTGGGTTTATATAAAATACCTGGTATGTCTAAACCATCAAAACTTTTGAACCGCTTGACCTCACCGGCCACCAAATTATTTTCATCGATGTTGGGGTTGCCGGTATTGGTCAGTCTGACCGCAGCATCAGCGCCCATGTTGTAGGTATAAAGGTTGGATGGTGAAGTGTCTGAATTGAGGTAAAACACCATTAAACTTGAGTCTTTACTGAAGTTAACACCGCGCAAATCACCAGCTGGTAATTCAGGTAGCTGCATGGGTTGGCCGGTTGTCGTATTTTCGATATCAAGCACTGTTTGGGCGTCTTGGTTGATGCCAGTGACACGGTATTTACCGTCTTTAGAAAAATAGCTGAAGCTCACATCCCAGTCAGCTGAATAACTCAATCCATGGGCTTGGGTGGCTAAATCGTAAACCACCGCTTGGTTGAACTCACCCATCATATTGCTGCCGTAAATGAGTTGTTGGCTGTCAGGGGTGAAGGTAAATACATTCAAAGCCACGTCATCATAACCATGACCAGCAATTACTGTGGGTTGTTTGTCTTGGCTGTTTAAATCAACGATGTATAAATCTGAATCGGCATTGCTGTTGGTTTTGCTTAGGGCCAACCATTGACCGTTTGGACTGATGGCGCCAATTTGAAAACCGGTACTGTTTTGGTAAACCATTTCACGGCTGTAATCAGCCACCTGGTATCGGTACAGGTCGAAAAATTTAGGGTCGCGCTCATTGGTGGCGATAAAAAACTGTTGATCATTCTGATGCCAGCCAGTGAACAGGGCCTTCAAATTATCTCCTGGGGTTAAATCAACGATGCTGCCATCCAGATTGCGGACATAAACATGATCCAACTCATCACCACCTTGATCGGCGTTGTATAAAATGCGATCGTCATTGGGGAACCAGCTGTTGACATAAATGGATTCAGTGGTTGAAGTGGTCAGTGCTTGTTTTGCAGAGCCGTCAAGGGGCACCCGGTAGGCGTTAAAAATACCGGTTTCATCACTGCTGACTAAAACTGCGCTGTTGTCATGATTGATTGATGAACCAAACACTGAAGTGGTTTGATAGAACTCCTCAGCGGTGTAAGTTTGAATGTCATCCGCAATGGATTGAGGTGTTGTTGCAGGTTTGTGTGGTTGGCAAGCGGCCAAAAACAACACAAAAGTCAAAGTTAATAGTTTAGTTGTAGGTGATTTCATGCGCGAAGCTCCGCTGTTACAGTCAGACTATACTGAACAGCAGCGGCTCTTTTGTCAAATAAATTCAATCAAATTCAAAAGAATATGTCACAGCGTCGGTGGTGGCTGTTGTCTTACAATATTAAATCATTGCGGTTGTATTTATATCACTTACTCTCTAACCAAAAAGTCACTGGACCGTCATTGATTAAGCCCACTTGCATGTCCGCTCCAAATTGGCCAGTTTGGACTTTCAATCCGGTGTTGTTGGCCAGTTTAACCAACTCATTGAAAATCAATTCACCGTGTGCCGGTGAGGCGCCGCGCGAAAAGCCCGGGCGGTTGCCTTTTTTGGTGTCGGCGACCAAAGTGAATTGTGACACCAACAGCAACTCCCCTTGGTTGTCATTCAGCGATAAATTCATTTTGCCATCCGCGTCAGGAAAAATCCGGTAGCGACACATTTTCTGGAGTAACTGCTCGGCGTTTTGCACCGTGTCATCACGCTCTACGCCAACCAAAGCCAGGATGCCTTGGTTGATTTTACCCACCGTTTTTCCAGCCACATCGACCTGGGCATGTTTGACTCTTTGGATCAGAATTTTCATGCTTTGAATGTTAGCAGATGAGCGGTCAAAAGTGAACTTCACTGGGACTGCTGGGTCAGCAGTGATCCCTTCGAGGCAATTGTTATCCTGAGCGCAGCTGCAGGCCCTCCCAAAACTGCCGTAGTTTAAAAATACAGACATGGCGTGAGCTGTTGGAGGTTGCCACAGTCGTACCACCTTTGCAATGAACAGGTTTGGTTTCAAATCACCCTACAAGGCTAAGCATTCAAAAAGCCATTTCAACAAGCGGTCAGAATAATTATGTTAAAATGATACAAATGTGTGAAACCATCATTAAGCCAAGGGTGAGATGGTTGTTTGCAGAGTAACGCTTATTGAACCAGTTTTGATCACAATGCTGCTGTCCAATCTGATACCACACGACTTAACTGATCAAATAATAATCGGGGGAGACCATGAAATCATTCATCACTTTGTGCCTATGCACATTAACTGGACTGGCACAAGCCAGCACTTTAAATATACCGAATACCTTCACACCGAACACACCAGCCCGAGCATCGGATGTCAATGCCAACTTCAGCGCCACCAAAACCGCGGTGGACGATAACAACAGCCGCTTGGTGTCGGTAGAAGTATTGTTGACCTCAATGCAAAGTAGCATTGCTAACTTGGAAAACACGGTGTCTTCTCAGCAGAGTTCCATCACTGGCTTAGAAAATACGGTAGCATCGCAGCAAAGCACCATCACCACCCAACAAAACTTGATCAACCAATTACAAACTGATCTGGCTGTTGTGGAAAATAACAGTGTTTTGGATTTGGATGGATATTTGAGCCTGACTACATTCAATGGTTATGATACGGCCGAGTTCACAGGCGTCAATGTTCAAATCAATGATGGCACAGGCACCACACAAGGCACGACCAATGGTTTAGGGAACTTACAAATTGGTTACAATGACAATACGGGCAGTGCCATCTTTTTCTGTTCAGACAACGCCTATAGCAATGAGAGTGACTGTACTTCCAATGGCGGCACATGGGATAAAAATATCACCACAGGTTCTCATAATTTGATAGTCGGTGACGACCATTCATACACCAGTCATGGTGCGATTGTCGCTGGTTTTGCGAATATTTCAAACGACCGTTTCTCCAGTGTCCTTGGTGGCTGGCGCAATCTAGCCGCAGGCAATGTCTCCACCGTATCAGGCGGTAGTTATAACATCGCCAATGGCAGCATCACCAGTGTTTCAGGTGGTAACAGCAATGCAGCAGTAGGCAACAGAAGCAGCGTCAGTGGTGGTGAAGATATCGTTGCAAGCAGTGCTTATGATTGGCAAGCAGGTGGTGTGATGACTCAAGTCAATAATGACATCACAAACATCTTATCCAACTCGGTTTTGGCATTAGATGGTTATTTGGAACTCTCAACCTTTAATGGTTATGATACGGCGGAATTCACAGGTGTGAATCTACAAGTGAATGATGGGTCGGGAGATACTGATGGAGCGGTCAATGGGTTGGGTAATGTGATCATTGGATACAACGATCAGCAGTCTGGGTTTGGACTTGAGTTTTGCAGTGATCCAGATTATTCAAACGAGACTGATTGCACAAATAATGGTGGTGTTTGGCAAAACAATGTCACCACGGGTTCGCATAACTTGATAATAGGTATTGGTCATTCCTATACCAGTTACGGAGGGTTTATTGCTGGTGCTTATAATGTGATTAATAATATCCACAGCAGTGTCGGTGGTGGGAGTAATAACATTGCCAATGGAGATACCAGCAGTGTCAGTGGGGGTCGTGGAAATTCTGCCGGCGCCTTTTACAGCAGTGTCAGTGGGGGAGTTGAAAATTCAGCAAATGGGTTCTACAGCAGTGTCAGTGGTGGTAGAGCTAATTCTGCTGACGGCAACTACAGCAGTATCAGTGGTGGTGGTGTTAGTGTAGCCAGTGGTAATACCAGCAGTATCAGTGGTGGTTTCGGAAATCAAGCCACTGAAAACTTGAGTAGTGTCAGTGGTGGTTATCAACGAACGGCGTTGGACCAATATGACTGGGTTGCTGGCGGTTTAACCGAAGATTACTGAGACCGCTGATATGCAATATTTTAGAACCATGGCACTGCTGGCTTTACTTCCAAGTAGTGTCAATGCCTCAGATTTAATTTTCAAATCAAGCTTTGATCCCAATGGCTTGGTTTCCGGTCAAGTTCTCGGTTTGGGTGTCGACGCCATTCAACTGAGGCTGACAGCGTCAGGCGTGAATGAAACCATGACCCTGACCCAATCAGGCGCATTCATCTTCAAAAGCTATGTCACCTCAGGTGATGTTTGGCAAGTCACCATCGAACAGATGCCCGCCCAACAGCATTGCAACTTGACCAACGCCTCCGGCACCATGGCCACAACCGGTGATGATGCCTTGCAAGTCACATGTGGCACCTTAGAATCCGAATGGGATGTGATGAACTGGGATGAAGGGGTCTGGCAATGAGTTCAATTGTGCAGGAACTCATCTACATGTTGTTTTAACACAGACAGGTAATTTGGTTTCATTGGATCCAGCCAAATGGCATTTTCCTCTTTGCGCAACCAAGTCAGTTGGCGTTTAGCCAGTTGGCGGGTGGCGACGATGCCTTTGAAAATGAAATCTTCTTTGCTGGTTTTGCCTTCCAAGTGCTCCCAAGCTTGGCGGTAACCGACCGAACGCATGGATGGTAAATCGTCGTGGTTTCTGGGGTGTGCCATCAAGTTGCGCATTTCATCGAGAAAGCCTTGTTTGAGCATGGTATTGAAACGCAGTGCAATGCGCTCATGCAAAACACTGCGATCAGCCGGTGAAATGATGATTTTTAGGCTGTTGTGCTGAAGTTTTTGGCCTTGGTCTAAATCATACCAAGTGGTCATGGTTTGGCCAGTGAGCAGGTAAACTTCGTAGGCGCGGTTGATACGCTGTGGGTCATTGGGGTGAATGCGGGCGGCACTTTCTGGGTCCACTTCTGCCAACAGTTTGTGCACATGTCCCCAGCCCAAATCATCGGCCATGGATTGGATTTTGGCGCGAATTTTGGGGTCGGCTTGCGGCAGTTGGGACAAACCATGTTGCAGCGCATTGTAGTACAGCATGGTGCCACCGGCCAGCAGCGGTATGCGATTCTGATCGATGCTTTGTTGCATTAATTTGGTGGCGTCGGTGCAGAAATTGGCCGCTGAGTAGGGTTCCCAAGTTTCACAGACATCAACTAAGGCATGTGGTGCGCGTTCAAGTGTTTCGGCATCGGGTTTAGCGGTGCCAATGTCCATGCCTTTGTAGACCAAGGCGGAATCGACGGAGATGATGTCAGCGGCATACTGTTCATGCAACAAAATCGCGGCATCGGTTTTACCGGCTGCGGTGGGTCCCATAAGTAGTATGGCGCGTTTATTCATTACATTTGACCATTAAAGTTCATTGTCACTGATTGAGTCGGTGATGTAACGAATGATGGCTTTTTGTTTCAGGTTGTTGGCCTTTAAATGCACAAAAACCAATATAAATATCACAGTGTAGGCATATTGGAACATGTAATGTTCGATGTCTTCAGGGCTGGCGGTTAAGCTAACAACATAGGCAAGTAACACAATAATTATGCTGGTAATTAAGCTCAGTTTATTGATATTTTTGATGTGCTTATGAAATTGTTGTTTTTTCATGTATTCATCTTTCATCTACTGTCCTCTTAAAAATAGTTTATCCAATTGTTTCATGTCCAACTGTGTCCAGGTTGGTCGACCGTGGTTACATTGGTCGGATCTCAGGGTTTGTTCCATGTCGCGCAACAAACCGTTCATTTCCATGATGGAAAGCTGGCGGTTGGCCCGCACCGACCCGTGACAAGCCATGGTGGACATGATTTCATTGATTTGCGCTTCGATTTTTTGACTGGAACCCAAGGCCACGATTTCAGACAGCACGTCTTTGATGAGGTTTTCGACATCGGCATTGGCCAGCATGGCTGGGATTTTACGAATCACCAGGCTCTCTTCGCCACTGACGGTGATTTCAAAACCCAGTTGTTCAAACCAATTGCGGTGTGTATCAACGGCATTGATTTCTCGACTGGAGACATTGACTTGGATCGGTACCAGTAGTTTTTGGTTGCGCAAAGCATCTTCAGCGAATTTCACTTTCATGCGTTCATAAGTAATGCGCTCGTGCGCTGCATGCATGTCAACAATGATTAAACCATGTTGGTTTTCAGCAATGATGAACACGCCGTGGATTTGTGCTTTGGCATAGCCCAAAGGGGGGATGTCTGGGTGTTCGCCTTCTTTGGTGGGCAAATTGTGCTCGCCCATTGATGGGTAATCAGGCAGGTTTTGACTGCCAGCTGCAACTTGATCCAAATAACCAAAACTGGCTTCACGAACACCTTGGCCAGGTATTGATGATTGAAAATGATTGCCAGCATAAGCACTGCTGCCGCCGGACTGACCACCACCAGATAGGTTCATGCGGTGCTGCATTTGTGAATAATCTGGCAAGGGTTCGGCCACTGTGGCCGACATTTCACCCACTCGGGTGTGGGCCAGAGATTGGTGGATGGAACCAAAAATAAAATCATGAACTAATTTAGAATCGCGGAACCTGACTTCGTGTTTGGTGGGGTGGACGTTGACATCGACCAATTCAGGGTCAATGTCTAAATACAGCACAAAAGCAGGGAAGCGGCCGTGGAACAACACATCTTGGTAGGCTTGTCGGATGGCGTGGCCGACCAATTTGTCTTTGATCATGCGGTTGTTGATGTAGAAAAATTGGCGGTCAGGTTGGGCGCGGTTCCATGATGGTTTGGCCACCCAGCCAGACATTTTCAGCTTGCCGCGCTGCTGTTCTATATAAATGGCATTTTCAATAAAATCCTTGCCACACAATTGATTGATGCGTTGGTGTTTGAGGATGTCTGAGTTGCTGCTGGCGTTACAGCCTTGTGCATTGCGGATCATTTTGCCGTTGTGGCTGAGTCTGAAGGTGACATCAAAGCGCGACAAAGAAACCCTTTTGATCAATTCATCAATACGCAGGTATTCGGTTTGGTCGGTTTTCATGAAGCGCCGCCGAGCCGGGGTGTTGAAAAACAAATCAGCAACAATGATGGTGGTACCAATGGGGTGAGCGGCTGGCATTGGCCCTTCGATTTCACCACCATGGGCATTGATTTGATAAGCCATTTCAGCGTCTTTGTGGCGCGAAATCAATTCAAAACGACTGACTGAGGCTATACTGGGTAAAGCTTCACCGCGGAAGCCCATCGATAACAGGGACTCCAAATCATCCAAGGATTGGATTTTACTGGTGGCGTGGCGTTGTAAAGCCATGGACAGATCAGCTTGACTGATGCCATCACCGTTGTCGGTTATTTTGATGCGTTTCTTACCGCCAGTCTGTACGTCAATATCAATCACAGTGGCACCTGCATCCAAAGCATTCTCTACCAGCTCTTTGACCACCGAGGCCGGGCGTTCTACCACTTCACCAGCAGCTATTTGGTCAATCAATTGATTGGGGAGTTTTTTGATGTTCATGGCCAGAATTTTAACATGATAATCCTTCGGTGCAGCGACGTTGTTGGATTTGCATCGGAGGATAACTTTAAGTATCTGGCAAATTTTTTGTGCTCGGATAAATCAACTGTTGAAAATCTAATCAATAATCATTATCATTCGCATCAGTTGCTGATAATAATTACATATCCCGTGAAAAAAACAAAATTTAATTGGAAAAAACAAATGCACACTTGGCATTGGATCAGTTCAGCAGTGTCTTTGATTTGTATGATTTTATTTTCAGTGACTGGCATCACCTTAAACCATGCTGATTTTTTTGCAGCCAATACCCAGGAACAGACTACCGAGATCACCTTGCCACAACAGTTGTTGAAGACATTACCTGTGATGGGTGAAGGTACTGAAGTAGCGGGTCTACCTGTGCAGTTAATCAATTGGATTGATGCACATATTGAGCATGAAATGCCACTTGAAAAGTTGAATCCAGAGTGGAATGAATATGAAATTTACCTACAACAGCCTTTGCCAGGTGGGGACCGTTGGATGTCGGTTGATTTAAAAACTGGCGCTTTGGTGTATATGGACACAGACAGAGGTGTGATTGCATGGCTTAATGATTTGCATAAAGGTCGCAACACATCGCTGCTTTGGGTTTGGTTTATCGATATATTTGCAGTAGCTACTTTGATTTTTTGTATCACTGGACTGTTGCTGTTACAGATTCATTCGAAACGCCGGCCTTCAACTTGGTACATCACCGGTGCTGGTATAGCCGTACCTGGTTTGATTGCTTGGTTGTCTATTTGAAGCCCTTAAGTAGGAGTTAACATGAAAATTAAAATACATTTAGCCTTGGTGTTGTCGTTGTTTTGCGGCCTTGTTCTATCCAGGGCACAAGCTGCACAATTCGAATTGAGTATTGAAATCCCCAAAATCAGTACATCTGAGTACCACGCACCTTATTTAGCAACTTGGGTTGAGACCGCTGACAGACAAACTGTTTTGGCCACAAGTTTGTGGTATGACGACCAAGAAAAATGGTTGAAAGACATCAGACAATGGTGGCGCAAAACCGGCAGATCGCAAGCCAAGCCATATGACGGAGTGACCGGCGCAACCAGGAGGCCAGGTATGCATAAATTGGTGTTGAAGAGTCAAGAAATTGCTGCAAGTTTAGTGCCAGGAGAGTATGTAATGATGGTTGAAGCCGCACGTGAAGTGGGTGGCAGGGAAGTATTGAGTTTACCATTCAGCTGGCCCATCAAAACCAATACAACAGTAAAAGTACACGGTGAAAAAGAACTGGGTACTGTCACTTTAATTATTAACCAATAAAAGCAGGTATAACTATGAAAAATAAACAAAATACATTTCAACTGACATTGCTCTTGAGTTTTGTCATGATGAGTTTGCTTACTACTGCGGCATCAGCACATAAAAGATGGGTGTTGCCTTCTTTGTTCTCGGTGTCAGAACAGCAATGGGTTACTTTTGATGCCACGGTTTCAAATAATATTTTTTATCCGGATCGCGCATGGTCTTTGGCTGATGTTCATGTTTACACACCTGATGGCAGTGTCGGTATCGTGGCAAATAAACATGAAGGGCACAGACGCAGCACATTTGATGTCGATTTAAACCAAGCGGGTACATTCAGAATCAGTTTGGGTGGTGAAAACTATTTTGCACGGTACCCCAAAGCCAATCCTCAGCCAGATGAGCGTCCGTTTAATTCGGTACGCGACAGCAACTTACAGGCGTTGAAGAAAAAAATCCCAGCTGATGCCAAAGACGTGAAGCTGATGTTATCAAACAGCCGTTTAGAAAGTTATGTCACAGTTGGTGCCCCCAGTTCTGAAGTTTTTAAACCCACAGGTTCAGGCATAGAGTTGGTACCGGTTACTCATCCAAATGATCTGTACCAAGGAGAAAAGGCAACATTTAAGTTCACTGTGGATGGAACTGCAGTAAAAGATTTGGCTGTGTTGATGGTATGGGAAGGTACGCGGTACAGAAATGCAGAGCAAGCGATTGAATTAAAGACTGATGAGTCGGGGTCAATACAGTTAGATTTGCCTCAAACTGGTCGATTTTTACTTGAAATTGAGCATGCCATTGATATGCCCAAAGAAGCCGAATATGCAGAAAAAACATTCGCTTATTTTGGTACTTTTGAAGTGTTACCTCAGTGACATAAATCCCTTGAATTCAGCCAATGGTGAAAGTATAACCATTGGCTTTGTTGCGTGTTAATCCACTGTATATAGTTATTATACATGGTTTCAATTGGGTGCAAATCTGCGCCTAATGAATCAAATCCTTAAGTTCAAAATAGCAGAATAAAAACCAATTCTTTATTGATAATGCAAATCGTTCTCATTATAATTTGCATTCTTTTTAAGAGACAAAGGTTATATATGGGTATAAAAAATTCTACAACGGTGGCGGTTTTGTGTGGTTTTTGTGGATTGTCTGCTGCAGATGATGTTACTGATTTAAACGAAATAGTGGTGACTGCATCAGGGTATGAACAAAAGCTGGTGGATGCGCCAGCCAGCGTTACGGTGGTTAGCAGAGAGGAACTCCAATCGACACCGTTCAGCAGCTTGGCAGATGCGTTAAGAAACATTGAGGGTATAGATGTTGGTAGCGGTCAAGATAAAAATGGCAACATCAGTATCACCATGCGTGGTTTACCATCACAATATACTTTGGTGTTGATAGATGGTCGCAGACAAAGCGATGTAGGAAACATTGGGCCGAATAATTTTGGTAACAGCCAATTTATGTACATGCCTCCACTTGAGGCGATTGAGCGCATTGAGGTGGTTCGTGGCCCCATGTCTACTTTGTATGGTGCAGATGCCATAGGTGGTGTTATCAATATCATTACCCGAAAAAACCTGACGGATTTAACTGGCAGTGTAACCATGAGCGCTAACATTCAATTGGATGATCAATACGGTAATGACAACAAAGTGGACTTCTTCTTGACCGGTCCTACAGGAATTAAAGATTTGAGTTTTTCATTTCGAGGTGGTTATTTTGACAGAGAAAACAGTGAGCCTACTTACAGTGAAAACTTGTCTTTACCTGATGGCAGTACATGGGTTGATGAAGGCAGCTTTGGTGACCGTAAAATTGTGGCTGCTGAAAATACCAATGCAGGTTTCAGCTTAAACTACCAGATCAATGACCAGCATGAGTTGGCGTTTGACTATGACCTCTCTAATCAGCGGTATGATAACACCCGCGGCCAAACAGGTACTTTGGACAGTCCGGTGAGCTTGTGGCGACTAAGGGGAGGTGTGGTCAATCCTCGCGTTGGCTATGCCAGATACCAAAAGTTTGATCGTGAACAAATGGTTTTGGCCCATGTAGCCCGTTTTGATCAGGGAACATTGACCACTAACTTGACTCGAAGCACCAGTGAAAACCATGGGCGGTCATTGCCCCTAACTGTGGCAGAAAGGTTACAGGTTCAAGCTATTTGGGATCAAGCAGTGATTGACCAAAGCTTGGATAACCCTTTACTGACTGATTCAATTTATCAAGAATTGGAGGACAATTTTCTTCCACGTCCTCAACGGCCACTTAAAATTGATAACTTGATACTTAACAGCAACTATGAATCGAGTTTTAAAAATCATTATTACATCGTTGGCATGCAATATTTTGATGCAGAGATGGAAGACGGGGCTTTTGGGTTTTATGGTGACGGGTACCAAGCAGGAACCACGCAGCAACACCGCCAGTGGGCTTTATTTGCAGAAGACAGTGTTGACTTAACCCAACACACAACAGCCACCTTAGGGCTCAGGTATGATGACCACAATGTATTTGGCGGTCAAGTCAGTCCTCGGGCTTATTTAAATTACAACCCAGCAAATGATTGGGTGTTTAAAGGTGGGATAAGTACTGGTTATAAAACACCACAACCGGAACAACTTTACCCTGGCATTGTTGGATTTGGTGGACAAGGAACGATTCCTTTTGTTGGTACCCCTGATTTACAACCTGAAACCAGCATCAACTATGAAGTGGCTGCTTATTATGATGGTACGGATAAATTCAAAGGTAACCTGACTTTATTTTTTAACGACTTTAGAGACAAAATCATTCGCCAAGATAATTTACCTAATTGTGAAACAGTAGCCACTGGGGTTGATTGTGTGGATGTGGGATTGGGTTGGGCTGATTTAGGGATGAACTCATTCAGCCAATCAGCCAATGTCGATGAATCACGAACCTTGGGGGCAGAAGTTGCCGCACAGTATGAATTCACTGACCATTGGAAGTTGAACATGAACTACACTTATACTGACAGTGAAGTGCTCAGTGGCAGTGACCAGGGCTTGCCTTTGGTCAATACGCCTGAACATATGTTCAATGCACGTTTAGGTTGGCAAATTACACCACAAAGTCGAATGGCTTTGATCTCTGAAGTCAGATCAAAACGTTTCCGAGGAGTCGCCAATGTTTCAGGTCCACAGGGGCCGGAAACCCAGGAACTGTATTACAAGTCATATGAACTGTGGCATTTATCATACAGTTATGAATTGAGTGCAGGTTTGTCATTGAATACACAGATTAATAATTTATTGGATGATGACCTGTCCAGTAGAAGCTGTTTGTTGGCAGCCAGCCAAGATGAATATGAGTGCATCAGTGATTACAACACCACACAAAAAGCCAGGAGTGTTTGGTTGTCGCTCAGTTATCAGTTTTAAATCAGTTAATAATTGCATCTTTATCATTGCCCATCCTTGTTTTCTGATGGGCTTTTTTGTGCCTGAGGTTTATGCAACTTTTAAAGATGAGCAGGGCGTAATGTGTTGGTTCAGACCTTGATTGGTCCTAAGGTATTGTCGGTTCGCCTGAAGTACAAGCCTCGGTGCAAAGGGAAGTTGGTGTCTGATAATGTTCCAGTTTGACTTGAATGGTGTTGGTGTCATCAGCATACTGTGCTGTGATTGGCCGGCCGTTCAAGGTTCACTGATTATCTCAGCAGCGCAATACAGTTTGAGCAACATGCCTTCTAACCAAGGTCATAATGGAGTTGGAAGTAAAGCGCTTGTAGGCTACTGGATATTCAGTGGAATGACTTTGTTTTGTGGTTTATTGGCGTGCCGTTTGAGCATGTAGTAAAAAGTAAACAGCGCGGTCGCGCAAGCCAATAACCAGATTGAGGCAAACACCGGTTGACTGGTGAAGGTCACGATTTGGTAAAAACATGTGGCAATCAAGTAGGCGATACCGGTTGAGTAACTGGCTGAAAAAACGGCCCATTTTTTACCCGTTTCTTTGGCTATGGTGGCTATCACTGTCACACAGGGGAAGTACAGCAACACAAATAACAGGTAGGCATAGGCTGCAAAGCCATTCTTGAATTTTTCTTGTAAAATACCAAACAACTGGGTGGTGACACCTTGGTTTTCCGCCATGTTCTCAACGTCGTCAATTTCAGTCAATGACAGCCCCAAAGGATCGGTCAAGGCAGCAAGCAGTCCAGCCGCATTATCAGGTATGGTTTGTAAGGCTTCTACCAACTGCTCGCCGATGGTCGCATCGCTGGCTTCAACAGACTTCGAGTAGATGGCATCTAATGAACCCACCATCACTTCTTTGGCCAGTAAACCAGTAAATAAACCCACCACAGCAGGCCAGTTGTCTTGTTCAATTCCCATCGGTGCAAATACTGGAGTGGCAATTTGTGAGCCGGCCGCCAGCATCGATTGATCAACATCTTCATTGCCCCAAGAGAAATCTCTGCCCACTGATGAAATCATTTGTAGGATAACGACGATGATGATGATGATTTTGCCGGCATCAACCATGAATCCGCGCAATTTTGACCAAGTGGCTTTTAGTATGAACATCACCCCTGGGAAGCGCCAGTGGGGTAATTCGATCACAAAAGGGTCGGGTTTACCGGGCAAAATGGTTTTGCGCATCAATAAGCCAGTGGCAATCGCCACCAAAATACCAATTAAATAAAGCGACAGTACAATCAGGGCGGCATTTTCAGTAAAAAATGCAGCCACAAACAGCGCATACACCGACAAGCGTGCGCCACATGACATGAATGGTGCCATCAATGTAGTGATGATGCGTTCATCTTTTTTAGCCAATTGGCGGGTGGCCATAACTGCTGGTACATTGCAGCCAAAGCTGACAATCAGCGGCACAAAGGCTTTGCCTGATAAGCCAATTTTTTGTAACCAATTATTCATCACAAAAGCGGCTCTGACCATATAACCAGATTCTTCCAATAAAGTCAGGAATAAGAACAGAAAGCCAATCACTGGAATAAATGTGGCTACGGTCTGAATGCCTGCACCAACACCATCTGCCAGTACCACATTGAGCCATTCAGGGGCGTGTATCGAGGACAGTATGTGACTGGTGCCGTCGATAAAGATGGCACCCATGGCGATGTCAAAGAAATCAACAAATACATTGGCCACATTGGTGGCAAAGAAAAACATCAAATACATGGCAAACATGAATGCCAGGCTGCCGGTAAAAGGACTGGTCAGCCATTGGTCGATTTGACTGAAGGTTTTTTTGTTGGTTTTAATTGGGTTGATGGTCACTGCTTCAGCCAATTTCAGGGCTTGTTGAAAGCGTGCATCAAAGACCCGTTTGCTTTCACTGATCACTGCATCAGATGATTTGACGTATTTTTTAATGGCAGCGGCACGGGTATCGGCTGCGGGCAGATCAATGTCATTAGGTAATTTACTGTGCTGGTGCGCGGTTGAAGCTTGCTCGGAAATGAGGGCGTCGATGGCATCAAGCAAAGTATTCAAGCCTTCATGACTGATGGCCGTGGTGGCAATCACAGTGCAGCCAGTCAGTGCCGATAATTTTTCCGTGTCAATGACCTTACCACTGGCGGCCCGTTCATCATCCATGTTGAGCACCAGGATGGTCGGTACATCTAAATCCAATACTTCAGTGGTTAAAAACAGGCATCGGTCGAGGTTGTTGGCATTCAATACATTGACATAAACGTCAATATCACCTCTGCTGATGGCTTGTTTAACCACCAATTCATCTTGAGATAATTCAGCCAAAGACAGCCCATAAATACCGGGTAAATCAACCAAAGTGAGTTCGGTGTTGTTGCGCACCAATTTGGCATTGGATTCACTGACCGTGACGCCAGCCCAGTTGCCGGTTTTTTTGTTTTGTCCAGCTAAGGCATTAAAAAGGGTGGTTTTGCCGCTATTGGGGTTGCCAATCAGGGCTATTTTGGCAGTATTGGCCATACTGAGGACCGACTAGATTTGTAAAACGGAAATAGAACTGCTTAAGTCAGACCCCACCGCGATGTCGCCAAATGGTGTGCGTATCACTGCGCCGTGTTTGTATGAGGCAATCAGCTCAATCATCATGCCCATGCCTAAACCCATTAAGGTTAGTTTTTGGCTCAAGGCTTCTGAGCAAACATTTTTACAAACTTGGTATGTTAAGCCAGCTTTGGCTTGTGATAATTGCATTGAATTGTCAGTTGATGCTGTCATGGACTGGGGTTAATCTAAATAGTAATGGTTCTCATTATTGAGTATAAAATTGAAATAATCAAGGCTCTTGTAGATAAATTTGTAAAAATTTGATGCATATCAAGTCACTCACAGAGGGTAAATCCATGCGTTGCATGGATTTAAGTGGCTGCTCAGGTAATGAACGCTTTAATTATTTGGTTTACTGACCTGCAATTTGATAAAATGAACGGTTTATTTTGACCGGAAGTATTGATGATTGGACACATTCAGGAGTTGATAGAAAACGCATTGGAGCATTTAGCCGCCAAAGGCGAGTTCAATTTAGCCGAACCCCCCACAATCAACATCGAAAGAACGCGCAGTAAAGAGCATGGTGACTATGCATCCAATGTGGCTTTGGCATTGGCCAAACCTTTGAAAATGAAGCCCCGGGACATTGCCGAAAAAATCATCGGCGCGTTGACTGAAACCAGTCATGTTGAAAAAGTTGAAATTGCAGGACCTGGCTTCATCAATTTTTACTTAACTGACGCTTGTCGTTTACAGGTTTTAAAACGAATTTTGAAATTAAAGCACGAATTCGGAAATAAAAAGCTGGATTCTGACAATCAAATCACGGTTGAGTTTGTCTCTGCCAACCCAACAGGTCCGTTGCACGTTGGACATGGACGCGGTGCTGCTTTTGGCTCTAGTTTATGTAACATATTGAAGAAAGTGGGCTATGAAGTGCATGCAGAATACTATGTCAATGACCACGGTCGACAAATGGACATTTTGGCAACTTCTGTTTGGTTGCGCTATTTAGAGCTGTGTGGCGAGTCCATCACTTTTCCAGCCAATGGCTATAAAGGTGAATACATTGTAAGCATCGCACGTAAAATCAGACAAAAATTTGGTGATGATTTGCGTTTCAGTAAAGCCGAAGTGTTTGCCCAAGTCAGTCCTGATGAGCCGGCAGGTGGTGACAAGGAAAAGCACATTGATGAGTTGGTTATGAATGCCAAGGACATCTTGGGTAAAGGCTACAACAAAATATTTAAAACCGCGATGAAGAACATCCTGACCGGTATTAAAAATGATTTAGAAGACTTCAATGTTTATTATGATCAGTGGTTTTCAGAAAAGTCATTGCATGAAGATGACACCATTGATCGGGCATTGGCCAAGTTAGAGGCTGGTGGCCACCTGTATAAAAAAGAAGGTGCCTTGTGGTTCAATGCCACTCACTTTGGTGATGAAAAAGACCGGGTGGTGATGCGTGAAAATGGCATCAAGACATACTTTGCCTCAGATGTGGCTTATTTAATGAATAAATTTGAGCGGGGTTTCGACAAGTCGGTTTATGTGTTTGGTGCCGATCACCATGGTTACATACCCAGGCTGAAGGCCGCCACCAAAGCCTTGGGTTTTGATGCCGACAAAATTGAAATACTGTTGGTGCAATTTGCACATTTGTTCAAAGGCAAAGAAAAACTCCAAATGTCCACCAGGTCTGGTGAGTTCGTTACTTTGAAAGAGCTGGTCTCGGAAGTGGGTTGTGATGCTGCACGCTTTTTCTATGTGATGCGCTCGCATGATCAGCACTTGGATTTTGATATGGATTTAGCCAAATCACAATCCAATGACAACCCCGTTTACTACATTCAGTATGCGCATGCCAGAATTTGCAGCATCATGCGCAAACTGGAAGAGCAGAACATGACGCACAACATTGAAATTGGCCATGTGTCGGTGGAATTGTTGGTTGAGGAACAAGAACTGGACTTAATTAAAGCACTGTCTCAATACCCTGAAACGGTGGAAAAAGCAGCGGCCAATTTTTCGGCACACCCGGTGGCCAATTACTTGCGTGAACTGGCTCAGCTGTTCCACAGTTATTACAACGCCCATCAGGTGCAGATTGATAACGAAAACTTACGCAACGCAAGGTTAAACTTATGTTTAGCAACGCGTTATGTGTTGGCAGATGGGTTGGCGTTATTGGGCTCATCAGCACCCAAAGAAATGCGTTCTGAGGACAAAAAAACCGTATGACCAAGAAAAAAACAGTGCGCAAAACCGCCGCCAAAAGAACCACCCGCAAAGCCGGACAAAAACGGCCCATACCAGGTTGGATTATCCTGCTCAGTGGGGTGCTCTCAGGGTTATTGTTGGCGGTATTTATTTATGTGCAAGGTTGGGTTCCAGAACCCATACAAAACAAACAAACGCCGGTACCAGGTGCGGATAAAGAAGTGGTTCAACCGGTTGAAGATGTCAGTAAAGACCTCAGTAAACAAAAACCTGATTATGATTTTTATTCGGTGTTGCCAGAGATGGAAGTGGTGATTCCGAAAGAAGAATTGGAGCAACAGGCGGCCCGCAACAGCAAGGAATATACTTATGTGTTGCAAGTTGCCTCATTCAAAAATCAATCCGATGCGGAAGAACTGAAAGCCAAAATTGCTTTCTCAGGCCAAATTGCCTACATCCAGTCAATCGACGTCAATGGCACCCAGTGGCATCGGGTACGGGTTGGACCATTTGACTCCAGCCGTGAAGCGGACAAACAAAAAAGACAGCTTGAGCAGAGTGGCCACAAAGCCCTGGTGCTTAAGGAAACCAAGTCATAGTTGAATGAAACAGGTGAATAACATGAGATGCATACTATTAATTTTGAGTTTAGTTGGTGCTACATCAATCACAACGGCACAAGCACAAATGAAGGGCGACACTTATTATTTGCCCGCCATTGATGCCATTGCCGAGAAGAACCAAGCCATTGCTGCCAAAGGCGCGCCTTTAAAGTATGCTGTTAACACAGTTGTAAAGGATATTTACCACAGCAAAGGCAACAGCCAGTCAGGGCAGTGGGAACAATTGACTGATGGTAGTTGGGAATATACCCTGCGATTGTTTGCCAAAAATGCCACCAGCTTAAATGCAGGGATGGAAGACTTTTTCTTACCGCCATCGGCTGAATTGTGGGTGCTGACAGATGACCACAGCATCGTGCGTGGGCCTTATGATGGCAGTTACAACCAAAAACATGGTTTTTTCTGGGTTGGCGATGTACCGGCTGATCACATGATTATTCGCATCACAGTCAGCGACCAAGAAAAACCGTATTTGTCCTTTAAATTGAATAGTGTATCCAGGGGTTTCTATCGTCACTGGATTGAACCTTCCTACATCAATAAGAGTGGCAGTTGTAATGTTGATGTGGCTTGTTCAGAAGCCGATGATTGGCAGGCACAGGTCAAATCAGTTGGCAGGTACACTTTTTCTACAGCCAGTGGTGGTTTTCTTTGTACTGGTCAGTTATTAAACAACACAGCAAAAGATGGAACCCCCTTGTTTTCAACGGCAGACCATTGTGGTTACTCAGATGAAAATGGGCAAAAACCACTGTCAGACAGACAGAGTGTGGCAGCTTCCATTGCGTTGACTTGGAACTACCAATCATTGACTTGTAGGGCCCCAGGTTCTGCCCAAAGTGGCATGCAAATATCTACCAGTGGCTTTAACCACCGACAATCTGGCGCTGCTTACTTGGCCAGCAACCCACTCAGTGATTTTGCTTTGGTTCAATTAAATCGGGTGCCTAATGCCAGTTATGAGCTTGAATATTCGGGTTGGGATCGCCGTGACATTGCACCTGACAGTGCAGTAGCTATTCATCACCCATCAGGTCATGCCAAACGCATCAGTTTTGAGCATGATGCCTTAAGTGTTACTGGTTATTTGTCTACATTTCGTGGCACAGGCACACACTTAAGGGTTGCTGATTGGGACTTAGGTACGACAGAAGGTGGCTCATCTGGTTCGGGTTTATGGAACTCAGATAAATTATTTGTTGGTCAATTACATGGCGGTTATGCCGCTTGCGGCAATGACCGTGATGACTGGTATGGCCGCCTAAATTATTCATGGGACAGTGGCAGCAACGCGCAATCCAGAATGAAAGACTGGTTAGACCCGAATAACACCGGTCAGGAAACCTTGCAAGGTACTGGCGGTTGTGAAGCACCCAGTGTCAATATCATCAATAATTCATCCAACGCCGTCGGTGATTTACTGGCTTTCAGTTCGCAGGTCAGTGATGGTTCAGGTGATTACAGCTATGCATGGGACATCAATGCAGATGGTGAAGTTGACGGTACTGGATCTACGATCCAAGTTCGATACAGCCAAGCGTATGTGGGCAACATCAATCTAACCGTGAAGGATTCATCGGGTTGTCAAGGCGTTGCATCCCAAGCGGTGGTGGTGACAGGTGCTGAGGTGCAGTTGCAACAAGTGGTTAATATCCGTGAAAATTTAGACCAAGTGTGTGGCAACAATGACAACGTGATTGACCCAGGTGAGCGTTGGTCGACTTTATTGGAAGCCAAAAATGTGGGCACACAGCCAGCCACCAGTGCTTATTTGGCATTGGGTAAAAGTCGCAGCGCATTGACCGGCGGCAGCGGCGATAATTATGGCAACACCGTCAGCAGTTGTGACCGTACTTTTATTGACATCAGCAGTACCGGTACATTGAAAGCATGGGAATCTGCGGGTAACCCTAATTACCCTGCTGATGACGAGGGTTCTGTGTTGATCCAGTTGTCGCAAGCTTTTGATCACTATGGTCAAAGCATCAGTCAATTGCGGGCTTCTTCCAATGGTTATTTCAGTACCAGCAGCACCGCCAAAGGTGATGCCTGGGGCAATGAGTGTCCATTACCCGCAGCACCTGCCAGAGACATTGAGGGTGCACGCATTGCCCCCATGCATGATGATTTGAAACAATCAACTTTTTACCACCAATCTTTTGCTGTTTGTCCAAGGACTGCAGAAACTGGTACTGATTTGGCCTGTGAAGTGTTTTTGTGGCAAGGTGCTGATTTGTGGGAAACCACCCAGCTAGTTGAAAGTATTGATGTACAAGCCATTTTATACCCAGCAACCTCACAATGGGTGTTCCAATATGCCGGTACAGGTTTCAGTGGCCAAACCTCAACCACTGGCATGCAAAATGCCGCTGCGACTGATGGTTTAACCTATGCTTGTAACACGGCCAACAGCATCAACACCACTGATGCAGTGTGTACCTTCAACAAAAACCATCAGCCACAATCTTCCGGTGCTGATTTCGTGGTTTTAGAAACCCCAGTTTTGGCCTTAGGTGATTTAGCAGTTGACCAATCAGTACACCGCAACTTGGAGTTTGCAATTGCTACAGACGCCACTTGTGGAACTGAATTCAGTATCAACCATGAAGCCTCTGTTTTTGATGAAGGCTTCAATGCTGGGCAAGCAGCCATTCTGAGCAAAACCATTGGCCACAACGGCCAGTGTAATGTGGTCACCAATTGTGCAGTGAATAACGACAACAGCATTCAGCCGAAAAATGGTATTTGGTACAACCCAGACCGTTCAGGCAATGGTCATGATTTACATTTCATCAATAAACAGCGGTTAACTTTTGTCAGTTACACTGGCTTGCCAGATCGATCCCCCATTTGGTACATCACTGGTGAAGAAGATGCCAGTCATGACCAGTACTACAACACGCTGCACAAAGTGTATTACCCCGGTGGCTTTAATCCGGCCAATCAGCAAGCTGAAATGGTAGGCTGGTCTAACACCACAGTGCTCAATGAAGGGCAGGTGATTCAGGTCAGAAAGGTCAACGGTCAACTCAGCGCAGAAAAATTAATCCAACAACCCTTGGGTGCGCCACCAACCACTAATATGCACACCGGCTTTTGGTATAACGCCAGCCAATCTGGTTGGGGTGAGTCCATTTCTACCATCGGTGATGCCAGAGGGATTGTTACTTATTTGTATGATGCCAGTGGTGAGCCTTATTGGACCAATGCTTGGGGTGCCAATGATGGCAGTACATTGCGAGTGGCTTACACCGAATCATTCTGTTTGCATTGCCCCAGGGTAACGCCTTTCAGTCATGAAGTGGGTACGGCAACATTCAATTTAGATGATCAGCGCACTGGTGTTATTGATGAGTACAATGTCAATGTGCCAGCCAGCTTGCGCCCAGGTGCCACTTGGAGCCGCAGTAATTTACCCATCACCAATTTGATTCCACCGATTGAAGACTGAGTATTAAACCAGCATCAGTTTAACCGCCCAACATACAATGTTGGGCGGTTAAACAGTTGTTTTATGTTGTTGGTTTATAAGGTTTTGAGCCATCTGCCTGGATGCTGAAGCGCTTGTAAGTCCATTGGTATTGGCTGGGATTAATGGCCACCATTTCTGCAATTATCTGATTGACACTTTGCACCGACGATTTGAGTTCTTGATAGATCTCTGCTGGGGCGGCTTTAAAATGTAAATCAAATCCTTGGCCATCAGGCAGGCGCTCGGCCACGGCAAATACGACCGGAACTTTGGTCTTTATAGCTATCTTAGAAAACAAAGTCATGGTGTAGGCGTTTTGCCCCATAAATGGAGCAAACATACCTTGCCCATTTTTAGGTTGTTGGTCTGGCAAAATGGCCAAAATGTGCTTGTTTTTCAGCACTGAAAATACTTTTCTGACCCCTTTGGCATCGGCGGTGATTTGATTAGCCCCACCTTGGCCGCGGTATTTTAACAGCAGTGCTTCAATTTTTTTATCGGTTGGTGGCTTGTATAAAAAAGCAAAGCCAGGGTTTTGCGACAACCACAAGTTCAACACCTCCCAGTTGCCAAAATGTGGTGCTGCCAGTAACAGGCCTTGGTCTTTGTTCAGCGCGGCTTTGAATACGTCCAAGCCATGTATGTTGTTAATCAATGCTTGCTTGGTATGTGGTTTTTGCTGCCAAATTTTACCCAGTTCAAACATCGATTTGATGGTTTCTATCAGGCAGTCTTTGGCCAAGGTCTGTTGTGCCGCTGCAGGTAATTGCGGGTAGCACAGGCGAATGTTGGTGGTGGTGATGCGCCGTTGTTTTTCTGACCAACGCCAAATCATTTGGGCCGTGAAAGTGGCCCAGCGATGTGCCGTTTTTAAAGACATCCAACTGGTGATTTTAACTATGAATTGAAATAATATGGCCCGCATGGGGGTATTCTAATCGAAAAAAAGGGCTGCATGGTGGCCAATTTACCGGCAAAAAAAACCGCCACCTTAACGGCAGCGGTTAATTTGCGAAGGTCCCAAACACTGAACCCTCTGGTCCCTGTTCCCGAGTTTGGCACATCCTGTACCTGATCATTACTCCTTGTTAACAACCAATTGAATCAAACGCCTGATTCATCCTGTGCGATTCCTGCGGTGGTCTTTCAACCTGGCAATTCCAGTTGCTGTGTCCTTGCTTGCTATTTTGCCAGTAAGTACGCAACGATGCTGTCCATAGTTTCTGAATTGTTTGTAAGAAAATTCCTACAAGTAGTCTTCGTAGACATAACGTTGCTCAATGATAAAAAAGCATGTCATTACGAAGGAGCGAAGCGACTGTGGCAATCTCCCAACGCCAACGCAATCATCAACCCCGCCTGAGATCTTTCGACTGCGCTCCGCTGCACTCAAGATGACAGAGTGTACTGTCATTCAGGGAGAAACTAAAAAAAGCATGTCATTGCGAAGGAGCGAAGCGACTGTGGCAATCTCCCAATGCCAACGCAATCCCCAAACCAACCAAGATCTTTCGACTGCGCTCCGCTGCGCTCAAGATGACAGGTGGTTCTGTCATTCAGAATCATTGAATTTAATACTGTCATTAGGTCTTTCAGTTGTGCTCAATAATGTGGTGGCTGGACTGTGCGCTTTAAAATACCAATTTTAAGCTCCAGCGAAATGACCACTTATTGCTTCGGCGTGGGGCTTTTTATGGTGTTGCTGCTTGGCGTGGTTTTCCCTTCGGCGGCTTTTTGTTTGTTTTTAAAATCAGTGGCATACCAGCCGGTGCCTTTCAACCTGAATCCTGCGGCTGAGACTTTTTTCATTAGTGTAGCTTGATTGCATGCAGGGCAATCTGTTAATGGTGCATCTGACATGCGTTGTAATTTTTCTAATTCGTGACCACAATCTTGGCACTGGTATTCATAAATAGGCATAACAACATCAATTCCTTAACGATGGCAGTAAAATTGGGTGGCCAGTAATTTTGACCACCCAGGTTAATTTCGTCCCTTAGTGGGGCTTTTGGTTGGTGAATTCAAGTTGATGATCAGTTAATTTAACTTGAATCACACTGCCAGGGGCAAAATCACCGGCCAATAAACGCGAGGCCAAGGGATTTTCCAGCTCATCTTGAATGGCCCGTTTCAGAGGTCTGGCACCATACACAGGATCAAAGCCCACATTACCTAAAAAGTCCAAAGCATCATCGCTGATTTCTAAGAGCAAATCACGGGCTGCCAAGCGTTTTTTGACTTTGTTGATTTGAATCTTCGCAATCAGACGGATGTGTTCTTGTTTCAATGGGTGGAACACCACAATGTCATCCACGCGGTTGATGAACTCTGGCCTGAAATGTTGCCCGACCACAGTCATCACCGAATCTTTGATTTCTTTGTAGGGGTCGTTGATTTTGGCCTGAATTAAATCCGAGCCTAAATTCGAAGTCATGATGATCACGGTGTTTTTAAAATCAACCGTGCGCCCTTGGCCATCGGTCAAACGCCCATCATCCAGTACTTGTAACAACACATTGAACACATCAGGATGGGCTTTTTCAACTTCATCTAACAGAATCAAGGAGTAGGGTTTGCGCCTTACTGCTTCGGTTAAATAGCCGCCTTGGTCATAGCCCACATAGCCTGGAGGTGCGCCAATCAGTCTGGCCACAGAGTGTTTTTCCATGAATTCAGACATGTCCAAGCGGATGATTGAATCTTCGGTATCGAACATGAATTCAGCCAAAGCTTTACACAATTCTGTTTTACCCACACCGGTGGGGCCTAAAAACATGAACGAACCAATCGGTCGGTTGGGGTCGGCCAAACCAGAACGTGAACGTCTGATGGCATCGGCCACCGACTTAACGGCTTCTTCTTGGCCAATCAAACGCTTGTGGATTACTGATTCCATTTGTAATAGTTTCTGCTTCTCACCTTCCATCATTTTGGTCACTGGGATGCCAGTCCACATGGAGACGATTTCCGCGATTTCAGTTTCAGTTACTTTGTTCCTGAGCAACTTGAAAGTGCTCATATCAACTTCAGTGGCTTGGGCAATTTGTTTTTCAAGTTCTGGAATCCTGCCGTACTGTAATTCAGACATCTTGGCCAAATCACCATTGCGTTTAGCCATTTCAAACGCTGCTTTGGCTTCTTCCAGTTCTTCTTTAAGGTGTGTAGTGCCTTGTACAGCCGCTTTTTCGCTGTTCCAGATTTCTTCTAAATCCGAATATTCACGTTCCATCACCTCAATTTGATTTTCCAATTCAGTTTTGCGTTTTTTCGATGCTTTGTCTTTTTCACGCAGCAATGATTCACGCTCCATTTTTAGCTGAATCAACTTGCGGTCCAGTTTATCCAGCTTATCTGGTTTAGAATCAATTTCCATGCGAATGCGACTGGCCGCCTCATCCATCAGGTCAATGGCTTTATCAGGCAAATTCCGATCAGTGATGTAACGGTGTGATAAAGTGGCTGCCGCTATGATGGCCGGGTCAGTGATTTCAACCGCATGATGTACTTCATAGCGTTCATTCAAGCCACGTAATATGGCGATGGTGTCTTCAACTGAAGGTTCTTCAACCATGACTTTTTGGAAGCGGCGTTCTAAGGCCTTGTCTTTTTCAATGTACTGACGGTACTCATCCAAAGTGGTGGCACCAATACAATGTAATTCGCCACGGGCCAAAGCGGGTTTCAACATATTACCGGCATCCATCGCACCTTCGGCAGCACCAGCGCCAACCAAGGTGTGCAATTCATCAATGAATAAAATCACCTGGCCTTCTTGCTTGCTCAAATCGTTCAACAAGGCTTTTAAACGCTCTTCAAATTCACCGCGGTATTTGGCACCAGCAATCAAAGCACCCAAGTCCAATGACAACAAACGTTTGCCTTTCACGCCTTCCGGAACTTCGTTGTTGACGATGCGTTGGGCCAACCCTTCAACAATCGCGGTTTTACCGACGCCGGGTTCACCGATGATCACCGGGTTGTTTTTGGTGCGCCGTTGTAATATTTGAATGGTGCGCCTGATTTCAGCGTCACGTCCAATGATGGGGTCCATCTTAGATTGTGCCGCTCTGGCAGTTAAATCAATGGTGTATTTTTCCAAAGCTTGGCGGTTTTCTTCTGCCCCTTGGTCATTCACCTTGCTGTCACCCCTGATGTCATCAATGGTTTGCGCCACTGTATCTCGTTGGGCACCGGCTTTTTTTAGCAGCTGTGCTGTGGTGTCGCTGGAATCCAGTAAGGCCAGTGCAAACAGCTCGCTGGCAATGTACTGATCTTCACGTTCTTGCGCCAGCTTATCGGCCAAGTTCATCACTTTAACCAAGTTGTTAGATAAGTTCACCTGCCCTGTGTTGTTACCAATTACTGGCATCATTTCGATGGTTTCATCGACGCTTTTGCGCAGTTGATTGACGTTGACACCGGCTTTCATCAATACATGTTTCATTGACGAATTTTCTTGATCCAGTAAGGCCGCTAAAACATGGGCTGATTCAATCACATTGTGGTCTTTGCCAACTGCGATGGATTGTGCTTCGTTCAGTGCTTGCTGGAAATTGGTGGTTAGTTTATTAAAGTTCATAATTTCCAATTAAATATGTAGATTGGCATAGAAATGGGGGTGTCTGCGAATTTTTCAAATGGCCACTTATAAGGAGTGCCTTAAAGTTGATATTTATCAAACGGTGGCTGATGGCTGTGGCGGTCATGGCCATGAAAACTGTGTTAACTCATGCTTGGATAAGACTGTTAGGCGAACATAGACTGAAAACAGCTGCGGACTTAAGTTGACTTGATTAACCAAGTGGCGACAAACGTGTGAATAATGGCCTGACCAGGTAAGTATATTCAGCACATTGTCACTTAATTTCAGCTGTTTTTTTGTAGCAGAACTTGAATCTGCTTAAAAAGTAGCCACATATATAGTTGTTCCGAACGAAGTGACTGAGATGCGCAAATACACCAATTTTTACCTTGATGGCCAATGGGTAGAACCCACCAACAGAAGCACCACTGATGTAATCAATCCTGCCACTGAACAAGTGGTTGGGCAAATTTCTATGGGCACCGCTGCCGATGTGGATACAGCCGTAAAAGCCGCCCAAACGGCTTTCAAAACTTTCTCTCAAACCTCGCGGCAAGAACGATTGGAATTACTCAAAGCGATTGCTGCTGAATACAAGAAAAAGTCCAGCGAGATTGCTGCTGCCATCACCGCCGAGATGGGCGCGCCGAAATGGCTCAGCGAGTCCAATCAAGCCGCTTCGGGTTACCTGCATTTCAAATCTGCCATCGACATTCTCGAGGACTTTGAATTTGAATTTAAACAAGACACGGCGATGATTCATAAAGAGCCCATTGGTGTGTGTGGCTTCATCACTCCATGGAATTGGCCAGTCAATCAAATTGGTTGTAAATTAGCGCCAGCCTTGGCCACTGGATGTACCGTGGTTTGGAAACCGTCCGAGGAAGCACCTTTTTCTGCTTATTTGTTGATGCAGGTTTTACATGATGCCGGTGTGCCAAAAGGTGTGGTTAATATGATCAATGGTGATGGCCCGGTTGTTGGTTCGGCCATTTCATCTCACCCGGACATCCAAATGGTGTCATTCACTGGCTCGACCAATGCCGGTATAGCGGTGGCCAAGGATGCCGCTCCCAGCATCAAGCGTGTGACCCAAGAATTGGGCGGCAAATCCGCCAACATCATCTTGGCTGACTTGTCCACAGAGGCTTTTGCAAAAGCGGTGGCCGGTGGGGTTAAAACCATGTGTGTCAATTCAGGTCAAAACTGTAATGCACCCTCAAGAATGTTCATCCCTCAGGACCGCTTGGCAGAAGCCGAAGCAGTGGTGAAAACTGCGATGGAAAAACTCACTGTTGGCGACCCACAAGCGGAAAACACCTTCCTGGGACCGGTGGTGTCTAAGCAGCAGTGGCAGCGCATTCAAGACTTGATTCAACAAGGCATCGATGAAGGCGCGCAAGTGCTGACTGGCGGTTTGGGTAAACCTGCACAGTTAGACACCGGGTATTATGTGCAACCTACGGCTTTTACACAGGTCAAAAATGACATGCAGATTGCCCAACGTGAAATATTTGGCCCTGTCCTGTGTTTGTTGCCCTATGATACAGAGGAACAAGCAATACAAATGGCCAATGCCAATGATTATGGATTATCGGGTTATGTTTCAGGGGCGAATCCTGATGCGGTTAATCGGGTGGCCAATCAATTGCGTGCGGGTATGATTCACCTCAATGGGGCACAAATGGATCGTACGGCACCGTTCGGTGGTTACAAACATTCCGGCAATGGTCGGGAACGGGGGGCGCAGGGCTTCGAAGAATTTTTAGAAACCAAAGCTTTGTTGGGTGTGGCCCAATGACGTTGGAGACAGCATGAAACTAGCCCAAATTATCCTCAGCAACATGCCGAATCGGCGCAAGCCACTCAGCTGGATTCCATTTGTTTTGTTGCTGATTGTGATGATACCTATTTTGATTGTGATGGTCATCTTGATTCCAATCATCTTGATCATCAACATCATTAAGCTCAGGTTTTTCCCCAACAAAAACCCCAAAACATTCATTACCCCTTTTGGCTTTGCAGCCTATTCACAAGTGAATCGAAATGTGGTCAATTACCCTTGGCATGAAGTGGAAAAAGTTGAAGTGTGGACCGTGGACAACGGCACCTGTCCAGTGCTGCTGATGAAATCAGGTGAAACAGTCAAGCTGAAAGATGTCAGCATTGAGCAAATCAAAACTTTGTGTGCCCAGCACAACATCACTTTTTATGCAGAAGTGGTGATTGTGCAAGATGTTCAGTAATCAGGTCTTTTAATTCTGCATAACCACTTCTACAGACTCAGTGAGCTACTCATAGGGAGGTCTTTCAATTGCGCTCCGCTGCGCTCAAGATGACAGGGTTTCTGTCATTCAGATGGAGCGACAGCGACTGAAGAATCTCCTAACGCCAACGCAATCCCTGTCCCAGTCATTGACCAAAATAAGAACGCAATCCCTGTCCCAGTCATTGACCAAAATAAGCATGTCATTGAGAAGGAGCGAAGCGACTGTGGCAATCTCCCAACGTCAACG
>CANNAM010000002.1 GCA_947502595.1 uncultured Marinicella sp. | reverse complement strand
CAAGCAGTGAATGACAGGAATTGTTTAAGTCAAAATACCGTGTTACTTGGGTATAAACCTCAGTTCAGCCAATTTCAAATCTTGCAATTTTAGGTCGTTTGAAACCGACAACCCTAAGTGCTTCGTTAGGGTTGTCGAATTTATTCGACCTTTTTCAAGCAGTGAATGACAGGAATTGTTTAAGTCAAAATACCGTGTTACTTGGGTATAAACCTCAGTTCAGCCAATTTCAGCTCTTGCAAGTTTAGGTCGGTTAAAACCGACAACCCTAGGTTCTTCCTAAGGGTTAATGAGGTGTTACTGATCATTGGTTGCGGTCACTTTTCAAAGGTTATTAAACAAATGGCCCCATAAAATCAAAGCGCCGCTGCTGCCGGTATAGGCGGTTGCTTGATTGTCATCCCGTCCCACCCAAACTGTGGCTAAATAGGCGTGATTAAAACCAACATACCAGCTGTCTTTTCCTTGGTTGGTGCTGCCCGTTTTACCGAATAAAGGACCTGGTAGTTGAAATGTTTGGCTGAGTTTTCTGCCTGTACCACGCACTGTGACTTGATTAAGCGCTTGGTTGATGCGATCGATATGGGCTGTGGTTAATGAATGCTCGGTCATTTGTTTTGCACGACTGAGTATTTTATTGTTTTTATCTGTGACATACCTGATGGCATTGATGGACTGGTTGGCGCCGCGAGAGGCGAACAGCCCAAACAGGTTCTGTACTTCAAACGGGGTCAATTCAATGGCGCCCAAAAACAACGATGGGTGGGTGTTGCGCTGCACTTGTAAGCCCAACTTTTCTAAAAACCCAATGAATCGAGACAGTTTTATCCTAAGCCCCAAGTCCACAGTGGCTTGGTTACGCGAATAGACCAAAGCATCTTCTGCACTGACAGCGCCCATACTTTTTCTGTCCCAATTATTCGGCTGCCAAGTTTTATTATCAGCGGTTTTAAGACTGATGGGGACATCGTTCAAAGTGCTGTCCAAACTGAAATCAGGTAACAGCTCCAAACCTGCCAAATACACCAAAGGTTTTATCAGTGAACCAATTTGACGCTTGGCCAATAAGGCACGGTTGTAATGCGAAGTGGCGCTCTTGGAACCTGAAACAGCCAACAATTCACCGCTTTGAGCACCACTGACCAAAATGGCACTTTCAACTTCATCATTCAGCCAATCACTGGTCATCCTGGCTGTTTGAGTGGTTTTATACTGAATGAATGGGTCCATCGCGGTAAATACGCGCAAACCATTACTGCGTAAATCAGACAATGAAAACTGCTGCTTAATTTGCGCCTTTACCACGTCCATATAATCATCAAAGTCGGTTTTTAACTGCCTGCTTTTAGACAGTCCTAGCGCCGAATTTTTTGCTGCTTGGTGTTGTGTTTTGTCGATCACCCCAGTTTCCAACCAACTGTTCAGCACCACATCTCTTCGCAACAAAGCTCGCTTGGTTTGACGATACGGGTTGTACCAAGACGGTCCTTTTACAATGCCAATCAGCAACGCCTGTTCAGCAATCGATAGGCGTTCAACCGGTTTGGCAAAGTAATACTGTGCCGCCTCAACCACCCCATGCACAGCAACTTTACCGTCTTGTCCCCAATACACTTCATTGAAATAGGATTCCAGAATTTCTGCTTTGCTGAGCTTTGACTCCAGGAGGGTGGCCGCCAAGGCTTCATGTAACTTGCGTAAATAACTGGCTTGGTTGTAATGCAGTTTATTTTTAACCAGCTGTTGAGTGATGGTGCTGCCGCCTTGAACCACCTCACCGGCCAACAAGTTTTTCACTGCAGCTCGCAAGATGCCGAACCAAGAGACACCATGGTGGTTTTTAAAACCCCGGTCTTCCACTGCCTGCAAGCCCTTGACCATGGTTTCTGGGATGGCACTGAGCTTAATTGGCAGCCGGTTTTCAAAGTCAGTGGTAAAAAAACGGCCTATGATGGGTGGTTCCAATCTGGCCAATTGCGGTGTTATGGATTGGATTTTCTGCTGGTTTAATGTCAACTTAATTATCTGTGGCTGGGTGCTTTCATCTGGTAAATCAAAGCCCTTGGTTTGAATCCAGTATTCATTGTCCTGAAACTTATATTGTCCGGGTTTAGGACTTGCAGCGGTGGTTTGATAGCCCAATAAGTCCAACTCAAAGGTCAAAGCCTCAGGCGATAATTGCTGTCCTTGGTACAGTTCCAGTGTTCGGGCATAAACCACCGACGGAATATCCCACCGATCTTGAACGATGGTGTCAGTGATGTAATTGATATAGAAATACCAAGGCACAAACAAACCTGATAAAAGGCCAACAAAAAAGATAAAAGCCTTGATTAAAAATGGTTTTAGACGCTTGTTTGGTCGTTTCTTTTTCGCCAATTGAGTTTTTGCCACCTGAATGTATGACTGAGTTCACAAAAATAATGACCGCATATTAACATGAGATTAAACCTTTATGCTTACAATGCTCATTTTGCAATTAACCAAGGAGCACACATGAAATTCAATTCACATGTTAAAACAACAGCACAAAAAACCAGCAAAGCGATTGTTTTGGCAGCAGCTATGTTCAGTGGTGCAGTGTATGCCGACACAACACTAACCTACAACAATGCCAGCGGTCAGGAAAACAGTAAAATGTACTTAAGTGACGGTATGGCCAAAATTACCAACGACAGCGACGTCAATATTGCATTGGTGTTTAACACCAAACAAAATGCTTTCACGGTCATCAATCACGAAGACAAAAGCTATATGGTGTTTGGTGAAAAAGAAATCGCTGCTTTAGGTGATGTTGCAAGTATGGTTGATCGCATGCTTGAAGAACAGCTGGCGCAAATGCCTGCCTCACAACGCGAGCAAATGCGTGGCATGATGAAATCCATGATCCAAAATCAAATGCCTAAACAAGCGGCCATGCCCAAGTATAAAAAAACGGGTGATACTTCCAGCTACAATGGTTTCGACTGTGAAGTTGTGGTTCAAACCCTTGATGGCAAACACAATGGTGACTTTTGTGTGGCTGATTTCCAAGACTTGGGTGTGAAAGCCACAGACTATGCCGCCATCCAAGAGTTCATGAAAATTGCGGAAAAAATGGCTTCCCAGTTTGGCCAAAACCAAGGATTTAATTTTGCCGCTGTAGGAGAAGTTTTGCCGGTTTACTATGAACAAGGCAAAGAAAAAGCCTACTTAACTGCTGTCAGTAACGATGCTTTAAGCGCCGAAGTTTTCAGTATCCCCAAAGGTTATAAGCAAGAATCACTGCCCAAAGAGATGTTCCGCTGATACAGCACAATAACTAAAAGTTGAGCCCTGCCTGATTGCGGGGCTTTTTTTTACCTACTGCAGAATTTATTTTATCAACACCTCAATCATTGAATTTTGGTAGAATGCGCGGATGTTTAAATTTGTTCACACAGCTTACTACAACAGCTCAAAAAACCAACACACTGGGTTTGAGATACACAGCACCAGTAAGGTGGTGGACGAACCATTCATTCAACTTTTACAAGACCTGATTAAAGACGACCATCCAGTGGTGGTGGTGAATGCCCAAGCAGAATTGCCACCGTACTGGCAAACCAGGTTGCTACAGCCCATGTTTGAAGATGCTGAGATTCAACACATCAGCGCCCTGGCTATCCAGTTATATCAGCTATCACCCATAATAAGCCACCCAATCAAGGCTACCTTGACACAGTTGGACTCAGTCATTTATCTGTTACAAACAGCGCAATATTTTATCTCCACCAACAGCAACCCAAACTGTTTTGCGGTGCGTAATGTAGCGGTTTTAAAACAAAACAACACCACTTATGCGGTCAACAACCTATTGGTAGATACGGCCCCAACCACTGAAATGTTGTTACCGCCTGAGTCTCCAAATATAGGTGACCAACGGCCTTTGCCAGCACACCCTTTGGCTGAATTACAAATACAGCTTGAGCAGCTCAAGACCCTGCCTGACACCAGTGCTTACCCAGGACTGGACGATAAACCCACCGCATTACATATTGTCATGGACTGGGGGGGCGGTGTACACCAATGGGTCAATGACTTCATCCACAGTCATGACGAAATGCACCATTTGGTACTCAGCAGTCAAGGTGAGTTTTTCCGACAACAACAAGGAGAGCAATTCAAACTGAATTGGCAACACACCGAAGGCATGCAATTGGCAGCCTTTCATTTAAGTGCACCAATAAAAATCACGACTGTACAACAACCACAATACCAACAAATACTGCAATCCATCATCAGGCATTGGGACATTCAGTTGATGGTGGTATCATCGCTGATTGGACATGCCATGGATTGTTTAGGTACTGGCTTGCCCACGTTGCGGGTATTGCATGATTACTTTCCTCACTGGCCGAGTTTAAATGCGCAGTTAGATGTTACCCAAATCAGTGATGCAGACGTAAAACAAGCACTGGAAAATTCATCGGATGAACCTTTCGGGCCAATAACCCTCAGCCAATTAACGGTGTGGCAACATACACACAATCAACTGCTTGAACAAGACAATGTCCAAATCATCGCACCTGATGAATCAGTTAAACTGAACCACCTGAAATTACCACATGCTTCAGCATTCAGAAAAACACAAATCATTGCGCATGCCACCCAAACAATAAAGCCCATCAACTACCAAGCCAATAATGAGCCATTTAAAGTTTTGGTATTGGGCAGAATCAGTCCTCCCAAAGGGCAACAGATATTGTTGCAGTGCATTCAGGCATTGGTCGATGACAGCAGTATTCAGTTCGTGCTGTTAGGTGCCGGCACGGACAGTCAGTTATTTACCCCATTTACCAACACCCAAGTCATACCTGACTATGACCATGCTGAGTTGGCCGAACAATTACAACAAATTAACCCACAACTGGCGCTGCTGACCTCAGTCACCGCTGAAACCTTCAGTTACACCTTAAGCGAGCTGCTGATGGCTGGCATCCCGGTATTGGCACACGCAGTTGGCGCTTTAAAAACCCGCATCAAAACCGGGAAAAATGGTCTGTTAATAAAACCCGATGCCAAACTGTTGGCTGAACATATTAAAGCACTACAAGCCAACCCTGAACAACTGCTTGAACTGCACCAAGGTGCACTCAACACCCAACTGATGACGCCAACGCAAAATAAAATGGCCATGGCTGAGCTAATTGACATCCCTGATTATAAGCAGAGACATTACCAAACCCAAGGCTTGTTGTCTCCTCAACCTATGGTACAGCGTTTACAAATTGAGCAACAAGCCAAACATCAGCTAGACAGCCAATTAAAACAAACCGCCGAAGATTTACAAAACAAAGTGGCTTGGGCGAAAGAGCTCACTGAACAAGCCCAACATTTAACCCATAACTTGGAGTTAGAACGCCAAGAAATTAACAAATTAACCGACACACTGTCAGCACAAACTGCTGCCCATAAAACAGAGTCCAACGAGTTAAAACAAAGCTTAAACAAAGTCAAAAACCAGCTTGATCTCGTCAATAGTGAGCTAGCTGAGGCCTTGCAATTAAGAGACCAATTAACCGAAGAAAAGGCTCAATTGAACCAAACACTGCATGCTGCTCAACTGGCTTTGGAACATTCACAAACCACCATTGAGCAAATCAAAAGCAGCCGTTCGTGGCGGGTCACCAAACCCTTGCGGCGATTCACCACCTATGCTCGACACAAGAGAAATGCGCTGCGTTTTCGCTTGTCACAGGCCAAAGGCTTAGTAAAAAGAGGTCTTAACAGTTTGCGCACCCGTGGCATAAAACAAACTGCAGCCATGACTAAAAACAAGCTGAAAAAGCCTGTGGTCAAACCAACTGTTACCGCCCACCAAGTGGCTGAAAACTACCAGGCTTTATCTATCCAGTCCAGCACCAAGCCTGTGGTCAGCGTAATTGTGCCTGTTTATAACCACTTTAAACACACTTACCACTGTTTAGAGTCTTTGGCCCGGTTAGCAGACAAGACCCCATTTGAAGTGCTGGTGATTGATGACTGTTCCACCGATGAAACCCCACAATCAATCCAGAGCATCTCCGGTATAAGCTACCACCGCCAAGCGGAAAATGGCGGCTTCATAGAGTCATGTAATACTGGCGCCCAGTTGGCCCAAGGACAGTACCTGGTGTTTTTGAATAATGACACCGAAGTGCTTGATGGTTGGTTAGATGAGTTGTTGTTAACCTTTGAAACCCAGGCTGATGCCGGCTTAGTTGGCAGCCAATTGCTGTACCCCGATGGTCGACTACAAGAAGCCGGTGGTATTGTATTCAATGATGCCTCGGGCTGGAACTACGGTCGTTTAGATTCACCTGACGCCCCTGAGTACCAGCATTTACGAGAAGCAAGCTATATCAGTGGTGCCAGCATCATGATCAGTAAAGACCTGTTTGATGCGCTTGGGCACTTTGATCAACGCTATAAACCAGCCTACTACGAGGACACCGATTTGGCATTTGCGGTGCGCCAAGTGGGTAAAAAAGTGTATTACCAACCACACAGCCAAGTGATTCATTTTGAAGGCGTGTCATCAGGTACTGACCTCACTGCTGGCACCAAAAAATACCAAGTCATCAACCAACAGAAATTCTTACAAAAATGGCAAGCAGAATTACAACAGCAACCTGCGCCCAATACTGACATCGAAATCGCCAGGTTTCAAAACCAACCACCACGGGTGTTGATTTTTGATGCTTGTACTCCAACCCCTGACCAAGACTCTGGCTCTTTACGGATGTTGAACTTAATGCAAATCTTTATTGATTTGGGTTATCAGGTCAGTTTTGTGCCAGAAAACATGGCACATTTTGACGGCTACACCAAGGATTTACAGCGTTTGGGTGTCGAGTGCATTTACGCCCCTAAATACCACAATGCAGTGGAATATTTAAAAGCCAAAGGCCAGTATTTTGAAACCGTGATTGTCAGTCGCTATTATGTTGCTGAGCCTTTGATGTCGGTTATCAGATCATACTGTCCACAAGCAAGCTTGTGGTTCGATACGGTTGACCTGCATTATTTGCGCGAAACCAGAATGGCCGAATTAGATCAGGACAGCCAGGCCCTTAAAACGGCTGCCATCACCAAGCAAAAAGAACTGGGTATTGCCCAAGCCTGTGATTTAACTTTGGTGGTTAGCCCTTATGAACAGCAAGTATTGGCTGAAGAAAAACCAGACCTACCAGTGGCCGTCTTGTCCAACATTCATGCCATCCATGGCGGGCATCAAGGTTATGATAACAGCCGTGACATCATGTTCATTGGCGGCTACCAACACACACCCAATGTTGATGGCATTCTGTGGTTTGTTAAAGATATTTTTCCCATCATCTGTAACCAAATACCAGACATAAAACTACATATCATTGGTTCAAAAGCACCCCAACAAGTCAGCGCATTAGCTGCGCACCCAAACATTGAGTTCCATGGTTTTGTTGCAGACATTGAACCTTTTATGCAAAACATCCGTGTAGCTGTAGCACCGCTCAGGTTTGGAGCCGGGGTCAAAGGTAAAGTCAATATGAGTATGAGTTATGGTCAACCGGTGGTCGGTACCAAGGTGGCGGTTGAGGGCATGTACACCCAACATGGTCATGATGTATTGATGGCCGATGATGCAAATGAGTTCGCTGCTGAAGTGATTAGGATTTATCAAGATAAGTCATTGTGGGAACAAGTGGCCCAAGGGGGCTTGGCCAATGTTCAACAATGGTTTTCCTTTGCTGCTGCCAAAAAGAAAGTGGCTCAATTACTGGCAAAAGTTAAGCGTTCCTAGCTCAAAAACTAACACCTTAAATGAAAGCAGTAAGCGGAATATGCCAGTTGCAAATTTCCTTAGCCTAGTGGCTTACTTAAAATGGCGCCAAAAAATACTATCGACCTGCTAAATATTTAGCTACAATCATATTATTAAGTGGGTTCCTTGTGTCATTGAAAACTGCATTGATTACAAACGGAATAAGCAAAATAATCAGAGTAAAAAATATCAAGAGGGTAGGTTTGGATGGCTTATTTAAAAAATAAAAAGTTGTTATTATGCATTTTAGCTGTGCATATGTTGCTGCTAGGGTGGATTGAAGGCGGCAAATTTCCAATTACTTTGCTGTTGTTTGTAGTCACTTTGTTGGCTGGCTGGTCCTTTACATTACCAGTCATCAAAAATCGTTTTGATGAACATTTTGCGCATCAAGTGAACTGGATGGTTCCTGTGGGAGCCAGCATCTGGCTGGCCTTGAGCTTTTGGCTCAGTGATCAAACCCATGTAGCCCTAATCAGCACTTTAACGATCAGTTGGTTAACTGGTCTGCTGTTGTTTACCAACTTAAACTTAGAAAAAACTGCAGCGAGCACCGCATTGCCCATCCTGAGTTTTTTGGCTGTGTTGTTGTTACAACCTGCTGATCAATTGGGGCTGGCTCAACCACTGCTGTATGTTTTACTGTGTATTCTGATTCTGGCTTTTTTCATCGTCTCCACCAAGTTCATACTATTGGCTGAAGAGCAACCAAAGAAGAAAAAGAATAAACCATTGGACCCCAGTTTAGCCAAACAAATCAAGAAAGCCGAAGACGCCATCCATGAGTCCAAAGTTTTAAAAGAACAGATTAAAAATTTAAAAGTTGATTTGTCAGCGGCAGAAATGGCAAAAATGGAATTTTTAGCCACCATGAGTCACGAAATCAGAACCCCTTTGAATGGTATCGTGCCGTTGATTGACATTGTGATGGACACTGAACTCAATGCGTTTCAGAAAGACTACCTAACCACAGCACATACATCTGCCACCCAGATGCAAAAATTGATAGATGATTTGTTGGATTATTCAAAAGTTGAGGCCGGCAAATTAACCACTGAAGTCACAGGTTTAAAAGTTCGTAAAGTGGTAGAAGAAGTTATAGACAGCCTCAACACCACAGCAGAAAGAAAAGGGCTGGAACTCAGTGTTAATATCGATGACCAAATCAGCCCATTACTGCGCGGCGATCCCATCAGGGTCAGACAAATTTTAACCAATATACTTTCAAACGCGATCAAATTCACTGATCATGGCAGGATAGTTGTTGACGTTAAAAAAGTTAAGAACTTCACCACCAAAGAATTGGTGCGTTTTTCAGTTAAAGACCAAGGTATTGGCATTTCACCTGACCAAACTGAAAAACTGTTCAATGCCTTTACGCAAGGCGACAACTCTTCAACCAGGAAATTTGGCGGTACTGGACTTGGCCTGGCAATCAGTAAAAAAATTGTTGAACTGTTAAAAGGCCAAATTGGAGTGGAGTCAAAACTGGGCGTGGGCAGTAATTTTTGGTTTGAAATTCCCTTCAGTAAATCGGCTGGCGATACCATGCACGGTGGCACCGAAATACATCAGCATCAGGCCATATTGTTGAACACCAATCCTATTCTGTTCAAACGCATCCAAGCAGGCCTAGAGAGTGCTGCCTTACCGGTACAAACCTCACTTAATTACCAACACGCCATTTCTCGGATCCAAGCAGCTCGTGGCATCCAAGATGGTAAAACCACATTGCTGTTCATTGATTTTGATACCAATGCAAAAACCCTGCGACAAATGTTGATATTGGTCGAAAAAGGTGAAATGAACGACGTATGGATCTGTGCCATCACCAATGGCGGTCATATTGCCGGGGTTAAACAGTATAAAAACATCCAGGTCGTTCACCCAGATAAAGACATTGAACTGATTATTGGTGAATTTGAACGACGTTTTTATCCGGAAGAGGTATTAGAGCTGGATGAAGAACAAGTCAATCAAGATGAAACATACAAAGTAAATGACCCACAAGAAGACGAAGATGATGAAGTCGGTGACCCTGAAAAAGAACCTGCTGACGTGGCTGATATATCTGAAACCATCTTATTGGTTGAAGACAATGAAGTGAACCTCAAAGTAGCGCAAAAACTGATTGATTACATAGGCTTCCCATTTGACGTGGCTGAAAATGGCATGGTGGCATTGAACAAAGCCAAGAAAACCCGCTATCGCTTGATTTTAATGGACTGTCAAATGCCAGTTATGGATGGTTATTTTTGTACCAAAAGAATTCGTAATTATGAAAAAAACAACAATTTAAATCACACCCCTATCATTGCCATGACTGCCAACGCCATGTTGGGTGACAAGGAAAAGTGCTTAGACGCTGGAATGGACGACTATATGTCCAAACCCTTGAACCGATACATCTTGGAAAAAACCCTGAAAAAATGGGACCCATTAGCGGCTCAAAAAAAAAGCCTGAAACCAGCCCAAGTTCAGAACCACACAAATGATGCCAACAACGATACCATCAATTCAAAATGGCTGAATACCCGTGCTTTGGCTGAAATCAAATCCTTTATGGGTGATGAAACAGACGCCTTGTTGGACTTATTCCAACAGGAATCACCGAACCTACTGAACCAATTAATCACATTTCGTCAAACCAAAGACTTTTCCCAAGCAAGGCAGTTGGCTCACACCTTAAAATCTACGGGTGCCAATATTGGCGCCTCTGGATTCAGTCACTACTGTAAAAAAATAGAAGCGGCAGCCATTGAAAAGCACACTGAAGACGTTATCAACAACATCAACAACGCCCGGAAAGCCTACGTTTTAACTGTCAATGAATTGAAAAAGTATCAACAAAAATCTTGAGAATTGCATTGAAGTTGGTCTCATGAAATAGGTCTTAATAGCTGTTGTCTCAGAGCAGCTTCAATGCAACAACCCAGTAAGCAAAGCCAGGTGTTTTTTGCCTTTCATAGTCGAGGCTTGATTATGTGTTAAAGCCATAGTAAATTACACGGCCTTTGACTGAATACGACCCAATGAAGCAAAACCCACTTTTACCTATGATATTGTTGGCTCTGGCTTCATCAGCTGCTCTGGCGAACAATGAAGCTGTCGATACCGATGATCAGGACATTGAATCACTGGCTCCCTTACAGGTTACTGCCAGTAAAACAGCCACCTCAACCAATGACAGCGCCACCGCTGTAACAGTGGTTACCCGCGATGAAATTAAAAACAAACCCAATACATTGCTGCCAGATTTATTGCGTCAAGAATCAGGGGTCTATATCCAACAAACAACACCCGGTCAAGCCATACCAATTATTCGTGGTTTAAAAGGCTCACAAAATGTCCACTTGGTTGATGGCATGCGCTTGAATACCGCTTTTTTCCGCAATGCCCCCAATCAGTACCTGGCTTTGGTTGATTCATTCATGACTGCTCAAATTGAAGTGGTTAGAGGGCCAGCCTCTGTGCTGTATGGCGGGGATGCTTTGGGTGGCGTGGTCAATGTATTAACTCATACACCTGAGTTTTATCATTCAGATTGGGACTTGAACGGCCAGTTGTATACCTCTTGGGACAGCGCCGATGAGAAGTGGATCAGTAACGCCAGCATCGATTTTGGTAACAACAAAATAGCTTCAACTCTAGGTATCAGTTACCAAGACATTGGTCAACGAACCACAGGATCCGGACAAACCATACCTTTTACCGCATACACCTCTAGGTCAATGAATAATAAATGGGTGATCAATACCTCAGACTTCTCTAATTGGACGTTTGATGTACAGTATACGCATCAGCCAGCCACTCCCAGAGTAGATAACTTGGTCGCCGGCTTTGGTGAAACCGAGCCTGAATCTTTGGTCTATGAGTTTCGCCCTAATGAACGTTTATTTTCACACCTAAAATACACCACAGCCAACGCGACAGACTGGTATGACATGGCTAACTTTCATCTGGCCTACCAAAAAATCACTGACAACCGGTTCAGTCAACCACTGTCAGGCAGTCGCACTGACACCGAACAAAACAACAGTGAATTGCTCAGTATGCAAGCTGACTGGAACAAAGCCCTGACCGACACCAGCCTATTGGTGTATGGATTTGACACTTATGTAGACACCATTTCCAGTGCCAGACAGCGGGTTTTATCCGACGGTACTGAAGTGCCCAGAGATTCACGCTATCCAGACCAGTCAACAATGCGCCAAATCGCCGTTTATGCCGACTGGCACCAATACTTCAATGACCATGAAATCACTGTAGGCGGCCGCTATAGTGATTACGACATCGACCTCAACAGTCCAGCAATTGCCAATGACCAACTCAGCCTAACTGACCTGACTTGGCATGTCAGTTGGTTGTACAGGTTCAATGAAGCGGATCGTGTTTTTGCCAATGTCGGCCGTGGCTTCAGACCACCTAATATTTTCGATTTAGGCCAAGTAGGCGAACGTTCAGGCAATCGATTCAACATCATTAACCCCAATTTAGACCCTGAATCTGTGCTGTCTTTTGATTTGGGCTATAAACACGCCGGCAATGGTTGGCAAGCTGAAATCGTTGCCTTTGTATCCACTTATAAAGATGTGATTGCCTCGATTGAAACCGGCGAAGTAACCGAAGACGGTCTTGATGTTGTACAGTCGCAAAACATCAATGAAGTCGATATTTATGGCCTTGAATCTGAACTAAACTACTACTTTAATAACGGCGGTCATTTATTCGCTAACCTAACCTACACCCATGGCACAGAAAAATCCGAGGATGAAGAAGGCCCAGCTGACCGCATCCCACCCACTTTTGGTGTCATTGGATACCAACAAGACCTGAACAGCCAATGGAACATACGCTCCCAAGTTCGCTATGCAAACACCCAAAACCGATTGAGCGCACGTGATTTACGTGATGCCCGCATCAATCCGTTTGGCACAGGTGGCTTTGTGGTATATGATACCCACTTCACGTGGCGACCCAGCATCAACAGCCAAATAAGACTGGGCGTAGAAAACATTTTTGACAAAAAATACCGTGAACACGCCTCCGGATTGGATGCCCCTGGCAGAAACTACCACGTTTCTTTGTATCATGATTTTTAACCTGGCCGAAGTGTCAGTGATTTAGGTTTGAACTATGTTGATTTTTGAAAAATCCATGCCTGGCAGAACGGCCACGGCTCAGTCTCCAGACGAAGTTGACGTCAGTCATTTAATCCCAGAAAATTACCAACGAGGCAGTCGACTGGGGATGCCACAAGCCAGTGAATTGGATGTGGTCAGACATTACACCAAACTGAGTCAAAAAAACTTTTCCATTGATACCAACTTTTATCCGTTGGGTTCATGCACCATGAAATACAACCCAAGGGTCTGTAATTCATTGGCCATGAAGGAACAATTCTTGTCCAGACACCCATTGGCACACAGCAGTTTGTCGCAAGGTTACTTGGCCTGCATGTTTCATTTACAACAAATTTTACAAGCCGTCACCAACATGAAAGGCGTGTCATTGACTCCGATGGCTGGCGCACAAGGTGAGTTTTCAGGGGTGGCAATGATCAAAGCCTACCATGATGACCGCCAAGATTTTGCCCGCCGTGAAATCATCGTTCCTGATGCAGCACATGGCACCAACCCTGCCACTGCCTTCATGTGCGGTTATAAAGTCAAAGAAATCCGCACCACTAAAAACGGCAACGTGGACATGGAGGCTCTGGAAGCTGCCTTGGGTCCGCAAACCGCTGGTATCATGTTGACCAACCCATCAACCTTGGGTGTGTTTGAAAGCCAAATCAAAGTGATTGCTGAAAAAGTCCACGCTGCTGGTGGCTTGTTGTACTACGATGGTGCGAACTTGAATGCCATCTTGGGTAAAACCAACCCTGGGATTATGGGCTTTGATGTGATTCACATGAACCTACATAAAACCTTCTCTACCCCACATGGTGGTGGCGGTCCAGGTTCTGGTGCCATTGGTGTGAGCGAACGCCTGTTGCCATTCATGCCTGTACCCTATGTAGGTAAAAAAGACGGTCAGTACTATTTTGTGACTGCCAAAGAAGCACCCAAGACCATCGGTCAACTGTCGGCCTTCGCTGGCAATGCAGGGGTGAACTTGCGGGCTTATGTTTATGCGCTGTTGAATGGCAGACAAGGTATGCAAAGAATATCTGAATTCGCCACATTAAATGCCAATTACCTGATGAAGCGCCTAGAAGCAGTTGGTTTTGATTTGGCCTTCAAAAACCGCCGCGCCAGTCATGAATTCATTGTAACGCTGAAAAGACAAGCCAAGGAACTGGGCCTCACAGCCAGTGATTTAGCCAAAGCTTTACTTGATGAAGACATGCATGCCCCGACTGTATACTTCCCCTTGTTGGTGGCAGAGTGTCTGTTGATTGAACCCACTGAAACTGAATCCAAACAGTCAATTGATGCGTTCATTGATGCCATGGCCAAAGTATTGGAGCAAGCAAAAACTGACATAGACACTCTTAAACTCGCCCCTTATACCACGCCAATACGTCGGCTGGATGAGGTCAAAGCAGTTAAGGAACCGAACGTGGTGTTTAAAATCAATGCCTGAACCCAGCGCAACATAGTTATGGCTGATCCAGGCTTTCGCGGTCCCAAACAAATCATTCGTGCCTGCCAGTGGTCGATGCAAGGCTTGAAGGCCACTTATGTGGCCGAAGCCTCGTTTCGCATGGAGCTGTACCTCTTTATATTGCTGCTACCATGTGCTTATTTACTGGCCAACAATCACATCGACTTGATTTTATTGATAGGCTCAGCTTTATTGGTGTTGTTGGTTGAAATCATCAACTCTGCCATTGAAGCAGTGGTCGACCTGGTTTGTGGTGAAGAACGGCACGAATTGGCTGGTCGAGCCAAAGACATGGGCTCTGCCGCGGTGTTTATGGCACAAATGATTGTCTTAATGGTCTGGGCTTTGATTTTTTACCACAACATCATAAACCCAGCAGCCTGATCACAGCTGTTAATAGCATTTAAATATACCATTCAACCAAGGCGCACAGCTTGCACACAATGGCTGGCGCCTTTGGTAATACCCATAAATACTGAATTTAAATTACTTCAATGTTGCTCACCAGCTACCGATGTTCCCCATTGACTGCCAAGGTTCTTGAATGGGCAAAGCATCACCTTGTTGCAGCAACTCTATAGAAATGTTATCGGGTGTTCTGATAAAAGCCATGCGACCATCACGTGGTGGACGATTAATGGTTACACCTTGATCCATCAACTTTTGGCAACAGTCGTATATGTTTTCAACTGAATAAGCCAAGTGGCCAAAATTACGTCCCTCTGAGTAGCCACCACTTTCATCCCAGTTATAAGTTAATTCCAGCAGCGCCGATTCATCATTCGGCGCATGTAAAAACACCAAAGTAAACCGGCCGGTCTCAACTTCACGGCGGCTGTGCTCAACCAGTCCCAATTTATTAACAAAAAAGTCCAGTGACTCATCCAAGTCACTGACCCGAACCATGGTATGTAAGTATTTCATTTTGTTTCCACCAAATAGTTAATCTTGTGTTCTTTTCTTGATTGCCTAACCATGTCCCTGACTGCTTTGAGCATAGTTGGGGCGTGGTAAGGAACGCCCTCTTTGATGGTCCAAATGATACCACCGGTAGAATCATCACCAGTTAAAGGTTGGATGTTTCGTGGCCAAAGCACCGATAAATCTGCCATCGGATTACCGTTTACAATCACCAAATCTGCGGTGTAACCAATGCGGATTTGGCCCAGGTTATCCCCTTGACCCAGCACTTTGGCTGAGTTGACTGTGGCATGTTTCAACACCTCTAAGGGATGAAAGCCTGCTTCCTGTTGCAGTTGTAGTTCGCGTAAATAAGCAAAACCAAATAATTGGTAGATGTATCCAGCGTCCTCGCCAGTGGTGATGAGGCCGCCTTGGTCCGCAAACTCGCGCAAGGCCTGGAACCACAACTGGTAATTGTTTTTCCAAAACACTTCATCGGTGGTTGTCCAGCCCCAAAAGAATGAACCATGTGAGTCGGCGCTGGGTTGAAAAAACTTTTCTAAACCTGGGTGCAAATAATCTTTGAACCACGGTGATGAAATAGCCCGCTGTAAATCTCTCGAGGCTTCATAGATAACCAATGTGGGGTTCCAAGCCACACCTGCTTCAGCCATGCCTTGCAGTACACCTTGTAATTTATCGTAATCAGCTTCACGCCACAAGCGCCCAGCATAGCGGAAGCGATGCAATTCATTTGAATAATTCATATCAGGTGGAAAATTTTGTACGCCGTTTAAAGCTGCATCAGGAATGCCGTACCAATGTTCAATGCTGCGGGTTGCGGCTTTGATGTTGTCCCAAGCATTCATGTCCTCAACACCCACATGATTGGCCACTGGCAGCTGGTACTGTTTGGCCAGCTTGGAAGCGGCTGCAAAGGTTTGTTGGTCCATCATGCCGAACTTCAGACCATCGGCGCCTTGTTTTTTATAGCCGGCAATTTTTTGTTTTAAGTCCTTTGCGTGGTGGTTGCCCCAAATACCTGGGTAAACAAACATCCGTGGTGCGATGATTGCATGTTGGTCACTTTGTTGTTTTTGCTTTAATGTAACCGCTGTATCACTGCCCAAATCTCGCACCGTGGTGATGCCGCTGGCCAACCACAAGTAATGTTGATAGGGTTGAGCCATATCGATGCCCGCTCGCTGGTACATGGTGTGTGCATGCATATTGATAAACCCAGGCAGCACATAGGCGCCATTGGCATCCAGCTGTTGAACTCCCTCAGGGTAACTGTTGTTTTCCCTGCTGTTGCCTTTGGCAGTAGCTATGGCATGAATCTTACCACCTTTGATATGAATGTCGTAGGGCCCTTCTGCTGGCGTTCCCACACCGACCACCACCATCGCATTGGTGACCAACAATTCATCGTGTTTTTGGTTGTGTAAGCTGGGTTGGGCCCAGAGTAATGTGCTACAAAACAGAAACAGGCAAGTACAGGTTTTCATGGGCTTCACGGTTTGGTTACTGACGGCAGTGATTGTAACAAGTGAAAAAGCAATTAACCACTGAATAACTGCCGGGTTGTTTTTAGCCGTGATGTTTAACTTAACGCATTATGAACGTGTTTTGAGTATTCAGTTTTGATTCAGTCAAAACCCGTAAATTGGTAGCTACAGTAACTACAGGAGATTCGAAATGAGATCTTTTAAAACCTATTTAAGCCTAACCGCATTGGTATTCAGTGTATCTGCGGTGGCTGATCGCAGCAGAGACAGCGGCGGACATGACAACAAACACAACCGTTATGTGCAAAAGCACAGCAATAAAAATGTGTACAGCCAAAACTCAAATAAGCAAAGGCGCAATAGCAACCAGACCCGCAAAAGTCAATCCAGCGGCAACAGGGATTACCAAGGCCAACACAGTACGCGGCAACAAGCCCGCAGTAACAAGCATGGTTATAACCAAAACAGCCAAAATAACCGACACACTCAACGTGGTTTCAATGGCGATTACCGCAGCAACCGTGATTTTGATAACCGTAATTACAGTCACAACAGCTATGGCCACAACTACCAGAACCGTCACTACAATGATGGATACAACGGTCATAACAGGTACAACGGAGGCTACATAAGCCATAATTACTACAAGCCGAAAAAATACTATAAAAAATGGAAAAAACAAAACCGCAAGTATTGGAGAAATAAGCACCGTCATTTCTATAACTACCAGGTTTACCGTGATGATTACTACCGCTACCGTCCTTTACGCGGCCTAGGTCACTATTTCAGTCGCCCAGGTTATGGGTATGGTCACTGGCATGAAGGCATGTGGTGCAGAGACTACCACGATGAGTACTTCTACCGAAGTTACTACAGCCACTACCCATACAATGATGGCTGGAGACACGGTGATGGCGACTTCGGTATATGGTTCAGCTTTAACCTTTAAAGTTTAAATACCACACTTACCCAAACAAGGGCTCAGAATGAGCCCTTGTTTATGGCAACCAGTTTAATTCGTGTTTAACCAACAAATTTTCAATCACTCCGTCCACCATGTCATTTTTTACAGCTATATCAAACAACACTTTAGCCTCAATAAATTTTTTTAAATGCAGTTTTGTCACCAACAAAGCATGTGCATAGTATTTATTGTTGGCTTCAGCCTCATGCACCGGGCTCATTAAATTTTCTACTTTCAAAAACAAGGCTTGGGCTGCAGTTTCTTGACCTATTTGTTGCAATAAATTTGCCACCAACAAAGAATCTACTGCCAAATCATTGGCGGCAGAATAATTTTGTGGGTCCTTATCGTAGTTTCTTTGCGACACATCCAGACTCAATTGATAATACCGTAAAGCCGAATCCAGCTCACCCTCAGTCTGATATATTTCACCGGCTGTGCTATATGAATAAGCCTGTTCACGTTCGAATTCTTGATTAAACGGGGCTTTGGCAGTTAATGTTTCGCCTAAATCAATGGCCAATAGCACGGCAGTTTTGGCATTCTGAAGTTGCTCGTTCTCTAAATAAAAATAAGCCAGTTGATTGTGCAATATCCGTTCATTGTGTTGTTTTTTTAAATCCTCTTGATCTTGTTTAATACTGGCTTGAGCAAAATCAATGGCTTGTTGAACATCAACAATGCCTTGGACTAAATCACCAAAATCAAGTTCATACCAGGCTTTAAGCTGATAGCTGTGTGAGTTGGCATACAACCAATCTGCATCTTCAGGCTGTTGTCGCAACTGTGCAGCTGCCAAGCTGATGGTTAAATCAATTTGTTCTTTGGCAGCTTGGCCTTTGGCATATTCCATCAGGTGGTAACTGAGTTCCAATTGTGCCTCCCACAAGATTGTTGAATCATGTTTTGGATCCTCTGCCAGCACCACTTGCATGGCATCAATGGCCTCTTGTAAAACTTTCCTGGTGGCCTGTTCTTGGTCTGCTGATGATAAGACCTGGCTTTGGTAGACCCGTAATTGAGCCAGCTGCGAATGGTATTCCACCATGTCCGCACCATCTTTGTTAACTTGGTTCAGATGCGACTCTGCCGCTAAGAACATTTCTTTTGCTTTACTTGATTGTTCAAGGTAATCAAACACACGTCCGGTGTTAGCGTACGCCTTAGCCGCTTGAAAGTGACCGGTTTGATCCAGCGTCAAAGGGTCTTGTTTGGCCAAGTGCGCCACACTTTTTTTTGCCACACTTTGCATCACATCTATGCGCCCTATGCGCTCCAGATTTTCATACAAGTCATCCAACATGAAATTCATCAACTCATCGGTTTCATTCTTCTCAGCAACAGTTAGTTGTTGCAAATGTTGCACATCACGGGTGTATTTAACGGTAAAAAACACCGCAGTCAATAAACTCAATACCAGCAGCAATGAACCCCAAGGGTGGCGCTTCACCGTTTTTGCTAAAACCTTACTGACTTTGTGGTTATCAAAACTCAAGGGAAAGCCCAGCTGCCATTGGTTTAAATCAGAGCGTAATGCATCAGCACTTTGATAACGTTTGCTGGGTTCTACAGCCGTTAATTTGGCCACCACATTCTGTAAATCAACTGGCACTGCATCAGCTTGTAGGGTTTGGCGGAGTTTTTCAGGGTGGTCCAAAACCAAACTTTGGTTTTCGGCTTTTAACAGCAGTTGTCCAAACAACACGCCCAAAGCAAATAAATCAGTGCGGTGATCAACCGTTTTTCCAGCAATTTGTTCCGGAGCGCTGTAACCACGAGTACCAAAAGACAAGTCAGAGTGTTCCCCTTGTTGCATGGCAATGCCAAAATCAATCAATACTGGATAAGGCACACCATTGATCTTTTTGACCAGCACATTACTGGGTTTCAGGTCTTTGTGTAATACTTGGCGTCGATGCACAAACTGTAAGGTCTCACATAAATTCATCATCAACCCAACCACAGCACTGGCATCGAGCTGATGTTGGCGACAGTAAATGTCAATGTGCGGACCATCAATGTGCTCCAAAACCAGCCAAGGTTGACCCTCATCGGTTATGTTGCCATCAATAATAGTAACCACACCTGGGTGGCGCAAATCTGCCAACAATTGCATTTCTTGGAGGAACTGTTGTTTTAACGCGGTTTGATCAAACCGTTCAGTAATGAATTTAATTACTACAGTTTGTTGATAAACGCCATCAGACCGTGCTGCCAAATAAATGTCGCTTTGTCCGCCGCTGTCGATTTGTTTGAGGATTCTGTACTTGCTTTTTAACTGCTCATCAGTTAATTCAGTTGCCGAGAAAGTGTGGTTTACGAGACTTTGAACCCGGCTATTGAGTGAGTCAACCGGTATTTCATTGATGCCTTTGCGTTGCAAGTATTGGTCTATTTCAATCTCATCATCCTGATCAAAATCAGCATCAATTTCACGCCACAATTTTTCCAGGTCTTCTGCCTTCATTGCATCGCAGCAGCCAACATGGCGCGGGCTTTTTTCCAGTTTCGAAACACTGTTCTTTCGCTGACTCCCATCACATCGGCTATATCTGTAAACTCCATATCACCAAAAAACTTGTAAGTAAAAACCTGCTCCAACCTGACATCAAAAGCTTTTAATTTAACCAGCTGAGTTTCTAGATCTAATAAGTAAGTAGAGTCTTTAAATACCGGTTGGGCGGCATAGTCTTGGTCATCCACAAAGGTAATCAAGCGATTCTTTTTCGCCTCATTCAATAAAATGTGCCGCATAGCCAAGGAAGAATAGGCAAAAAAGTGGTTGCGGTCATTAAAGGTTTTATCGGTATTTTGACTTTTTAGCCAAGCCTCATTAACCAACGCTGTGGTATTGATGCCGGTGCCCTTCACCTTGAAGCGCTGGGTCCTGGCAATTTCTTTCAAGCGCTGATAAATCTTCTCAATATCCTGCTGCTGTTGAGCGCTTAAATTGGACTGATTTTTGTTTAATAACTGAGTGAGGTCTTGTTGATCCATGGACTATTCTACGCAATATTCTAAATAGGTTAGCAAATGACTCAGATGAATACAATCGGAATTAACTTTTTAAATGTTGAACATTTTTAAGGTGCTATCTACAAACCCAAATACCAATAGCCTAAATTTATTTTTTTGTTTTTTGGCAGTACTTGTCTGTTTGCTTTGTTAGGCAACATAACCAACTATTTTTTAGAGGAGTTAAACATGAACCCAACAAAAGTTATTTTTATATTGGTACTTATTTCACTGCTAGCAGCTTGTGGCGAAAGCGGTACACCCAGAGAACGGGTGGAGAGTAATCTATCTAAGTTGGTCAAAGCCTGTGCCGATAAAGGCGGCGATTACAGCGGTGCGGCCGGGCTGGTCGCCTACTCAGGCTCAGACCGGGATCGAAAATACAAAGACCTGGCTTCGGCCGAAGGTGAAGATCGCAGTTCATTGAATAAAGCTTGTTACAAAATCAGTCAATTGATGAATAAGAAAAACAGCTACACCTTGATGAAATTTGAAGAAGAACCAGAAAGCGAAGGCACTTGGTACATTCAAACCGTTAAATTTGATGGTGGTACTGCCCAACTGGCATTCCTGGACATCAAAGGCACCATGGCCCTTGGTGACATAGATTGAGCGACATAGGCTGAATCATGAAACTAATCATTAAAAAAACCACTCAGCTTATGATTGTACTGAGTGGTTTACTGCTTATGGCCTGTCAGCAAGACAGCAACCCATCAACAACCGAAATAAAATGTATGAAACTAACCGCCGAACAAGCCGGTGAGCAAATTGTAGGTATTTACCGAAAAGCCATGGATGAAACCAACAGGCTAACGAAAAACCAAGCCAAACCGGAAAGCATTGAAGCCGAATTCAATGCATTACTGGAGACATGGCAAACCGAACTGCTGCTCATTGGTCAACATGTCATGGTCATGACTGGTGCTGAACAACAACAAATACAAAGCGCCATCAACAAAGAACATGTGGCAATGCAATACAACGAAACCGCTAAAAAACGTTTTGAAGACTTTTCAAAAAATACCTTCCCCTACCACAAGACCAGCCCGGAACTTTATCAGAAATTAAAAGGTATTAACATCATCACCCAATTCGCATTTTTTGATTTACTCAAAAAACAAAACAAAGACGCAGAACAAAAATGGGGCGATATGATGGTGCCATTTAAGTGCCCAGAGTAGATAGAGGAAAATTAAAATGATATTTAAGCCAATAATAGTGCATAGATTGAGTTTTTTAATGCTGTGCCTGGCTTTATTAGTGGGCATTTATACCCTCACCGTCTTTAAAGTGGGCATATTTTATACTGATTGCTGTATTTTTTAGCTGTGTTATTTATCGATTAACACTATTAGAAACAAAGCGAACAATGATCTATCTATTAATCGCCGCACTCATTGGTCCTTTAATTTTGACTTTATTTGATCTAGATATAGTCAGGCATGTGCTTTTAGGCAATTACATACCCTTAAATAATCAAGTTTTGATATACACCCTTGCTGGTTTGGTCATATTAGCTGAAGTCTATATTTTCTGTATAACATGTTTTGCATTGTTTAAAAAATTCAAAATCAAACCGAACCAACACCACCAACTATTGACCCAATAGACACTGATAACGGTATCTAATCCACCAAACAAACCCGTAGCAGCACCCCTTGCTGGCGCCTTGTTCTGGTGGTCTGTTTTCCTGTCAGCAATCATCATTCCAGTTTTTTAAAAAAACTGTCAGTCATGACGTCAGTCCTTTGTTAATCAAGCATAAACAATAAATTGAGGAACACCATGAAAACAATTTTAACGGTCATACTGTTATGTTCAACTGCCCTGAGTCAGGCTGCCACTTATGTGGTGACATCCACCGCTGACAGTGATGTCTGTAACATCACCACCTGTACCCTGCGCGGCGCCATCAACCAAGCCATGGCCAATTCTGGTATTGACACCATCAACTTCAACATTCCAGCAGATGCCTTGAATCAAAATTATATTGCAGGCGGTACAGGTCAAGATGCTTATTTTTATTGGTTGATTCAACCGAACACCGAACTGCCGGAATTAAAACAAATCATCTTAGATGGCACCACTGCTGGTGCTTCTGTGGCGGGCAATCCAACCATAGTGATTGATGGTTCGATGGCCGGTACCGGTTCCAACCAAGACCCCATGGATGGATTAACACTGACAGGTCGAGCCACTGTCAAAGGCGTGGCCATGATTTATTGGGATGAAGCCGGGTTGCGGATTACCGATGGCTCCACAAACTTAGTCACAAACTCTTGGTTTGGTTTGAACTTGCCTTATGGGCTTGCAGCTGCACCCAATCGGGTTGGTATTCAGTATGACAGTATGGGAAATGGAAATGCCATCTACGGTACTTTGGGTGGTAGTGGCAATGTTATATCAGGAAACACCCATTACGGCGTTGCAACATCTTCTCAGTCAAAAAATTTGGTGCTTTATGGCAACATGATTGGCACCGATCCCGATGGGCAAATCGCAGTCCCTAATGATAGTTACGGTATCACCTTACAGGGAAGTGATCACCGCATTGGCTCAGCAAACCTACCTTTACAAAATAACCTTATTTCAGGAAATTTAGTCGGCATGAAGGTCATTGGTTTTCCTTATGAGGACATCAGCAACATCGAAATCAACAACAACATCATTGGCCTTAACCTCACTGCCACTGCTGCTCTGCCCAATCGAGATGGCATGTACATTCAATGGGGTCGTGGCTTTACCATTGTTAATAACACCATTGCCGGCAATGAAAGTTATGGCATCAGTCTGGCGCCAGCCATTAGTGATGTGATAATAGAGAACAACCGTATTGGTGTTAATTTTCCGGGTACGGGATTTTCAAACAGCACCGCCATTTGGTCATCCGGCGGTGCCGAACGTGTGGTGATTGGCCCGGATAATATCATTGCTAAAAATCGTTACGGAGTACGCGTCACGGGATACAGTACCGGCCACACGCACATTTTACGCAATCAAATATATGAAAACGATTATTTGGGTATTGATTTAGGTGATATGGGCACTGATACCAATGATGCAGGAGACTTGGATGCCGGGCCCAATCGATTACAAAATTACCCGGACATTCAAGCTGCACAATACGACGCCAGCGGAAACCGCATTCAAGTCAGCTACCGTGTCGACAGCCAAATTGGTGCCAGCGATTACCCCATGACTATTGATATTTATGCCGCAGATATTAGCGGTGAAGAAGGCCAGACCTTTTTAGCCAGTACCACCTACACTGCGGCCCAATACCTGTCCGGCACAGCTGTTTTTAGAACCTTATTCGCCGATGCGCCAGTGGCCGAAGGCGATTTAATCGTCACTACCGCCACAGATGCGGCTGGTCGAACGTCAGAGTTCTCGCCACCGTTTACATTGGGTGGTCAAGCCGATTTTTCTATCTCATGCCAAACCAATCAGCTCACCACCAGTCCTGCGTTAACCTGTAGCCTGAATTGCCAAGCTGAATCCGTTAATGGTTGGAACGATGAAGCCCAGTTGAGTTGTAGCAATCCTGACAGCAGCTGCAATTTTTTACCCTCAGAGGAAATTGCCTTCACCAGCCGTGTTGTGCCTTTTGTTTTGGAAATCAATCACGCAGCAGGCAGCCCCGGTATCTACGCCAGCGAAATACTGGCCTCCAGCGATGTTCAAGGCGGCACTGTAGAACGTCAGGAAATTCTGACCATTAAGCAATTAGCTGATGGTGATTATCTATTCAAAGACGGCTTTGATGGCATTATTTGCCAATAACAGTCTATTTAGTAACCTCGTGGTGGGCAAAGCCTACCACCCTACTTTAACCAACGGAGAAATGTATGATAAACAAAAAATCAGTAACAGCAACCATTCTAATGGGTGCATTGATGGGCCTGAGCAGCGGTGCACAAGCCATGCAAAAAGACACCATTTACAGCATGCCCGCTGATGGCGACCATAACCAGTTTTATCTGGCCGATGATGTACAGCCTGAAAAAGGCACCGTGACCGATGCCGCGCAATGCTTAAAAGCTTGCGAAGCTGCAGATGTCTGTGTGGTGTGGGTTTTTAAACCCGGACGTTTTGGCAGTCCCAATTCATGCAAGCTATCGCCCAAGATGATGCAGGAAAAAGGCATAACCACGCCCTTCTCCGGTGCTGCATCTGGCGTGATTGAATAACGCCTATACATTCTGACTAAAAACGCTGGATGCCGGCCTTCGCCGGCAAGGAATAATGATTTTATTGCTGAAGCCTGAAACACCCGGAACTGTTGTTTGAGTGAACCTCAGGTCGTATCATGTCAGGATAAAACCATAAATAGCAACCGTACCGGCGCAGGCCGGTACCCAGCGTCTTTGGGGATGAGTTTAGCTTCCTTTGATCCTCACCAAAGTAACCACAGTAAAACTCATCACAAAATTAAAAGAATATTTGGCAGTAAAGTATGAGCTCTCTTGTTTATAGGAGTATTACATTAAAAATCAGAGGTGATTTATGAAAAAATTCAGTTTATTGTCGGGCTTGTTGTTACTCAGCATGATGGCTCAAGCCAATCTCATCGTGGTCAACAGCAACCAGGATGCTGCCATTGATGACAACCTGTGTACCCTGAGAGAGGCCTTGGCTGCTGCCAACTATGATGTGGCTTATTTTGGTTGTTCTAAGGGTTTGGGAGATGACTTGATTTGGGTATTAATTGGCACCAGCGGTGACAGCATTCAACTCAACTCGACCTTACCCGTTATTGAAGGCGTAGAGATTCAGGGTCCGGGTGCAGATAATTTGGTGCTGTTTCCAGCAGCTGGTTTCGATGGGCATATCTTCCAAATTAACACCACTGATGATATCAAAATACAAGACATGCGCATCGGTGGTGCCAGATCCAGTGCCATTGATGTGGTGAATGTAGGTGAATTAACCATTGAAGACATGCAATTTTTAAATAACACGGCAGCCAGCGATAATAATTATGGTGGCGCCATTCACGCCGATACTCAAGATGGTACGACCCAGTCTATCAACAGCTTAATTATTGAAAACACTTTGTTTCAATCAAATTCAGCAGATTTTGGAGGCGCCATCGCTGCCGGTGGGGCTTATGAATTTATCGTTAATAACAGTATATTCGAATACAATACAGCCACAGAGGATGGGGCTGCAGTTTTACGGAAATATCGTTTGTTTCAAGATATAGATACAATTTTTACTCGTATTAACAACAGCCAATTCGTGAGTAACAACACGGGTAGTGGCTCAACTGTTGCTACATTGCAACAAACTTTAGACATCAATACGTCATTATTTCTCAACAATACAGGTATTGCCACCATTTCTGCAACCAATTCCAGAGGAGCCATAAAAAACTCTATTTTCTCAGCCAGCAATGTGGGTCAATCAATATTGGTAACAGGGATTTCTCAGACTTTAGCCAGTATTGTCAGTGTAAACTACAACACTTTTATTAATTCCTTAGATACCATTGATATAACAGTGAATAATTTTGCTCAAGTTGCAGTACAAGGCAATGCCTTCGCGGGTTCAAATCCGACCAGTTGTATTGAAGTGAACAGTTTTACATTGATAAGTAACGGCTATAACCTTGAAAGTGCCGGTTCCAGTTGTACATCCGACGCAACCGATATGCCCAATACAGATGCCAATTTAATGGCATTAAGTTATTACGATGGCGACAGGTTAGTTGCTCCACCTTTTCCACTCAGCCCTTTGGTTGATGCAGGGGCAAACTGCACTAACGAGGATTACTCAGGTGAAGGTCGTCGCAGAGATGGTGATGGTAATGGCCAAGCCAGATGTGACATAGGTGCGGTTGAAAGGCCCCATGCGCACAGATTATATTTAAGTTTTTCAGGTGATGGTGACGGTGAAATTCAATTACATGATTTTTCTTTGACTTGTGCTGTAGCGGACTCTACCTGTATCTGGCCATTACCAGAAAACCAAACTTATTCATTCACGGCCACGCCTGATGCAGGCAGTACCTTTATTCAATGGGGTTTGGCGTGTTCGGGTGATACGACGTGTGACATTACTATGGATAACTTCAAATTTTTGAATGCTGAATTTGCTCAAGCAGCCAATCCAGTGCAACTGACCATAGTTAAAAACTTAGCCTCCCCCCAACTTGATGTAACCGTAACCAGTTCCCCGGCTGGTATTGTATGTGGGCCAAACTGCAGTGCCGGATTTATCGAAGGCGATCTGGTGACTTTAACCGCGGATGTTGAACCAGGCACTAAGATCGACAGCTGGCAAAACTGCGACATCGTTCTACAAAATGGCCACCTCTGTAGAGTGGGCTTAACCGCTGACAGAACAGTCACTGTCAACGTTATAGCCGATCCCGATGTTATTTTCGCCAATGGTTTTGAGTAAATATTTATTTAAGTAAGCTCTCTCAGAATGGGTCATCAAGGATGTGATCCATTTTATATTCAACGTTATAATTATTCGAATCATAACACTTCGACAAGCTCAGTGGACTTAGTCGCTAAAGTAAATGAATCCATGTATATTGCCAAGCCGGTTGAGCCGCGTCGAAGCCTAATTCAGATTGTGATGCACATGGATAGGCTCAATGAGCTTAGTATCTGATTTAGCAGCACCCCTAAAAGTTGCCATATAAAACTATATTCTCGATTTTTATAACTAATTGGCAGTAAACATGTTATTGAGCTGTTTACAGGGATATACATCTAAAAATCAGAGGTGACTTATGAAGTATTTAGTTTCAATATTTTATTTAATCGTATTCAGTGGGGTAACCCAGGCCAATGTGATATTCGTTAACAGCACGGCCGATGTGGTGGCTGACGATTCTGACTGTACGTTGCGTGAAGCCCTGGTGGCTGCAAATCAAGACATTGTTTTTAATGGTTGTGCCAAAGGTCTGGGTGATGACTATATTGTGCTTTTTATAGCGAATGATGAAATCTTGATAGAAAGTACACTAAGTATCACCAGCGATGTACATATCGAAGGACCCGATACATTGGCAATAAAACCTGCACCAAGTTTTAATGATGTATTGATAGAAATTAATACACTCGATAATGTGATGTTAGAAGGGTTTAGGATTGTGGGCGGTCAATCAGCGGGATTAAAAGTTTCTCTGGTTGATGCCTTAATACTTGAATCGATGCAGTTTGTGGGTAATTCGGGTTTTGGCGCTGTCTATTTTCCGGGACCACAGAATAACTCTGAAGCATTGGTCGTTAATGGCTCAACATTCACCAATAACGTATCAAGTTCAGATGGAGGTGCCATTTCAATCAGAGGTGTCTTAGACGTGATTATAACTGACAGTACTTTCAGTCAAAACACCACCAGTTCTGGAAACTATAATGGTGGTGCTGTTTATATTTTGTCGGCATTCAATAGTGCCCTTTACTCAGGTCAAGAAGTACACATTATCAATACCGATTTTATAGATAATCAGACCAGTCAAAAAGGCTCTGCCATGTCGGTTATTGGTGATATACCTGTATTGATTGAAAACAGTCGCTTTTCTGGGAATCAAAGTTTAAGTCATCGAACGGTTTTAGAGTTAAGAACTCCTTATTCAACTGATACAAACACCTATTATCCTGCAACAATCACTGCCTCATCATTTACTGCAAATACCGGCAATGCCATAAGCATTATCACCAAGCCAGCCACCATCAGTCGAAATCTGTTTTTAAACAATAAAACATTCAATCTTGATGGGCTCATTGACATCAATGAATCCAACACCCTATTCGAAAACAACATATTGGCTAACAATGTACCTACTAACAATAATGCCGAAACGCCTACGATGGTTGTGCTGAATACCAATGAAACCATTCAAGTTCCAATCTTTGAGATAAATTTAAAACAAAACACATTCACTGACAATGAGGGGTTTCTGCTTGGGGGCAGTAGTTTTACCGACAGCACGACCCAAATTAGTATGGCCAACAACCTATTCAATCAAGCGGCCTTAACAGAGGATTGTTTCAAAAGTGATACCAGTTCAACCATTGTTTCTCTGGGTGGTAATGTCCATCACGGCAGTGGTGATTGTGCCCCGGATGTGAATGATTTTTCAGGTGCCAGCATAGGCTTGCTGCCATTGGCGGATTATGGCGGCGTGGTGCATTCAATGCCGTTGAAACCTGACAGCCCGTGGTTGGATCAGTTCAGTTGTACCGGTGATGATTTTTCTGGCGAAGGCCGACCACATGATGGCGATGGAGATGGTGTGGCTTTGTGTGACTTGGGCGCGGTTGAAAGTCCTGATGCACATAAATTAACGCTGAATTTCGCCGGTGATGGCGAAGGTACGATTGACCTGTTTGCATTGGATGTGGATTGTGGTTCGCCTGAAACAGCTTGTGAATGGGGCATCACCCAGAACCAAACTCACACATTAACCGCAACACCAAACGCCGACAGTACCTTTATCCAATGGGCTGGTGCTTGCAGTGGAGATACCACCTGTGAAGTGACCATGAATACGGCCAAAACAGTTACCGCTGAATTTGCAACAGTGGTTAACCCCATCAGATTAACCACTAGAAAATTCGCCAATGCACCCGGCTTAAGCGCCACCATCGTCAGTGCACCGGCTGGGATTCATTGTGGTCGAAACTGTTTTGCTGATTTTGTTGAAAATGATGTGGTCAATTTAACTGCTGAACTGGGCGAAGACACTGTTATAGACACCTGGCTGGGTTGTGATGCCATATCAACTAACGGCGTTTGTAAAGTCGTCATGGGTTCAAGCGATCAAACCGTTGACCTGTTTTTAATGCAAGATCCTGACATCATTTTTAAAGATGATTTTGAATAAATCTCAATCGTTCTCGCCAAATGGGTATTCAAGGATGTGACCCATGTTTTTCCCGAATTATTTAACAACCTCAGTGATCATAATCAGCTCCACCACCGCCACACCCATCCAAATGGTTTTCATCAAAAGGATAATGGCCACTAAAACTGGAACATATTGAATCGATAGTTCCGTAGGATGGGCTCCGCCCATCATTAACTGATTTTGATTTGTGGTGGGCAGAGCCCACCCTACTATACTCATTCGGTTTAGGTTTAATATGGAGGGCTCTATGTAATCACTCAGCCCAGAAAACCACCCGAATATCCGCTTGTAGCATTTCACTCAACTTTTGTAGGTAATCCAAATCAAAATGGGCGTATTGACAATCCATATCTGACTCAAAGAATTCAAGCAGTTCTTCCAATGACATCCATGATGGCCGGTTTAATGCTTCATCATACTTATTTAATTGCCTTACTATGATTTTCGTCAGTCCAGCACTGAGGTTATCAGGTAAATCTTTTTCACCTGATTGCTGGTAGTAAATATTAAAATTGTATTCGCCCCATGGTTGTGGCGCAAAGTTATAATGCGGTTCTCTTTCGGCCAGCTCAATGGCTTCATATAATTGCCAACAGTCATTGATTTGGTATTCGATAAAAGCACAAACATAAGTACTCATGATTTAATTAAACTCAAGCTTTATACCTGACACCTCTCCTTGTTCCGGACCAAGCAACAAAAAATAAATGCCCGCCATTGCAACCAGATTGGCTCTGAACTCATGTGGTTCACCGGGTGTCACCCGATGAACGATAAATCCTTTTATGACTAAATCATCCCGGTCTTGAGGCCTTTGTTTAATGGGTGTATCTACAAACAATTTGGCCATGTCCCAAAAGTCTTTTTCGATGGGACTGTAAATGATCAATTGTCCTTGTTCAACAGAGGCCTGACCTTGCATCACAATTTTTCTGTGGTACTGTAAAATATCGTCAGTTTTGGTCACCTGTAGGCGCATCAGTCCATTCAAGGTATCAATACGGATAGCGCCCGATACCTTGGGACTCTTGTGAAGGTTAAAATGACTGCTGATGTTTTTGCCAACACCATAGGCTTTGCCACCCATAGATTGGGGTAAAGTTTCAATAAATTCGATGTTGTTTAAATAGCTTGCTTTTAGGTATTCAGCTTCGGCTATTTGTAATTCAAGCGGGCCGCTTAACTGACTGATTTTACGGTTTATAGGTGCTGATGGGTCTGACAATGTCCCGTCAAAATCGATGGTCTTTAAATTTGGCCATTCAGTTAAAGCCGTCAAGTTATGCAATGGATTGTTCTTTAAAGTGATGCGCTTTACGCTGTTAATCGGCGCAACTGTTTCAAGGTCTTCAATCTGGTTATCTGACAGGGATAAAGCCTCCAAAGTCGGGGTGTGGTTATTGTGTGCCCAGTTTATGAGGTGGTTGTTATCCAAAACCAGTATTTCTAACTGCGGTAGGTCAGCGCGTATGACAAAGTGACTGATTTGGTTGTGGCTTAAATCCAAAAAATTTAACATCGGTGCTTTGTGTGCTATCTCAACCGATGTCAGTTGACTGAAGTTAATTTTAATCGAGGTGAGTTGTGGCAAAGTCAATAAGGGTACCATTGAAGTCACCGCACTGTGAACGACCTTGATTTTTTCCAATTGTTGACAGCTTTGGACGCCGTCTAATGCAGCCAATACTTCACCTGAAACACTGAGTGATTTGAGTTGGGCTGGGCAGTCAGACAAATCTGCTTTTTTAACGTTGTTGAGCTCCAGTTTTGCCAATGCGGGCAGCTGTGATAAACCTTTCAAGCTGTTGACGCCCTTGGCTCTGATCGATTGTATGTGTCGATCAGCCACAATCACCGAAAACTCTCCGCTGTGACCTTTGGGTGGTTCAGATACTGAAAACGCTTCGGCATTTAAACCGTTATCCATTAACCATAGGGACATAATCGAAGCGTCATCTTGAGACAGTTTCTTATCATTGTCCAACCAGCCACTTAATTGGTTGCTTTGTCCGCATGACAATAAATGACCCAATCCAAAAACCACCAGTACCACCTTAAATATTTGTCGCATAAAATCACCTCTTTGTAGCCTTAACAAAGCATAGCGTTTCTAACTGACAGAAAACAATTAAGATGTGGTCTAAATTGTCACCAGAACCTTTTCGCGATGTTAATTCAACCATGTTTATGCATTTAGATCACCAATTGCTAACTAACACTGATGCGGTGCAAGGCAAGGGCAAGCCTTGCAGCTACAAGTATCTACAAAACTGATTAGAAACCGTAGCTGCACCCCTTACGGGTACTTTTTCTGAAGTGGTATTGGACTTTCTGGCTTTTGCTCAACCAAACATTTCAACAGAAAGGGTTGTCGACTTCAGCCGACCCATAAAACCTTTGGTTTTAAAACAGGTTGACTGAAGTCAACAACCCTAAGGCTCTGTAGTCTTGTCGTTAAATAATACTTAGTTACAATCACTTAAGCATTATGTTTTCTTAAGCAATTGCAATTCGATGCAAGCCCTGTAGCTATGAAAAAAATCACAAGCTCAGCTCACAGCTCGAGGTTTTATCCATACATTTAAAATAAATACTGTGGCTTGGTTTGTTATATAACATCGGCTCAAGGGTATAGGGGTTGGTGTATTTTGACTGATTAATAAGCTGCTCAACAGGTTGGTCCGGCTGCAAGGCAATTTCAGTTTGTAGTAGCAACAAGTAAAACATGCCATTCAAATCATGAACACGCCCAATATAGTCCTTGTATGCTGGCTTTGAATAACTAACCAAAACTTTACCCACATAATTATATAGCATGCTCGGTGTCCAACGGATTGTTGGTGAAAAATCCTTGGCCCACTGCTCAACATTCACCAACTGATAAAATTTTTCAGCGTTCAACAAAGATAGGTTTTTTAATGGTTCAGTTGTGTTTAAATAATTAAAATTAACGGTTGCTTTAGGCTGATAAAACAAACCATTGAACATATTCCATAAACTAAAAACTTTACCTAAATCATCAGCAGATTCGGCTGTCTCATACCATTCAATACCTGTTTTTAACTCGTACTCAAACACTTGACTTAAATCCATTTCAGCAGCATTTAATGTATACATATTATTAAGCAGTCCTTCCAATTCTTCAGCGCCTAAATGTCCTCGCCTAATGGCTGCTGACAGGCTGTGGATGTCATCATAGATGGTTGCAACCGCTATCATCTTGGTCAATAAGTACTTGCTGTTTTTTAGCACCATGCGCCAAAACTTCAAGTCTTTAATAACTTGATCTAAATAGACATGTAAGTCTTGATTGGCATATAAATTTGCTAAATATATACGTTTTAATTTAAGTAGAGCACCATATGACGGCAATGGTGAATCAAATTTCAACTGTGTGGCTTCTTTATAATCAGGGTATTCAATAAAAGCATTGTAGCGAGAGAGCTGCTCAATCAGTCGCGCATCCATGATGGGTCGATCTTGTAGCTCATTATACAGTTGTTCCATGCAGTTCCTGTCTGCTCTTGAGTTACACGAATGGTATATGTTCTGCCAGCTCTTATCATGGCCTTTACCCAACAGTTCGTCAGACTCTTCGTAAGTTAAATAATCTATACCTGTGGTTTGAATCTTATGATTCAAGAATTCACGAACTTCTTGTGTGGCTTGTTTCAGCGTTTTACCTGATGGACCATTAATGGCAATCAATGCCGGATAGGCATTATTGGCACTGTACGGCTGTGCTTGAATATTTTTTATTGCCTGTACTTCTGGTAACAAATCTTCATCGAATGCGGGTAAGTTGATAACCACCATCAAAACCAACATAAATAGCATAAATGCCAGTAAATATAAAAATGTACGCTTTAAAACCCTCATGAGTGAACCTGCGATTATTGATTGTCTGCTATTATTGACCCAAGCCTTTATTTTAACCTGATGAAAAGCTGAGCGATGCCTGAGTGAGGGTTAAATTCAATCACTCTGGTGCTAAACTGTGCAACATGAGTCAAGAGCCCACACTATATTACAAAACAGCCGACCTGCTGTTCAATACCGACACCGGCGAGGTATCGAGCCCCAAGCAGAAGTTGCGCTTAAGCCCAGTCAATGCAAGGGTGCTGAATGTGTTGTTGCAAGCCCCAGAAAAAGCAGTCAGTCGGCAACAGTTATTTGAAGGAGTGTGGCCCAACCAAGTGGTCAGTGACGATGCGTTGACTCGCAGCATCTCAGATTTGCGCGCCCAATTAAAAACCATAGCCAAAACCGAGTCACTGATTGAGACCATTCCTAAAGTTGGCTACCGCTGGCAACTTTCAGTTGAACCAGTTGATAAGCCAGGCGCTGTAACTAAGCCAAGAAATGTGACATTTTGGGCGCTCAACTTAAAGCCAATGTTAATGGCTTTAGCGACACTGTTTGTTATGCTCTGGGCCTTGTTAGGTTGGCTTCAGCACAATTCAAGTAACAGCGGCTTATCATTGATAGTTTTGCCTACAGAGTACCTGCAAACAAACCAGTCTAACCTTCAACAAGCTACAGTTACAGATGTGTCTACTTGGTTAAAACAGGCCGTCATGGTGCAAGATGGCATGCAGTATTTATCCAGTCACGCCCAGGCAGCATATACCGGCAACCCTTTCCCTTATTACAGCCACGAGTTTGGCGTGCGGTGGTTCATCGCAAGCGAAATTTCATATTCTGGTGATAAAAGCACCTTGACCTTGAATTTAATTGATGCCAAAACTGCCTTGGTGACCTACAGTCGACAACACCCTTTTGAGCAAACCGAAGAACTCAAGGAACACTGCCAAAGCTTCGTGGGTTTCATTGCACAGCTCTGATTGATTCATTGCTTTGTGTTGATGACTTTCACTGCTTTGCTCTGTAAAATGATTTGCATGGGCTTCAATGACTTTCAAATTAATCCACAACTGGCCGCTGACAGTCATGAACTGTTCGATTGGCAGCATTGTCATCTGCGACTGCACAACAATGCCAGCTTGCCTTGGCTGATCATTATCCCCTACACCCACGTGGTTGAATTCCACGATTTACCCGCAGAACTGCAATTAGAAATCAGTCACATCAGTCAAATCGTCAGCAACTATTTCAAAGCTGAATTTGGTGCTAAAAAAATTAATTTTGCGGCCATAGGCAATGTGGTACAACAACTACACATCCATGTGGTTGGTCGCAACCCACAGGACCCTCTATGGCCAGCAGTGGTTTGGGGTAATCCCTTGCCGGATAAAAGCTATGAAACACATCAGCTTAAAGCCATCAGTAAAAACTTAATCCAGCAATTAAGAAAGCGCCCATGATTGTCTTGGCTTCGTGCATCAATATACTGGTGGTGATCTTGGCCGTACTGATTCACTATGGCTTTTTATTTCAACTTTCTAAGTTGTCTCAAACCCTAAAGGTTAAACCCAGATTCATGATTGTATTGGGCGTCTGTGGTTCGCTGTTGGCTCATACCATTGAGGTTTGGGTGTTTGCTTGTGCCTATTATTTGAAACTCAAATCAGGTGTTTTTGGCCATATGGAAGGTAACTTTGATGGCAGTTTATTGGATTGTGTGTACTTTTCCTTCACTTCTTTCACCACTTTAGGCTTTGGTGACATTGTTCCGATTGGCGACATCCGCTTCTTGGTAGGTATTGAGTCCCTGACCGGTTTGGTTTTAATCACATGGACGGCCTCGTTCCTGTTTTATAAAATGCAAAAATATTGGGACATTAATTAACATGCGTCGGTGTTTAGTTCTGTGGCTTATATTGTTCAATCTGACAGTTAATACGGCGCTCGCCAAAGAAATCATCAATCACTTTGACAGCCACATTGATATTCAAAAAAATGGACAAATCACGGTCACCGAAACAATTGAAGTTAATGCCGAAAATACCCTGATTAAACGTGGCATATACAGGGATTTTCCCACTCAATACCTGGGTGCTTGGTTAACCCAAAAGGTGGTTGGTTTCAATGTCATCTCAGTCACCAGAAACGGACAAGAAGAACCATTCCACACCCAACAAATGAGTAATGGCATTCGGGTTTATCTGGGTTCTTCAGATGTTAGTTTAGCAACTGGCATACACCGCTACCAACTGACCTATCAAACTGACCAACAGCTTGGCTATTTCGATCATTATGATGAGTTTTACTGGAACGTCACGGGCAATGGATGGCAGTTTGACATTCTTAAAGTCAGCACCAGTATCAACCTACCTGGTAATGGTCGACAACAAATCCTAAACCAACAAGCTTGGACTGGTTATCAAGCTGAACAAAATAAAGATTTTATCATCACCAATACCGATGAATTGCTGGGCTTTGAAACCACAAAAACATTGAAAAAATACCAAGGTTTAACCATTGGTATCCAAGTTACCAAAGGGGTTTTTATGGAACCTGCTTTTGATTTATCAGGTTTTTTAACGAATAACCTGATTTGGGTTTTGGCGTTATTATCCAGTTTATTTTATTTAGGTTTTTATTTAACCGCTTGGTACAGGTATGGAAGAGATCCAGAACAAGGCATCATCATGGCGCGATTTTATCCGCCTAAGAACTTGTCGCCAGCGGCTGTCCATTATATTGAAAACACAAAAGTCGACAACAAAACCGTAACAGCATGCCTATTGAGCCTGGCTGTCAAGGGTCATATCACCATCACCCAATTTAACAAGCAACACCAAATAATAAAAAGACAGCGCAAAAAACTGCCACCCTTATCGAAAGGTGAACGTGCCCTCAAAAACAGCTTGTTTAAAAGCCATAAAACCACTGTAACCCTGAATAACAAACCCAACTCGAATTTACTGGCTGCAAAAACTAAATTACAAGGCGTACTGCACCAAGAATATCAAAAAAAGTGTTTTATCGATAACCGCATTTATATGTTTTGGGGTTGGTTCATCAGTGTGGTTTGTTTTTTTATGGTTACATTATTAATTTACCATGACAGCATGAATGCCAGTACATTGTTATTGATGGTGTTCATCAGCAGCATGTTCTTGCTCATGACAGTGGTGTTCTATGCAACAGTACCCATCTTTACATCACTGATAGTTTTAACTGTTTTAGCCACCTCATATTCAGACATATGGCAATTCATGCAAACACACTTTGTATGGCTATTATTTACCTTGTTCATCATTGGGTTAAATCTACTGTTTGGTTATTTATTGCGCTCTCCTACAACATTTGGGCGACATATCAAAGACCAAATCGATGGTTTGAAGTTATATATGCAGTCAGCTGAGGTTCATCGATTGAATGCTATGAACCCACCAAATAAGACCATCGAACACTATGAAACATTGTTACCTTATGCGGTGGCTTTGGGCCTGGAAAACCAATGGGCAGAACAGTTCACCGATGCCATCAACACCAGCAGCGAAAACCCTGGTGTTGACTCCAGTAGCGGTTATCAACCCAGTTGGTACTTGAACAAGCAAAACCAAACCACACGGTTCAGCTTTTCTGCTGCCAGTTTCAGTAAAACATTGAATCGTACCGTGGCCGCATCTACTGTAGTTCCTAGCGCTTCAAACAGTGCATCTTCAAGCACTTACTCCTCTGGCTCCTACACCTCCAGCTCTTCAAGCAGTTCAGGTTCATCAAGCAGCTATTCTTCCGGCAGTGGTGGATCATCTGGTGGTGGCGGTGGTGGTGGCGGTGGTGGTGGTTGGTAAATCCATCACAGCCAGCGCCTGACTTTCACCAAGTAGCTCTGATAGTCGGCACCAAACAAGTCGCTCAAAGCCCGTTCTTCTGGCTTGATTTGGAACTGATTCATGTACACCACAAACAGCGGTAAAAATAACCCAGCCAGTGGGTTGGATAATTTAATCGCAAATGCCAACAAGCCCAGTAAAAAACCCAAATACATGGGGTTTCTGGTGTATCGATAGACACCTGAAGTGACCACAGTAGAGGCTTTATTGGGTTGGGTTGGGTCCACCGTAGTTTTGGCATTCTTGAAAGCGAATACACCAGCCAATATCGGCACCAACGCCAACACGAATACACTGACAGCCAGCCATTGGCTCCATGTAAATACGAATTTAAACGTTGGCAAAACTTGATCTGTTGCCCACATCAATAAAGCTACAATGAGTACCACAATCGCTGGTGGAATTTTCAGTTCAAGTGTTTTCACTGCTGTTCAATTTCATCTATCAACTGCAACAGTTTATCGCTGGGTTTGACCTTTTGACCATTGTTGTAGTCAATCATAACGATTCGACCTGAGCCCAAAGTAGTTACCGTTTGTTGTTGTTCACTGTAGATACCATAGTGCATCAAAAATCCAAACTCGTGCTTTTCCACCACACTGGCACCAACTGTGATTTGATCCGGAAACACCAAAGCACGTTTAAACTGGCAGGCCGTTTCAGCCAAGATAGGTCCTAATTGACTCTTTTGTATGTCATCCATCACCCCAACAGCATTGAAATATGCCAGTCTGGCTGTTTCAAAATACCTGAAATACATCGTGTTATTGACATGCCCAAAAGCATCCATATCACCCCACTGCACTGGCAAATTAGTCAGTACCGGAAATTTTTGCTTAAATGCTTCTCTTGTTTTCATCTTTGTAACTCTTGTTGTGTTGTTATTTTTATAGTTGCTGGGTTTATCTGAGTCTACCCAGCTCAGTAATAAACTGCCATTAGCTCAGTTATACAGCATTTGACGCAACTGACTTAAGTACGCCTCATCTTCACGGCGCCAATTTTGACCAGATTTGTTTTTAGCCGCTATGGCTGCTGCTAAACTGAGTTCCAGTTGGTTGGTTTGTTTCAGGGCTTTGGACTTAATCAACAAGTGAGGGTAAGCCAGCGCGTTCAAAGCATCATTTTCTTGAGCTAATTGCAATGCTTTTTCTGGGTTTTCTTGCAAATATGCTGTTGCCATGGTGTTGTTGATTGCCACCAAAGCCTCTTGGTTACCTGCTTCAGTGGCCAAACCTTTGGCTGCAATCAACCATTCAATACCGTCACCTCGGTCGCCATCTAACAAATTTATTTGAGCACGGCGTAACAGCAGATCAATTTGATGTCTGGATGTTTGTTCCATTTGGATATTTTCTTCCAGCCAGGACAGTACCTCATCAGCTCCTTCGGTGTCGCTACTTTCTACAAAATACTCCAGCTCCAAAAAGTAACCAGTAATCATGGCTGTTTTATTTTGTGACGACTTGGCCAATTCTTGCTGTTGTTCAATGAATTGTTTAGCAACTTGCCACTCTTGTCTGGCCATGGCCAATGCAGCAAAATGTTGTTTGACACCAATTAACATGTGACTGTACTCAATTTCAATGGCGATTTCTTGCATTTCAGCAATCAGTGGTTCAGCCTCATCAAACGCCCCTTCTCGCAATAATAAATACACCAACTCATTCAATGCCGCTCCAACCCCAAGCCGATAGTTCAGGTCATTACATATTTTGATGGTTTGATACAGATGGTGCTTGGCCTGAATAAAGTCACTTTTAACTGTATATACCCTGGACGACAAATGATGGGCCTTGGCTGCCCCAAGCAGCTCCCCAAGTTTCAAATACACACTCAATGACTGGTTAGCTAAAACTTCAGCCTCGGCTGTTTTGCCCAAGGATAAATACAAGCTGCCTTGCTTGTGTAGAGTATCCGCCAACAGCAATGGATCGGTTTCCATATTGGTGGTCTGTACGATCAAGTTAAGTTGCTCTAACGCCGTTTCAATTTCGTTTAAGTTACCCAAAATATAGCTGAACTCAAATCGAATGGGGTTGAGTTTATAGGCTGGTTGTGCCGCATGTTTTTTTAAAGTTGACTCAAACATCTCTTTGGCAGCTGCAAACTTACCTTGCACATCATAAATATAGCCTCTGATTTCAGCCGCTTCAAGTTCGATATAGGGGTAGGAGTTACTGGCAGCTAAAACATCCAACAACTGTAATGCTTCCTCATTGAGCCCTAAATATTTTTTCACATTGGCTAAATGCAGACGGGCCAAATGAAATTGTGGCTCTTCAAGCAACACCAAATCATAATATTGTGCCGCTTTTTCATACTGTAAATCACCCTCTGCGGCCAAGCCACGCATATACAGCTCAACCACCGCTGTATCAGCAGAAAACAACCCTTGTAATTGTTCTGTTCTGATGGCCAAACCCAGTTCATTGTTCGCCCAACTGGTGGCTGCATCAATAGCGGCACCGACTGTTGGGGCTTTGAATATCTGGTTTTTTTCCAGTTGTTGCGGATCGGTGATATTTAATGTAATTTGAAATCCGGATGGGTCTTCTGTCAAATCAGCTTGCAATACATTGAGGTTGGGGTTAATCGCCCATTGTTGACTGATGTACTGTTCTATTGAACGTTCAGTTTCTGCTTTGGCGGTATCAACTGGACCTGTATAACTTTGGCGGAACGTCTCAATAAGCATTGGGGTTATTGATTTTGCCAACCAAACATCACTGGCATTGCCGGATTGTACAATCAATAATTTGGGTGGCGTTACAACTTGCTCTGATGGCAAATTTCGCTCTGCTGACAAATTAATTACTAGCAAATAGCCGACGAATATAAGTATGACGAACAGTACCCCTTGCATGAAGCGATATTTGCTTTTTTGCTTACTTGCATGAATTGACTCATCCACAGCTGCTGCTTCAATGCGTGTAACTGCTGGGGTGAAACTGATGCCGCGTCCCCGGTGAGTGACTATCCATTTTGGATTCATCCCATCGTCACCAATCAATTGACGCAACTGCGAAACTGTTTGTGAAATGGTGTTATCAGACACCAAACGATTATCCCACACTTCCTTTAAAAGAAAATCCTTACTCAATATTTGTTGTGGGTTATTCAGTAAACAAGTCAGCAACAGAAACTGTTTTTGTTTCAACAGCACCACTTGATCAGCTGTTTGCAACTCTGATGTTTTACTGTTCAGTTTATAATCAAGAAATTGATAGTCCATAAAAAAATACACTGCCCATGTGGTGTTTGGGTTCATTATAACCGCAACAATTTTATTTCGGTTTAAACAAACAACAGTGTTTTATTCGGTGTAAAGATAATTAGATCCATTAATAACAATAACAGTCCACATTTAATCATCCAGTCCAAAATTTACCAGATCGGGGCTCTGAATAGGGTCAAATAATTAGGAACTTATACATTGTTTGAGTTGTTGCCTTTAGTGACTAAAAAACTTTGGCATGCAGCCGTTTCCTGGTGTTTTTTTAACTCATGACCAAAACGTTCACACCAAATCTCGAAGTCCAACTCGGCATGTGGGTCACTCACATCAATCAACACACAATCACCGGCTGATATGTCAGCCATAGCTTGTTTCAATAACAGCAGCGGGATGGGACAAGTCATGCCCACTGTATCAATGTGTTTGGGTTTGTTATTCATGACCAAGATTGTATAGGCAGATTCAGTGGATGCAAGTATGACAACAAGTTTTCAGCACCCAGAAATGACAAAAGGCCGCTGCAGGAGCGACCTTTTTAGGTCAAGAGATCAAGAAAGGGGGAAAAGGGTGTGTGTGAGCTTGATCTCTAACTTGTCTACCAGTTTACCCTCTACGTAAACAAATTCTGTGAGTACCATCACAAAATTGATCACAATATAAATACACTTTAAAATTACCTAAAAAAAAGGCCGTGAAACGATTTCACGGCCTTTGGTTTGAACCAATGGTTCAAGGGTTTTGTGGAAAAGCTGATTTACATCATGCCGCCCATACCACCCATACCGCCCATGCCACCCATATCAGGCATTGGCGCATCTTCTTTAGGGATGTCAGCGATCATACACTCTGTGGTGATCATCAGTGCGGCCACAGAAGCTGCGTGTTGTAACGCCGAACGGGTTACTTTAGCAGGATCCAGAACACCGTCTTTGATCATGTCAACGTATTCGCTGGTAGCGGCGTTGTAGCCGTAGTTACCTTTGCCATTTTTAACTTCGTTAACCACCACTGAAGCTTCTTCACCACAGTTATTAACGATTTGACGCAACGGCTCTTCCATCGCAGTGATGGTAATTGCGATACCTACATTTTGGTCTTCATTGGCACCTTTTAAGCCAATCAATTTTGATTGGGCTCTGATCAAGGCCACACCACCACCAGGTACTACGCCTTCTTCAACAGCGGCTCTGGTTGAGTGTAAAGCATCTTCTACACGGGCTTTTTTCTCTTTCATTTCAACTTCAGTAGCAGCACCGACTTTAATCACGGCAACACCGCCAGCTAACTTAGCCACACGCTCTTGCAGTTTTTCTTTGTCGTAGTCACTGGTCGCATCTTCAATTTGCGCACGAACTTGGTTCACACGGGCTTCGATTTCAGACACTTCACCAGCACCATCAATGATGGTGGTGTTGTCTTTATTGACTTGAATGCGTTTGGCCGAACCTAAATCTTCTAAAGTGGCTTTGTCTAATTGCAAGCCCACTTCTTCAGAGATCACAGTACCGCCAGTTAATACAGCAATGTCTTCCAACATGGCTTTTCTGCGGTCGCCAAAGCCAGGTGCTTTAACCGCACAAACTTTAACTGTACCACGCATGTTGTTAACCACCAATGTAGCCAAGGCTTCGCCTTCGATGTCTTCAGCAATGATAAATAATTTCTTGCCGGTTTTTGCCACCGCTTCTAAAACGGGCAACAATTCACGGATGTTAGAAATTTTCTTGTCGTGTAACAAGATGTAAGCATCATCTAAATCAGCTGACATGGTTTCTTGGTTGGTGACAAAATATGGAGACAAGTAACCACGGTCAAACTGCATGCCCTCAACCACGTCCAACTCATTGTCTAAACCTGAACCTTCTTCAACAGTAATCACACCTTCTTTACCCACTTTATCCATCGCTTCAGCAATGATTTTGCCGACCGATGCATCTGAGTTGGCAGAAATGGTGCCCACTTGTGCGATTGCTTTTGAATCTGAACATGGAGTGGCTTGGGCTTTGATGGCTTCAACTGCTACCGCAACTGCTTGATCAATACCGCGTTTTAAATCCATGGGGTTGCGTCCCGCAGCTACAGCTTTCAAGCCTTCACGAACGAATGCTTGGGCCAAAATGGTTGCTGTGGTGGTGCCATCACCGGCCACATCATTGGTTTGAGAAGCCACTTCTTTGACCATTTGTGCGCCCATGTTTTCGAATTTGTCTTCCAATTCGATTTCTTTGGCCACTGACACACCGTCTTTAGTGACAGTTGGTGCGCCGAAACTTTTTTCTAAAACCACATTACGGCCTTTAGGACCCAAAGTGACTTTAACTGCATTGGCTAGAATGTTTACGCCACGAGCCATCTTGGCGCGTGCGTCTTCTGAAAATCTTACTTCTTTTGCGCTCATAATATTATCCTATGATTCCGATGATATCTTCTTCTTTCATGACGAGGTATTCCACGCCATCTACCTTAACTTCGCTGCCTGAATATTTACCGAATAACACCTTGTCACCGGCTTTAACATCTAAAGCACGAACATCACCATTGTCTAAAATGCGGCCATTGCCTACAGCAACCACTTCACCACGTTGTGGTTTTTCTGTGGCTGAACCTGGTAACACAATGCCACCTGGAGAGGTTGTTTCCTCTTCAACACGTTTTACGATAACGCGATCGTGTAAAGGACGAATATTCATCTATCGAACTCCCTATGTATGATTAAAAATTGACTTAAGTGAAGAAGCGTTGTTTGCTTTGTATCAACAACGCTTCAGTTGTTGCAGAATATTGGGATGTTGCGCCTTAATTCAAGGGATGAATGATGTTTTTTCTACTGAATTTATGATCTGAGCCCAATGCCCTTGTGTAATATATACCAAGAGACAAACCCCAAAATCAAAACAAAGGCTGTGATGATACCATAGGCCACAGTTACATTGATGTCAGAGACGCCAAGAAAGCCATAGCGAAAGGTGTTAACCATATACAGTACGGGGTTAATCAACGATACTTTTTGCCAAAATTCCGGCAGCAATGAAATCGAATAAAACACCCCACCCAGGTAAGTCAATGGCGTTAATACAAAGGTAGGAATGATGGCAATGTCATCAAACTTTTTAGCAAATGCCGCATTGATGAATCCAGCCAATGAGAACACCACAGAAGTCAGTACCACTGTTGAAATAATGATCCACACATTGTGAACTTTAATTTCGGTAAAAAATACTGAAATAAGGGTTACTATCAAACCTACAGTCAAACCTCTGAATAAACTGCCACTGACATAGCCCACCAAGATGGCCCAACTGGGCATCGGTGAAACCAATAGTTCTTCTATGTGTTTTGAAAATTTTGCGCCAAAAAATGAAGACACCATATTGCCATAAGAAGTGGTAATCACCGCCATCATTACCAACCCTGGAACTATGAATGACATGTAATCAAAACCGCCCATTTGACCAATTCTGGAGCCAATCAAATTGCCAAAAATTACAAAGTACAACGTCATGGTGATGGCGGGTGGTAAAAAAGTTTGGGTCCAGATACGTACGATTCGGTTGATCTCCTTGCGCACCAAGGTTTTGATACCAACATAAGTCACTGCATTCATGCTTTTCCTCCTTGAGCCTTTAAACTGTTTTGTTTGCTGGTGTTTTGATCGGTGTTGTGCTCAATCATTTTCACAAACAATTCTTCTAAACGGTTGGCTTTGTTGCGCATCGAAGAAACACAATAACCTGCTGCATCAATTTGTTTGAACACGCTGTTCAAGTTTTTCACTTTTGGCACATCCACCTCAATGCTGTTGCCATCTCTGACTCGCGCATCCAGAGAGTCTAGCAAATTTTTATCAGGTGTCTTATCTAAATCAAATATAAAGGTTTCGATGTCCATGGTGGTCAGCAGTTCTTTGATGGTGGTGTTTTTCACAATTTCACCATGGTCTATGATGGCAATGTTTTTACACAGCTGTTCGGCTTCTTCTAAATAATGGGTAGTCAAAATAATGGTGGTGCCCTGCTCAGCAATCTGCTTTACAAAGGTCCACATCGAACGGCGAATTTCTATGTCTACACCTGCAGTGGGCTCATCTAAGATTAAAATACGAGGTTCATTAACCATCGCTCTGGCTATCATCAAACGACGCTTCATGCCACCCGACAAACCACGTGAAACGGTGTCTTTTTTATCCCACAGTTGTAATTGCTTCAAATACTTCTCTGTGCGTTCCAAAGCGACTTTTCTGGGTACACCATAAAAGCCAGCTTGGTTTGATACGATATCAATCGGCTTTTCAAACATGTTGAAATTAAATTCTTGGGGCACCAAACCAATCATGGACTTCACAGCAGTTCGGTCTTTGATCAAATCCTTACCAAAAGCTTTGACCTCACCCGATGTGCTATTGACCAATGAGGAAACAATTCCAATCAAAGTTGACTTACCCGCGCCATTTGGACCCAACAAGGCAAATATTTCACCAGCCTCGACTTTAAGGTCCACACCTTTGAGGGCTTGGGTGCCGTCTTTGTAAGTTTTAACCAGATTTTTAATGTCTATTGCATATTGCATAAATCACTCAGTTGATTTTTTTCAAGATGACCGTATATTGGCAGCATCTGAAATTTTTATTAAACGTTCCCAATGGAAACTGAATTCAAAAAATATATATGTGTTGTTTGTGGCCTCATCTATGACGAAGCCGATGGCTGGCCTGATGATGGCATCGAACCCGGCACCCGATGGGATGATGTACCAGAAACCTGGATGTGTCCAGATTGTGGTGTCACCAAAGATGATTTCGAAGAGTTGTGATCTGCAACTCTTCACCACCCACCAAGCAATCGGCCTAATTAGCCTCGCTGCTCACGTTTAATGCATTGCATTTTTTGGTAGTTTCGCCAGTGCGCCATCACCATCAAAACTCCACCCAAGACAAACATCGCTGACTCAATTAAAATATCAACTCGGTCTTCCATCAGTGTAGCTACAATCAAACAACTGTAACCCATCAAAAATAAACCCACCACGCGTTTATCATGGTGGTGTTGCCAGCCACGCGAAAACGACCACAAAGCAATCACCCCAATGGCCGTCATCCAAATCCAACCGTGCCCAAAATGGGCCCAATGTGGCACCACCGCTGAAACACTCAACAATATCGGCAACAACGCACATTGTAAGGCGCACAGGCCAGACAGGAAAATACCTATTTTATCCGCGGTTGATTGCATGAGAGTGAGAAGCTTGGGCCGTAAAAAATATGATAATACCAGATATAGGTTGTTTGTGGACAGTCACAAGCTTTTTATACCATTTTTTTCTGCAACAGCCCAATTTCAAACCAGAAAAATAGACCACGAAGCGGTACAATAAGGTTTTTGTTGCCTTTTGCTGATATGAGTCAAACATCAAATAACCATTACCAACATGAAATTGACCAATTCGATAGCCAAGCTGCTTTTTGGTGGGACTTGAATGGCCCATTTAAAACCTTGCACCAAATCAATCCGGTTCGCCTTAAATACATTACTGACCATGTCCAGCTGCACGGTCAAAAAGTACTGGATGTGGGTTGTGGTGGTGGTATTTTCTCTGAAGCTTTGGCCCAAGCCGGCGCACAGGTCATCGGTTTAGATTTATCTCAAGCCTCATTACAAACGGCACAGCTGCACTTGCATGAATCTGCTTTAGAGGTTGACTACCAGCTGCAAAGCATCGAAAGTTTTGCAGCTCAAAATCCAGCCAGTCAAGATACTGTGTGCTGTTTAGAAATGTTGGAACATGTACCCAATCCAGAGCACATCATCGATGCTTGCCTTGAGGCATTAAAGCCGGGTGGCTGGCTTTTCCTATCGACTTTGAACCGCACTCCGAAAGCGATGTTACTGGGAATTTTTGCTGCCGAACATGTGTTGAAAATTGTGCCTAAGGGCACCCATCATTTTGCACAATTCATCAAGCCATCAGAGCTGGTTAAAGTGTTGAACACCAAAGCGGTAACCATTCAAAATATCTCCGGTATGCGTTATAATCCCATCACCCAATCTGCCAGTTTGCACCCCCAAGATTTAGACATCAATTATTTTGTGGCCCTACAAAAGGCCAATGACTCATAACCCCATGACAAACTCTAAATTTTCCTCGGTGTTGTTTGACCTAGATGGCACCTTAATCGACACCGCCGTAGACATGATACATGCTTTGGCACGTTTGGCTGATAACCACCAAATTGATCATCAATTGAATGTTGCAGAATTTCGTCAGTACATCTCTAAAGGTGCGGTGGCGTTGGTTAAATCAGTGTTTAACAACCCAGATCCTGCATTACTTGAAACGCTCCGACAACAGTATTTAGCGATCTATCAGCAACAACTGAACACCCACAGCAAGTTATTCGACGGAATTGCTGAGATGATCAACCACTTGGATCAACAGCAGATCCCTTGGGGGATTGTCACCAACAAACCCTCTTGGTTGGCCGTCCCCATAGTCAAAGCCACTACAGAATTGAATACCTCTAGAATTTTGGTTTGTGCCGATGAAGTTGGTATTGCCAAACCCGACCCAAAACCCCTGCTGTATGCTGCAGAACAAATGGGCCTGACCGCAGCATCCACTTTGTATTTAGGCGATGCCCAATCCGACATAGACGCAGCACACGCCGCTGGCATGCAATCGGCTATAGCCATGTGGGGATATTTGGCGCCTGAGGACAAGACTGAACAATGGCTGGCACATCACCGCTTTAACCAACCCAGTGATATGCTAAAAATCAACCAAGAAATAAACTTACTGTAAAGCACATACTGGTTGCTTCTCAACACATAATTTACAATACCCTCAAGCTTAAATACCTGCAGTTTAGAAATCTAAAACTGCTATTTAACATCCTGAAATAAAAATAAATGATTCAAGGTTTCATATTTTGTGTGGTAAAAAGTAACATACAGCCAATACAACCAACACAGGAACTCAGACTATGAAAAAAGCATTTATGCCACTGGTATTAATTTTAACTGTTTTGCTACCAACTATAGGCTCTGCCAGTGACGACAATGAATCCATAGAAATTGTGTTTCTGCGTTATTCCATGGTAGGTAAATTCATAAAATCCAGCATTTATGAAGTCGATGGTGATGAAATAAAATTCATTGGCATTCTGGGTAACAAAAAAAGAATCACTCACAAGACCACCCCTGGAAAGCACACTTTTATGGTGGTGTCAGAAGCTGCTGATTTTATGCATGCTGAGTTAACTGCTGGTCAAACATATTACAGCATTGTGACACCTAGAATGGGTGCATGGAAGGCCAGGTTTTCTCTGTGGCCAATAAGAAATGATGGCACCTCTAAATTCTTCATTGGTTCATCTGACTTTGATAAGTGGATGAAAAAATCAAAACCTCATGTACCAGGTGATAAAGACTATGCATGGTATGAAAAGCACCAAGCCAGTGTCGCTAAAAAGCACCAAAAGTATTGGCCTGTTTGGCTAGAAAAGACTGCCGACGAATTGGCCCAAAGAACACTGAACCCAACAGATGGTGTAGCTGAATAACCAGCCATTTAATTTCCATCAGCCTTAAGGGGTTAATATACGGTGGTTTGATTTTGACCCAGTTGCTTGGACCTATTCAGCGCCCTATCGGCTTGTTGAATCCAATCACGACAGGACACCATGCTGGATGAATAAGCCCTTAACCCGATACTGCAAGTAACATTAATTTGTTGCTTGCCATACATAATTTGGTTGTTTGCGACCAAACGCCGTATTTCATCAGCCAATACTTTGGCTGGCTCAGTGGTGGTATCACGCAATAGCACCATGAAGGTGTGGGTTGCAAATCGACCGACTAAATCGGTGTTCCTGACACGATCCTGTACCAGCCCAGCCACTGTTTGTATAACCAAATCTCCAGCTGTTTGCCCTGATGTATTTACCACTGCATCAAAATCATCAATCTCTAACATCAGTAAAACACTGTTGGCTGAATTATTCCTGAGGTGACGTTCGAACACCTGGTACAAACGTTTCTCTGAATAACGGCGGTTGTTTAATTGGGTTAAATCATCGGTGCGACTTAAGTGCCGCAGTTCGCTGCGCAGTTTATTCAAAGCTTTGGCATTGGTAGTGACTTTATACAACAGCAGTACAACCGCCACTATGAGAATAAAAAGTAGACCGTTCAAAGCAGTGAAAATTGATGACACACTGGTGTCACCGACAAGCAAAGTATTGGCCAAAAGCGTCTGCATAGGTGCAAAAACCCAAAAAATCGTCCATCCTACTTGTGTGGTTTTAGCTTTCAATCAAAATTTCAGCCTGAGCAAACTAAAGTGGTTCACTGACTTTATTATAATGCCAATCAAGCAAGTATGGCATTAAAAACATGCTCCAATTATCAGTTAGCTCCTCCCTGTAGGCCACCTGTATGGATAATCAACGGTCTATCCTTGGCCGTAATTTGTTGATTTTTAAGCAACTGCGCCAAGGCATAAAATGACTTGCTGTTGTATATTTTATCTAATTTAAAGCCATGTTGTTGTGCAAATGCAATGCTGAACCGAATCAATTCGGGGGTATTTTTTGCATAGCCACCACCATGAAAATCATCGAGTACAGTACAGTCAACTTTCTTGTCAACCTCCACAAGCCATTGATCTAAGTCACTTTTTACACTATGTAAACCTTTCAATACAGCCACACCAACTACCTTACACTCCCAGTTTTGCTGTGCCACACCCAAGGCCAATCCAGCCAAAGTGCCGCCGGTACCTAATGGGCAAATCAAATGACTCGGAGGTGGGTGGCATTGTTCAGCAATTTCATTCACCAGTTCAGCCACGCCTTTGATTGCCAATTGGTTGGAGCCTCCTTCTGGTATCAAAAAAGGGCGGTCTAACTCAGACCATATTTGGGAAAAAGGTTCAGATGCAGATTTAAGCCGATAATCTGCCCGACTGACAAACTTTAACTGCATGCCAAACTGTTGACAGTTTGACAGTGTTTCAGACCATATTCCTGGCTGGTTGGCCAGCTCATTACCACGAACCACACCAATACTTTTAAAACCACATTGTTTAGCCGCATAAGCCGTTGCCAATAGGTGATTTGAATAAGCACCTCCAAAGGTAACCAGGGTATGGCAAGCTTGTTGCTGAGCAGCTTGTAAGTTGTATTTAAGTTTACGTAGCTTGTTTCCCTGTACCAGTGGATGGTTCAAATCATCCCTTTTAACCAACACTTCATAACCTGCCAATTCAATGCTTTGAATTGGCGTCAATGGCATGTTGTCCCAAAAGTGATTGAACCGTTGATTCTGTGGCATGGATATACTGGCTATAAACTATAAATACTTTACCACAACAAACTGTTGGCTCCATCAATTTAAATCCGACGTTAAGTGTGACGAAGTTGACGTGAGTTGGCCTGGCCAGCTTTCCTGCTAGTGGGCTGTCGAGCACTTAAAAACAATTCAAAACTGCCTTTCAAAGGTGACCTTTGAAAATCCAGACTCAAAGCCTCTACAACTGTGGCTTGTGGTAGTGCCACTAAATCAGGCAGCAGCTGATGTAGCAACTCAAATTGCCGTTTTAACGATATCTTCCAAGTGCTGTTTTCAGTGGCATACAAGGCATCAGCAAAAGTCAAAAACCGCTTGAATGGTTGCTTACCCATCAACAGCGGCAAGGTGTGTTTGAAGCGACCCTGATTGCCAAAAATATCCCAATAACGAGCAAAACGTCCAACCCGCTGTAAATCCTCAAAACTGATGTCACGGGTTTGCAACACCGTATACGGTGGCGCAGGGCTGTATTTCATTTGAAAATCTTGAGAATGTCGGTTGATTGGTGCACCTCGCAAACGTTTGAGAATTCCCAGCTGAATTTCTTGTGGCCCCAGTTCATAAAGCTGATCAAAACTATCAGCAAAGCCAAGCAAAGTATCACCAGGTAACCCGAAAATCAAATCTGCATGAATGTGTGCATTGGTGTGACTTCTCAACCACAACAAGTTATTTTTAGTTTGTTCGTTGTCTTGGCGCCGACTGATTAAGGCCTGAACTTCAGGATCGAAAGTTTGCACCCCAACCTCAAACTGTAAACTATTGACAGGAAATTGTACCAACATGGCTTTCAGCGCATCGGGGAGTCGATCTGGGATGACTTCAAAATGCACCATTAAATCTTGTTGTTCTTGGTTGGCATCGATGCGATCCAAGAAAAATTGTAAAATTGCAGTTGAATGAGCAACCTTGAGGTTAAAGGTTCGGTCTATAAATTTAAAGTTTCTGGCACCTTTCTTATACAACTTGGCCATCTCTTCTAGAAAGCGATCCAAAGTAAAAGTTTTTGCTGTTTTATCCAAGGATGACAGACAGAACTCACACTTGAAAGGACAACCCCTAGAGGCTTCAACATAAATGATGCGGTTGCGCAAGTCCTCATCATCATAAAACTCATACGGCATGATCAGTTCCTCCAGCGCCTGCGGCACCCCTTGAATAACTGAATACTCAGGTTGTTGTCCTTGCAACAGCTGAGCTGACAGTGCTTTAAAGCTGCTTTCACCAGGGCCTTTGATGACATAATCCACCAATTCAACCACTGCCGGCTGGTCAGGTAGATGACTGACCTCTGGGCCACCTAAAATGATTTGTATATCTGGTCGAATGGTTTTTAGTAACTTAATTACCTCGGTGGTTTCCACCACATTCCAAATATAGACACTGAAACCAATGATTTGGGGCGCCATTGCCAACAGTTTTTCTGCCACATCAATGGCACGTTCATGGATGGTGAACTCTCGAATCGTGGCCTTGGACTGCAAATCACCTAAATTGGCATACAAATATCGCAGACTGAAAGAACAGTGGATATACCGACTGTTCAATGTAGTCAACACTATGGACTTTGGATGCGCCAATTGGGCAGCAGTTGAATTCATATTTACACGCCGTGCTGTTGAATAAATGGCAGACAGTGGCTGATGACTCCATTAGGATTTTCAAAAGGCAGCAAGTGTCCGTTGTTTTCAAAATCCACAAACTCATGTTGTTTGTTGTGTTGCCATTGCTGCCAAAATTTAGCTGAGATGGTGTCTGAATGTGCTCCTCGCATTGCCAAAACAGGCAGTTTTGAATGCACTAAACGGTTTCTGAAATAAGTCGCAGTGGCATAAATTTGCGCTTCCCATTCACGCGGGTAAGCCAACCTGTACTCACCACCTTGTTTCACCACACCAGCGTTAATATAGTGCATCAACTGTTCATCATTGATGTTTTTAAAGGCCCTGGCTTTGCGATGAAATGTAAAGGCGGCGGCTTTGCTCGCAAACCGATCAGGCCGATTCAAGGCTTTATTCACAATTTTCACCCGTGATTTCACCGTGCTTGGTAAATATCGAGTGAGCCAACAGAACGGCCTAGCCAGAGTGACTGGCTCTATCATCACCAAAGCTTTGATTAAATCTGGGCGTTTTCGGGCTGCCATAAATGCCGTCACCGCTCCGAGTGAATGTCCTACAGCAACCACTTGCCGCATGTTGTTTTGATCAAAGAAGTCAATCACATCGTCTGCCAACTGATACCAACTCTTCAATTCTTTGGGATCTGGTGTAGGTTGCCACAGAGGCCTTTGTAAGTATGACACCACTTGTCTCTTCTGACTCAAGGCATCAATAATCGGCTGATAAGAACCCGGTGGAAAGCCATTGGCGTGGGCAAAGTATATGGGTTGTTGGCTGCTGGTTTCACCCCACGATATTTTGGGTAATTTTTTCATGGTCAATGTTTATTCTGTGTGTCATTAAACACCCTTTGGATGAATATTGTTAATCTTCAACTGGGTATTTTTCGGCCATGTATTCTAACTCTTTAACTATCAACTCTTCCAATACCTTTGGCTTAATATCTTTCAAATGATTGATGTACAGACATGATTTACCAGTTTTGTGCTTACCCAACTTCTCTAACAGCGCTTTGTGTTGTTCAAAACCTGCAATAATATACAGCGAAATGTTGGCTTTGCGCGGTGAAAAACCTATGCGCATGAAGTCCCCTTCACGGCCTGAAGCATATTTGTAATGGTACTGACCAAAGCCTATGATGCTGTCACCCCACATTTTCGCAGTGTAGCCCGAAAGTCGCTCCATCATCTCCAAGATGGTAAAAGCGTCTTGGCGTTTTTGTTCAGGAGTCACGGCGGTAAGGAATTGAATAACACTGGCTTCAGTGGCTTGGGTTTTGTTCTCTGACATGACTGGTCTCAGCTGTAAATAAAACGAATCAACCATTATGACATATGTACACCAAATAATCAGCGAAGAAGATTTGTAGGTATAAAACATAACCAAGCATACGAGCCATAGTTGTATGCTTGGTTTGAATCAATTTATTGTATTTTACCCGGTAAAGACAAATCACCTGATGCCACATCAAAAACATCAACCACACAGAGCAATGGTGCATGCGCACTTTCATTGACCCGCAACCCTGATGTCACACCATCAAAGGCAACCCCTTTAAGTGCTGTGGCGTTTTTGAAAGGCACCCGGACACTGACCTGTGTTTTACTGATTACCGGGGAATAGCCTGGACTGTCAATTAATATGGGTAAACCCGGCCAAGTTAATGGCAATTGTGGTGTACTGCCGGCTGGAATGTCTTTGACTTTAAGGGCGCCCTCACCACAGGCATTATCGGGCACCAAAACCACCCAATGTGCATGCCAAACGGTACCATCATTATCCAAATTGCCGTCGCCATTTTCATCAAACAACGGGGTGTCATCAAAATCAGGGTGCGAAGTTATGGCCATAGATAAAATCCCCTGGTCTGCTTCAAAGCCAACCGTTGAACTGTCTATTTTAGTTGGCCAAACATAAGAAAACACATCACTGCCTGCCAGCTTACCTGTCGATGTAGGGGTTGTTTTACCTGCTTTTTTACTCACACTCATAACAAAAGTAAGCCACTTATCACTGGCTTGAATGTTGGCTTGAACAATGTCAAATGCCGCCAGTTTGGCGTTGCCACTGGTTGTTTGAATACCAGCAGCTTTAACAGCGCCTCCATCATGGGCAAAAACAGCAGAGGCCATAAGACTGGTAGACCACAGCACAACTGGCCATTTGAGCTTGTTTGGTTTAATAGTTTTCATTGTATTTCTCCGGTTAACAGGTTTTTAGCCTGCATATTTTTGTATTAACACCTTAATAAGGCGCTGGGCAGCCTTCCATCTGCAGGATGAAATAGCCGTGGGATTTGATGTGGTTTTCCACATCGGGGTTGGCCACTTCAGAGTGGCAATATTTACATCGTGATTGGTTAAGACCCTCGGCAGGTTCACCCAAAGAAGTCAACCATTGCCGGCCGAAAGACAAAGCTTGTTCGGCGGGTGTTGTTGCAGCAACAAACACATCAAAATGCATCACATGACCTCGCATTGAGGTTGCATAACTGTCATAAACATCAATTTTCATGGTCTTTCTCTGTCACTTGAATGGTTATTTTTTCAGATGCAATTACCGGGTAGTGAAGCCGCTGATGAGGGTCGCAGAATACCAACTGTAAGGTATGTGTGCCCGGTTTGAGGCTCAACATTGTTTCAGTTTGACCTTGACCATAATGAAGGTGTTGATCGTCTGTAGGGATGGGTAATCCAGACATACCTGGTTTGATCGATGAATTGATGAATAAGTGATGATGTCCAACCTGCTTAAAATCAATGGGATTCACCCCAGCTGGAGCCACACCCATACCAGATAAGCCAAACATCACTTTGAATGGGCTGGTTACCTCATCACCGGCTTTTAAATGAACAAAGTAAACTTGCGCGCTGCTCGGTGCCATCACGGTTTCGACAGCCAGCACTGGGGCAGCAGCTAAAATGCCCATAACAAACCAAGGTCGCGTGGTTGTTGCTAAACAAGTCATAGTGATGGCCTAAACCAAGTTATTGCCTTGTTAGCACCCAACTGTGGTGTTGCAAGTTCTACTAATTTACAGTGATGCATAATTGTGCTCCTTTAAGTTGATTAAATTATAGTTTAGTATCTAAACTTTATTTGCAAGTATACCTAACTTTTTAAACTTGTCAATAAAGTTTAGTTACGATACTATATGCCCATGTTAAAAAATATTGATATCTGGCTAGAGCGCCTTTCTTCCTTGTATAAAAGTCAAATGCGCCAAGCTGTCAGCGCGGAAGGTTTTCAATTGGTTAACCTTGAAATATTGCAATATTTATCAATTTGCAATGCCTATTCGAATACTGCACAAGCGTTGAGTGAGTACTTAGGACAAAGCAAAGGCAGTATTTCTCAAAGCTTAAAAATAATGGATAACAGTGGGCACATAGAAAGGAAAAAATGTGAAAAAGACAAACGTGTGGTGCGTATTTTTCTCACTCCTAAAGGACGATCAAGTTTGGCCAAGATGGCCCAACATATGGTAACCATGCCTACAGAAGAACCGGTGATTCTGGCAGGTATTCAGTCACTTCTCAAAGCCTGGCAACAACAAAACAACCACCAAGGTTTTGGACAATGTGTGAGTTGTCGTTTCCACCAACCGCATAACAGCAAAAGTTTTAAATGTGGTTTAACCGGTGAATTTTTACCAACCCAGGAAAAGCTTAAATTATGTCGAGAACATGATTTTGAACCACCACAATGACTCACCGAATATGTACATTAACGCGCAAACCATAACAACAGATGAAGTCGAACTTAATTTAGCTGTGTTTGGTGCTGAAAACTCTACTGTATTGATTATAAATCCAGCCATCGGCGTTAAGCGCAGACTGTATCATGAGTTTGCAGCTTACATGGCCGATCAGGGCATAACTGCGGTTATCTACAACTATCGAGGCATGGAAGATGGCTTACATAACTTGCCCGATGGTGTGCCCACTGATGCTGAGGCATGGGGTCGGCTGGACCAAGTTGCGGTAATTAATTGGGCAAAGTCTGCATTGAAAGCCGATAAATTGTTGGTCTTAGGACACAGCATTGGTGGACAACTGCTTGGCTTTGCTGAGAATTTAGATTTGGTTGATGGTTTGTTGCATGTAACAGCACAAAAAGGGGATTACCGCTTGTGGCCATGGTGGTCGTTCAATGGTCGAGTTAAATTGATGCTGTTGTGGCATGTTTTGATTCCTTGGATGAGTCGTGGACTAACCTTTGATGCCAACAAGTTGGGTTTGGGTAACTACCCTTGGCCAGCTGCCGCAGCCAAGCAATGGGCCAGCTGGGGTCGACAAAAAGACTATTTGTTTAACCCTAAGTTTGGTTTTGATTTAAGCCCTTGGCAAGCGTTTAACAAGCCATTGTTAAGCCTGGGTTTTACTGATGATGACATGGCACCAGAAGCAGCGATTGATGGCCTGTTGCAAGAATTTGGCACTGCTGGCCATACAAGTGGCGCTTCAGGTCGTGACAATGGGCACATAGAAAAACGAATAATCGACCCCAAATCGATGGGTCTAAGCGGCATTGGGCACTTTGGCTTTTTCAAGCCAAAAGCAAACAAACTATGGCAGGAAACAGCAACATGGATACACCAGCAGAAGCAACAAATAACAAGGCATCTTTAAATCATCTGCGTTTAATCAAACCGTTGATCACGCCTTACAAAAAACACATCATGTTGGCTTTGTTGTTGTTATTTCTTGGTGCAGCAGCTAATTTAGCCATACCGGTGGCATTCAAACAAATGATCGATTTGGGTTTTGCAGCGGAAAACCAAGACACCTTGTCTTATTACTTTTTATTGGTATTCGTGGTTTCATCATTGATGATTTTATTCACTTCTTTGCGTTATTTTTGGGTTTCTTGGATCGGCCAAAAGGTGGTTACCGACCTGCGAAAACAGGTGTATGGCAAAGTCATGACTCAATCCCAAGAGTTTTTTGAAAAAACCAAAACCGGAGAAATTCTGTCGCGCATCAATACCGACACTACCCTGGTTGAGACTGTGGTTGGTAGCACCTTTTCAATTGCTTTGCGCTCAGCAGTGACATTTTTTGGGGCTACTTTTATGATGGTTTTCACGGCGCCCAAGCTGGCCATGTACATTGCTTTTATCATCCCTTTGGTGGTACTGCCGATTGTCATAACCGGACGTAAAATTCAAAAGCTGTCCAAAGCCGAACAAGACCGCATCGCTGACTCGTCCGCACTGGCGACCGAAACCATCAATGCCATGCACACGGTGCAAGCTTATGCACAAGAACAAGCAGAAAACAATAAGTTCATTGCAGCCATCAACAATGCATTCACAGCCGCTGTTGCTTCAATCCGCATGACCACCATCATGTCGATGCTGGTTGGCTTTGTTATATTTGGTGGGATTGTGTTTGTGTTGTGGTTGGGCGCCAAAGACGTCATTACTGGCGACATAACCGCAGGTACTTTGAGTCAATTTGTGATGTATGCCATTATGGCTGCAACTTCAGTGGGTGCATTATCGACCGTGTGGAGTGAGTTAAAAAAAGCCGCTGGCGCACTGGAACGCATCATTGAACTGATGAACACCGAATCAACCATCCAAGACGGTGCAGCAGCCATACCGATAAAATCCCCTGTATTGGGCAACATCAGCCTACAAAACCTCAACTTTGCTTATCCCAGCCGCAACAACTTGAATGTGTTAACTGATATTTCTTTTTCTGTGGAACCCGGTCAAACAGTGGCTTTGGTTGGGCCTTCGGGGTCGGGAAAGTCCACCCTATTCCAGCTGCTGATGCGTTTTTATGAGCCACAAACTGGAACCATAAAATTAGATGGCACAGACATAAACACACTGCAACTCAATGACTTGCGCTCACAATTTTCTTTGGTGGCTCAGGATGTCACTATTTTTTCTACCACCGCCCGTGAAAATATCGCCTATGGCCGACCAGCTGCCAGCGATGAAGAAATCAAAGCAGCTGCCAGGTTGGCCCATGCCGATGAATTTATAGAACAGTTGGAACACAGCTATGACACTTACCTTGGTGAACGTGGTGTCAGGCTGTCTGGCGGTCAGGCTCAGCGCTTATCCATTGCACGCGCAGTCCTAACCAACCCACCGGTGCTGTTGTTAGACGAAGCGACCAGCGCCTTGGATGCCAACAGCGAAAAGTTGGTTCAAGAAGCCTTGAACACCATCATGCAAGGACGCACCACATTGGTGATTGCCCATCGACTGGCCACCATCCGCAAAGCCGACCAAATCATCGTACTGGATCAAGGCCAGATAGTAGCAATGGGTAAACATGAGGAGCTGATTCATAACAACAGCTTATATGCTGAATTGGCCAAACTGCAATTTACTGATAAAGACTAAAAATACACCAATTCAACTTGCGCACCAATACAAGAATCATTAAAGTAAATTCATACCAAATTATTGAGGATAGACATGAAAAATATTTTTTACATTTTTTATTCAGTCTGCTTATTCTGTCTCACCGGTTGTCAAACCAACCCCGCCAATAAAACTGTTTCGAATCCACTTGTAGGTGCGTGGGAGGTTCAATCTGTAACTTGGTTATCTGATGAGAAAACCCAAAAAATTAAATCAGCACAACCAGGCATGTTTATTTTCAGTGAAAGCCACTATGCCCTGATGTGGAGTCCAAAACAGTCACCCAGAACACCTTTTGAGAATTTATCTCAACCCACTGATGCAGAAATATTAAAAGGATTTCGTTCAATAGTATTCAACGCTGGAAGTTACTACATTGATGGTGAAAAATTAATAGCCACCGCTCATGTAGCAAAAGTACCTGGGTTTGAAGGCGGGCAATTGTTTTATCGCTATGAACTTAAGGCAGGGGTGTTATTACTTACTATGTACGATGAAACCTACCCCAATGGCAGCAAACCCGACTGGTCAGGAAAGTGGCAAACTCAGTTCACCTTGAGCAAAGCACAGTAATAGCCTTGGTGCTTAAAAGTCTATTTTCCTGCGTTAGCAGTAGATCCAGAAAAACCCACACCATTGAGCACAGTAAAAAATCAATGGTGTTTCTGGTTCTAGAGTTTATTTTTCCGCTACCAGCTCATAACTGTGAGTAATGTTTACCGTGTCTTGTAACATGTGAGAAACCGAACAGTATTTCTCAGCTGAAAGCTTGATAGCACGAGCCACTTGTTTTTCAGCGAGGTCCACACCAGTAACAATAAAATGTAAGTTGATATCGGTATAAATTCTGGGAATTTCTTCGCGACGATCAGCGCTGACTTTGACTTGTATGTCGCTGAAATTTTGTTGGGCTTTGCTTAAAATTAATTTCACATCAATCCCAGCACAAGCACTTAAACCCATCAACACCACTTCCATCGGGGAAGGCCCAATCTTTTCAGCACCTTGGGTTGCAGGTGAGTCCATCACAATACTTTGTTGTGCTTGATTGGTACTCACGAATGTATAGTCTTTAACCCATTGGGTGGATACTGTAGTTGTCATTGGTAGCTCCTGTTATTTTAACAATGGTGACCAGCTGGGCTCACGTACATGACCACTGGATAACACCAAATCATTAGATGTTTGGCCATCAACTGAAACGGCTTTAAGCAATCCCCTACCGGCATCAGTTCGCGTTGCAAACAACACCATCGCTCCATTGGGAGCAAAACTTGGGGTTTCATCCTGACTGCCACTGCTGATTAACTGCAGGGTGTTAGACGGCCGATGCAATAAAGCAATTTGGTAGCGGTTGTTGTTTCCATGAACCATGGCGATGTATTTTCCATCAGGCGACAAACTTGGGCGGGCATTATAAGCCCCTTCAAAAGTAATGCGTTTGGCTTGTTTACTGATCAAATCAATTTGGTAAATCTGAGGTTTACCACCTCGGTCAGAAGTAAAAAATATCGATTGACCATCAGGTGACCATTCAGGCTCAGTGTCTATGCCCCAATGGTTGGTGATTTGAGTCAGTTTTTTATCGAAAATATTGATGGTATAAATTTCGGGATTTCCTGATTTAGATAAAGTAATGGCCAACCGTTGTCCATTAGGAGAAAATTTTGGTGCCCCATTGATTCCCGCAAAACTTGATAACAAAGTGCGAGCCCCAGAGCTCAGGTCTTGAATATAAATTGCTGAATTACCTTGTTCAAATGAAACATAGGCAAGCTTTTTACCATCGGGAGACCAGGCTGGCGATAACAGCGGCTCTTTTGAGGTGACCAGTGATTGTGGGTTGTATCCATCTGAATCAGCAACAATCATCTGGTATTTAAAATCATCACCATTTTTGGTGGCTGTGACATAAGCCAATTTGGTTGAGAATATGCCTGGAATACCTAGAATGGCTTCGTATATACGGTCTGCAATGTAGTGTGCACCAGCCCGCGCCTGGGCTTTGTTCAGCGGTAAGGTCAAAGCCAGTAATTGTTTTTGATCAGCCACAGAAGACAGTCTAAAACGCACTTCCATGCGGTCACCATCTAAGTAAGTGATGTCACCATAAGACAAAAAATCTGCACCCAATAAACGCCACGTACCGTAATTAATATCAGCATCCGAACGAGGTTGGTCAACCAGCAAATCTTGATTCAAAGGTTTGAATTGGCCAGAGCGGGACAAATCATTGCGAATCACTTCGGCCATATTTGTCAGCAATGGATCTTTTGGGTTAACAAAATCAACCACCGCTATGGGTAAGGCTGAAGCATTGCCGCCATCAATGGTGATATTCAATTGGGCTTGACTGTCGAAAGTTAACAGCACTGTTAATAAAAAAAGAATTTGCTTCATGTATCAATCTCCTTGATATTGAAAAATAAAATTAAGTCGACGGTCAAACACTTCTTCAAAACCTGAGTAAGGCAGTGGATCGGCTTTTTTAACCGCATTGATGATTGAATTACGCACCACCGCACTGGCATTACATGGTGTTCCAATAGTCACATCAATCACCCCGCCTCCAGGGATTTGGTTGACTTTGATTTGACACTGTAATCCGGCAGGGGTTCCGCTGGGTCTGGCCCATTGCCGGTTGACTGCCGACTGTATACTGGCAACATATAAAGTCTGCAAAGTACGCCGCTGATCTGCAGCACCATTGGCTACCCCCACAGCTGGTGTGGCATCGGGTTCTGTGATCTCCGCTTCTGGTTTGTCAGCAGACACTGGTTGTTGCTCGGCCTGCTGCTCTGCTGCTGCCCTTTGACGCCTTATTTCTTCCAGTTTTTTCTGCCTTTCGGTTTTTTCTTGTCTTTTGACAGGATCAACTTTGGGTTTTATTACCGGCTTTTCAACTGGCTTAGGTTCAGGCTTAGGTTCAGGCTTAGGTTCAGGCTTAAGTTCAGGCTTGACTGGTTCAGGCTTAGGTTCAGGCTTAGGTTCAGGCTTGACTGGTTGAGGCTTGGGATTATTTTGATTTTTAAAAAAATCTTCTAAATCCATGATTTCAGCTTCAATGGCAATGCCTTTTGGTGGCACAACACTGGGGCCTTGCTGGGTAGAAAACACCAATAACAACACAATCACCACGTGTAAGCCAATTGAATAGATCAAACCTATTCTTTGCTCTGCTGCTGTATTCATTGAATGTGCCTCAAAACAACCATTGATTAATCCATCACTGTGTTGGTTTTATGGGGTCGCTGATTAAGCCCACTTTCTTGGCACCGGCTTGTTGAGCAATCGCCATGGCTTGATACACTTGACCATAACTGACTGACTTATCAGCACCTATCATGATGGGTAACTCCGCATTGACTTTAACAAACGCAGCCAGTTTTTTAGTCAAAGATTCACCGTCAATCAACTCATATTCACCACCAATACTTAAGTACAAATCACCATTGGCTGTGACATTTATTACAGCAGGTTCAGTTTCAATGGTCATGGTATTGGCATTTGACTCAGGTAAATTCACATCTACACCAAGGTTCATTAACGGCGTAGTAATCATGAAAATAATCAACAACACCAAGGTCACATCAATGTACGGTACAACATTAATTTCTGCTTTGATTTTTCGTGGACGTCTCATTAGATCAGCCTATCTGGCGGTGCAAAATAGCGGAAAACTCTTCTTTGAATGCGTCGTATTGAGCGTAAATTCTTTCTACTTTATCACTGAATTTGTTGTAAAAAATAACTGCAGGAATAGCGGCAAATAAACCCATGGCTGTGGCAATCAGAGCTTCTGATATACCAGGTGCAACCAGTGCAATGGTGGCTTGTGTGACATCCGAAAGCGCGTGGAATGACAACATGATGCCAATCACTGTTCCAAACAAACCGATGTAGGGACTGGTTGAACCAATGGTGGCTAAGGTCGGTAAATGACTTTCCATGTCCTCAATTTCACGGTTCAAAGCCACTCGCATCGCGCGATCAGAGCCTTCAATCGACTGAATTGCACCATTACCAGTGGTGTTTTTACGCTGAAACTCTTTGAAACCAGCTTCAAATATTTTTGCCAGTCCACTGTTCTTTTTGCCCGATAAGCTTTGGTACAGTTTATTCAAATCTACACCCGACCAAAAATGTTCTTCAAATTTTTTGGCCTTGTGCTGTGCATTGGCCAACACCCTACCTTTGGAAAATATAATCAGCCAAGACCAAACTGAAGCCAGAATCAAAATAATCATCACCACCTTTACCGGCATTGATGCACTCATGATGATTTCGTAATAAAATTGTCCGCTGTCGTTCAAAACAATAACTCCTCTAAATATTGGGTTGGAAAGCGCATCGGCTTGAATTTTTCGGCATTCAAACTGATAATTTCTACTTGTGCTTTGGCCAGCAAAACACCTTCTTTGTGCATTTCTTGTTCCATTTGCATGGTTACTTTGCTGTGACTCATCACTTCAGCACTGACGGTCAATAAATCATCCAACCGAGCTGGCAACACAAAATCTATTTGCATCGATCGAATCGCCAAAATCACATTGGCTTGTTTGCGCATCTCACTTTGGTGCAAACCTTTAGCTCGCAACCATTCAGTCCGTGTACGCTCGAAAAAGTTCAAATAATTGGCATGGTAAACCACACCGCCTGCATCCGTGTCTTCATAATAGACCCTAAATTGGTGGCAATATTTGCTCATCTTTTCAGTAACCTCATTCAAAGATATCTTGGTTGAATTTACTTTTGGGCGGTTTAATTCCCATGGTTTGCCAAGTTTTAGCGGTGGCTATCCTACCCCTGGCGGTTCGTGCAATCAACCCTTGTTGAATCAGATAAGGCTCAATGACATCCTCAACTGTACCGCGCTCTTCTGACAAGGCAGCAGCCAGCGAATTGATGCCAACCGGTCCGCCTTCAAATTGTTCTATGATGATTTCCAATAGCCTGCGATCCATTTCATCTAAGCCTGCTTGATCCACTTGCAACATATTCATTGCTGCTGAAGCAATACTTTCAGTAATCACGCCATCGCCTTTAACTTCAGCATAATCCCTGACTCTACGTAACAAACGATTGGCAATCCGCGGTGTTCCACGTGATCGTTTGGCCACTTCAACACAACCCGCATGGTCGGTTTGAATGTTAAGGATTTTAGCGGAGCGCGCTACAATTTGGGTTAAGTCTTCGAAATTATAAAATTTAAGTCGTTGTACAATGCCAAAACGATCACGCAATGGCGAGGTGAGTAAGCCCGCTCGTGTGGTGGCTCCAACCAATGTAAATGGTGGCAAGTCCAACTTAATTGAACGCGCAGCAGGTCCTTCTCCAATCATGATGTCGATTTGGAAGTCTTCCATCGCCGGATATAAAACTTCTTCGACCACCGCCGATAAGCGGTGAATTTCGTCGATAAACAATACATCATGCGGCTGTAAGTTGGTCAAAAGTGCAGCCAAATCACCGGCTTTCTCTATCACCGGACCAGATGTTTGGCGCATTTGTACCCCCATCTCATTGGCTATTACATGTGCCATGGTGGTTTTACCCAGACCAGGCGGACCAAAAATCAACACATGGTCTAAGGACTCTTGACGGTTTTTGGCTGCTTGAATAAACAACTCCATCTGGTCTTTGACTTCTTGTTGACCTAAGTAGTCTTTTAAAATTTGTGGCCTGATACTGGCCTCAATGATTCTTTCTTGGGCGCTTTCTGGCATGCCTGCCATTAGTCGCTCATCACCTTCAAAGTCATTAAAATCATCAATCCCCATCAACCGGCTCCTTTGGTTTGTAAACAAATGCGGATGATGTCTTCTACTGCCATGTCATCTTTGGCCACTTGTTTGACCATTTGCGACGCTTCTGTTGGCTTAAAACCCAGTGATTGCAATGCACTTTCAGCTTCTGCCTGAATGCCAAAACGGCTGGCTTGCGGCTGATTCGGGTCGCCGCCAGCCATGCTGCTAACATCCACCTTATCTTTCATTTCAATGATCAAGCGTTGTGCAGTTTTCTTCCCAATTCCGGGCACTTTTACAATGGCAGTAACATTTTGTTCTTGAATCACCTGAGCAAACTCAGCGGCACTCATGGTCGACAGAATGGCCAGTGCAGACTTGGCACCTATGCCATTTACTTTGAGCAAAGTACGAAACAATGCACGTTCAGCAAAGCTTCTGAATCCATATAAAATAGACGCATCCTCGCGCACCAAATGATGAATCACCAAGGTGATTTGGTGATTCAATTCTGGTAAATCGTAAAACACACTGGTGGGAGCCTCCACTTCATAGCCCACACCGCCTACGTCCACAATAAGGTGAGAAGGTGGTTCAGTATGTACCAATTGACCTTGTAATCGTCCTATCAAAATTTTCTCCAATTACTGGTGTTGTTGGCCACCAACCGTTGTTGTGCCCAACGGTTGTTGGCATGACAAATGGCCACAGCCAATCCATCCGCAGCATCGTTCTGTACCGATGCGGTCATATTCAACAACAATTTAACCATGTATTGAACCTGCGCTTTATCTGCACCACCTTTGCCAACCACAGCTTGTTTTATCGCTTTGGGTGCATATTCATGCACCACTATATCATTAACCACAGTGGCACAAATGGCAGCACCTCGAGCTTGACCAAGTTTCAAGGCAGCATTGGCATTTTTTGCCATAAACACTGTTTCAATGGCCATCTCATGAGGTTGAAACTGTTTGACCAGTTCATTGATTGCCATAAAAATAGTTTTTAAGCGATCCGGAAAATCACCATCGCCACACTTAATCGTCGCATGATGAACATGCTGTATTTTTTGCTTGTGGGTGTCTATGATCCCCACCCCAGTAAAACGTGAGCCTGGATCAATGCCGATGATGCGTATCATTATTTAATGGTATCAAAACAACCCTTTATTTTATGTTATTGGTTTAGCTGATTGTTAATCTTTTGCCGATAAGTCATAATTATAAAACTTAAGCATCAATCAGTATAATCTGTTCCGTATATTAAGGACTCGTAAATGTTTAAACATCAACCTTTCACGAATGAAATGTTTGAAGTTAAGCAAAACATATAATGTAATGAAAATATATTATACTTTTAAGTATATCGATATAAATGAGTGTTACAGTGCTTTAAATCATCATATTATTTTTTGTAAGTAATATAATTTCACATGTTAATTAATCAATATACCAATAACTTTAACGCACCATGAAAATAGCCTCTTGGAATGTAAACTCCCTTAATGTTCGACTCGAACATGTTTTGCAGTGGTTGGAAACTGCACAACCCGACATACTGGCGTTACAAGAAACCAAAATGACCGATGAGGTGTTTCCTCAAGCAGCAATTGAAGCGGCAGGTTATCAAGTGGTATTTGCCGGCCAAAAAACCTACAACGGGGTGGCAATTCTTGCCAAACATCAGCCGACGGATGTGATTACTGACATACCTGAGTTAGATGATCCTCAACGACGAATTTTAGCAGCTACAGTGGATGATGTACGCATCATCAACTTGTACGTGGTCAATGGATCCGCACCTGGTACTGAAAAATTCACCTATAAACTCAACTGGTTAGATAAAGTCACTCAATTCATAGAACAACAAATGGCTGAATATGATGATGTGGTGGTGTTGGGTGACTTCAACATTGCTCCCGATGACAGGGACGTATATGACCCAGAAAAATGGCATGAAAAAATCCTTTGTACCACTGAAGAGCGACAGGCATTACATCGCATCTTAGATCTGGGCTTACAAGACAGTTTTCGATTGCTGCATGATGAGGGTGGGCTCTACAGTTGGTGGGATTATCGCATGAACGGTTTTGCCCGTGGCTTGGGGTTGCGCATTGATTTGGTGTTATGTAGTGATGAAATGTCAGAAGCCGTTACAGCAGCCTATATTGATGTTGAACCGCGAAAATGGGAACGTCCTTCAGATCACACCCCTGTGATCACAGAGTTTGATTGGTGATGATATGATAATTAAATACCCTTTACTCGGCAGGCTATTACACTGGGTTACTGCCTTGTTGATTATTGCTTTGTTTGTTTCTGGTTGGTACATGGTAGAGCTCGACTACTACAGTTCATGGTACCAAACATTACCTGAATTACACTTCACTGGCGGTGTCGTGCTGCTGTTACTGTGGTCATTGGTTTTATTGCGCTTAATAATTTACAAAAAGCATGACTTTGGGTCATCTCATAATAAGTTTGAACGAATGACGGCACAATGGGTCAAACGATTGTTTTATATATTGGTGGTGGTAATGGTTGTTACCGGCTATTTAATCGCCACCGGACAAGGTGAGCCTCTGGTATTGTTTGAGTTAGTTAAATTGCCCGCAATTTCACATTTTACTGCTGATCAAATAGATACCATGGGCTTGATACACGAATACACGTCTTATACATTGATGGTAATGGCTTTGTTACATGCCTTAGGTGCTTTAAAACACCATTTTATTGATAAAGACGACACTTTAAAACGCATGATATAGGAATACTACATGAAATCTTTTTTGATTGGTCTTTTGTTGACCACTGCTACATTGGCATCTGCTGATAAATACACCATAGACACCAAAGGCGCTCATGCCTTTGTACAGTTTAAAATACAACACTTAGGCTACAGTTGGTTGTATGGACGATTCGATAGTTTTTCTGGTGAGTTTGAGTTCGATGAAAATACACCCGAACAAGCCAGTATCACCATGACTGTTGAAACCAACAGTGTTAATTCAAATCATACAGCCAGAGATAAACATTTGCGTGGTGAAGATTTTTTGAATGTTAGCGCCCACCCTACCGCAACTTTTAAAAGCAAATCTTTCACTCCTGCAGAAAATGGACATGGAACCATGGTAGGTGATTTAACCATCAATGGTGTCACCAATGAAGAAACCTTAAATGTTGAATTTGTTGGTGGTGGAAAAGATCCTTGGGGTGGATACCGATTAGGTTATGAAGCCACCACTGAAATAACTTTGGCTGACTATAAAATCAAGAAAAGTTTAGGGCCAGCTTCTGAAACTTTATTCTTAACTGTTTCTGTTGAAGGCATCAAACAATAAATTTTAACCCTGACATCCGGTAAAAAAATACACGCTTTCATCTTTAGATGAAGGCGTTTTTTTTGCCCTTGAGAATTGCCTGAAATTACTTAAATTGAATGATGATACAAGCAAGTTAATAAAAACCATCGCATTTTTAATAAGATATCATCATAAGTTATTGATTATGAATATTTAATTAACATTTTTCTAATTATTTTATCACCGCTGTTTTTTGGTTATTTTTTAACCACTTTAATTCAAGTTCAGTAATTCAACCCAATGTAGGGTTTATTTACGTGATCGACTGAATATTTAAGCTGTTAGGAAGTTTTGATTTTTTTTCAGAGAAATTCAATGGTGGGCCGTATAGGATTTGAACCTATGACCAATGGATTAAAAGTCCACTGCTCTACCAGCTGAGCTAACGGCCCATTTGAATAAACGGGTTTGAAACAAGACTGTTTCGAGGTGCGCAATAATAAAATATATCAATGCATTAGGCAAGTTATTTTAAGGCTTATTTTATCTTTTTTCCTTTCCACTCAATCCAACCACCTTTTCTTCTGTTTTGTGGGTCATGATGTGTCCAATGTACCACACCACCTAAATCATTCCACTCATATTCGCCCCGAATTTTCACTGAATCGCCAACTTCAATAGGCACCCTTGACGCCAAATCTATATTATGTGCTACCAACACCGTATAAGCACCACTTCTTACAATGAACTTTTGATGTCTGGAGCCTTGATTATCATCTTTTAAATTGCGTTCGACCACTGCATCAAACTCAATCATTTCTCCGCTGTGTCGTTGTTCAATCGCCTGCTCTAAACCACTGCTGGGCTCTTGTTGCTCCTGTGCCCACCAGGTAAACACCAACACCAACAATAAAAAAGCGCCTTTAATCAGACGCTTTGTGTTGGTTTTTTTTCTGTTTACTGTTTTATTCATTCCAAGCGTTATAACCACCGGTTAAATTGAATACTTTGGTATAACCTTTCTTGCGGAAAAACTCAGCTGCAGACATGGAAGATTGTCCAACTTGACAAACAAACACCAAAGGGGTGTCCTTTGCCATAGATTCAATTGATTCAATCGCTGTTTTATCCAATCGAACCGCGTGATCCACTGTACCTTCAGCAATTTTCTCCTCAGATCTGACATCATATACTTGCGGGTTTTTAACCTCGCTCATCAACCAATCTTGAAGTTCTGCTACGGATAAATCCTTAACAGCAGGTGGTTCATTGGGGTTTTTAATACGTAATCCTGAGCCTTGTAACTCATCAATCCAACTGATTTCAACACCATCAGCACGTTTGGCTGTACCAATATCCATATAAACTTTTAAATCACCAATATCAGCAATAATTTCATAGCCTTTAGGCATTTCAAGACTGAATCGCGTATTGAATTCATCATCAACTGACAAAAACAACTGGTGTTCTCCCATGTCCTTTAAACCTTCTTTGATATGGCTTAACGCCTCATCGCTGATGGTTATGGCAGGTGGAGTTCTGTCAGGCTGTTTTAAATTTAATAACTCGTGTAGTTCACCGGTATTAAACATTTCTGAAATGATGTCATTACCACCAATCAGCTCTTTATTTATATAGAGTTGTGGAATCGTAGGCCACTGCCCATAGGCCTTAATGCCCTCACGTATTTCCGGATCTTCCAACACATTAAAAGAACCAAAGTTATCACCTATCAGGTCTTTTAAAATTTTAACGGTATTACTAGAAAAGCCACACATGGGAGTTTGTGGATTGCCTTTCATAAACAAAAACACCGGGCTTTCATCCAGCATTTGTTCTATTCTTTGGGTTGTTTGGTCATTCATTTTTTATTCTCTTATTTATACATCTAAATTACTGGCATTCAATGCATTATCTTCAATAAACTGTCGTCTGGGTTCAACCACATCGCCCATTAATGTTGAGAATACAGTGTCTGCCGAGACTGCATCTTCAATGGTAACTTGAAGTAAACGACGACTTTCTGGATTCATGGTGGTTTCCCACAATTGCTCTGGATTCATCTCTCCAAGACCTTTGAATCTACTTATGGTTAAACCTTTCTTGGCTACACTTAATAAATACTCCAAAATATCACTTATGCTATTGATTTTAATAGTTTTATCACCTTTTACAAGCACCGAATCACCTTGCAATAAATCTTTATTTTGCTCTGCTATTTCCATCATTTGTTGGTACTCTTTTGATTTAAAAAACAAATGACTTAAAGTGGTTTTTTCTATCAAACCATTGCCGTTCTTTTCAAACACCAAAGATTCAATGTCTGCTTGATAATAAACCTGCCATTCAACCCCTAAACGGTTGTTGGTATTCATGGCTAGTTGTGCTTGGTCTATCCATTCCTGGCTGATACTTTGTTCGGCAGGATTAATTTTTTCTAAAGTTAATAGTTGGTCTATCACCTTACGGTCGTAAACCAAACTTATTTTCTCAATGACACTTTTAACATGCACTTGTTGCTTAATTAACCGGTACAAAACATCTCCAGACATGGGTGGTAGATCTGACTGGTATTTAAGCTCAACATCATCCAGTGAACGGTTCAATAAATACTCATTCATCTCATCGTCATCTTTTAAGTAGGTTTCTTGTTTGCCTTTTTTAACTTTATATAAAGGTGGTTGGCCAATGTAGATATGACCCCGTTCGATCAATTCTGGCATTTGACGGTACAAGAAGGTCAACAACAGCGTTCGAATGTGTGATCCATCCACATCGGCATCCGTCATAATAATGACTTTATGGTAACGTAATTTATCCGGATCAAAATCATGTTGTCCAATGCCACAACCCAAAGCAGTAATCAATGTGCCTACTTCAGCTGATTGCAGCATTTTATCAAAACGGGCCTTTTCAACATTCAATATTTTACCTTTCAAAGGCAAAATGGCTTGATTCTTACGGTTCCTACCTTGTTTTGCAGATCCTCCTGCTGAATCACCCTCCACCAAGAACAATTCTGACAAAACAGGGTCTTTCTCTTGGCAGTCAGCCAATTTACCTGGCAAACCTGCTATATCTAAAGCATCTTTGCGCCTGGTCATCTCACGGGCCTTTCTGGCAGCTTCTCGTGCCCTTGATGCATCAACAACTTTTTCTGTCAAAATCTTGGCTTCTTGTGGGTTCTCTAACAAAAAGTCAGCAAAATGCTCACCCACTGTACTTTCAACAATCGATTTTATTTCTGAAGAAACCAACTTATCTTTGGTTTGTGATGAAAACTTAGGGTCAGGTGATTTAACTGAAATCACAGCAACCAAGCCTTCTCTGCAATCATCACCTTGCATTGCAGTTTTCTTTTTGGCATTTTGGCTGATAAAATTATTCATGGTTCTGGTTAGAGCGCCACGGAACCCTGCTAAATGAGTACCACCATCTTTTTGTGGGATGTTATTGGTGAAACAAAATACCGATTCACGGTATGAATCAGTCCACTGCATCGCAACTTCAACCGAAGTCCCATCATCCTGCTCATTCATAAAATGCACAACAGTTTCATGTAAAGGTGTTTTTCGTTCCGCCAAATATTTAACAAAAGAAGCTATACCACCTTCATATTCAAACTTTTTATGTTCACCACTGCGTTCATCTTTCAATTCAATGCGAACACCAGAGTTAAGAAATGAAAGCTCTCTTAATCGTTTAGCCAGTATGTCAAAATGGTATTCAACATCAGTGAAAATTTCTTTTGAAGGTAAAAAGCGAATCTTGGTGCCTGTTTTATCGGTTGTACCAACTTCCTTCAAATCCTCTTGAGGAACACCCAGTTTATAGCTTTGTTTATAAATATGACCATTTCGATGTATTTCCATATCCAGTTCAACACTTAAAGCATTAACCACTGAAACACCAACACCATGCAAGCCACCAGATACTTTGTAGGAGTTGTCATCAAACTTACCACCAGCATGCAATACTGTCATAATAACTTCAGCTGCTGATTTACCTTCTTCATGAATATCAGTTGGAATACCACGACCGTTGTCACTGACAGTGATACTGCCATCAACATTAATCGTTACTGAAATGGTGTCACAATGACCAGCCAAGGCTTCATCAATGGAATTATCAACTACTTCAAACACCAAGTGGTGTAAACCTGTACCGTCATCCGTGTCACCAATATACATACCAGGTCTTTTTCTGACTGCGTCCAAGCCTTTTAAAACCTTGATATTCGACGAATCGTAAATTTCACTCATGTGGGATTTTCATTCCAAAATAAAACAAGACATTATACCATTTTTTACTACCGAACAAAACGTTGATTAGGTACTGCCATTTAACAGTGTACAGCCTATTTCTTACTGCTTAGTCGGTTTACCATACCATGTTCCACGTGAAACAAATCAGCGTTTGGTAATACATCTAATAATTTATTAGCATCAACAGTGCTGATAAAAGTTTGGTGACTGCTGTTTTGAATAAAATCAAATAATACTTTGGTTTTACCACTGTCAAGTTCCGCGTCCATGTCATCTAAACACAGTATTGGATTAACTTTTAGGTGCGTTGATAGCAGTTCTATATAACTTAAATAATATATGATTGAAATCAGCTTTTTTTGACCGCGTGAGAGAATTTCGTGGGCAGGTTGATTGTTAAAAGTGTTTCTAATATCCATTTTGTGGACGCCAAAATTAAGGTTGCCATACAATACATTCTTGTTGCGATCTTTTGTTAATTGTTCGGTTAAAGTATTGTCTTGTGACCAACCTTGATAAAATATTAAATCAAACTTTGCCAACTCTGGAACTATGAGTTCAATGCGTTGATTTATTAAAGGTTTTAAATCACTGAACACAGCAGCACGCATTTGAGTTAATTCTGTTGCATATTTAATATATAAAGATTCCCAGTGGTCCACTTGATCAGCGCTTTTTCCTTTATACAAACTATTTAACTGCTTTTGACAGCGAGAAACTTTAGACCATACATTCAGATATTCAGGTTTCACGTGAAACACAAGCCAATCTAAAAAAGATCGGCGGTATTGTGGCGGCTTATCCAAAAATAGATAGGAATCTGGATCAATAGATACAACAGGTAATTTGTGTGCGATTGCAGATTGGTTGTTTATTTTTTGACCATTAAGCTTAATGTTCTTTTTCAGGTTACTAGCTAATGTGATTCCAACCCTGTTATTTGTATCATCTGCGTTGTTGTAATGAGCAAACACAAGCATTTCATCAGCATGGTGGTTAATAAGGTTTTTATTGCGTTTGGAGCGAAATGACTTACCTGTAGAGATGAAATAAATAGCCTCTAAAATGGAAGTTTTTCCTGCGCCATTGGTACCCGAGAAAATATTAATGCGTTGAATGAATTCGATTTCAAGGCTTTCATAACAACGAAAGCCTTGGATTTTAAGCTTAGATATTTGCACTTATATGCGTAAAGGCATCACCACAAGTCGACAATCTAAGCGTTCTGGGTGTTTAATTAAACAGCTTGATAAAGCTTCTTTAAAACTGAATTGAATTTCTTTTTCTGTAATGGCCTGTGTAGCATCTAGTATGTAATTAACATTGAATGCAGTTTCTATGTCATCTATATCAGTTTGGACTGTAATGATGTCTTCAGCTTGTTCTTGATCTGGATTATGACCAATAATTTCCAATTTATTTTTGCTGATTTTAAACTTTACACCTTTGTATTGCTCATTCGACAAAATAGCTACTCGGTGTAATGCATTCCGCAGTTCTTCACGATCAGCAATGAAGTTATTTTCCATATTTAATGGAATGACAGATTCATAATCTGGAAATTTACCATCAATTAATTTAGAAGTCATACTGATGTTTTCAATTTCAATCTTAATGTGGTTTACACCCATATTAATGGTGATGTCTTGATCAAGATCACGAATCATTTTCTGTAATTCCAAAATTCCTTTTCTTGGGATTAATACCTGTTTATTTAATCCGCTTTCATTTACATAATCACATTCTGCCAAAGCCAATCGATGACCATCCGCTGATACACAACGCAGTTTATTATTCAGTACTTCGAATAACAAGCCGTTTAGGAAATACCTGACATCTTGGACAGCCATACAAAAAACCGTTTGTTTGAGCATCCGCTGTAAGTCAGACGCGCCCATATTCACTGGTTGATAAGATTCCATGTCGTCTATTAATGGAAATTCTTGAGCTGATAACGTACTGAGGCTGAATCGACTTGCACCTGAAGTAATTAAACACTTACCAGAATCATAGGAAAAAGTAATGATGGACCCATCAGGTAGTGCTTTACAAATGTCTAAAAACTTATTGGCTGGTACAGTTACCTCACCAGGAGTCTGTGCATCAACAGTACATTCAGAACGCATCTCAACATCTAAGTCACTGGTGGTTAACAGTAAAGTATCACCATCAAGCTTCAATAAAACATTGCTTAAAACAGGTAATGTACCTTTCTTTTCGACGACACCACAGATTTGATTAAGAGGTGCTAATAAACTTTCTCGTTGGATGTTAAATAACATAGTATATATATATAAATAGTAATTATAGTATTTAATAAAAACGTTGATATCTTCTTAAGTTATTGATACTTAACGTTTAAATTAATGAAAACTTATATTTTTGCTTGTGGATAACTTGTTGATGAAAAATAGAAATATTTTAACACACAACTTATCCACAGCTTGTTAACAATCATTCAGTCAACTTATTCACAATCTTCTGACGGTCTTCATCCAAGTCATTGTTTTCAGTCAATAATTCGCTCATTTTACGGTAAGCATGTAGTACTGTGGTGTGATCACGTCCACCAAAAAGTTCACCAATTTCAGGGTAGCTTTTATCCGTCAATTCTTTGGCTAAAAACATGGCCAATTGTCTGGGTCTAACTATCGAACGTTTGCGACTCTTACCAAGTAACTCAGATAATTTCACATTGTAATAGTGTGCGGTGCATTTTTGGATATTTTCTACAGAAACTATTTGGTGATTAACCTTAAACAATTCTTTAAGAATTTGTTTGGTATAGGGTAAATCTATACTTTTACCCGTGAAAAATGCATTGGCTTTGAGGGTACTGAGCGCACCTTCTAATTCTCTGATGTTGGAATTAAGTTGTTTGGCAATATAAAAAGCCACTTCATCAGGCAGAGAAAGGCCAAACTGAAAGGCTTTTTCTCGTAATATCGCTACCCGTGTTTCATAGTCTGGGGGATCAATAGGCACCACTATACCCCATCCCAATCGAGATTTTAATCGAGATTCTAAGCCTGTAACTTCTTTTGGGTAACGATCACAAGTAATAATGACGCGCTTCTGACCTTCCAATAAATAGTTAAAAGTGTGAAAAAATTCTTCCTGAGTACGTTCTTTGCGAGCAAAAAATTGTATGTCATCAATCAACAAGGTAGTTACAGAACGGTATTTTTGCTTGAATGCCTCCATGGCTTTTTGTTGAATGGCTTTAACCATTTCATTGACGTATATTTCAGAATGTAAATAACAGATCACTTCATCAGGGTTGTTTTTTTTGATTTCATTGCCAATGGCGTGCATCAAATGTGTTTTACCCAAACCGGTGCTGCCATAAAGCAACAATGGATTAAATTCAGGGCTTGGTGTTTGTGCGGTTTGTAAAGCGGCAGCCAAAGCAATCGTATTGGATCTACCCTCAATGAAATTATCAAACACAAAACGTGCATCTAGGTTTGAAGGAATTTGAGTTACTGGTGCTGCATCCTGATTGACTGATTCTACAATTTGAGATTTTTTTAAAGTTAAAGTGGCTGAAAAGGGCTCTCCAAATACTTCCTTGATTGCACTCTGAATCAGTTTATAATACTGACCTTTAACTTTTCCTAATACCACATCATTGGCAGCCATCAATTTTATTTGATGGTTGGAAACAGAAACTTCAAGCGGCCGAATCCACAACAAAATGTCGTTTTTTGGTATTTCTGATTCAAGTCTTTTGAGACAATGTTCCCACATAGATTAGTCTGGTATGATGAGTTAAAAAGATTGGCTGATAAAAATCGCTTAAGTATAGCAAGAAAAGCGCTTAAAGCATATAGCAAACTGGCTTCAAACCAGTGACTTACATTAAGTATTTTAAACGCTGGCAGCAGTCAGTTGGGACCGATAAAAGCAGAATCAATCAGGGTGTTTAATAAGCAAGCCAAACACACAGTAAAAAAGGCTTGAAAAAAACATAAAAAAACAGTATGATGCACGACCTTTTTATAGGCGTGCATGAAGCACGTTTAACGCGTAAAATAAAACAGGTATAAAATCATGAAAAGAACATTCCAACCAAGTAACTTAAAGCGAGCCAGAACCCATGGTTTCAGAGCACGTATGAAAACTGCTGGTGGACGTGCTGTCATCAATGCACGCAGAGCCAAAGGCAGAAAAAGATTAGCTGCTTAAGTAACTGATCAACAGATAAAGTCAACAGGTGTGCCTTGGAGCATTTCCCTAAAGGCAAAAGATTATTAACCCGACTTGATTACAGTCGGGTTTTTAGTAAGTCGAAAAAAATCCAAAATAAAGTGTTTACTTTGTTGGTGCACTATAATAATGAAATAACAACCAGTAAATTGGGTTTAGTGGTTTCAAAAAAAGTCCACAAAACAGCGGTGCAAAGAAACCGAATCAAACGCTTAATCAGGGAATCATTCCGTACCCACAGCAGTTTAAAACTTGCTGAATATGTCGTCATGGCCAAACCAGGTTCAACCAAATACACCAATACAGAATTGTTGACCTTGCTCAACCAATTGTGGATACAAACTGAGAAGAATAAATGAACAACAAAAATTTATATTTAATCGTGCTGATGTTTTTGGGTTTTATGCTGTATACACAGTGGCAGAAAGATTATGCACCTACAGTTGAAGTTGCCCAACAAGACACTTCATTTGCCACAGTAGATACTGACTTTGAAAACAACATCCCTACCACATCAACACCAAGTGATGATGACATCCCACAACCATTGAATAGCAACACCCATAATGACATTCAAGTTGTAACAGCAAATAATACAAGCACAAACATCATCGCTACAGTTGATACACCTTTGTTGAAACTACAGTTTTCAGATCAAGGAGCAGCCCTGGTGTATGCGGAACTGAAAGCATACCCATTAGAAAAGAAGAACAAAGAAGAACATGTGGTGTTGATGGATTACCGCGACAACCGATTTAAAATTGATGCTGGTTTAGTCAGTGATAACATCAAATTCACTCACAATGACATCTATCAAACCAATGCCTCTGCTGTAGCGGTTAATAGTCAAGTTACAGAGGTGGTTTTTACCCACCAAAAACCTGAAGGTGTGTTGGTTAAGACTTACACCATAGACCCTCAAAGTTATGCCATTAAGGTCACCCAAACTTTGACCAACAACACCAATCAAACTTGGAATGTTTCTGAATACCAACAGTTAATGAGAAACAACCCATGGTTGGGTAACAGCCCGTCTTTTACAGATGCAGGAAAATATTCATTCAAAGGCATGGGGTATTTCGATGCTGAAAATGGTTATGAAACCAGAAGCTTTGATGATTTAAAAGATGAAACCACCAGTGTTAAATTGGCTGCAGATAACTGGGTGGCTATGGTGCAACATTATTTCTTTGCTGGGGTTATTCCAACCACTGACCAAGCCCAAGTGGTGGCTAAATACCGGCCAAATTCAACCCACCCTTATTTGGCTCAAATTTTGACCAATAATAAACCTGTACCAGCTGGTGCAGTTGTTGATTTCGACTCTACTTGGTATGTAGGTCCAAAGTTACAAAAAGAGTTACCAGCCATAGCCAAAGGTTTGGATTTAACTGTTGATTATGGGGTATTTACTGCGATATCAAAACCTTTGTTTTGGGTGTTGGAAAAAATCCACAGTTTTGTTGGTAACTGGGGGTGGTCAATTGTATTACTCACCGTGTTAATCAAACTGTTGTTCTTTAAGCTTTCCGAGGCACAATATAAGTCAATGGCGCGAATGCGTAAATTGCAACCCAGAATCACCATCCTTAAAGAACGTTATAAAGAAGACAAGCAAAAGTTCAATCAAGAAATGATGGGTTTGTACAAGAAGGAAAAAGTGAATCCTTTGGGTGGTTGTTTACCTATTTTGATTCAGATTCCAGTTTTTATTGCCCTTTATTGGGTACTGTTAGAGTCTGTTGAGTTGCGACAAGCCCCTTTCATGTTGTGGATACAAGATTTGTCTTCACCAGACCCCTATTTCATATTGCCCGCCATCAATGCGGCAGCAATGATCATGACGCAAAGGTTGTCTCCAACCCCTGGTATGGATCCGATGCAGGCAAAAATAATGAAATTCATGCCCATTGCTTTTTCAGTGATGTTTGCCTTCTTCCAATCAGGGTTGGTGTTGTACTGGGCAGTTAACTCGGTGTTGTCATTGGCTCAACAATGGTTCATTACCAAACGCATTGAAGCACAAGACGACCAAGTCTGAATTAAATTTACACTAAAACATGAAAACACAAACTGACACCATCGCTGCCATAGCCACCCCGGCAGGCACCGGTGGTGTTGGTATCATCCGCATCTCTGGACCTGAGGCCAAGCGCATTGCCTCCGCCATCAGTCAATGCAAAACCTTGATTCCACGCAAAGCACAGTTTGCTCAATTCACTAACCAACAGCAACAAACCATAGACTCAGGCCTGGTTTTGTATTTTCAAGCCCCCGCTTCATTTACTGGTGAGGATGTGGTTGAATTACAGGGACATGGTGGTCAAGTGGTGATGAATATGTTGCTCAAAGCAGTGATTGCCTTGGGTGCCAGAATGGCACGACCAGGAGAATTCTCCGAACGCGCTTTTTTGAATGAAAAAATTGATTTGGTGCAAGCTGAAGCCATTGCTGACATCATTTCCAGTGGTTCAGAACAAGCTGTTTTGGCCTCCCAAAGGTCTTTACAAGGCTTGTTTTCCGAGCACATCAAACAGATCCTGGCTTTATTGATTGAAACCCGTGTTTGGGTGGAGTCAGCCATTGATTTTCCTGAAGAGGAAATTGATTTTTTGTCCGATAGTGGACTCAAACAACAGATGTCTCAATTACACCAAAGTATGAAAAACACTTTGGCAAAGACCCAAACTGGGGTGGTGTTAAACCAAGGCATCAGCATTGCCATCATTGGTAAACCCAATGCCGGTAAGTCTTCCTTATTGAACCGCTTAACTGAAGCAGACACTGCGATCGTATCAGATGTGGCTGGCACCACCCGCGATGTCATCAAAGAAGACGTGGTGATAGCTGGTATTCCGGTGCGTTTGATAGACACCGCTGGCATCCATGAAACCGATAATCCGATTGAACAACAAGGCATCGCACGGGCCTTACAAGCACAACAACAAGCCGATGTGGTGCTGCATGTGTTGGATGGCAGTAATGACCTTGAGACCACATTACCTGACAGTAAAAACACTTTACAAATCATCAATAAAGTTGATTTAATCAGCAGCGCACAAGCAGAAAAAATCAACAGCAACCACCCAAGCGCGCTAATGGTTTCAGCCAAAGACAATCAAGGCATCGATTCAATCAGGCAAGCCATCATCGAGCAAGTTACTTCAGGCGGCCTGAATGAAAACAGCTACACTGCTCGACAGCGACACATTGAGCAGCTTAAACTGACCCATCAGCACATTGATCTGGCTGAACAGCAACTGCAGTTTAATCAAGGCGAATTGTCCGCCGAAGAACTGCGCTTGGCACAACATGCATTGAGCGAAATAACCGGCGACTTCAGTTCAGATGACTTGCTCGGCGAGATATTTTCCAGTTTTTGTATTGGTAAATGACGGTTTTGAATTTCAAAACGCCCTGGTTTAAATTTTTGCCTATTTTTGAAGTCAACTCAAGTACATACTCTTGACGACCATCATCACCGGGCGAGTTTTCAGAATGAGCATTATTATCCGACTTTTAAAAAATCAAACTCCAACCATATCATTGTAGTGATAACTGCATTTTCCCAAGCGCATTGACAACCAATATCCTTTAAATCCTAAAGGTATATGGTTTACGATTTATTCTAAAAACGTGGTGTTATAATTTGTTTAATTTACACAAATCCTTTTATAAACTAATATGTCATATAAACATATTTTAAGCACTGCTCTATTGCTACTTGCCACGTTCAATATCAGCTCACAAGACTACGATGGTATTTTAGTAGAGGATGTTTACATCAAATTAGAATTTACTGCTTGTCATCGAGGAATTAGTTGCCCAGATTTTGAAATAACCATTCTGGGAGATGGAACTGTGATTTTTGAAGGCCAACGCGATGTTTCAAAATTAGGTATTTATCAGAAAAAAATTGAAAAACAAAAAATTGCAAATTTTATAACTGAGCTGTTGAGTCTTAGGTATTTTGAACGAACGGATGAGTCAGAAGACTGTGGCTATGCTTCAGTTAAAGTTATTGAAGGCGGCAACTATGAAGAACAAGGTCGTATCTGCGTAACCTCAAGTCACGGCCCTTTTACTGACATCAACATTAAATTTGGTGATAAAAAACGTAAAGTTCAGTTAGATCATTATTTTTCTGAAGACTATCGAGCAATAAAACGAAAAATCATAGAAGCCGCTGAAGTCCAGCAGTGGATTGAAAACAAGTAAGTTAATTTCATTGGGCCTCTTCTCAATTTAGTTTTAAACACCTCGTGAGTTTTATAAAGTGCATCTTAACTCTAAATCTTGCTTTTGCTCGGCTAGAATGACCGGGTGATAGTGGGCAATTTAAGAATTAAACACCAACCTTATCAAGGTTAAAGAATAACCAAACCATCCTTTTTTCTTGCACAGTTTTGTGACATTATTAACTGATGAGGTTGAGATCGATTCAAAGCAAGGTTCTGTTGCTATTTATACTGCTAACTGTGGTGCTGTTATTGTCTATGTCAGTGATGGTGCGCTACGGTTTTAATCAACAGTTCAACGCCTATAAGCAAGATCAAGCCGAACAGTTGAATAATAATGTAGTACGTACCCTCGAAAGTTATTACCAACAAAGTGGCAGTTGGACTGAACTGGAGAACAACGGCCGTTTGTGGGGACAATTGTTGGTTGAAAGTGTGGCGGATATTGATCTGAAAGATCTGCCGAGAAGCAAACAAAAAAGACATAAAAAACATTCTAAAGACAGCACCGGAATGCACCGTATCATGCCGCAGTTCAGTTTATTAGACCATCAAAAAAACCATGTAGTGGGTCGTTTGCACCGATCAAATAATGCATACCAGAAAATTAAAATAAAGTCTGGTGAGCAAATTGTGGGTTATTTATTGTCCTTGAAACTCAAAGCTGTGAGCCTTCAGGAAGATGTTAAATTGAACCAAGGCATTAAGGTGTTTTTATGGACTTTGGGTTTGGTTATGCTGTTAATCACTTTATTGGCTACTTGGCCAATCGCTAAATATTTTTCTAAACCCATTAAAGCCATCAATGCAGCCACCAAAAAAGCGGCGGCAGGTGACTTCACGGTCAGAACCCAAGTCAAGCGCAATGATGAAATCGGACAGCTCAGTCAAAACTTTAATGTTTTGACCAGCACCCTCGAATCCAATGCCGAGGTACAAAAGAAAATGATGGCCGACATTTCGCATGAATTGCGCACGCCGGTCGCGGTGTTACAGGCCCAAGTGGAAGCCATTCAAGATGGCGTACATCTGGCGGATGAGAAAAATCTGGCACTATTACACCAACAAATCTCCTCGCTGGCGCATTTAATCAATGATTTACACCAGCTCAGTGTGGCTGATTTAGGCAGCTTGCAGTACCAAATGACTGCTGTCGAGATTAAGCCCATTCTTGAAACGGTGCGTGCATCGGTGCAGTTTTCAGCTGATGAAAAAAACATCACCATCGATTTAGACAGCCAGCGATTAAAAGCCGGAGCCAAGGTCATGGGTGATGCGGCGCGTTTACAACAAATGCTGAATAATTTATTGGTTAATGCGGTTGCTTATACCGATGCTGGTGGTCAAATTAAACTGCGACTTTATGAAGACCTACAGGCGGACGAATATGTGATTGAAATTCAAGACAGTGAACCAGGATTATTGCCGCATGAAATGGCACAAATGTTCGATTATTTATATCGCAAGGAAGCCTCGAGAAATAAACTATCTGGTGGTTCTGGATTGGGTTTGGCGATTGTGAAAAAAATTGTCGAAGCCCACCATGGCCGGGTGGTGGCCAAACAGTCTGATTTGGGCGGCGTGTGCATGATTGTGAGCTTACCTAAATATGCCTAAAATACCTGAGTCTACAATATCGGTGTCTAAAATGGCTGAATCTAAAATAGCACGATCTACTCCGCATGTGTTAATCGTTGAGGATGAAGTGAATCTGGCTGAACTGATGCGTGATTACTTATATAAAGAAAGTTACCAAGTGAGTTTGAACCACTCAGGTGAAGGGGTGGTTGAACTGGTTAAGAACCAGCATTTTGATGTGATCTTATTGGACTTGATGTTACCTAGAAAAAATGGCATTGACGTGTGCAAAGACATCAGAAAATTCAGTGATGTACCCATCATCATGACCACCGCCAAAGTGGAAGAAATTGACCGCATCATTGGTCTGGAAATTGGCGCCAATGATTATGTGTGTAAACCCTACAGCCCCAGAGAATTGGTCGCCAGAGTCAAGGTGCAGTTAAGAAGTCGAGTCAATACCAACAACCATGATGCAAGCCTTCATTTGGATCACCACCAATTACAAGCTCAATTCAAAGACCTTGCGGTAGCGCTGACTTCTGTGGAGTTCAATTTACTCAGTAAATTGGTTTCGCAACCAACAAGAGTCTTTAACCGCGATCAATTAATGGATGCCATATATACTGATGGACGGATTGTCTCAGACCGCACTATAGACAGTCACATTAAAAAAATCAGACAGAAGTTAAAACAACTGAATGCACACGAATACATTCAAGCCGTATATGGCAGTGGCTACAAGTTTGTGCATAAACCATAATGCTTCCTTAATCCTTGCAATATTGTTTCCTATACTGGTTATACAACTTAACCAACAGGAGATGACATGAGAAAATTTAATTTTATATTGCTGCTTATATTTGCAGGACAGGTATTTGCTTCACCAGCTGAAAGGGGTAAAAACCCACTGGGTTTAGATGAAGCACAACAGGCACAAATGCAAGCCGTAAAACAGAAACAGCATGAGCGCATGCAAGCTGCCCGTGAAGAAATCATGGCTGACAGCAAAGCAGAAATGGCTACATTCTTGACTACAGAACAAATGGAAAAACTAGAAAGTATGCATGAGCACAGGAAAGAACATGCCCAAATGCGTAAACATAAAAGCCATAAAAAACACCGTAAAAATAAACGCAATAAAGAATAAAACCAAGAATTTAATTACCTACAAGCGCCACAACAGTGGCGTTTTTTTGTTGTATAAAAAGATAAACCAAAAAGGCAGTAAATGTAATAACATGGCTGCATGAAAATTAAGCAACGTTGTGAATGGGCTGAAAAAGGCACTGCATTGGAACAAGCATACCATGACCATGAATGGGGTCGGCCGGTGTATGATGACCGGATTTGGTTTGAGTTTTTGACCTTAGAAGGTGCACAGGCAGGCTTAAGTTGGTCGACCATATTAAATAAACGCGAAGGCTACAGAGAAGCCTTTGATGGTTTTGATTACCGTAAAATAGCCCAATACAGCGAGGCCAAACAGCTGGAGCTGAAAGCCAATCCAGCCATAGTACGTAACAGCCTAAAAATCAAATCCACCGTCACCAATGCCGTGGCATTCATAGAAATTCAAAAAGAATTCACCAGTTTCAACGATTACATTTGGCAATTTGTTGGTGCTCAGCCTATCATCAACCACTGGCATAGTGCGGCAGAAGTGCCAGTCATCACAGCTGAGTCAGATGCCTTAAGTAAAGACCTTAAGCAGCGTGGCTTTAAGTTTGTTGGCAGCACCATCTGTTATGCTTTGATGCAAGCCACTGGTATGGTCAATGACCACACCACCGACTGTTTTTGTTATAAAAAAATTAAAGGAGAAACACCATGAAAACCTTAAAAACCACCACTTTGATTGTGGCACTGACACTGCTCAGTGCTTGTGAAAAAAAACCCACACCACCGGACACCGCTCAGCAAAGTTTTTTTGCTAACCTCAAAACTTTGTGTGGACAGGTTTTCACTGGAGCCAGTACATTTCCTGATGATCCTGAGCATGATTTTGCGGGTAAGTTGTTGGTTGCTGATTTCAGTGCCTGTGAAGATCAAGAAATTCGCATCAAGTTTGCGGTTGGTGAGGACCACTCCAGAACTTGGGTGGTTACCGAGTCTGTAAAAGGGTTGTTACTTAAACATGACCATCGCCATGAAGATGGCACACCTGATGAAGTCACCAATTACGGCGGATGGGCCACAGACCAAGGCACCGACTGGCTACAATATTTTGCTGCCGATGAAGAAACTGCTGAATTGATACCAGCCGCCAGCACCAATGTCTGGATGCTCAAATACGAGCCCAGCACCCAAGTACTGACTTATGACTTACACAGAAATGAGTTACCTAGGTACCAAGCCCAGCTTAAACCACAAAAATTATTGCGGTGACTTGCATAATTTCAACTGCGCGGCTGGAATTAAGCGAGCTGACTACTCAGGATGCTGCATTTATTTATCAGTTGTTCACTGATTCCGATTGTTTGCGCTTCATTGGTGACCGTGGAATCAGTGACATCAAGAGCGCAGCGGTTTACCTTGCAGATAAACTGATACCTTCGTACCAGAAATATGGGTATGGTTTATTCAAAGTTACAGCCAAAAACAATCCACAACCTTTTGGACTGTGTGGCTTGGTTTTACGAGCAGAAACCAAGCCGCCAGATATTGGTTTTGCTTTTTTGCCTGAGTTTCGAGCCGCCGGTCATTGTACCGAAGCGGCTCAAGCGGTCCTGAAATGGGTTAAATCCCAACAGCTCAGTGACGTCATCTTGGCCTACACCCATCCTGATAATAAAGCGTCAATTCGGGTGTTAGAAAAAATTGGTTTACAACAACAGTACACCACCCAATTACCCAACCAAGACTTTGCAAGTCTGGTTTTGTCTATTAACCTTAATTTAAGTGATTAAATGGTCAACTTAAGACTGAAAAACATACGAATTACGGTGCTGAAAATTACATTTTTGCTGGTTATCAGTTTAAGCGCCCAAGCCCAACCAACCTTGTTAAAGGCCAATGGTTATTACCCGTACACCCAACAAATCAAAGATTTTAAATCTGCTGACCTGAATGGCAATGGTCGGGCAGACTTGGTGGTGGTCACAGGCCATGAGTTGGGGGTGATGATTTATTGGAACCAAGGAAATGGTCAGTTTACACAGTCTGAAAAACCGCTGCACACTGGTGCTGCACAGCAGGCTTTGTTGGCAGATTTTGATGGTGATGGTGACATTGATTTTTGGGTCAGTGTGGTGAACCAGGGCGGTACGTTCATAGACTATACCCAACCTCAAGAACCGGGCTTTAATACCAGTCCCAATACCTATACCCTTGCTGATACACCGGAAATACTGTTAATCAATGATGGAACCGGACAATTCGCCGCTCAACCACCTGTCACATTAGGGGACAGTGCAGTTGGTGGTCAGTATATGTATGTCCAAGACCTTGATCAAGACGGTGATCCGGATGTGCTCAAAGTACAACAACAGTCAGACCATATATTTGGTGTATACAGCTACCAAAACAATGGCTCAGCGGGCTTTATTGAAACAACCATAGCATTGGAGTTCTTGCGGTTTGTGGTGGTGGCTGACTACAACAATGACGGTCATGTGGACCTGTGGACGCTCGACAGCAGTATTGCGGCAGATAACACTCAACATTTGGCAATCTACCTGAATGATCGTCAGGGGCAATTCAGTCAGGAACACAAAGTCCTCGCTGCAATGGATGCGCTTTTGTTTGAGTATATAGGTGATGTGCTGGTTGCAGATGTTGATGCTGATGGTGATGTAGATGTGGTGATGCTGTCGGGTAATAAAAACATCATTACCTTGCTCCAACAGCCAGATGGTTCATTCACAAAAAATATTCAGTTTTTAGATGTGCCGCTAAACCGAGGGGCTTTGCTTGATTTTAATGGTGATAAATTTGTGGATTTAGTGGTCAGTTCATCCGGTGGTAGTGATTCTAATGTTTTACTTAACCAAAACGGTATTTGGCAGCCTGCAGAACACCCCTTACCCAGTACCCATGTCAGGCAGTTATTGAGCGGAGATTTCGGTACCGGTCCAGCTGTTGTTACGGTGGGGGAAATGGGTGTCCAACATTGGCAGTATGCAGCTGATGGTTGGTCTGAAACTATTCAAGCCGCAACAGCATCAGCATGGAAGTCCAAAAGCATGGTAGGTACTGCGGACATGAATGCCGATGGGCATTTAGATATGTTGGTGGCCGGTATCAATGGCGCATACTTTCGTGCCGGTAATGGCCGCGGTAACTTCGCTGAAGAACAGCTTATTTCACAGCGAGAAGTTCAGCATTGGGCTTGGCAAGATGTGAATGGGGATGGTCTCAGCGATGTGATGCTGGCCGATTTTAATTCGGTATATTTTTACCTCAATACTGGAGATTCAGATTTTGCAGAACAATTGATTTTTACCAGTAACGAGCCCCTTTATATGCTCCAGATGATGCTGCAAGACTTTAATCATGACGGACAAATTGAATTGCTGCTTTTGGTGCCTAATGAAGGCCTTGAGGTTTACCGTTATGCGCCAACAGGTTTTCAGCCACTCACCCAATTAAGTGGTGGCTTTACCCAAGCTTACCTGCTGGATAATGGTATGGATAAACCCAGCATTATTGCTGGTTGTGTCGACTGTTCTGCAGACGCTGGGGGCCAGTTGATTGAGTATTATTTAACCGCAACTGGTTTACAAGCCAACCGATCCATTGTTATAAACCTGCTTGATTACAGCCTGGGTTTTAGTCCAGCTGCTTGGGCATTTGATTATGACAACGACGGAGATATTGACCTGTTGTTGAATCAGTCCAGCGGTTTTGGTGGGTTTTTGTTGGTAGAAAACCAGGACCAAAGCTTGGTGCTCAGTAACTATTATTTTCCATCTTCAATTGACTCATTTCCCAAGGCCATGGGCGACTTCAATTTGGACGGTAATGTTGATTTTATCACTGCCTTGAAAGTGGGTTTGGTTGGATGGCAGGACACCCTTTTGCTTAATGAGGGTGAAAACAACAATCACTGGCAACAACACAGCATAGATGAGTTGGCGTTGACTTCGAGTATGCATACAGCTGATATAGACGGCGATGGTGACTTGGATTTATTGACTTTGAATTTGGATTATTTATTGAATACAAGCCAAGGCGGCATAAGTACGTTTATTAATACCACCATAGACCAAGATTTCTCTGGTCAATGGTATGACCCAGAACAAAGCGGCCATGGTCTCCAAGTTGAAGAAATCATTTCATCAGGCTTACCGCACGTTAACCTGGCTTGGTATGTTTACATGGATGGTTCGCCGGTTTGGCTCACTGGCGCAGGCCCAATAAATGACTCTCAAGCCACTGTACAGATGGCCATAACTTCAGGCCCAGGGTTTGGTTCAGCCTATAACCCTGAAGACTTGAGTATGGATTATTGGGGTACGGTTAAGCTGACTTTGACTGAACAACACAGCATGCAATTTGAGTGGGCTTCAGCGTACCCTGGTTTTTCTTCAGGAGCGATGCAGTTTGATAGACTTTCGGTGGTCCAGCCGACCCAGGCCAAATCAGGTGAATTGAACAGTTGTCATTCAACGTCATGGTATGATCCTGCGGCAAGCGGGCATGGTTTTATGACTCAGGTGGTCAATTCAGGAGGCCTATCAAGACTGGTACTTACTTGGTTTACTTACCTTGATGGTGAACAATTTTGGCTTACCTCCGCAGGCCCTATTATAGGAAATAAAGCCACATTACAAGCACAGTCCAGTTATGGCGCTCAGTTTCCGCCTGAGTTTGACAGCAGTGAAGTCCTTTATGACTATTGGGGAACTGTAGAGTTTGAATTGCTTGATGATGATCATGCCAAAGTATCATGGCAACCTGAGTTGCCGGGTTTTACTGCAGGTACCATGCAACTTCAGCGATTGACTTATTTAGACCGTTACCGCTGCCCGTAGGGTGCCAGTTGCTGCTTGAAAAAGCCATACTTTGTCTCAACTGTGCCTCAATAGGGCCTTAATCAAGGTTTACACTGTGATTTTTCAAGCAGGAATACCACATGAAACAGTTTTGTTTTTGGGATGAGGATGACCTCAGTAATTTGCCCTTAGATTTTAAATTGGTACCATTTAACGTGGCTTATATTGATCCAGAAGCTAACGAAAAACCCAAAACTTCGAGAGTAAGAAAGTCACCACGGGTACACAAACCATCAGTACCGGCAGCGCCAGGGTTTTGTAATCATATTGCAGCTGATTAACCAGTAGATAAACCCCACTTTGGTGTAAGGCAAAACCAGTTAAGGCGGTAATGGCAAATTTCGGGAAACGATTTTTATGGGCTCCTTTATCGCGAAATGAAAAATGGTAATGACCAAGGTATGCGGTTATTAAGCCACCGAAAAAACCCATGGCATGAGACCAAAAGGGTTGCCATTCAAAATATTCAATAAGCAATAAACTGATGCCGGCATGCACCACACTGGCTGCCACACCCACCAGACCATAACGCACCATTAAAGCCAATAAGTCTTTATGTGAGCTCAACAAAAACATCCTTGTCATCAAAGGTTATTTTCAATTGAGTCAACGATTGGCCTGCACATGGGCCACTGGTGCAAAAACCATTACTGGTGTCAAAAGTGGCTCCATGTGCGGGGCAAACAACTTGATGGTCTGGTGTTTCTAAAAAGGCATTTTCGGCATAATCCAACCGCCTGCCTTGGTGTGGACACTCATTGATAAAAGCCACCCATTCTGTCGTTCCGCGTTTAACCATTATTGATGTATTCCCATCGGTGGTTTGGATGCTGTGTTCAGACCATTGGCCAATGGGAACATCAATCAAATGTGCGAGTTTATATTGCATCAATATTACCGTGTAGAATATTTGCGAACTGCATCAACCAACACCGCTACTTTTTCGGGTGACATATCAGGCTGCATGCCATGGCCCAAATTAAACACATGCCCAGGTTGGTCACCGTAAGCATCAATCACCTGTTTGGCGGCTTGTTCTATGTAAGCATCAGGTGCATACAATGTGGCAGGGTCTAAATTACCTTGTAAAGCCACGCGACCACCAGTGAGTTGTTGGGCATCATTGATGTTGATGGTCCAATCTACACCTAGACCATGACAGCCGGTTTTAGACAGCGCAGACAAACTCTGGTTGGCACCTTTGCTGAATAACACCACTGGTGTTTCACCATAGCCAGCAGCTTTTAGGCCGTCAATGATTTGTTGCATGTATTTGAGCGAAAAGGTTTTGAAATCTGCGGGGCTCAACACACCGCCCCAGCTGTCAAAAATTTGGACTGCCGCGGCACCACTTTGAATCTGGCCAATCAGGTATTTTACGATTGACTGGGCCAACTTATCCAGTAATTGATGGGCCATCTCTGGGGTCTTGTACAGCAATGCCTTAGATTTGGCATAGGTTTTGCTGCCACCATTTTCAATCATGTAGGTTAATAAAGTCCACGGGCTGCCAGAGAACCCTATCAAAGGCACCCGGCCATTCAAGGTTTTGGCAGTTAAGCTGATGGCATCCATCACATACTGTAAGTCTTCAGCATCGGGAATTGGCAGTGCTGCAATTTGTTTGGCATCAGTGATGGGATTTTTGAATCTCGGACCCTCACCTTGCACGAAGTACAACTCTAAACCCATCGCATCAGGAATGGTCAGGATGTCAGAAAAGATGATTGCAGCATCCAGAGGAAAGCGTTCCAGTGGTTGAATGGTTACTTCGCAAGCCAATTCTGGGGTACTGGCCAAGGTCATGAAGTCACCAGCTTTGGCGCGCACCGCTCGATACTCTGGTAAGTAGCGACCAGCTTGGCGCATCAGCCAAACTGGGGTGCGCTCTGTTTTTTCGCGACGCAAAGCGCGCAAATACAAATCATTTTGCAGTTCCATGGGTTCAAATTGTGGTTTAAAACCTCCATTTTATCAGCAACGTGCAGCACATACAGCTATTTAGCATGACTTCTGCTAAAATGCCGCGCAGAACCATGCAGTGCTTCGTTTTAAGGGTTGAATTGAAGTGGCTAAACAGCCATTCACAGTTTGATCAGCACCCTGTTTTGCTGAACTTAGCAAACAACAAAACAGCGCTGGTCCATTGAATTGAACCTCTTAACGATAAAGGGGTCTTATAACAACTTTTTAAATATGACTACAAAGATGAGAAAAATTTACCTGTTACTGCTTTTAGCAGTTAGCTTTACTGCCAGCTCACAAGCGCTGGATCCAGAAGCAAAATTTCGTGAGGACCTCAATGCTATAAGTAACATCCAACAGTTATTTACATTGGCAAAAAACACCAAAGAAAGTAAACAACTTGAACGTCATGTGATGGTGGTTGAAAGGTTGGTGGTGTTGCGACCCCATAACCCAAATTTAAAGTTTGCTCTGGCCAAAGCATATGCCATGGTAGATGATAAAACCAAGTCATATAACACGTTGGTCGAAATGCAAAATGCAGGTTTGAGTTACCCAACTGCTGGTCATGAAGAGTTCAAAAATATCACTGGGACACCCGTATACGATTACATTGAAGAAGGTATGGAAGTCAATGGTAAACCTTACGGTGCAGGTAAAGTGGTTGGAAAAGTCAGCGAACATTATTCAGGTATGTTGTTTGAAAACATCGCATATGATGCTAAAAATGAGCGTTTTTTATTGGCCAGTATTAGGTCAGGTGCCATATATGAACTCAATAAAAACCAAGAGTTTAAAGAAATCATAGCCGCAGGTGATCCCGCCACCGGCCCTTGGGGTGCTGTGGACCTAGTGATTGATGAAGCCAATGACCTGTTGTGGGTGGCCTCATCCACCATGCCTCAGTATACCGGCACCACACAAGCCAATTTTGGTCAATCTATGATCACCAAATACCAATTAAGCAGTTTAGAAATATTGCAAGGTTTTGCCCTAAAAGGTGCGCAAGAACCGATGTTGTTCTCAGCCTTACACCTTTCTGAACAGGGGAATTTATATTTTGTGAATCTGTTCAATAACCAAACTTTTAAAGTGGCCAAAGACGCTGACTCTATTGAAGCACTGTTGGTCTTAAAAAACTTGTCAGCGATTAAATCTATTACCACCAACAGCGATGAAAACATTTTGTATGTTTCAGATTATGATTTGGGTGTGTTTGCGATTGATTTAGAGACTCAAAAAATAGGCCAAATAGGCAGCAGTTCTAAAGGTTTTACTGCAGGTTATGATGATGTATTTTACCATCAAGGTGATTTGGTGGTGATTCAAAATGGCGTCAGTCCAGCCCGGATCATGCGTTTGGTTTTGCAGAAAGACGTGTTGCTGGTCAACATGTTTCCGCTTGAAGCTGGTAGAGAGGAATTTGCAGCTTTAAGCAAAGGTGTCCTCAGTGGTAACGACCTGTTTTATATTGCCAACAGCCAGTGGGACAAAATGGAGCTTTCGGGGTTGTTGTCTGAAGGCGAGCAGTGGGAAGAGTTGTTGATTATGCAAACTGACGTGAAATTTCAATTGGAAGAGCAGCTTAAAAGACAGAAAAAAATGGAAGAAGTTAAAAAAAGCAGAGGCATTCAATAACTTCAACATTAAACAGTTCAATTCAACCGTCACTTTTGTAACCACAAAGGTGACGGTTTTATTGCCTCAAACCAGTTTCAGATTACTGTGCTGAACTTTTGTCACTGATATAAGTATCCACCAATTGTTCCAGGATATTCAAAGGTACCGAACCATTATTTAATACCACTCGGTGAAAATCTCGGACATCATATAAATCACCCAAAGCCAATTGGGCTTTTTCACGCAAGGCCAGTATTTTAGTCATACCTACTTTATAAGCAGTGGCTTGGCCTGGCATCACAAAATAACGCTCAATTTCAGCCACCACATCAGATTCAGTCATGCCTGTGTTGGCCAACATGTATTCAATGGCTTTTTCGCGTGACCAACGTTGGGCGTGGATACCGGTATCAACCACCAACCTAACGGCCCGAAACAACTCTGCTTGTAATCGACCAATGTTGTCATATGGATCAGGCAACATGCCCATCTCATAGGCCACCCGCTCGGCATACAAAGCCCAACCTTCTGAATAAGCTATGAAAGGCACCATCTTGCGAAAAAATGGCATGTCTTTAAGTTCTTGCTGAATGGCCAATTGGTAATGGTGGCCGGGTATGCCTTCATGGTAGGCCAAAGTTTTCATGCTGTATTTCGGTGTTGCTTTGATGTCATACAGGTTGGCATAAAACACGCCGGGTCTTGAGCCATCCATCGCTGGTCGTTGGTAATAGGCACCTGGTGAAGTTTTTTCTTTGAACTCAGGAATCCGCTGTACATCGACAGAGGCTTCGGGAAGGTCATAAAAATGGCTGGACATTTGTCGTTCCACATCAACCAGCATGGTTTTGTAGTCGTCAAGAATTTGTTCTCGACCTTCGTCTGAATCAGAGTAGTAAAATTTCGGGTTGACTGCCATATTTTCTATGCTGGCGGTAAAACCGGCACTCACATCCCAACCCTCAGTTGCCAAAATAGCCAGTATTTCGTCTTGAATGCGATCCACTTCTGTAAGACCAAAATTGTGAATATAGTCTGGCGTATAATCGGTGGTGGTGAAAAACTTTAACGCCAAAGCATAAAAAACATCACCATCTGGTAAATTCCATACACCGTGGTTTTCACTGACCTTATTGTCTAACTTGACCATGTAATCAATCAGCTTCTGATAAGCTGGGTACACCGTTTGTTCAATGCTGTCTTTGGCTTGTTGAGCCATTTCATTTTGATCACTTTCAGCCAATCCAGATTGTGCCATTTTCTTTGCCAACGAGACAAATAAAATGTTCTCTTCAGCAGCTGTATTCACAAAGCCACGCATTTCTTCCAACACTTTGGTGACCACAAACTGGGGCGGTAAAATACCTAGATTTTCACGGTGTTTCAATCCCTCTAGTACTTGATCAAACTTAACCCCCACTTTAGACAAGCGGCTGACATAGTCTTCAGCATCACCCACATCATTCACTTGGTGGGTGCTTTCCATGAATGAAGGAAAACCATTTTGGACACCGAATAATTGGTTGACAGGGTAATTGTGAAAACGAAAACGCTGTCCCTCGACCAAAATATCTAACAGTGACAGCATCACATCTTTGGACATTTTGTCAGCTGCATTGAGGTCTTCATCAGCATAAGACAATAAGGTCTTATGGGCTTTCAGCATGAATTCGATGGATTCATCTCCAGCTGCTATGCTGGCATCATCCAGGCGTGCGTTGTGTCCATCAATACCAAAACCTTCTAGTACACGAACAGAACTTAATGTTTCTGGGCTTTTCAGAGCAAACTGTAAAGCAGTTCGACCAAAAAACAAATTAATGTCATAGGGTTTAAAGTACCAAACATGGACAAAAAACGCCGATGCCAACAACACCACAACCAGCAGTAAACCAGCTAAATATTTAAAAATTTTTTTCATAGAACCCCTTTATTTTGATGTGATTGAAATGCGATAAGAGCAGTCTAAAAAACCACTAAATTCGGTAGTGTCATCGGTGATGTAACCACGCATGATGATTTTCCTCTGAGTATAAAGTACAATTATTGTGTGGTGAAAGCCAACCAATGTCCAGTCTAAACACAACAGGAGCTTAAATATATGAAGAAAGTCATGGCCAACCAAGCACCCGATCCAGTAGGGTCTTATCCGCATGCCAGGCAAGCCGGTAATTTATTGTTTCTTTCAGGCGTCGGTCCCAGAAAAAAAGGCAGTAAAGACATACCTGGAGTTAGTTTAGACCAAGACGGTAATGTCACCGCATACTGTATCGAAACCCAGTGTCGCAGTGTGTTTGATAACGTCAGGTATGTACTTGAAGCTTCTGGAGCCAGTTGGGGTGATTTGGTCGATGTGACGGTGTTTTTAACGCATATGGATGATGACTTTGCGACTTACAATAAAGTCTATGCGGAGTATTTTGCCAGTAACCAACCATGTAGAACCACGGTTGAAGTCAACAAACTGCCAACCCCAATTGCAATTGAGCTAAAATGTATTGCCATCATTCCGGAGTGAAGACCATGTCAGACCTTGAAAACAAGCCTGTCCCGCCCTTCAATATCAAGCAGTGGATAGATGAACATCGCGATCAACTTAAGCCCCCAGTAGGTAATAAGCAAGTTTTTGCTGCAGATGATTTTATAGTGATGGTGGTCGGTGGCCCCAATGGTCGTCGTGACTACCACTACGATGAAGGGCCGGAGTTTTTTTACCAGTTAGAAGGTGAAATGTTACTCAAAACCCAACAAAACGATGAGGTGGTTGAATACCCCATTAAAGCCGGTGAGGTTTTTATGTTACCACCCCGCATGCCCCACTCTCCAATACGCTATGCCAACTCCATAGGCTTGGTGGTGGAGCGCAAAAGGTTGGTACACGAAAAAGATGGCTTGCTGTGGTTTTGTGAAAATTGTAACCACAAGTTGTATGAGGAATACTTTACTTTAGAGGACATTGAAAAAGATTTTCTTCCGGTGTTTGAGCGGTTTTTCAATGACCCAGAAGCCCGCACATGTGAGCAGTGTGGTACGGTGATGCCAGACACAAACAGGCTGGATTTGTGATGTTAAAAATTGATATACATACACATATATTACCGGAAAATTGGCCTAACTTACGCGAAAAGTATGGATATGGTGGTTTTGTGCAACTTGAACACACTGGCTGTGGCTGTGCCAAGATGCTTCAAGATGGTCGCCATTTTCGTGATGTTGAAGCCAACTGTTGGGACCCTCAAACCCGATTAACAGAGTGTGACCAACATGGTGTTGATGTACAGGTGTTGTCTACAGTGCCAGTGATGTTTTGTTATTGGGCCAAGCCGCAAGACACTTATGATTTGTCACGGTTTTTGAATGATGACATGGCGCAAAAGGTGGCCACCAACCCCCAAAGGTTTGTTGGCTTGGGAACTTTGCCCATGCAAGCCCCTGATTTAGCCATCAAAGAATTAGACCGTTGTGTCAATGAGCTGGGTTTGGCAGGCGTACAAATTGGTTCACATGTGAATGAGTGGAATTTAAATGCCCCTGAATTGTTTGAAATTTTTGCGGCAGCTGAAGCGTTGGGCGCGGCGGTATTTGTTCACCCTTGGGACATGATGGGTAAGGGTCAGATGAAGGACTATTGGTTGCCATGGTTGGTTGGCATGCCGGCAGAAACTTCATTGGCCATTTGTTCTATGATTTTTGGTGGCGTTTTAGAGCGCTTACCAAACTTGCGCATCGCTTTTGCTCATGGTGGTGGGGCCTTCCCAGCCAGTATTGGACGCATCGAACATGGCTTTGCGGTCAGGCCTGATTTGGTGGCAGTGGACAACCCTCATAACCCGCGTAAGTACCTCAAACAAATTTACTTAGATACTTTGGTTCATGAGGCTGGCATGTTGGATTATTTACTTGCTTTGATGGGCCCAGATAGATTGGCATTGGGGACTGACTACCCGTTCCCATTGGGTGAACTGGAGCCTGGCAAACTGATTGAGTCGATGCCTTATACTGATGATGTCAAAAGCCGGTTGTTAGCAGGCACTGCATTAGAATGGTTGGACCTAAAGCATGAACAATTTATCTAAACATTATGCCGATTGAATTTGAATGGCAACAAACCCCGCAATCAATTGCCATTGAACTGAACTTTAATGGTGACCAACCCAACCATTTTGCAGCCAAAGTAGCCACTTCAACACCGATGCAGTCAGGTACGTTTATCGGTAATACGCGCCTAGGCGGTTCTTGTAATGCCGATGAAATCAGCTTTAATCCACACTGTAATGGGACCCACACTGAAAGCATTTCTCATGTCATCAATGAGCTGATTGCCCCGCATCAAGTGGTAAAGCAGCCACTGATGCTGGCACAGTTAGTGGGCATTACTGCTGAACCCTATGTAAGTAAAAACGCACAAAATGACAGCTATCAGCCACCTTTGCTTGAGGGTGATTTGATCATCACTTTGAACAAGTTGACAGCTGTATTAAAGTCTTTACACAAGGATGTAAAAGCTTTAATTATCAGAACCTTACCAAACACCAAAGACAAGCTTACAAACAGTTATACCACAGCAAACCAACCAGCCTTTTTCAGCAATGAAGCGATGCGGTGGTTGGTTGAACACACGAATATCAACCATTTGCTGGTGGATTTACCATCAGTTGATCGACTTTATGATGATGGTTTATTGAGCAATCACCGCCTGTTCTGGAACATTGAGCCGGGAACCCATGAGTCGAGCGACACGCAATTCAAACACAAAACCATCACTGAGATGGTTTATGTGCCAGAACACATAAAAGACGGTCCGTATGTGTTGGATCTACAGTTACCAAGAATGAATTTGAATGCGGTGCCTAGTAACCCGTTGTTGTTTGAAATAAAGCTTAAAAAATGAGCTTTTACAGGGGCTTCATTGGATTAATAATTGCCAATTAAACATTGGATCAATAAGTCAATGTCTTCTGACTCTAGGTCGCTGTTGAGGGTGATGCGCAAACGGCATTGATTTTTAGGTACGGTCGGTGGTCTGATGGCAGTGGTGATGATGCCACATGACTTTAAGTAGGCAGATTTTTCAAGTGCGGCCGTTGCGGATTTCAACACGATCAGCTGGATGGCTGAATCAGTCAGTTTAGCTTGCTCATCCAAACCATACTGATGGCAGCCTTGTTTGAATTGATAAATTAGTTCCAGAATTTTTTCACGGCGCCAGGGTTCAGAGCGAATGATTTCCAGAGATTTCAATGTTGCAGCCACCACTGGAACTGGTAATGCCGTGTTGTATTTATAAGTCCTTGCACCTTGAATAATGGTTTCAATTAAGCTGTCCGATGCTGCTACATAGGCACCAGCAGTACCAAAAGCTTTGCCAAATGTCCCTGATAAAATAGGAATTTCAGCTTCACTTAAAGTCATGGTGTCCAACACCCCACGACCATTTTCACCCAAAACGCCCACGCCATGGCAATCATCAACCCACAACATGGCATTGTAAGTGTGCGCACTCAGTGCTGCAGAAAACAAATCATGGCTGTCACCATCCATACTAAACACGCCTTCAGTGGCCCAAAGTTTGAATCGATTGATGTCGGTTTTGAGCAAGTTTTCTGCGGCTTGGTTGTTCAAGTGACGGTAGCGTTTGAGTTCGGCATGGGTGATTTGTGCAGCGTCAATCAAGGAAGCATGATTCAAACGGTCTTGAATGAACCAGTCTTTGCGCTTTAACAACGCTTGAGCCACCCCTAAATTAGCCAAATAACCGGCAGAAAACAGTACCACACGTGGGTAGCCAAGAAATTCGGCCATGGCATATTCAAGTTCTTGGTGCATTGAAGTGTAGCCTGACATCAACGGTGAACCAGTGGCACCAAAGCCAAATTTGCTGGCTGCATCATGTGCCGCCAAGATAACCGCAGGGTGGTTGGCCAAACCCAGGTAATCATTGCTGTTGAAGTTGAGCATTTGTTGCCCATCAATAGACACATAACGCCCCGCTTTTGAAGTGCGTGTCATGCGTTCACGAAACAGTTGCTCAGCTTTGAGCTTTTCTAGTTGCTGTTTGAATGGTTGGTCTTGGTTCAAATTGCGAATGCTGATGTGGGTCATTGAATATTGTACAGATTATGCACTTGGAATGGCCGAATGATGTGAAAAATTATCATGTACAGGGCTTCTTAAGTGCAATGCTTGTACAAATTAGATTAACCGGTCGAATAGCGAAAGGGTTATCAACATTGATAATTGACTGAATGAGGTATACTGGTTGTATTGGTAAGATTGTAAACTTAATAACCTAAGGTGGCGGTGACGACATCCGCTGTGGAGATGATAACTATGAGTAAAGTAGATATACGCGCCGCTGAGCGCCCTGAATTTGATCTTATAATTACCGACATAGTCGATTATGTCATCGGCTATGAAGTGCAATCTGATGTTGCCATGGACACTGCCCACTATTGTTTAATGGACAGTTTAGCTTGTGCGCTTTTGGCCTTGAAGTTTCCCGAGTGTGTTAAGCATTTAGGTCCAGTGGTGCCTGGTGCTACCTTGACCACTGGGGCTAAAATACCAGGCACCTCACATCAACTCGAGCCGGTACAGGCGGCCTTTAATATCGGTGCTTTAATTCGCTGGTTGGATTTTAATGACACTTGGTTGGCTGCCGAATGGGGTCACCCATCGGATAACTTAGGTGCTATATTAGCGGTTGCAGACTACTTGTCCCGAGAAAATGTAACTTACAATAAACCGGCCTTAACCATTCATGACGTCCTCATCGCCATGATAAAAGCCCACGAAATCCAAGGCGTACTGGCTTTAGAAAACGCATTTAACCGAGTCGGCATCGACCATGTGATTTTGGTACGAATTGCATCCACTGCAGTGGTGGCACAGATGTTGGGTTGTAACCGTGATGAAATGCTCAATGCCGTTTCTAACGCTTGGATAGATGGTGGGGCTTTACGCACTTACCGTCATGCCCCAAATACCGGATCACGAAAATCTTGGGCAGCCGGTGATGCTTGTCGCCGCGCAGTGCAATTGGCATTGACAGCCAAAACCGGCGAAATGGGTTACCCATCCGCTTTATCAGCAAAAACCTGGGGCTTTTACGATGTCCTGTTTAACGGCAAAGCCTTTACCTTACAGCGGGAATATGGCTCATACGTGATGGAAAACATTCTATTTAAATTATCCTTTCCGGCGGAATTTCACGCCCAGACAGCAGTGGAATGTGCCATGACTTTGCACCAGCACGTAAAAAAGCGCTTAGATGAGGTTGAACGCATTGCGCTTGAAACCCAAGAGGCCGGTGTACGCATCATTGATAAAACCGGTCCATTAGATAATCCAGCTGATCGGGATCATTGTCTGCAGTATATGGTGGCTGTACCGTTGGCCTTTGGACGTTTAACTGCGGAAGACTATGAAGATGACATCGCTCAATTACCGGTTGTTGATTTTTTGCGCGATAAAATGACGGTAACAGAAAACCCACAGTTCACCAAAGACTACTTTGACCCTGAAAAACGTGCCATTGGTAACAGCATACAGGTATTTTTCAAAGACGGTTCCAGTACAGATAAAATTGCCGTTGATTACCCCATCGGCCATCGCAATCGACGTGAACAAGGTATTCCGGTATTAATCGAAAAATTCGAACAAGCAGTGGATGGACATTTTTCAAACAAACAGGCGTCACTTATTAAAGCCGTTGTTAAAGACCAAGAGCAAATGGCGGCAATGTCAGTGAATGCATTTATGGACTTATGGAGTCTTTAAAAAGTATTGACCTGATCTTCAGCTTAACAGACAATATTTAATCCAAACCCGGTTAATAGAAATTAAAACGGCAAGCACTGAACCAGTTGTTTAAACTGCAAAAGGCACTCGCTACTGGGTGTAAAATATATAGCTGGCACCATGCCAGAGCCACAACATCAATCAAATAGGTATTAAATAGGTCTTATGAGTTTAACCATTGAAAACATTTTACTGGTCGGGTCTTTGCTGTTGTTTATCAGTATTGTGGCTGGGAAAACCTCCTATCGATTTGGTGTTCCTACATTGTTGTTGTTCTTAGCCATTGGTATGTTGGCTGGCTCAGAAGGTATTGGTGGTATCCATTTTAACGACCCCAAAGCTGCTCAGTTTATTGGTATCGTTGCGTTGAACTTCATCTTATTTTCTGGTGGTCTGAGTACCCAGTGGGGTGCGGTTAAACCGATACTCAAGGAAGGCTTGGTGTTATCAACAGTTGGTGTGTTGTTAACCGCAGTTTCACTTGGTTACTTTGTGTGGTTAATCACCGACTTCACTCTATTTGAGAGTATGTTGTTGGGTTCTATTGTGTCATCCACGGATGCAGCGGCGGTGTTTTCAATCTTGCGCTCGAAAAACCTGGCCCTCAGAAAAAACTTGCGCCCTACCCTGGAGTTAGAAAGTGGCAGTAATGACCCCATGGCATATGTGTTGACGATTGCATTTTTGACTTTAGTTATACATCAAGACCAAGGCATTGCTTCAATTATTCCGATGTTTCTACAACAGATGATATTAGGTGGTGTGTTTGGTTTTGCTTTTGGCAAACTCAGTAAGCTGATCATCAATCGGATAAAACTGGGTTTTGAAGGCTTGTACTCTGTACTGGTAATTTCTCTGATGTTCATCATTTTTTCTACCACTGATTTTTTTGGTGGGAATGGATTTTTGGCGATATATATCAGCGCGGTTTATCTGGGCAACCAAGACCTGATTCATAAAAACACCATTTTACAAATGTATGATGGCTTGGCTTGGTTGATGCAAATTGTACTCTTTTTGACATTGGGTTTATTGGTTTTTCCTTCGCACATAGTGCCCATTATTGGTATCGGTATCATCATTTCGATGTTCTTAATTGTGGTTGCTCGGCCTTTGAGTGTACTGATCAGTCTGATGTTTTTTAAAATGAAATTAAGAAGGCGGGTATATATATCTTGGGTTGGTCTGCGTGGTGCGGTTCCGATTGTATTTGCCACTTACCCGTTGTTAGCCGGTATTGACAAAGCGGAGATGATATTTAATATAGTGTTCTTTATATCGGTGACATCTGTATTGGTTCAAGGCACCACATTAAGCATTGTAGCTAAATGGCTTAATGTGGGTTCACCAGAAGAAAGTAACCCTTACGCAGACATCGAGCAACAGGCGCCAGACAGTCCCAGGTCAGCCATCAAAGAAATCAAGGTTTTACCTGAGTACAGTGCAGTAAACAAACAGATTGTGGATGTACGCTTCCCTAAAAACGCCCACATAACCATGATAATTCGTAACAATGAGTATTTAACTCCAACGGGTTTTACCGTTATTGAGGTCAATGATACTTTGGTGGTCATTTCAGACAGCAAAGCAGAATTGGAGAAAGCCAAAGAAAGCTTAAAACTGGCAGCACAATCACACCATTCTGGTGATTAAGTATTTATATTCGGCTGACTGCACCCGCCAAATTATGGAGGGTGCAAAAAAATTGATCTCAATCAATGCCGTTTTGGCATCGGCTCAATGCCCAGCTTTTTGAACAAAGCCAGGTCTTTATTTTCTTCTGGATTTGATGTGGTCAGTAGTTTTTCCCCATAAAAGATCGAATTGGCGCCAGCCATAAAGCACATGGCTTGTACCGCCTCACTCATGTCATTTCGACCAGCGGATAAACGCACCATAGACTTGGGCATCATCAAACGTGCCACAGCAACGGTTCTGACAAAGTCGAGCTCATCAATTTTATCAATGCCATGCAAGGGTGTGCCTTTGACTTGCACCAGAGCATTGATGGGTACACTGCCAGGATGTTGTTCTAAGTTGGCCAAAGCCATTAACATACCACCGCGATCGCGTTGTGACTCACCCATACCAACAATACCACCGGAACACACGTTGATGCCTGATTTTTGCACGTTTTTTAATGTATCCATGCGCATCTCAAACTTTCGGGTGGTGATGATTTTTTTATAGTATTCTTCTGAAGTATCTAAATTGTGGTTGTAGTAATCTAAACCAGCATCTGAAAGTTTCTTGGACTGTTCTGCTGATAACATGCCTAAAGTTAAACATGTTTCCATACCCAGCGCCTTGACACCTTTGACCATTTTGATGACCTGGTCTAAATCTCGGTCTTTGGGACTGCGCCAAGCTGCACCCATACAAAACCTTGTGGCGCCTTGTTGTTTAGCTAATCCGGCTTGCTCAACCACGGTATCAACCGCCATCAATGGTTCGGCCTTGACCTCGGTTTCGTAGCGCACTGATTGCGGACAGTAGTTACAATCTTCAGGACAAGCGCCGGTTTTTATACTTAATAATGTGCTGATTTGCACGTGATTCGGATTGAAGTATTGACGGTGTACTTGTTGGGCTTTGAACATCAGGTCATTGAAGGGCAGCGCAAACAGTTGTTCGACTTCTTCAATGGTCCAATCATGGCGTATTTCTGTTTTGGCAGTCATTAAGTTGGTGAAAAATCAAAGTCGCAGTATGCGACGCCCCTTTAAAATAGTCAATAACTGCGAGGAATTTTCAAACAACTGTTACAATTTTTCGCTTGAAAAATATAAGTGGAAAGTTAACAATGATTGCTTTACAAATCAGCGATCGAAGATGGAAGGTTTATTCACTATAGAAAATTTATTCACCTTGGGCATGTTGGTGATGCTGCAGGCCGTATTGGGTTTTGATAACTTACTGTACATCATTATTGAGTCACAACGTGTTGAAGAGTCCAAACAATCTAAATTGCGAAAAACCGGTATTTGGATGGCCGTGCTGTTCCGTTTGGTGCTGTTGTTTTTACTCTTGAAGGTGTTGTCATATTTCACTGAGCCATTATTTACTTTGGCTTGGGAGGGTGTCGTGGAAGGCACTTTTAACTTACGCGCGGTGGTGGTTTTACTGGGTGGCGTTTTCATTATATACACGGCCATGAAAGAAATATGGCACATGCTGTCACTAGAAGAAAACATGGAGCATGAAAAACAACAAAAATCTTCATTTGCCAAAGCATTGATTTTGATTGTAACCATGAATGTGGTGTTTTCCTTTGACTCAATTCTTAGTGCCATGGCTTTGACAGACAATTTCATCATCATGGCATCGGCTATTTTGATTGGTGCTTTGTTGATGGTGTGGTTGGCAGATACCGTGGCGGCTTTTTTACAGCGCAATCGCATGTATGAAGTTTTGGGTTTATTCATATTATTTATTGTTGGCGTGATGTTGTTATCAGAAGGTGGCCACATTGCCCACTTGAAATTTTTCGGTCATGAAATCACTCAGATGAGCAAAGCCACGTTTTATTTTGTAATTGCGGTGATGGTGATTACTGAACTGGTGCAATCCAGGTATTCGAAAAAATTATCTAACCTCAAAGCCAAACGCATACAGGAATAACTGATGACAGAAAACCTCATGTTGGCCATTGCACTCATAGGCATTTTAGGATCCATGGCGCAGTGGCTGGCCTGGTGGCTTAAGTTGCCATCAATTTTGTTGCTGTTGCTGTTGGGCATTGTGTTGGGTAAACCCGTGACTGGCATCATTGACCCAGATTTGCTGTTTGGAGACTTGTTGTTTCCCATGGTTTCATTGGCTGTTTCGGTGATTTTATTTGAGGGCGCGCTGACTTTGAATTTCAGACAAATTCGGGGGTTGGAGTCGGTGGTTCGGCGCATGGTAACAGTGGGTATGGTGGTTACTTGGTTAACCATTGCGCTCGCCACTCATTGGTTGTTGGATTTGCCGTGGTTATTGTCCTTACTGTTTGGTTCGCTGGTGGTGGTTACTGGCCCAACGGTTATTGTGCCAATGCTGCGAATTTTGAAACTGAATAAAAAAGTCTCCAATGTCTTGCGCTGGGAAGGGATCGTGATTGATCCGTTGGGGGCTTTGTTGGCCGTGCTGGTTTTTAATTTCATTATTTCATCTCAACAAGGTGCTGCTGGATTGGTTGATGTGGCATTGGATTTTGGCTGGATTTTGTTGGTTGGTGGGTTTTTAGGCGCTTTGGCCGGGGCTTTTATGGGTATGGTACTGCGCCGTCATTGGCTGCCTGAGTATTTACACAATGTCTTCACTTTGACCTTGGTATTTGCAGTTTTTGCGGTTTCAGATGTGCTGGCGCATGAATCAGGTTTGTTGACCGTGACTGTTATGGGGATGTGGTTGGCCAACAGCAAAAACACCCCAATAGAAGACATTTTGAATTTCAAAGAATCTTTAACCTTATTATTGATTTCTGGATTATTTATTATCTTGGCTGCACGCTTAGATTTAGAGCAGTTTTTACAAATAGGCTGGGGTTCGGTGGTGTTGTTTTTGGTGATTCAGTTTGTTGCCAGACCACTTAAAATTTTGGTGTCAACGTGGGGGTCAGACTTAACCATCCAAGAAAAAGCGGTGTTGTCTTGGATAGCACCACGGGGTATTGTGGCGGCAGCAGTGTCGGCTCTTTTTGCCTTAAAACTTGAACAACAAGGCTACAGTGAAGCCGATTTATTGGTTTCTCTGACCTTTATGGTAATCATCGGTACTGTGGTGTTTCAGTCAGCCACTGCTGGCTTTTTGGCCAATAAGTTGGGGGTAGCCAATTCAGAATCAAAAGGTATTTTGATGGTTGGTAGTAATCCAGTGGCCATTGCCATCGCAGAAGCATTGAATAAACATGGCTTTGAATGCTTGTTGAGTGATTCGCATTGGCGCTACATCAAAGAGGCACGTATGAAAGACATTAAAACCTATTATGGTAATGTGGTTTCTGAGCATGCCGACCAACATTTGGATTTGATTGGGGTGGGTAAGATGATTGCGGTGTCGATGAACAGTGATTTAAACTTATTGGCAGCAGCACGCTATAAGAATGAATTTGGTTTGGCCAATATCTTCGTTCTCAATAACGAAGAAAAGAATAAAGACGAAAGCAAACATGCGGTATCTAAAGAAGGTAAAGCCAGGCATTTATTTTCTAAGGACGTAAGCTACGCCAAGTTGGCCAGTTTATTGGCCCAAGGAGCGCAAATCAAAACCACTTTGCTGACCGAAGAATTTGGTCATGAGGCGTATATGGCAGCCCATGGTAAATTGGTCATTCCGATGTTTGGGATTTCCCCTGATCGAAAACAATTGAGGGTCTTTACCCGCAGAGAAGGCATAGAAAAGCTGAGTGCTGACTGGAAAGTCATTGGCTTAATTAAACAATCAGAACCTGAAAAAGAAATGGTAGCTGAGTCAGAGCAGCCTATAAACTGAATTTAATCCTAAAAACCAAAAGTTAATTTGTGCGCTCTCAAGTCTTGTTAGGCCAGAAATTGACTTTTGTCAAAGCATAAAAATCATTGACCAATAGAATACAACCTTTTTGATGGTAGGTGTCAGATGGTTGGAAAACCGGAAGTTTTGTATAGAAAAAATGGTCATGCTTGTTTGGCTTTTAATGATTTGGTCGAAGGTCATGGAGTACAGTCTAATCAGTTTTTAATCATGGATGATAACCAGTCTATGTTATTAGACCCTGGTGGAGATTTAACCTACATTCCTTTGAACATGGCCATTACTCGTTATATCAATCCAAAGCATTTGGATTATATATTTGCATCTCACCAAGACCCAGACATCATTGCTTCCATTGATCGCTGGGTAATGAATACATCGTGTCAAGTTTTGGTGTCAAAATTATGGGGTCGATTTTTGCCGCATTTAGTTTCTTCACATATTGATAAACAGGTAGGAGATTTCAATAAGCGAGTGACTGAAATTCCAGATGAGGGAGCCAGAATACCTTTTGGAAACAATGAACTGGTTTTAATTCCTGCTCATTTTTTACACTCCGTGGGCAACTTTCAGCTTTATGACCCAATCAGCAAAATACTGTTTTCTGGAGATATGGGTGCTTCAATAGGCAGTCAAACAGACACAGCTTACGTTGATGATTTTGCAGCTCACATTCCATTTATGGTTGGCTTTCATCAACGTTATATGTGTTCTAATAGGGTGACTGGTTTATGGGCCAGAATGGTGAGAAAGTTAGATATTGAAATGATTGTGCCACAACATGGACCAGCCTTTAAAGGGCCCAAAATCATCGGTCAATTTTTAGATTGGATAAGCGATTTAGAGTGTGGGGTTGATGTGCTTAGACAGTCTTATTTTGAAGTTCCTAGTGGTTTTATTAATCCAAAATAAAACCCCAACAGTGTGAGGTTTTATACAGGAATTAATTGCTAACTGAAGAGGTGGCCAAAAAGGGACAATACCACCAGTACCAGAAAGACAAAGAACAACACCTTTGCAATACTGGCTGCAGTACCGGCCACGCCACCAAAACCAAATACCGCTGCAATCAATGCGATAACTAAAAATATAAGTGCATAATTTAACATATAAATACCTCGTATCTAATCGGTTAAACAGCGCAGGCATCAAGCCCGCGCTGTTTAAAAATGGTTGCTTATGAATTGCTATCAACTTCAATTTCAGACTCTACATTCCTGACTCCAGGCGTGTTGGCTGCAATTTCTTCGATCAAGTCCTTCTCTGCTGCAGTTTCTACCACACCATTCAAAGTGACTACACCATATGCAGTGTCTACATTGACATCCAACCCTGAAGTTTCCGAATTCCACAACAGTTCAGATTTAATTGCAGCTGTGGTGGTGGCATCGTCGTACCAAGTACCAAAATTTCTGGTTTTGTCTTGTTGGTGCTGGTGAGTAACATGCATTTCATCCGCAATGTTTTCATCCTTTTTCTTAACAATGATGTCATTATCAACTGAGGTAACGCCCTTAATGCTTTGGGCAATTTCAGCTGCCAATTCTCGATCAATTTCTGACTTAACAGTTCCTGATAAATACGCCACATTGCCTTTTACATCGGTATCAATGGTGAAGTTGTTTAAATGTCTGTTGACCAATAAAGCGGTTTCAACTTTACCATCGAGCCATGCGTCTCTTAATTTATCATCAGTGTTGTACTGTTCATTGCCGTCGGCCATGGCCAATGGCGCCACAGCAAGAGAAGCGGCTAATAAAGTGGTTTTAATGGCTGTTTTCAACTTGTCTGTATTCGTTTTCATAGTAACTCCTTAATTGATTAAGTAAACACATACCAAACCGATATGATGGTTACCCATTTTACAAATGCATTAAAATGAGGCGTGGATATAGTGTTAAATTCAAGTTAATGGAGTGAGCTTTATCGGTTTAAGTTGTTGAAAAACATCAATAATTTAAAATTTAAACAAAAACATAAAATAGTTTGTTCAAGGCAATAAGGTGAGAAAAGAAGGCGAGGCAGTTGATATTTTAAGTCAGAAATATAAAAGACCCAATTTTAAAACTGAGCCTTTCTTGCAATACTGAGCACCAATGCAATGGATTAAAAAGTTTTACCAAAGCCAATACCAAAAACTGTGGGGTTGATGTCGATATCAACGGATGCACGGCCAATGGCGGTATCAAAAGTGGCTTCGGTTTCAATTTGAATGTACTTCACATCAATATTGAATGACCAGTTATTTTTTAATTGCCAATCAATGCCGAATTGTGCCGCGGCACCTACTGAAGAATCAATGTCTAAATTATTTGCCCCCAATACAGTTTTAGCGGCACCAGTTAATTCATCGTTGAAGAACAGTGTATAGTTCAAACCAACTCCCGCATAAGGTCGAATTTTGCCTTTTGGATTAAATTGGTACTGTAAAAATAAAGTGGGTGGTAAGACATTGGTATCGACCACATCAGTGCCGTTGGGCACGCCCAAGCCAGCCAAGCCATTGGCTGATACGCTGTGCTTTGAACTCAGGTCAGCCAACAGTTCTACGGCCCAGTTGTCGGTAAACATGTAGCCCAATGAAATATCCAAGCTTTGATTAGAGTCCACTGTCACGCCTGTGCCTGCCACACCAACTCCATCTACATGAATCATTGAACTGCTGTCATTGGGTGCAACATTGATTGCGCGGATGTGTAACAACCAATCACCCTGTTCTACTGCCATTGCGTTCATACTCATAACCGCCAATGCAGTGGTTAATATTTTTTTCATGGTTTTGCTCTTTTCTGGTTAAAAAACGCATTGTAAAAAAACCGTTAACTCATGAGTTTGACAATAGTCAAAAAGCCATGGGGATCTGTCCATGAAAGCTTTGTTATTCAGTTTTGAATTCGTTTTTTACCCTGTTTGTTTTTTCGAAAGCGAAAGTACAATAAGACGAACCCAGTAAGGGTAAATAGCATTGCTGAAAAGGCTGTAATGTACAACAATGGGTGGTTGAAGCTCACACGGTCATCATAATTCATGATGTGTAGCATCCATAGAAAGTCAAATAGGCGCCAACGATCGGTTCTTTTTGCAACGATTTGGCCGCTTTGGTCTGAAATGTAAATTCTGGTGTTTTCTGCATCTGCTAACTGTACTTGCCACAGCGGTGCAATGTTGCCTCTGGCTTCGTTGGGCACGTGGTTCAACCGTTTTAACTGATGAATTTCAGGGTTACCTTTGAGCTGGGCAGCTAAAATCTGCTGAATTTGAGATTTATTGATGACAGTGATTGGATGCATGTCAGGGGTGGTAAACCGTTTTATCCCCTCAGGTGTTTTAACTGTTACCACAGTTTGGCCTAACCATGAGTTCAGCTCGAGAGATTGTATTGGTGCAGACACTTGTTCAGCAATGGTGGATAAATTAACCTTGCTTAAGTTGATGGCTGTAGGTGCTGGTTTTTTGAGCAAGTGGTCGCCATGTATTTCGTCAATAGGCATGAAGCTCATTAAGAAGCCACTGGTGAACCACAACAAGATTTGGATGCCAAGAATGAGGCCTGCCCATTTATGAATTTTTCTGAACAATGGTTGAGGGCGCATAGGATAATTGATAGAGAAACCAACATTGTAGTTAATTATGCAATGAAAAAAAACCACCCAGGCAAGAGAAAAGTTTACAACAGCCATGCAAATAAAGAATAAACTGAGGCTGTAACAACAATAAAAATTTCAGATGAAAAAATTAATCAGCAGTGGCTCGGACTTTGAACAACAGTTTGCTTATTCAAGGGCAGTGGTGCAAGACGGTTGGGTTTTTGTCTCTGGCACCACTGGGTATGATTATGCTGACATGAATATCAGTGATTCAGTGGCAGAACAAACAACCCAGTGTTTTATAAACATTCAACAGGCACTTAAAGAAGCTGGCACTGATTTGTCTGCAGTGGTGCGGGTTAACTACATTGTGCCGAATAAAGAAGACTTTGCTTGTTGTGCTCCCGTGATTCAAAAATACCTGGGTAATATCCGCCCTGCTGCGACCATGGTTGAGGCAGGCTTACTGGATGATGCCATGAAAATTGAGATTGAAGTGACTGCCAAGCTGCTTTCAGGGAGTTGATTTATTGAGTATTTGACCTTTAAACTGCCGTTGGTGCCCACTGTAATCCAACAGTGCTTGTTGTTGAATCTGGTCAAGTGGATATATGGCATTGATGCGACACTCTTGATTCAATTGACCAGGCACAATAACAGAGTCAAATTTGCTGCTTAAAATAGTACCTGAGCGTTGTTTGAGGTGAATATTGACTGCATAGGGTAACTCGTTACAAGGTGACATTAATTGAATTAAGAAACTCTTGCGCTGGTTTCCCCGCAGAATTAAATAGCGATCATTTAAGGGCTGCCAACCGAGGAAATTGAACTGTTGAACTCGGTTTAGATTTTGTAGCTGATGTTCAGCAATAAAATCGGCATAGTCGACACGCTGCTGACGGTTGTTCTGGCAAGCAGATAAGAGTATAAGGACTAAAATGTTGAGTAAATATTTCATGTGTTGTTCCAAATTTTTACCAATTTACAGTTATACCAAATGCACACGGTAATTTATGTTAATTAGGGATTATATTCAGCGTTATGGATGACTGTAATGACAAAGCAGCTTGGGTAATTATCATTCGTGTTAAATCAATTGTTGTAATTTTGGTCTAAACTCAATATATTAGGTGCATGTTAGACACAATCATCACATCGACAACCACCGCTTATAAGCTTTGTGTCATGTGCTGAGTCAATAAAATACCTCAAAAGCCCGTGACTTGGAAACAATTCACGGGCTTTTTTTTAAGCCAAAATTTGATTAGTTTTTGAGCATTACAATTATGAAAGTCATGAAATTTGGTGGTTCTTCTTTGGCCACTGCAGAAAAATTCAACCACGTTGTGGCCTTGATAGAAAGCCAGCAACAAGCTATAAGTGCTGTTTTTTCCGCACCCAAAGGCATCACCAATGATTTGGTACTGTTGATTGAGCTGATTAATCAACAGCAGGAATTAACCCAACAACTTGACTTAATCAGTCAAAAACTACTCACCATCAGCAGTGAATGTGCCACCATGCGTGTTGATTTTGATGCAAGTAAAAGCCAGCAACAAACAGCTTATTTATTGGACCAGTTACGCAATTGGGCACAAGGTTGTGCACTGATTGGATATTGTCCGAAAAAAACAGCGGCACAAATACTCTCCACAGGTGAAAAGTTCAGTACCCTATTGATGGCTACCTTATTGCGTGCCAAAAGCCCAGTTACCGTGCTTGATCCGCGTTTATTTATTTATGTTGAAGATGACGTCGATGATCCAGTTGCAGACATACAAAAAAGTACAGATGCCTTCAAAACACATTATGCGGCATTGACTGATATATCAGTGATGCCTGGGTTTTATGGTGTTAATCCTGGTGGGGATTTAATCACTTTAGGCCGCAATGGATCTGATTATTCTGCTGCTATTTTAGCGGTTTGTGTGGCGGCCAACAGCTGTGAAATTTGGACCGATGTTGATGGTATTTACAGCGTGGATCCAAGGTTGGTCTCTGAAGCACAATTGATTGAGCAAATGTCCTATCAGGAAGCCATGGAATTGTCATATTTTGGCGCCAAAGTTTTGCATCCGAAGACCATCACACCATTGGCTAAACACCAAATCCAATGTGTCATCAAGAACACCCAAAATCCAAATCATCCAGGCACCACCATTTCAGCTGAAACAGCCCAACAAAAAACGGTCAAGGCGATTTCAAACTTGTCTGATGTGGCGATGATTAATGTTTCAGGTCCTGGTATGAAAGGTATGGTAGGGATGGCTGCGCGGGTTTTTGCAGCCATGAGTGAGGCCAAGATTTCAGTGATTTTAATCAGCCAATCTTCCTCAGAGTACAGCATCAGTTTTTGTGTACCAGGTGAAGAAGCGGTATCGGCCATGGCGGCCTTGAATGAAGCCTTTAAACTGGAATTGAAAAGTGCTTTATTAGAGCCGATACAATGCCGGGAAAAACTAGCTGTCATTACCTTAATCGGTGACCGCATGCACCAACAAAAAGGCACCGCCAGTCGTTTTTTCAGTGCTTTATCGCATGCCAGAGTGAACATCATTGCAATCGCGCAGGATTCATCTGAGCGCAGTATATCTGCAGTGGTCAGGGCCAAGCGTGTAGATGCTGCGGTGGTAGTTTGTCACCAGCGACTGTTTTTGAAAAAGCCACGCATTGACGCTTTTTTGATTGGCTGTGGTACGGTTGGCAGAGAATTGATTCAGCAAATCAGCAGACAACAAGATTGGCTGAAAGCTAAAAACATTGAATTGAACTTGGTGGGGATTGCCAACAGCAAACAATGCCTATTGAATGCCGATGGGGTTGATCTTGAAGATTGGCAAGCACAGTTATCCAGAAGTGATCAAAGCATGTCACTGGCTCTGTTGAAAAATTTTGTTGGCACCACCCACTTAACCAACCCAGTAATCATCGACTGTACCAGCAACCAAGTCATAGCCATGAGTTATTTGGATTACTTGGAAGCCAATTTTCATGTGGTTACAGCGAATAAAAAAGCCAACACCGACAGTTTGGCTTACTATTACCAGTTACAAAATATGGCAGCCAAGCGGCAACGGCGGTTTTTGTATGAAACCAATGTCGGTGCAGGCTTACCGGTGATAGATAATTTACAAAGTTTATTGCGCGCTGGGGATGAACTGATTCAGTTTGAGGGAATTTTATCAGGTTCATTGTCATATATATTTGGTGAAATACACCAAGGTTTGAGTTTGTCTGCCGCCACAGAAAAAGCCCGTAAATTGGGCTATACAGAACCCAATCCTGCTGAAGACTTGAACGGTATGGATGTGGCCAGAAAAGTACTGGTGATTGCTCGAGAGGCTGGTTTAGAATTGGAATTGTCAGATGTTGATCTACAGCCCGTAGTGCCTGAACACTTAGCCAAGTTAACTGATGGCGATGAGTTCATGCAACAATTGTCTGGTTTTGATGCTGCGTTTCAACAAATGATTGATGCAGCTGAAGCCAAACAGCAAAAGCTTAAATATGTGGCCATCATTAAAAACCAGCAATGTGCGGTAAAAATAGTGCCGGTTGATAAAGCGCACCCATTATTTGAAATTGAAGCCGGGGAAAACGCTTTGGCCATCAACACCCAATATTACCAACCCAAGCCGTTCATCATTCGGGGTTACGGTGCCGGTGCAGCGGTCACGGCAGCAGGACTGTTTGGTGATTTGTTGCGCACCTTGTCGTGGGAGCAGGAACATTGATATGAGTAAGAAAACAGCTGTATTTGCGCCAGTATCCATTGGCAATGTGAGCGTCGGGTTTGATTCTCTGGGTTTGGCGTTGCGGCCCATTGACGGGCAATTGTTAGGTGATGTGGTTGAAGTTGAAGCTGCACAACAAAACAATTTTGAGTTAACCGGTGACTTTGCAGACCGACTACCAACAGACCGTGAATCGAACATTGTTTGGCTGGTGTTACAGGCTTTTGAAGCTGAATTGATTGTGCGTCAAATCCCGGTTGTTGCAGTTAAAGTGACTTTGCATAAGAACATCCCTGTTTGTAGTGGCATGGGTTCCAGTGCTTGCTCAGTGGTGGCAGCCTTTGTGGCCCTCAACGACTTCTACCAACAACCTTTTGATGACAATCAGTTGTTGCAGTTGATGGGCCAAGCCGAAGCCAAAATCAGCGGTTCAGTACATTATGACAATGTGGCGCCTTGTTTTCTTGGTGGCATGCAACTGATGCTGAACAACCAGGAGCAAGTGACCTTGTCATTGCCCTTGTTTAAAGACATCTATTGGGTGTTGGCCTATCCCGATGTGGAGGTCAGTACCCAAGCAGCCAGGGCGTTACTGCCAGCGGTGTATGAACGATCGACTTTGATCAGCTTTGGACAAAACCTGGCTGGTTTTGTGGCAGCCTGTTTTCAGCAAGACCAGGCCTTGGCTTTTGCTTTGTTGAAAGATGAAATTGCTGAACCTTATCGGGCTGAATTATTACCTGATTATGCACAAACCAAGCAGCAACTACTGAAGATGAACAGTTTGGCGGTGGGAATTTCAGGCTCAGGCCCAACCATTTTTTCAGCTTGCGAGGATTTAAAAACGGCCCAACAACAAGCGACTTGGTTGGAAAAGAATTACTTACAAACCGAGCATGGTTTTGTGGCTATTTGCCAAGCTGATGCCACAGGCACCAGAGCAATAGACTCAGTCATCAATACCCAGGAACTACCATGAAATTGAATAACCTCAAAGACCCACAACAAATTGTAGATTTTGCCACTGCGGTTAAAACCGGTTTAGGTAATAACCAAGGTTTATTCTTTCCAGCTGAAATACCGATATTATCCAATATAGATGCCTTATTATCGATGCCAACCAGCGACAGAAATTTTGATGTTTTGCGACCATTCGTGCGCGATAACATCAATGATGAAGCACTTAAATCCATCATTGGGAAAACCTTTTCGTTCTCCTCGCCTTTGGTGCCTGTCCATGACCAAACGCATTGTTTAGAGCTGTTTCATGGTCCTACACTGGCATTCAAGGATTTTGGTGCACGTTTTATGGCCAATTGTTTACAACATTTTGCCACCCAACAAGCCGTCAAGGGTGAAAAAACTACAATACTTACTGCCACCTCAGGAGACACCGGTGCGGCTGTAGCCCATGCTTTTCATGGCCTAAAAAATATTGATGTGGTGATCTTGTTTCCCAAGGGTAAAATCAGTGCACTGCAACAAAAGATGTTCACCACATTGGCTGATAACATCCGTACCGTAGCTGTAGATGGGACCTTCGATGATTGTCAAAAATTAGTCAAACAATGTTTTGATGACGCAGATTTAGTTAAAACTGTAGGTTTAAATTCGGCCAATTCGATCAATGTCAGCCGTTTGTTTGCGCAGGTTTGTTATTATTTTGATGCTTTGGCCCAATTATCCCCAGCACAGCGTTCACGTTCAGTTTTTGCAGTGCCAAGTGGTAATTTTGGCAACCTCTGTGCTGGTATTATTGCCAAGACCATGGGCTTACCTATCAAACGTTTCGTGGCTTCCACTAACCTCAATGACACCGTACCACGGTATCTTGAAGACGGTGTTTGGTCGCCCAATGCAACGGTGGAAACACTGTCCAATGCCATGGACGTCAGCAAACCGAATAACTGGCCAAGAATTGAGTACATGATTGAGTCAGGTCAATTTGATCGAGACCTGCTGTCTGGTTTGGCTGTTGATGAACACACCACTGCCAGAACCCTCAAGCAGTTGTATCAATTGGGTTACATCAGCGAACCCCATGCAGCGGTGGCTTATCAGGGTTTGCATGATTCCTTGACCCCAGAAGAAGTGGGCATCTTTTTAGGCACAGCCCATCCAGCAAAGTTTAAATCCACAGTTGAGGAATTGCTGAACATTGAATTACCCTTACCAGAAGCAATAGCGGACTGTGCTGAAAAAGTGGATTTATCTATTTACATGGAGGCTGATTTTCAGCGCTTAAAACAATTTCTGATGATTAATTAATATATTGAATTGATCACTGTGCTGAATGGCCAACAATCACTGCTGAACTGCTTGTAATCAAGAACTTTTATCAAATCAAGTAACTATTCTTTTTGGGCGGCTTGTACCTTTACCTGATTAGCTAGAAAAATGCATTAAAACTGAATTTACTTTGACCAGAATCTAAGCCAAAAAAGTGCCGTGAGGAATTGGTTTCAGAACTCAGTTCAGTGTTTCTTTTTGTTGGGCTTGCCACAGTTCAGCATAAGCACCTTGGGCGTTTAATAAACTTTCATGGTTGCCTTGTTCAATGATACGACCGTGTTCTAAAACGATGATTTGATCGGCATTGACGACAGTGGATAAGCGGTGAGCAATGACCAGATTGGTGGTGTTTTTAGCCATTGCTTGAATGGCTCTTAGGATCATTTGTTCAGCTTTACTGTCCAGCGAGGAGGTGGCTTCATCAAACACCATAATGGGTGGTTTTTTCAGTATGGTTCGGGCAATGGCAACCCGTTGTTTTTCACCACCAGAAAGTTTTAAACCGCGTTCGCCGACTTGGGTATTGGTGCCATCAGGCAACTGCGCAATGAAGTCATCTAAATAAGCCATGGTTATGGCTACTTGTACTTCAGCATCACTGGCAGCAGGGTTACCGTAGCGGATATTTTCCCAAATACTGTCATTGAACAGTACCGTATCTTGGGGCACGATACCGATGGCCTTACGCAGGGAGTTTTGGCTGATTAGTTGGATGTCTTGCCCGTCAATAAGAATCTTGCCTGCGCTGGGTTCATAAAAACGAAACAATAATTTTACCAAGGTCGATTTTCCTGAGCCGCTGGCACCAACAACAGCCAATGTTTGCCCAGCTGCAACGGTGAAACTGATGCCTTTGATGATTTCTCGGTCAGCGCGGTAACTGAACTCGACTTGGTTGAACTCAATTGCAGCCTGCTTTATCAGCAGCGCTTTGGCGTTTGGCGCATCTATGATTTTAGGCTCAATGTCCAAAATGTTGAATAATTGTTCAATATTTATCATCGAGGTTTTGATCTCTCGATAGACAAAACCCAAAGAGCCCAGTGGAATAAACAGCTGCATCATAAAAGCATTGATCAAAACAAAGTCACCAACACTCATGTCACCACTTTGTACCCCCAACACCGCCAATAACATCATTGCGGTCATCGATAAAGCAATGATTAAGGCCTGTCCGCCATTCAAGGCGAATAATGACCAGCGGTTTTTTCTTTTGGCTTGTTCGAGTTGTTTCAGGTTGGCATCATAGCGATTGGCTTCATAGGATTCATTGGTGTAGTATTTAACCGTTTCATAGTTCAGTAAACTGTCTATCGCTCGGCTGCTGCTGGCTGAGTCAGCGGTGTTGGCCTCACGCAAAAATGCTTTTCGCCAATTGGTGATTTTTACTGAAAATGTTACATAGGTTATTATCGCCACCAAGGTGGTTACTGCAAAGGTCCAGCCATATTGAAACAGCAAAATTCCAACCACCAAAAAGATTTCAATCAAAGCCGGTAAAATGCTGAACACCATGAATCGCAGCAGAAAACTGATGCCACTGATGCCACGTTCAATGTCCCTTGAAACACCCCCGGTTTTGCGGTTCAAATGGTAGTCTAAATCCAAGCGGTGTAAATGGACAAACACTTGGTGCGCGATGCGCCGCATGGCCCGTTCAGTCACTCTGCCAAATAAGGTGTCACGAATTTCACCAAATAACACATTGGCAAAGCGCAATCCGCCATATACAAAAACCAAGGCCACTGGTGCCAATAACCATGTTTGTGCACTGACTGCAGACTCAGCGTTTTCACTCAGTTGGTCAACCATGCCTTTGATTAAAAAAGGCATGCCAGTGGTGGCCAGTTTAGCGCCTACCAAAAACAACAGCGCCAAAATAACCCGCGCTTTGTATTCCGATAGATACGGCCATAATTTAGTTAAAACAGCCCAGTTTTCGTCTTGATTGGTGTCTGGTGGTGGTTGTCCGCGCATATCAATAATGGGGGTTGGTTGAATAATATTGTAACAGCATTGGTGCTTGAAATTATTGCTGTGATAACAGCTGGAGCAGGCTTATTTTTCGGGCCGCATAAACTGCCAGCGAATACACCCATTAAACAGTTAAAAACATCCTGATGGCCAGTAGGCTCACCAGCAGGGCAAAAATAATTTTCAGCGGTCTGGTTGGTAATCGATGGGTTAAGTGCGCGCCTTGGGCTGTGGTCATAAAGCTGCCCAAGGTGATGATCAGGGTGGCTGGCCAATAAATATAGCCAAAGGTTTGGGTCGGCAAGTTCATGTGTTCTGTGGTTTGCAGCATGAACACCAAACAACCCGCCAATGCCAAAGGCAAACCTATACTGGCTGCAGTGGCTATCGCCCTTTTGATGTTGATTTGATGCCAGTTCAGATACGGTACAGACAGCGATCCACCGCCGATGGCTATCATTGCTGAGATGAAACCAATGATGAAGCCAGCAGGCAGCAGTTCAAGTGTGTGAATCTTTTTGGCTGCGGAGGGTGTTGGCTTAAAATCAACAATCATTTGAGTTGCGACCAAAAACATCAGCAACATAAATACCAAAGCGATGGCTTTGGAACTGATTTGTACCACCATATAGCTTGCCAGTGCGCTGCCTAACAACACCATGGGCGTCATCTTTAGGGTGATAGACCAAATGATGGCTTGATGTTTTTGGTGGGTGTGGATGCTGAACAGTGCGTTGAATACGATGCATGACATGGACGTGGCCAAAGCCATATGCACAACCACATCGGGGTGCAGGCCTTGCCACAGAAAAAAAGCGGTTAAGGCAGGTACCATGATGGCACCACCGCCGATGCCAAGTAAGCCAGCAAAGAAGCCAACCACCAAGCCCAGTAGTAATAACAACATGAACTCAAACATGAGTTGGGTTCAGCTCCGTAGGCTGGTTCGAAGCTGGCGATACAGCACTAATAAGGCTGGTTTCAATTTGTTGGCACATGTTGGCGATTAACTCACCGCTTGCGTCCAAACACGGATTTCCAAATGGCGTTAACCACTTTGGTGGTGAACTTTTGCTGTAAAGATTTACCCAGTTTGGTACCAAATGAATCTGCCGGCCTTCCTGGTCGGCGTTTTGGTCTGCTTGCTTTCTCAGCGGCGGCTCGCTGCTCTTCTGCTTCAAGCTTAGCCAGCTCTTTGGCTTTTTGTTCTGCCTGTTCAGCTTTGCGTTTTTTGAGCTTTTCATAAGCCGATTCACGGTCTAAATCTTGGTCATATTTTCCGCCGACTGGAGAACGCTGCATCACTAATTTGCGTTCTTCATCAGTGGCAGGTCCCATGCGACACCGCGGTGGTGCAATCTTTACCCGCTCAACCATGGATGGCGCACCTTTTGCTTCCAAGGTGGAGACCAAGGCTTCACCCACACCGAGGTTAGTAATGACCTCGGCGGTGTCGAAATTTGGGTTGGGCCTGAAAGAGTCAGCCACTGCGCCAATGACTTTTTTGTCTTTTGGGGTATAGGCGCGTAAGGCGTGCTGGACTTTATTTCCCAGTTGGCCCAGTATGTCTTCAGGGATGTCGCCAGGTGACTGGGTACAGAAATAAACACCAACACCTTTAGAGCGTATTAAGCGAGCCACTTGCTCAATGCGCTTGAGAACTTCTTTGGGAGAGTCTTCAAAAATCAAATGGGCTTCATCAAAAAACAGTATCAACTTGGGCAACGGTTGATCACCAACTTCCGGCAGGGTTTCGAATAATTCAGTCATTAACCACAACAGAAATGAGGCGTACAATTGAGGTTTCATCATCAAATCTCGTGATTCCATGATGCTGATGATGCCTTTGCCAGACATGTCTTGACGCATCAAGTCAGCCAGCTCCAAAGCAGGCTCGCCAAACAGTTGGTCGCCGCTTTGTGACTCTAAGCTCAGTAAGCGCCGTTGAATCGCACCAATTGAAGCATTGGTAATGCGGCCGTATTCATTGGATATTTCACGGTGGTGCTCACCCATGTATTGCAGCAGGGCTTTCAAATCTTTTAAGTCTAACAAGGCCAAGTCATTCACTTCAGCGTACTTAAATGCCACTGCAATCACCCCTTCTTGCACATCCGACAGCTCCAATAAACGACTTAAGTACATGGGCCCTATTTCTTGGATGGTGGTACGGACAGGGTGTCCTTGTTGTTTGAAAATGTCCCAGAATATCGTCGGAGATCCTTCATATCGGTAATTTTTTATGTTCAGTTCTTTGGCCCGGTTGTCCAAAAATTCTTTTTGTTGGCCGGCTTGTGATAAACCTGAAACATCACCTTTGATGTCAGTAATGAAAACTGGTACCCCAAGGTCAGAAAAGTTTTCTGCCAACACCTGTAAAGTGACGGTTTTACCGGTTCCTGTGGCACCGGTGATTAAGCCATGTCGATTGGCAAAGTGACCTAGAATGTGGGTGGGTTTGCGATCTTCGCCCTGGCCTTGACCAAAGTGTAAGTATTTGCTGCTGTCTGTCATGTCTTTCATTTCAGTTGTTTTCAGTGCTCCGAATACTGGTCTTGTAACCAATTGAATACCGCAACCATGCCCAAAGCTTCACCACCTTCAGTGCCACCGGTGCGGTCGCCAAAGTTCCAACCATAAGTGTCTATATGTACCCATGAGATTTCAGGTTGGATAAAGTGTTCTAAGAACAATGCAGCAGTAATACAACCACCCAAGGGCAGTGAGGCAGAATTAGTGAGATCGGCAATGGTTGATTTGATGTACTTGTTGTAACTTTGTTGTAGTGGCATAGGCCAGGTTTCATCGTGGCTGAGTTGACCACTGGTGAATATACCGTCGCTGATGGCTTTGCGGTTACTGAAAACTGGGGTAACAGTGGGGCCCATAGCAACCCTTGCAGCACCAGTTAAAGTGGCAAAATCAATCACCAACTCCGGGTCTGATTCACAGGCGTAAGTTAAAGCGTCGGCTAAAATCACGCGGCCTTCGGCATCGGTGTGGCCAATTTCAATGGTTTGTCCAGAACGGGTTTGCGCAACATCACCTTGTCGATAGGCGTTGCCAGCAACTGCATTTTCTACACACGGAATCAACACCTGCAAACAAACTGGTAACTGGTGGTCAATGATTAACTGTGCCAAACCCAACACATGGGCTCCGCCGCCCATGTCTTTTTTCATCCAGCGCATAGAGCTCGAAGGTTTCATGTTGTTGCCGCCGGTATCAAAACAAACGCCCTTGCCGACCAATGAAATTTTAGGGTGTTTTTTATCCCCCCAGTTTAACTCAATCAAGCGTGGTGCTTTGTGGCTGGCACGCCCAACTATGTGAATGGATGGGAAGTTTTCAGTCAACAGGGCTTCGCCAACAGTTTCGGAAAATGTGGCTTGATTGGTGGCTGCAAACTGTTCAGCAAAAGCCGCCATTTCTGTAGGGCCCATGTCATCTGCTGGGGTGTTAATTAAATCACGCACCAAACAAGTGGCTTTAACCACTGCCAATTCGGAAGCGTGGGCTTGAGCATCAATCACCAGCACCGCCCCTTCTTGATGTTGCAGGTAACGATCAAAACGGTAGCTGCCAAAACCCCATGCCAAAATAACCGCACTGGTGACTTCTGCTGTATCACATTCAATGTGGTAGTTGCCTTTGGGAAAATCATTGAAGGCATGACAAAAGTTATAGGGGTTTAAATCATCATCAACAGTGATATATACCCTGGCCAATTCACCATCGGCGTTGCGATCGAGGATAAAATTGCCTGTTTTCTCACCCAGTTCAGATTGGTTGGATACGGCTTGTAAGTACTTATTTTGGGCTGTATGCCAAGTTTCATAAGTGCCTTTTAAAATGGGCACAACAGGCGTGCTTTTACCCTTGGTCTCAGTGCTGATGTAATATGTCATAGAAATTTGCTTGTGATAAACCCAATGATTATACCCAAGGGTGTATTGAATATCGAGCCAGTTATCATTTGTTCACCTGAAAGGACGTGATTAAATACCCAGGTCAATTATCAGTAGTATGGCTCGGTTGGTAAACCATTTGTTGGTGAGGGATTTGGTCTTCAGTATAAAATTTACCCGTGTTGATGAAACCCAGTCGTTGATAAAAATGGGTCAAATGGGTCTGTGCAGATATCTTAATTGGGTGATTGGGGCAATGTTTGATTGCAGCTTGAATAGCGGCCTGCATCAATTGGTGGCCTAAATTGTTCTGGCGTTGGTTTTGTTTGACCACCACTCGACCAATACTGCAGTGCTTGTTATCACCTTGTTCTGGCAGGATAATTCGGGCATAGGCAACGACTTCATCATGATCAATTTTTTTGAACAAGTGTAAAGCATCAAGATCAAGGCCATCAAGGTCTTGATAGGCACAGTTTTGCTCCAATACAAATACTGCGCTGCGTAACTGCATGATGCGGTATAAATCCAAACCATCAAGATCTGAAAATAGCTGCAGTTGAAAGACCTTATCAACCATGCGGTTTAAGCCAGGTTGTTGCAAACATGAATTTGTTTAGCTGGATCATGGATTGATTTTCGGGAAATGTTTGGCAGTTAGTTCGGCGTTGAGTGGTTTTTGTTCCATGGCCGATTCAATTAAATTCATGGTCAATTCAACTGCGCCTCGGTTTTGTTCAACCAGCTTGCGTGCGGCTTTGCCCATCTCGATTCGTGCTTCCTCATTACCAATCAAATACTCCATGCTGCGAATGATGTCATTGGCATCATGTACTGTGTGTGAGCCACCACAATCATTGAGCAGTTGCGTGATTTCGGAGAAGTTGTGGGTGTTGGCACCCACCAAAACAGGCAGAGAAAATACGGCTGCTTCAAGTACATTATGGCCGCCAATGTTGGCAATTGAACCGCCTACAAAAGCGATGTCTGATGAGGCATAAAACTCCAGCATTTCACCCATGGTATCAACCACAAAGACGTCACCATTGATATCACAAAGCCCAATTTCACTGCGTAATTGGGTGTTAAAACCTTTGTTTCTACAAGCCTGTGTGGTGCTTTGGAAGCGTTCAGGGTGTCTGGGCACTATCACCAACATCAATTTAGGGTGCCTTTGCTTAAGTACCACATAAGCATCAAGTACCTCATTTTCATCTGCTTGATGTGTACTGGCAGCAATCCAAACCAAGCGACTGTTTTGGTAGTGTTCGCGGATTTCTTTGCCTTTTTCAATGATGTGTTGGTCAATAATGATGTCAAACTTTAAACTGCCCACAACAAATATTTTTTCTGGCTTACAGCCCAGTTTAATCATTCTTTTTGCATCTGTTACTGTTTGTGCAGCAACGTATGCAGTGTCATTAAAGGCTTTCGCAGCCAATGATTCAACCCAGCGATAACCTTTCATCGATACTTCAGACAATCTCGCGTTGGCAACCACAATGGGGATGTTGCGTTTTTTACAAAACCTGAATAAGTTTGGCCAAATTTCAGTTTCCATTATGACCGCCAAATCTGGTTTGGTTTTACGTAAAAATCGTTTCACTGCACCAGGTAAATCATAGGGTAAATATACATGGAAAACTTGATCGCCAAAAATTTGTTGTACCCGGTCCGAACCAGTTGGAGTGATGGTGGTTAAAACAAATGAATGGCCTTCATATTTTTTCATCAAGGCTTTGATCAGCGGAATTGCGGCGTTGACCTCGCCCACTGATACGGCATGCACCCAGATTGAGTGCTGTTTGAATTTAGGTGCTTTGAACCAGCCAAATCTTTCGTGCCAGCGCTGTAAGTAGGCTTTGGTTTTGATGCCGCGAGATGCCAGTCTGAATAGCACCAATGGTGTCAACAAGGTGGTGACCAAAGAATATATACGTGACCTGAGCTCCAGTTTCATCGCAACTGTTGGCCGGTAGCAGCCACTTTTAAAGTTGATGGTTGGTTTAAACCACCCAAGGGCAAGTCTAAGTAGTACTCCACTTGCTTGCCCCAAGTGTTGGATAGATCTTGGCAGCTACTAAGGGGTGGTTGTCCACTTAAGTTGGCACTGGTCGAAACCAAGGCGTGACCTAATTGGTCACACAGTTGTTTGACACTTGGGTGTTTGCTGACCCTCACAGCCACAGAATTAAACGAGCCAGTAATCCAACGAGGCGTTAAATCAGATTGCGGAAACACCCATGTGGTATGTCCTGGCCAGGTTTTTAAAGCGCGAGCTAAATGCGACTGATCAGCTGGTTTAATCAACGGCAGAATATGTTCTATGTGTGAAGCTATCAGCACCAGACCTTGGTTGACAGAACGTTGCTTTAACTGCAGCACTTTTAACACAGCTGATTGGTTGCGGTAATCACAGCCGAGTCCAAATACCCCTTCGGTGGGGTACACTAATAACCCCCCGGATTGGACGGTCGCAACAGCTGATTCGATGGATTGACCTATTTCAGACATGGCTACTTTTTGACCGTTTTCTTAGTGACTTTCTTTTTTGTAGTCTTCTTTTTGGTGGTCTTTTTCTTGGTGGTTTTCTTTTTTGTGGTTTTCTTGGCCACTTTTTTCTTGCTTACTTTTTTCTTCGCAACTTTCTTTTTACCACGGCGTTTCTTTTCTGGTGCTTTGGCTAAAATCTCTATGCACTGCTCATGTGTCAGTGCTTTGGGGTCTTGGTCTTTAAGGATTTTGCCGTTTTTATTGCCATCAGTGACATAGGGCCCCCAGCGACCATTTAAGACTTGAATACCGTCATCAAAAGTTTGGATGATTTTGTTGGCATCAGCAATTTTCTTCTCAGTCACTAACACCATGGCTTCTTCAAAAGTAATGGTGTAGGGGTCACCTTGGTCTTTTTTGATGCTGACGAATTTGTTGCCATACCTGATGTATGGTCCAAATCGACCTATATTAGCAGACACCTTTTCACCTTCTGGGGTTTCACCTAAATCACGAGGCAAATCAAACAAAGCCAGCGCTTCTTCGTAAGTGATGGAGTCTAGTTTTTGTCCTGGTAACAAACCGGCAAACTGAGGCTTTTCTTCATCATCACGGGTGCCAATTTGTACGAAAGTACCGTATTTACCAATGCGCACTGACATGGGCTTGCCGGTTTTAGGGTCGGTGCCCAGCTCTCGTTTGTATTGCGCTTCATCGCGCGAAACAGATTCTTCTTTTTCTTCAACCAAAGCGATGAAGGGTTCCCAGAACTCTTTCATCAAAGGTTTCCATGATTTTTCACCTCGTGAGACTGCATCCAATGCATCTTCTAAACGAGCGGTGAACTCATAATCAACATAATCTTTGAAGTGGGTTTCTAAAAATCTTGCCACCACTTTACCTACATCAGTTGGTATGAAGCGTTTGTTTTCAAGCTCAACATAATCACGGTTCAGCAAAGTAGATATGATGCTGGCATAAGTTGATGGTCGACCAATACCAAATTCTTCCAAAGCCTTGACCAAGGATGCTTCAGAGTACCTAGGTGGTGGTTCAGTAAAGTGTTGAACGCCATTGATTTCATTGACATCCACCACATCACCTTTTTTCAAATTAGGCAGGTGTTTTTCTTGGTTTTTATCTTTCTTACCATCATCCAGGCCCTCTTCGTAAACAGCCAGGAAGCCTTTTTCGAGGATGGTTGATCCAGAAGCACGCAGGTTGTGTCCATCTCCAAAAGTAAAATCAGCGGATACTGTACCAATGGTGGCATTAATCATTTGGCTGGCCAGAGTTCTTTTCCAAATTAAATCATACAAACGGAATTGATCGTGATCTAAAAAGTTTTTAATTTCCGCAGGAATTAATTGAGCTGAAACTGCACGGATGGCTTCATGAGCCTCTTGGGCATTTTTGGATTTACTTTTATAAAAATTTGGCTTCTCAGGAACTTGTTTGGCGCCGTATTTATTTTGAATCACCCCACGAATTTCATTGATGGCGTCGTTGGCTAAATTCAATGAGTCGGTACGCATGTATGTTATCAAACCTTGAGATTGGCCGTTGATTTCCATGCCCTCATACAACTGTTGCGCAATTTGCATGGTCTTCCTGGCAGTAAAGCCCAACTTTCTGGCTGCTTCTTGTTGTAAGGTTGATGTGATAAAAGGCGGTGCTGGTTTTCTTTTGCGTTCACGTTGGGTCAATTCAGTGACGGTTAATCTAGCACCGGCTTGGCTGCGCAGCTTCGCCAAAGCTTGGTCGGCCAATTCTTGGTTGTTGATATCAAACTTTTTAAGTTTTTTACCCGCATAGATATTTAAGTTGGATTCAAAAGCTTCATTACCCAATGCCATTTGGCCATGAATGGTCCAGTACTCTTCTTTGATAAAAGCATTGATTTCATCTTCACGTTGAACAATCAGGCGCAATGCAGGCGACTGTACTCGGCCAGCAGACAAACCTCTGCGAACTTTTTTCCACAGCAAAGGTGATAGATTAAAACCCACCAGATAGTCCAGAGCACGCCTGGCTTGTTGCGCATCAACTAATTCAATCGATATTTCTCGTGGATTGGCAACCGCTTCTTGAATGGCAGATTTGGTGATTTCTGAAAACACCACGCGTTTGATGTCTTTTCCTTTTAACAGGTTACGGTCTTTGAGTATTTCTACAACATGCCAAGATATGGCTTCACCTTCCCTATCCAAATCCGTTGCCAGATAGATGGTATTGGCTTTTTTAGCTGCTTTGACAATGGCATCGATGTGTTTTTTATTTTTTTCTACGTCGACATACTTCAGTTCAAAATCATTTTCCGGAATGACTGCGCCTGTTTTAGCCAGTAAATCACGGACATGACCATATGAAGCCAACACTTTATGACCCTTGCCAAGGTATTTCTCGATGGTTTTTGCTTTCGCGGGTGATTCTACAATCAGTAAGTTTTCTGCCATGGTTTAATGTTCATGATCGACCGGCGGATCAAACATCAAACTTTCCATTGAAGCAAAGGCTTGTTCCTCATCCGGTTGTGAAAATAAAATAATCAAAGCAAGCCATTGTAAATCATCCACGTCAATATTGTCAGTATTTAGATTCAGCAAACCATTGAGTAATAATTCTCTGGTGGTGGGCGTGAGGATGCCAGTGGATTCCAAGTAACAAATGAAATCAATGCCCTCTTCATCTAAAAGCGCAACTTCATAAGGTGTGAAATACCTGATGGCATCGGCAGATTGGGTGATGGCTTGTTGTTCAACGTTGATACTGAGCAGCCACGCGATGGCCTGGTCGATGGTTGGTTTTTCGAAGCCAGCTTGCTCTAGACCATTATAAATCTTATTCTTGGTATATAGTTCGTTCAGGTTTGTTTGTTCAGAGAGATAGTTTTCAAACAAATAAACCAACACGTCAATGATGTTTTCATTCATATTTTTTGATATTTTGCACCGGGTAACTTTTCAACCAATCCCGATAATTCCATGATGAGTAAATCAGCTGCAACATCACCACTGGGTAAGTCGGTTAGTGTCACAATATCATCAAACGCAATGGGATTAAAGTCTAAATGGTCGAAAATGTGCTGTTGTGAATCAGATAGCTGGATATTGGGTGTTGCTGCAAGGTTTTCAAGGGTAGGGTCATTGATAGTTTGCAAAGAAGCTTGTAACTGGTCGGTTAACATGGCGATGCTGGGCGTTAGTTCGTGCAGAATATCATGGGCTGATTCAACCAACTGAGCGCCTTGCTTAATCAGTAGATGACAGCCTTTGGCCAAGGGGTTGTGAATACTGCCCGGTATAGCCATGACAGGGCGGTTGTTTTCCATTGCTAACCTGGCGGTTATTAGCGTGCCACTTTTTAGTGCGGCTTCTACCACCAGTGTGCCCAGAGCCAAACCTGCTATGACTCGATTGCGTCGCGGAAAATTGTGTGCGTTGGGTGGTGTGTTCAAAGGAAATTCAGAAACCACTGCGCCTTGATTGGCAATGGTTTTCGCCAATGTTTGGTTTTGTTTGGGGTAAATGCTGTTGATGCCTGTGCCCATTACTGCAATGGTTTGTCCTTTGGCATCTATGGCTGCCTGGTGGGCCTGTGCATCAATTCCAGCAGCCAATCCACTGGTTATCACCAAACCACGTTGGGCCAAATCAAAACAAAAGGCTTGGGCATTGTTTAGACCTGCTTGACTGGCATGCCGGCTACCGACCACGGCCAATTGTGGCAGCAATAAAGCTTGTGCATTGCCTTTAACAAACAACAACAGCGGCGGGTCACTGATCTGTTTTAACTGTGGTGGGTACAGAGGGTCAGCTAAGGTCAAGATATCGTTTTCAGCTTTATCTAGCCAATTAAGTTCAGCCTTAATGTCATCATTACTGGCTTGGTTCAAGTAATTGAGTGCTGTTTTGGGGACCTTAAATTCAGTTGGAAATTTTTTTTGCGCCAGAATTTCTGTGGCGTTGGCATAGTGTTCTAATAGGTGGGTGATTTTTACCAAGCCAAGTCCTGGCGCATTGAATAAATGCAGCCAGGATGCTTTGTTGGTTGAATCTGACACGTCCTGTGTATTATGCCTCTTGGCTTATGGAAGTTTGACGTAATCGTAAAGCTTTATTGGGCGATTGCCGTCGGTAATGATGGCATAGCTAATATTGTCAAAAGTTTTAAATACCATGATGTGACCTGCCATTTCCATTGGTAAGGTGACATTGGCCTTGGATGGTTTAAATAAGGTTTTCAAGTCATTTTTAGGGTGCATAACTTCGTCTCTGATTACTCGCTCAGGGCTGTGTACAGAAAATACATCACCTACAGAAACACCTTGTAATGAACCATTGCTGATGGCCACAATTTGTCTGCGACCGCTGCCAAAAAGGGCATTGTTGAGTGCCACAATACGGATATTGTCACCGCTGGCGGTTGCTGCTTTAGGTTGAAAATATGGGTCAAAGTTGAACTGGTCAATAGGTAAAATTAAATCACCTTTTTTGACTTCTGTATCCACTTCAATAATTTTTAAGGTGGTTATGTCATCAGTACCTACTCGAACCACTTCAGCGACACCAGTATCTGCTACTTCATAACCCAGAACCTTGACGTTTTCCCAATAAGTACGGTCTATGTATTTTTTCCAAAAGCGACTCATTACTGCAGTTGAGGTATAAGCTGAAGACTTTTGCCACTCAATTGACTCAACTTCATGAGATTTTGATGTTTCCCAAGGGTAATTGGTCGGTACTTCACGGTAAATGACAGTAGGCCTTACAATGGCAAGGCGATCGCCTTGGCGGGCATTCCTGAGATTGCGCACATAAACCACATCGCCAGTGGCTGAAACATTGCGGTCTTCTTCGGCCGCCACCACATAAGGGGCTAAATCAATGTCTTCTTTGTTAAGAATTCGCAGCTTCCTTAAGAATGGTTCAATGTCTTTAAGAGGAATGGTTTGAATGGCAGAATCATGGTCAATGTCTCTGACCTTAGGGCCTAATTTAACTGTTGGGTGACTGCGATTTACCGTCAGCGCTGGCTTACCATCCAAGTAAACCAAGTTAATTTGGTCACCTGGGTATATCAAATGTGGGTTGGCTATTTGTGGATTGGCGTGCCAAATTTCTGGCCACAACCACGGTGACTTTAAAAATACGGCAGAAATATCCCACAAAGTGTCGCCTTTTTGGACCACATATGTATCTGGATGACTTGGATTAAGTTCTACTTCTTGAGCGTTGGCTGTGAAAATAAATCCAATCAGTAACGCTATTATTAAATGTTGTTTTTTAAACATCGTCGGCAAACCCTTGATTTTCCTAAAACTTTAGTTTAGCCATTTTAAGAATGAATTTAAACTAAAAATGTGAATCAAACTGCAAATTGCTGAAAAAAGATTGTTTTTTAGCCAATAAAACAAATTTTTTTGACCTCGCCAAGGCATCTTTTGCCTGAATTCAGGGGTTTCAGCGGAAATTGAGCGGATAATACTCCCATATAAGTTGTCAAAACGATAAAATAGGCAACCAAACATCAACCTTAACTGAACATACATATAAAAATGAGTCTACTGAACATCTTGACCCTACCCGATTCAAGATTAAAAACCGTCGCTGAACCCATCACTGAAATTAATGATGAGATTAAACAATTGGCAGCTGATATGCTGGAAACCATGTATGCTGCACCGGGTATTGGCCTTGCAGCCACGCAGGTTGACAGACACATTCAACTGGTGGTAATCGATGTTTCTGAAGAGAAAAATCAACCTTTGGTTATGCTTAACCCTGAGGTCATTGAACAAGCTGGTATTCAAAATCATGAAGAAGGCTGTTTGTCAGTGCCTGGAATTTATGCCAAAGTCAAAAGGGCTGACCAAGTAGTGGTCAGTTATTTAGACACAGAGGGACAACAGCAAGAGCTGTCTGCAACGGGCTTATTGGCGGTGTGTATTCAGCATGAAATAGACCACCTTAAAGGCATCGTTTTTTTGGATCATTTGTCGGTACTTAAACGAAAATTAGCGCTGAAAAAACTGGCCAAGGTTGCGGTGGATGCATAGCATTTAATAAAACCTTACAAGCAATAAAAAAGCCTTCGATTGAAGGCTTTTTGGTATCCGGAGTTTTGAATACAACATCAACTCATTGGGTCAGCCAACATGATATTTTCATTCCGATCTGGGCCGGTTGAAATCATGTGAACGGGTGCACCGGTAAATGACTCGATGAAATCAATGATGCTTTTGGCTTGTGCTGGTAAGTCTTTAATTTCTGTCATACCGCGGGTTGAGGACTGCCAGCCTGGAAAGCTTTGGTATACAGGTTGGACGGACTCCCATTCATGCGCTGCACCAGGGAAAGAGTGATCACCATAGCTGGTGCACAGTTTAATGCTTTTAAAAGTGTCTAAAACATCTAACTTGGTCACACACAAGCCAGTGATGCCATTGACTTGTACGGCGCGTTTCAACGCCACAAGGTCCAACCAGCCACAGCGTCTTGGGCGACCAGTGGTGGCCCCAAATTCAACGCCACGTTTAGCCAACTCAGCACCATCTTCATCAAACAATTCAGTGGGGAATGGGCCGCCACCAACACGTGTGGTGTACGCTTTGGTTATGCCCAACACATAATCTATGTCAGTTACACCCAGGCCAGAACCTGTTGAGGCACTGCCAGATGTGGTGTTGGAAGAAGTTACAAACGGATAAGTACCATGATCAATATCCAGTAAGGAGCCTTGGGCACCTTCCATTAACAGTTTATCACCTTGGTTTAAATGGTGGTGTAATTCACCCGTCACATCAATACACATGTCGCGAATAAAGTCAGCTTGCTGCAATGCATTCTGATACACCTCGTCAAATGACAAAGGCTCAGCACCGTGGTAGTTTTTAATCACAAAATTATGGTATTCAAGCACATGGGTGAGTTTTTCTTTGAGTAAATCAGCATGCAATAAATCACCAATGCGGATGCCTCGTCTGGCCACCTTGTCTTCATAACTGGGACCAATGCCCCTGCCGGTGGTGCCTATCGCTTTCTTACCTTTTTTGGCTTCGCGCAATTGGTCCAAAGTGATGTGATAAGGCATGATGACTGGTGCTGATTTAGAAATATACAATCGTGATTGAACATCAACCCCAGAAGCTTCTAGGTTTTTGATTTCTTTGATCAGTGCCGTTGGTTCAATAACCACGCCATTGCCAATGTAACATTTAACGCCCTCACGTAAGATGCCGGAGGGGATCAAGTGCAGCACTGTTTTTTCATCATTGATGATCAAGGTGTGGCCAGCATTGTGGCCGCCTTGGAAGCGCACCACAGCATCGGCACGTTCGGTTAATAAGTCGACAATTTTTCCTTTGCCTTCATCACCCCATTGGGTGCCTAAAATAACTACAGATTTTTTCATGACTGAATGTATTTAAAAGTGAGCGCGCCTGCCACCATCATGATGGCTCCGAATATACGCAAATGCTGGTCTTGCATTTGCGCCAGTTGTAATAAAGTGTTTTTCCATGCTTTGGGTGCTATGAAAGGCATGATGCCTTCAAAAATCATCACCAAAGCGATGGCTGCAATGATTGGGTGTTCAATCAATTTGGATTCTGTTGTTTAAAGTATTTAAAGAATTCAGACTTAGGATCCAATACCATCACATTGCCAGCGCCTGCTGCAAAACTCTTTGAGTAGGCTTCTAAACTGCGGGTGAATGCATAAAACTCTGGATTTTTATTGTAGCTTTCCGCATAGAGCTTGGTGGCTTCGGCATCACCTTCACCGCGGATTACCGCGGCTTTTTGTTCGGCATCTGCCAGCATGATACGGATTTTTTTGTCGGTGGTGGCACGAATATTAATTGATTCTTTACGCCCAGTTGAACGGTGTTCAGCTGCTTCTACCAAACGTTCTGAGCGCATGCGGTTATACACCGACTCATTGACTGATTGGTCTAAGTTAATTTGTTTGATCCGCACATCGACGATTTCTATACCATAATCTTCCGAACGCTCTTTGGTTTGTTCACGCAAGTTACGCATCAATTCAACACGCTGTGATGAAATGGCTTGGTCTAATGTGCGCACAGAAAACTCTTCCAACAACACGTTTTTCACTACGCCAGTCAAGTTGGTATTGGCTTTGGCAATGAGTCCGGCATTTGAGGTGAAAAAAGTTTTTACATCTTTGATGCGCCATTTAACAAAATAATCAACCATCAAATATTCATTGTCGGTATTGAAAACCCGTTCAGGTGCATTGTTCAATGTTTGAATGCGTTTATCAAATTTGACGATGTTATTGACCACTGGCATCTTAAAGTGCAAGCCTGGATCATAGCCGGCTTGAACGACCTCACCAAAACGCAGCTTAACGGCCGTTTCTTTCTCACTGATGGTGAACACAAAGAAACTTGATAAAATGGCTAATACCAGTAAGGTGAACAGCAAAGCAATTAATTTATTCATGATTATCTCCCCCGTCCACGACGAGTGCTGGTGTTTTCTGTTGGTTTGTTGCTATCCAGTTGCATCATTTCAGGTGTGACCACTGTAGTGCCTAAGTCATAAGGACTGTTGCCATAAGCTGAATTTTTTGGTTGATTTTTCATCAATTGATCCAACGGCAAGTACATCATGCTGTTACCAGCTTCTTGGTCCATCACCACTTTAGAGGTGTCAGCCAACACTGATTCCATGGTTTCTAAAAACAAACGTTGTCTGGTGACCTCAGGAGCCAATTCATACTGGCTTTGTAGCAACGAGAAACGATCGGCTTTACCAGCAGCTTCTGCAACGATTGAGGCTTTGTAACCTTCGGCTTCTTGAATGATTTTTAACACCTTACCTTCGGCTTCTGGGATGCGCCCATTTTCATACTCTTTGGCTTGGTTGATAAAGGTTTTTTGGTCTTCGCGGGCTTTGACTACGTCATCGAAAGCTTCTTTGACGTTGCTCGGCGGATGTACTTCAGTGATGTTAAGCTGAGTGATTTGTACACCGGTTTTGTAGTTGTTCAACATGGCTTGTACTTCTGTACGTGCCTCTAAGTTAACAGCTGTTCTGTTCTCATTGATGATGAAGTCTAAAGTTCTTGTACCAGCAACTTGGCGCATCACACTTTCTGCTACGTGTTTAACTGTAATTTCTGGATTAGCTACACTGAATAAGTAATCATTCACTCGGCTTTCATCAATGCGGTATTGCAGCGAATAATCAATTTCAATCAAGTTCTTGTCTTCAGTCAACATTTGGCCACTGTTGTCTTCTTGGCGAATGGTGTCAACATTGACCTTATAAACATTGGCAAAAGGTCGGGGTAAAGTGAACCTTAAGCCTGGTTGCATGGTGTGTGAATATTTACCAAACACCAAAACAACACCACGTTCTGCTTGTTCAATCTGATAGGCTGAGCTGTACAGTGCCATACCAAGTAGACCGATGATAAGAATCAACACTGGGCCTTGGCTGTTTTTTGAACTGCCGCCGGATGAACCGCCAAAACCAAAGGTTTTTTTGATCGAGTTAATCAGATCGCTCAGTATTTGATCAAATTCAGGTGGTTTGTTTCCACCTGGTTTGTTGTTATTGGGCCTGTTGTTGCCCGAGTTTTGATTGCCAGGTTTATTCCAAGGCATACATATTCTCCAGTTATCTACCAGTCTTGTGGGTTGTTTGTTGTGTTGACACCGTGTTCTGCCAATAAAGCACTGACAAAGGCAGCACTTGAGTCGTTGCTTTTGGCCAGTTGTAGCCACTTTTCAAGAGGTAATTCTACCTCAATTTGCCATTCACCAGAAGCATCTATCTGTTCATTACGAACAGCTTCTAATTGATAAAATTGCGCGCGCAATCGAGCCTGGTTCATTGGTAACACGAATTCGATGGTTAAATGGGTACGATGCAGCCGTTCTTCAATGGCTTTTAACAATAAATCGATACCCAGTTTCTCGTGCACAGAAATCCATACTTTATCCTTGCTGCCTTCAGTGCCTAGTTGTAACATCGGTTTGGCCCCTGATAAATCAATTTTGTTATAAATTTCAATCACTGGCACATCATCAATTTCTAGCTCACCCAGTACCTTATACACTTCAGCCATGTGATCACGGTGTTCCGGGTTGCTGTCATCAATCACATGTAACAACACATCGGCATCCAGTGCCTCTTGTAATGTGGCGCGGAATGCGGCCACCAGCTCATGTGGTAAATCACGGACGAAACCTACGGTATCACTGATTACTGCATGGCTGCCTGGGATGACGGTTAGCTGGCGCACTGTCGGGTCTAGGGTGGCAAACAATTGGTCTTCGGCATAGACATTGGCATCGGTGAGCAGGTTGAATAAAGTTGATTTTCCGGCATTGGTGTAGCCCACCAGAGCCAACATTTTGGTGCCAGATTTTTTGCGTTGTTTTCGCCCTTGCTCGCGCTGGCGCATCACTTTATCTAACTTGGCGTTCAATGACTTGACCCGCACGTTCAATAACCTGCGGTCAGTTTCCAATTGAGTTTCACCAGGGCCGCGCATACCAATACCACCTTTTTGGCGTTCTAAGTGAGTCCAACCGCGCACCAAACGAGTGGCCATGTGTTTCAACTGTGCCAATTCAACTTGTAACTGACCTTCATAGGACCGAGCCCGTTGCGAAAATATATCTAGAATCAAGGTACGGCGATCTAACACCCTGGCTTTAACCAAAGCTTCTAAGTTACGTTCTTGTACTGGACTCAACGCAGCATCTACTATCACCACATCGGCTTCGTGAATTTTTACTGATTCAGCCAGCTCTTCGGCTTTGCCAGAACCAATATAATATTTGGCATCAATGGTTTGGCGGGTGCTGGTTATGAGGTCGAGTATTTCTGCGCCAGCGGTGGTAACCAGTTCACGAAACTCCATGATACGATCGGGTTGTTCAGCATGTTGGGAGCGCTGCATGGGTGTTGGGCACAGCAACACGGCGCGATCGCCTCTTTCGGAACGATCAAACATCGTAAGTACCTTGTTTCCCTGCTTTTCTCGTGCCTCGAAAAACCGGTTGCACAAGGTGTATTTGATTACTGTATTGTTTCATATAGGGTTCTGCGGTGCTCAATTACATGCATCCAATGTCTGCTGGTAAATAAATTCCTATTAAGGCCTCTTTTGCCAATAAAAAAGCAGCTTCATGGGATGAAGCTGCTTCAATCAACAAAGTTACAGGTACTGTATTCAGCCTTCACCTTCCTGCTGGATTTTATAAGTACTGACATTCTTGGCTGGAACAATGGTTGAAATGGCATGCTTATAAACCAATTGATTGGTGGTGTTGTTCAACACAATAACGAATTGATCAAATGATTCAACAACGCCTTGTAGTTTAATCCCATTCATGAGGAAAACAGAAACCGGAATGCGGTCTTTTCTTAATGCGTTCAGAAACGGATCTTGCAAAGTTTGTGATTTAGACATGGTGGTTACCTTACTCTTTATTATTATGTGCAGTGATTTTAACACAGCCTAAGCATTAGACAGTCTTCTGCAGAAAAAATTTATTTTATTTTTAACGGCAGTCCTTTGTCTTCTGCTGGTTTTTTAGCGCGAAGATAAACCAATTCATAGGTGGCGGGATAAAGTCCATCTTCGGTACGAAATTCAGCAAAATTTTTGGTCAGTTGTTTGATGACTTGAGGCGATGTTAAGCCTTTGCTCCGGTTATTGTCTACATTGTGTGCGCCAATATTTTTTAAGTCTCTCATCATGTCAACCACACTGGCATAAGTCATGGTGATGAATTCAGAATCTGCGATCACATCCTCAAATCCCAGCTGCATGGTCAAGTCAGCCATTTTTGCGGCTGGAACAAACTCATTGACATGGGGTTGGTCATCAATTGCTTGCCAAGCCAGTTTAAGCTCGTGCAAAGTGTGTTCACCCATGGTGGTTAAATGTAACAAACCGCTGGGCTTGAGTGCGCGTTTAATTTCTTTCAACACTGTCGATTCATCACACCACTGAATCATCAGGTTGGAAAACACCAAGTCACAACTTTGGGCGTGCACATCTATGGCATGGGCATCACTGACCCGGCTGATAACTTGCGGGTGTTTGGGCACCAAGTCAACCATGGCTTGGGCAAAGTCGGCAGCCACGATGCTGGTTGCTGGGTACAGCTTAAGCAACTCGGGAACTGCCCAGCCGGTACCACAGCCCAAATCTAAAATTTGTTCAGGGGCGGTTTTTAAGTCGTCCTTTAATCGGTCCAATAATCGCAGCATTGATTCTTTTTGCAAAACAGCATGTTGTTCATATTGTTTGGCGGCTTTATCAAAAGCTGATTGAATTAAATGGTGCTCTAAACTCATAAATTTTCCTGCAAGAATTTTGCCTTGATCAGTCCAGTTAAATCATCGGCCTGCCTGATAAACGGTGCGTGCCCAGAACCTTTGAGCATGTGGTATTCACCACCGCTCATGTCTGCAGCTTGTTGTATGGCAGCTGGCAAAACCAATCGGTCTCTGCGGCCACTGATCCATAATGAGGGTGATTGTAGATTTTTCAATTGCGGGCTTAGGTCAACTTGGTTTAATAAGGTTAAGCCAGCGGTTAGGGCTTGTTCACTGGGCAACGGGCGTTCAAATACCTTTTGCTTGAGGAGTCGTAATTGAGCGCGCTCATCATCCACGCCTTTAACTTCTAAGGCCAGAAAAGTTTGGATGGTTTGTTTGATGTCCAGCTGTAAGTTTTTAGCAAACTGTTCCAATACATGGGCATCGGTACCCTGTGGCCAATGGGTGCGGGAGACAAAGCAAGGTGTCGCGCACAACATGATCAAGGCATCAACTTGGTGGGGGTGTTTCAGGGCTTGATTCAAGGCCAACATACCACCCATGGACCAGCCCAACCAAATGCCCTTGGGGACATGACTGGCTGCTGTTGCCAGCTCGTCCAAATCCAATGACAAGAATTGTTGGTGATTCAATCCATGACCGGGTAAATCAATCAGATTGACTTGAAAATACTGGGCCAAATCTGCCGACCAGTCATCAAATAAATGCGCATTCATGCCCCAACCATGCAGCACGTTCAATACTGGTCCCTGACCTTTTGAGTTGACTATTTTCAAAGCGAATGCCGCCATTTTCAGGAAAGCGCGCATTATACAAAAACCATACTCTGAGCGCACCCAAAGTATAAATAATCCAGTTCTTATCATCAAATTAAGGGTATTTAGATGTATTTGTCGCATTTGCCAGAGGTTTATCGCATGTATGTAATGAGGCGATAAATAAAAGAGGCAGTCATGAAAAAAATCACGGCAGGGCTGGTGTTGCTAGGCTGTAGTTGGATACCAGCAGCCATTGGCAATCAATATTTAAATCATTTTGGCAGTGCTTATGTCAAAAATATCGGCCAATTCAGCGGTAATACTGAGGGTTTTGTGGCTGCGCAAGCAGGCTCACTTCCCATCAGTTACATCAATGGAGATGGTGCTCTGGAATGCCACCTGTTGTTACGTAAAGAAGGCAGGTCTTGGCGCACCACAGGAGACATCAACTTTTCAGGTGCGAGTGCATGTCCACTGCTATCTGGGGTTGTGCCCATCAGGGCTGTTGAAGCCTTTGGCGAGGACATTTGTATTGGTGGAGATTTTACTCATTTAGGTGGGGTATCTGGACTGAGCTATTTTGCTTGCTACTCTGAAACACTGGGTTGGTACCAACCCAATGGCATCGGTAATGGACCAGATAACAGTGTGTATGCGATTGATGTCAATGTTGGCACCATGTTTTTAGGCGGTGCATTCACCACAGTTAATGCCGGTACGATGAGTGCCAAGCATGTGGTAAAGACAGGAGGATTTGCATGGGAGCCGCTATACACTGACGCTCAAAACTCTGACAATGGCGTCTCACAAACAGTGGTAACTGTGTATTCAACCACCAGCTTTTTGGTGGCATTAACTGGTTTAGACACCATGACCTGGAATGCTGCGGTGCCAGAATGGGTATCCAGAGGTTCACACAATGGCAATGTATCTCAGACTCGGGATGTGGTGATCAATGGCTCAACACTGACCGTCAGCACACCGGGTGCAAGCACTGCAGCTGGTGATTTTGCTGGCAGTGTTTCTGATTTCAGTTTGGGTGACCAAGAATGGTCTGAATTTGGCCTGACTTTAGGAGTGGATACACACTGGGGACAGTTGGCTTATGGCTTAGGCCCTTTGTATTCAACCGGTGATTTCACTGCTTTTGATCCAAATGCCAAAGGTTTGGCTTGGTACAACGTAAACACCTGGGAGGCTGCTCCCAACCACGAACAGTTGGGTGACTTAAATACAGCCAGACCCAACGACATGCAGCAGGGCGGTAATGAGTTTTGTTTACGCAATGGTGCAGCGCCATCTGATGCCGCCACATTTTGGGTGAAGGTGGTCTGTTATGACAACAACCAATGGGCTGGTGACAACCAAGCGCCGTTGTCTAACACCATTCAAACCATAGCCTCTTATGGCAATAAAATCATCCTTGGTGGCGATTTCAATGTGGCCGGTGACGTGAACTCACCGCTGGTGGCGAAATTAAACAACAGCTTCAAATGGAAAGCCATCAGCCAATTGGCTTGGTCAGGCAGTGGTCAAGGTCATGTCAGACATTTACAAACCTATGCGGGCGATTTGTATGCCAGTGGCTTATTTGACTCGGCCAATGGTGCTGCCGTATTGGGTATCGCAAAATACGACGGCACTGATTGGAGTGAAGTGGCACCTGGGTTGGTTGGTGACAATGCCTTGATGACAGATTGGAACAACCTACTTATCATTAAATCTGCCAGTGGTTTTATGGCTTGGGATGGTAACGCCATCAGCAGCTTGAGCGGCACCCCGCCTACAGGGTTTATTGCTGACATGACTACTTACCAAGGCGATTTGGTGGTTGCTTCGTTCAATGCAGGTGCTGGTCGATTGGACCGATACGACGGCATCAGTTGGCAGCCATTCAGTGGCACTGTATCTGGCGTTATTCAGAGCATCGAAGCGGTTGGCGATGACTTGTATGTGGGTGGTGATTTTACCGGTGCATGTAATACCGTAGACTTTATTCCGGCTGAAAATATATACCTTTGGAATGGCAGCACTTGTGAAATGCTGGGTTCAGGTGTGACCAACAGCAGTTCAGTGGTTGCTGTAAACGACATTGCAGTGTATGGCAGCCGTGTTTTTATCACCGGCCGATTTGATGCCACCGGGGGAATTTCTGCCAACAGTTTGGCTGAGTGGAGTGGTGGCAGCTGGAAAGCTATAGGTGCTGGCTTGTTGGATGGTTTCAATGCAGGAACAGGTCATGCATTGTGGGTTAAAGACCATGTTTTGTATGTTGCTGGGGTTTTTGAGCAGGCCGGTGATGTGCTGGCGCATCATTTTGCTGCAGTGGATTTAGATGCAGTGTTCAGTGATGGTTTTGAATCGTTATGATGACCAAAGATTCACTGCATTTGGTTGAGCAACCACGCTCGAGCTGCAACCCAATGGCGGTTCACAGTTCTGGCTGACATGTTCATTGCTTGTGCTGTTTGCTCAATGCTCAAGCCAGAAAAGTACCGGAGTTTGACCACTTCAGACATGATGGCATCCTTGCTTTCTAATGCAGTCAAAGCCAAATCTAGGGCCAGGAGGTCTGCTTCTTCATGCTCGGCAACAAAGTTGAAGTTTTGTGTATGTTCGGCATTGGCACCGCGTTTTAAAGTGGCTTTTGAACGTGCTGACTCAATCAATATACGCCGCATGGCCTCGGCCACTGCACCAAAAAAATGACGTTTTGATTGCCAGTTGAGTTCTGCTTGGCTGATCAAGCGTAAATAGGCTTCATGCACCAGAGCGGTTGGCGTTAACGTGTGGTCATTGCGTTCTCGGTGCATTTTGGATTGGGCCATGCGACGAAGTTCAACGTAAATTAAGTCCAACAACTGGTTTTGTTGTTCTTGGTTGTTGAAATCCGAGCGGGTCAATAAGGCGGTTACTTGTGACCGTGTTTGTTCAAGCGAATCCATATGAATATTGTAACTCAGCCGATAACATAAGTTATGCGATAATATAAACAATGAAAAAAAGTGATGACAACAAAACCGCTGAGGCCAAGCACTGGAGTTTGTTGTGGGCTTGTTTCAACCAAATCACGGCTGCCCCGGTAAAACTACAGTCGCAAATGTTGCAAGACATCAGCACCCAACACCCTGAGCTGTTCCCTGAACTCGATCATTTACTTAAATCTCATCAAACCGAATCCAGCATCTTGGATAAAGGCCTTAGCAGCTTGTCATTTGGTGATGATTTCCGGCCGCCGAAAACCATAGGCGGTTTTGAAATTTTAGAAGCCCTTGGCAGTGGTGGTTCTGGAGATGTGTACAGGGCCCGAAAACAAGAAGCTGGTTTTGAACGGATAGTGGCGATTAAGTTCGCCCCGGCTGGGCAGTACTCGGCTTTGGTATTGAATAGCTTCAGCAATGAACTTAAGTTGCTATTGAGCCTGAATCATCCACACATTGAGCGGTTATACGAAGGAGGAGTGACTGGAGATGGCATTCCATATTTGGTGGTTGAGTACATCGATGGGCACCACATTGATGACTATTGTGACCAGCATAAATTAGGTCTGCGCCAAAGAATCAAGCTGTTTCTTCAGGTTTGTGATGCGGTTTCTGGCATGCACCAATCGCTGGTTATTCACCGCGACATCAAAGCCAGTAACATCATGGTGGATGCTGCAGGCAATACCAAACTATTGGATTTTGGTTTAGCTAAATTAACCGAAAACACAAGCAGTAACACACCACCTGAGTTTACCGCTTCAGGTTTTATGATGACCTTAGCCTACGCCAGCCCAGAACAAGTACGAGGCCAAAACATCACCACCAGCAGTGATGTGTATTCATTGGGTATGTTGTTGTATTATTTATTGGCTGGTCGTTTGCCATACGCCATCAACAACCATGATTTGGTGGAAATAACCCAACAGATCAATACCATCAGTCCACCTTTTGCGAGTCAAAATATCCGGCCAGAGGCCACCATAAATGCAACTGAATCGACACTTAAAAGTAAACTCAAAGGTGATCTAGATGCCATTTTGGCCAAAGCCATAAGCAAGTCGCGTGAACGGCGTTACGCGTCAGCACAGCAATTGGCAGATGACTTAACCCGTTACCTGAAAAATGAACCGGTCCTGGCCAAGCCAGATGCAGTTATTTATCGCGTGCGAAAATTCATACAACGACATGTTTTTGCAGTTAGTACAACTGCTGCAGTGATGTTGTCGCTGCTTACACTTGCGGTGCTGTTGTTCAACCGCAGTCATGAACTACAGCGTGCTTTACAAGCCACGCAGGCTGAACAACAAAGGGTTTCTCAGGTTACGCAATACCTGATTGATGTGTTTAAATTGTCTGACCCCCTACAAAATAAAGCCGAGATTGTAGGCATCAAAGACCTGTTGGATGCGTCTAGTCAACAACTGGAACACCAATTCAACCAGCAGCCAGCCACCAAAGCCAAGTTGTACCAAACATTGGCAGCGGTTTATTTGAATATGAGCGACATCCAAGCAGCCCAAAAACTGTTGGATCAAGCCAAGCACATTAAGTTTGAAAGTACACCGATTGAACAATTAACTGACACTTTGATTGAAACAGAGCTGCTGCAAAAACAAGGTCAGCTAAAGGCAGCTTGGTTGCGGTTAAACCTGTTTGAGCGCAGCCACCCCGACGTTGCATTACCTGTCAACCTTGCTTTAAAAAAGTCACTGATGGCAGGTCAGCTCTTGTATCAAATGGGTGAGTTAAATCAAGCCATAGATGTGTTACAAGGCGCTGGTCAACAGTTGCAAGCTCAAGGCAATCTGAGTGACCCAATAAAAAATCAACAATTACAAGCCGATATCCATTATTTGCTGGGCAACGTCTATTGGAAACAAGGTGATCTGGAGTTGGTTGAACTTAATTACCAAAAAAGTTATGACAGCAATGCATTGGGTCTGGGTCTAGCGCATCACAATACCCTTAAGAGCCTGTCAGCTTTAGGTGTTCTGGCTTATTCTCAAGGGCGTTATGAGCTGGCTAAAACACGCTTTGAACAAGTGTTGGCAGCACGAATTAAACATTTAGGCAACTTACATTACCTCACAGCCGATGCCCACAACCGGTTAGGTGCTGCCGAATATGAACTGGGTGATTTAGCCGCAGCTGAACGCCATTATCAGTTGGCGCTTGATGCTTTTGTGGCCAGCGGATTGGGTGAGTCGATTAAATTGACCCGAGTACTGAATAATTTGGGTTTAATTAAAAGGCAACAAAAACAGTACCAAGTGGCTGAACTGTTGTTTCAACAAGCCCTGGAGATCCAAGCACAAAAGCTCGGCGCTGATCATCCAGATTTATCTGCAATGTTAAACAACTTGGGTCTGACAGCATTTGACCAAGGCAACTTTGAACAGGCTTTGTTGTGGTTTGAACAAGCTTACCAAGTGCAGTTCGCAGCCAATGGGTTGAACAACGCCAACATCGCATTTGCAATGACCAACATGGGGCGCATGTATTTGTACCTCAATCAACCTGCAAAAGCGGGTGAGTGGATACAGCAGGCTTTGCAGTTAAGGGCTGACCACCTGGGTCTGGACCACCTGCTTTATGCGGCTACTTTAATGGCAGAAGCTGAGTGGTACTTGGCGGTTAAAAACCATGAAAAAGCAGCTAACAGTGCCGATAAAGCACTTAAAATAAGAACCAGCCAGTTAGGCCAGAATGATTGGCGACTGGCAGACAGCCGCCATTTTGTCTTCAATTTAATTGATCCAAGCGATGCAGCAACTCAGCAAATCTGTGCAGATGCTGAAACAATCAAGCAACGCTTTGGACAAAATCATCCCAGGGTTTTATCAATCAACCAGCGCCTACAAAGTGCTGTCATCAAATGCAGCCAATAAGCTTGATCTTTGCTTAATTAGCGGCTGCGTGGTTTTCTACTTGTTGCCAAACACGCATCAGGTTTCCTGACAGTATTTTTGCAATATCGGCTTCTGAGTAACCACGGCCTAGTAAGCCTTCAATCAAATTGGGGTAGCTAGACACGTCTTTCAGCCCAGTGGGTAACGAGTCGCCTACACCGTCATAATCTGAGCCGATACCAACATGATCGATGCCAGCAATTTTTACCACATGATCGAAATGGTCGAGCACATCATCTAAGTCAGCAAATAAAAATGGCTTGCGTTGACGGTAAGATTGAGCGAATGCTTTGGCTGCTTCACTGTCTTCTGTTGAACCGTTGGACTGTAAAAACTCACTCAAGGCGGCTTTATAGGCAGTGTAGTATTCAATCGATTTTTGCGATACAAAAGTGGAACCAAAGTTGATGAATATCACCCCGCCGTGGTCAGCCAGTGTTTTAATCATTGCATCACTCATGTTGCGTTCCAGGCCAGGCGTAAAGTGCCGAGCTGAAGAGTGTGAAGCAATCACCGGTACGCGGCTGAATTCCATCACATCATAAAAAGCCAAATCTGAAATGTGTGATACATCGACCATCACGCCGATTTCATTCATCGCCACCACCAATTGTTTGCCAAATTCAGTCAAACCTTGAGCCGGCCTCGCTTCATCATAAGAGGAGTCGGAGATGTGGTTACTTAAAGAGTGAGACAAGGTGATATAACGAATGCCACGATCATAAAAGTGTCTTAAATTATTAAGATCACCCGCAATTGGTGAGCCATTTTCCATGCCCATAGGCAATGAAATCAAACCTTGTTTGAAGTTTTCTTTAACTTGCTCGGTGCTGAAAGCCAAGGCAAACTTATCTGGAGCAGATGCAACAATGGCTTCAACAGAATCTATCAGTTGGTTAGCTACTGCTGTGCTGTCACCACCCTCTGCTTCAATTTCTGCTGGGATGTAGATAGACATGAAGGGTGCGGACAAGCCGCCTTGTTTGGCTCTGGGATAATCAAAATCACCACTTTCAGTGGCCAAGCTCACGTTTTCATGCTTGGCACGCAGGCGGTAGGGTAAATCCACATGTAAATCAGCAATGATGAATTTTTGACTGATTTCGGTTGCGGATAATTGGGGCGAATCTGTGGTTGGTTTGGGGTTGTGTTGGCAGGCTGCTAATGTCATTACAGCAGCCAGCAACAGGGTGAATTTTATTGCAGTGTATTTCATGGTTTTTCAAAAAGTTTATGGTGGTTATTTTTTCATGGCTTTGGCCATCCGTTCTACGGCGTCTTTTGAGTCTTTAAGACTGACACCAAATTGGTCGCGATAGTGTTTAATGGCCAAAAGTTTATTCCCAGATCTGATGGCATCAATCACATCAAATGGCATGGTTTGCGCAAATTCAGCATCGCTGGTTTCAGTGTACAAAAAGGCTTTCTCTTCTGCACTGAGGCGCTGTTCGCGCTGACTTTTTTTGGCCAAGATTCTGGGCGCAAATGCCAGGAAAATTATAACCAGCATAACTGTTGAGGCAATGATTTGAAATTGATTCATAATAAACCCATAATCTAACCGTATTATGATACTCGATTTCAGTGTTGAGTTTGGTTTTTTTGCAGCTGCTAAAAACGCAGTGATAAACAACTTAAGCCGCCATCGAGTTTTTCAAACTCAGAAACATCAACAGCAATTAAATCAAAACCCTGCTGCTGCAATAAGGCTTGGGTCTGGGGAAAGCCTTTGGGCATGATGATGCGATCATTGACCCAAATGCAATTGGCGGCATAGCTTTCAGCTGCACCCACCACATGTTTGGTAAAACCATCAAAAGGCACATGCCTTCCAAGTTTGGAAACAACTGCTCCGATTCAGGAAAATCTTGACTGGCATTAACCCCAAAGTTTAAAGGCACGATGTTCTGCGGTTCACCGCCATCGATGCTCACTTCAGCGTAATGTTTAAAGCGAAACTTTACAGTGATTTCGCTGTCTTCATATTCAGCATCCGGCGCTTGGAACTCAGCGTTTCGTGGGTTGCCATTGGTGTACTTAATAAAATCAGTACTCACTTACCACTGGACGCCGGGTTCATCGGACTCAAGAAAAGGGTTTTGAAAAGTACGCCAGATCGGTGTGCCTGCCTCGTCATAACCGAAGTAATAGCCAAGTAAAAAGCCATTCTGGATGTCGAACAGATAGCCACTGCCTGACTGCTGCGGGTTGTACCAACTGCCTGCATAAGGGTTGGATTTTTCGGTTAAACCATCACAATCGGCACAAGTGATGACTGGGCCAGATTGAGAGAAACCAACCGAGAAACTGGACAACAAAAAAATAATTAATAATATTCTTAACATGTTAAATCTCCTTTACATACAATAGTTAACGCGACTGGCGGATTGTTGATTACTGTACACATCACAGCCCGCATCATTACAAGCCCTGACCCTTAAATACACTGTACCAGAATTTACGTTAATATAAGTACTGTTATAACTGCCTGAATAAATCAATTCTGGATTGATAAAACTGGACTGGTATGATCGGTACAAGCGGTAATGATCAGCCCCGCTGACATTGTTCCAGCTCACCTGATTGAAGCCATAACAATGGTCAGAAACCACATTAAAACCTGTAGGGGCAGGTGGTTGTGGGAATGGGTTGGGTTCGAAATTACTGGCCACTGGGACACTGTAATTCAAATAACTGGTCATATCACTGACGCCAACAACACCCAAAGGATCTCCAGTGACCCAATAGGTTCGACTGGGATTTGAAAATCTAGGAATTCTTAAACAGTCATCATCAGTGGGACCTGCGAAAAGACAGTCACCATCTTCTCTGTACTGATAACTACCCATGATGGATTGCCATTTATTGTTAGGATCAGTGTCAAATAAAATGCCTTCATTAAAACTGTTTCCTTGACCCGGGTGATAACCGCCTAATAAATGACCCATTTCATGTACTCCCGTTAAATCAGCCGCATAGCCTAAATAATTATCAGCCACCACCCCATAGTTTTCATCGCTATCCAATTGTCCGTAGACCTGTCCCCCAATATGACCACTCAAACCAAGTGTAGAATTGCCACATGTAATGTCTCCAGCTGGACCATTTAAAAATAAATAAGCATAGTCTGCACGCGCTGCTTGCATATCATTATTCAGTCCCACAAACTCAAATCCATTAATCTTCATCCGAGTAACTATCACAGACTTACATACATATGGATCACTAAATGTGGCATTAACCACTTGCATACCTGCCACCGAAATAAAGCGGTTGTTATTCACCCCGCTTAAAGCCATGATTTCATTGTGGTCGCTGACGAAAGTCGAAATCTTGGCAGCTGGGTTGGTCACATTACTGGCATAGAGGAATAAAACCCTGACATTACCGCCTGCTCCTGATGATCTGAACGGTAAATCGTTTGATTTTTTAGTGCTTGAACTGAGGTCTTCTTCGATTCCACGTGGCATCAGTTTGGGTGATAAACACCGCTCAGGATGATATCCATATACCAGTTTTGAAAATGGAGTGTTCGATTACGGCTTACGTGGGCTAATTTTTTTTGTCTATTGTATGAGTGCAGTCCTGCATCAGGAGATCCTTCGGCTAATCGCCAGCTGAAAGTTCTGTGCGCTTCAAAAACCAATAAGCCAGTTAATTGCTTACCATCTGATAATCACCGCTCAGGATGATATCCATATACCAGTTTTGAAAATGGAATGTTCGATTACAGCTTACGTGGGCTAATTTTGTTGTCTATTGTATGAGTGCAGTCCTGCATCAGGAGATCCTTCGGCTAATCACCAGCTGAAAGTTCTGTACACTTCAAAAACCAATAAGCCAGTTAATTGCTTACCATCTGATAAACACCGCTCAGGATGATATCCATATACCAGCGTGAAAATCAGATTGTTATATTTGTCCATAAGTGCTGAAACAAAACTGCTTAATCGCGAATGGATATCACTTGTCTTCTTCTAGGCCTATGCCGTCCATGCCCATTGATAAGGAGTCGGCATCGCCACCTTGTGATAATTTAATGGCTAAGCGCACTTCATTGGCAGAGTCGGCATGGCGCAGTGCATCTTCATAGGTGATTTCACCGGCTTGGTATAAGTCGAACATGGCTTGGTCAAAAGTTTGCATGCCCATGTTGGTGGATTTTTTCATCAAATCTTTGAGTTTTTCAATCTTGCCTTTACGGATATACTCTTGTGCCAAGGGTGAGTTAATTAAGATTTCAACCGCCGCCCGCCGGCCTGTGCCATCGGGTGTTGGAATCAACTGCTGAGCCACCATGGCTCGCAGGTTTAAGGATAAATCCATCAGCAATTGATCCCGTGAATCTTTGGGGAAAAAGTGTAAAACTCGGTCCAATGCTTGGTTGGCGTTGTTGGCATGCAAGGTGGCCAAACACAAGTGGCCTGTTTCAGCAAATGTAATCGCTTGTTGCATGGTTTCGGAAGTTCGTATTTCACCAATCATGATCACATCAGGCGCTTGCCGCAATGAATTCCTGAGTGCGATTTCAAAAGATTCAGTGTCCAGCCCAACTTCACGTTGGGTGATCACACAGCCTTGGTGTTCGTGGACGTACTCAATCGGGTCTTCAATGGTAATGATGTGGCCAGTGGTGTTGACGTTGCGGTAGCCAACCATGGCAGCCAAAGAAGTTGATTTACCTGTACCTGTACCACCGACAAAAATGATGATGCCGCGTTTGGTTAAAGACAGCTCTTTCAGTACTTCAGGCAGTTTCAATGATTCAAAAGTTGGGATTTTGGTTTCAACCCGACGAATCACCATGCCCACAGCGTTTCTTTGATAAAAGGCACTGACCCTGAACCGACCCACAGAAGATACGCCAATCGCGAAGTTACACTCGTGCGTGCGTTCAAACTCCTCTTTTTGGTATGGCGACATGATGCCAGTAACCATGTCCCGGGCTTGTGCCTTGGTCAATGGTTGTTGGGTGATGGGTATCACGCGACCATGGATTTTAATACTGGGGGCTAAGTTAGCCGTGATAAATAAATCCGATGCTTTTTTATGCACCATTAATTTAAGGTATGAATTAAAGTCCATGATACGTCCTCTTGTGTAAGGTGATTTTATTCAGTTGTAGTAAATTGTTATCAATCAAAGTCGGCTTTTTTAACTGCCCGTGAACGGGCTTGGGCTTTGGAAATTAAGCCTTTGCGTACCAGTTCAATTAAACATTGGTCCAATGTCTGCATGCCTACAGATTGTCCAGTTTGAATCGATGAGTACATTTGTGCCACTTTATCTTCTCGAATCAAGTTTCTGATTGCTGGAACACCAACCATGATTTCATGTGCTGCAACTCGTCCGCCGCCGACGCGTTTAATCAACGTCTGTGCCACCACTGCCCGTAAGGACTCTGATAACATGGAGCGCACCATCGGTTTTTCACCGGCTGGAAATACGTCAATAATCCGGTCAATGGTTTTGGCCGCCGAGGTGGTGTGCAAGGTACCAAACACCAAGTGTCCTGTTTCTGCAGCAGTCAAAGCCAAACGAATGGTTTCCAAGTCACGTAACTCACCCACCAGAATGATGTCTGGGTCTTCACGCAGCGCTGAGCGCAGTGCATTTTCAAAACTCTTGGTGTCGCGATGAACTTCGCGCTGGTTAATCAGACATTTGTTACTGGTGTGAACAAACTCAATTGGATCCTCAATGGTTAAAATGTGACCATGTTCTTTTTTGTTGAGGTAGTCAATCATCGCAGCCAAGGTGGTTGATTTACCAGAACCTGTGGGCCCTGTGACCAATATCAAGCCACGCGGTACATCAATCAATTCTTTGAAAATGGCTGGGCAATTAAGGTCTTCGAAAGTCAGAATTTCTGTTGGAATGGTTCTGAATACCCCGCCGCAACCTCGGTTTTGATTGAATGCGTTGACCCTGAATCGAGCCAAGCCAGGGATTTCAAATGAAAAGTCCATTTCATAGTGTTCTTCATACTCTTTCCTCTGGAAGTCGCTCATGATGTCATAAATCATGTCATGCAACTCTTTGTGTTCCAAAGGTGGTAAATTAATTCTTCTGACGTCCCCATCGACTCGAATCATTGGCGGCAAACCAGCCGACAAATGCAGATCCGATGCTTTATTTTTTACAGTAAAGGCTAATAATTCGGCTATATCCACTTGAAAACCCTATCTTTTAACATGTATTGAGTTTAGCTTTGTTAAGTGATAAATTCCAGTTTACTTTTTAAAAAAATGAATGAAATGATAAAAAAGAGTGGATTGCTTGTTTGGGTGGCGTTGCTGCTAAGTGCTTGTCAGCAAAATCAGCATCGGGTGTCAATCAACGAGCAAAGCTTTGTTGTCGAGTTGGCAAACACCGAAAACACGCGAGCCTTGGGTTTGATGTACCGAGAGCAGATGGCTGCTGATGAAGGCATGTTGTTTGTTTTTCCAGATGCGCAAGTTCGCGCCTTTTGGATGAAAAACACATTAATTCCATTGGATATACTGTATTTTGATCAAAACAAAAAATTGGTCAGCATCAGTGAAAACACCCCACCATGTAGAAACACCACCACCCGATGCCCTAACTACCCAAGCACCATGCCGGCAAAATATGTGTTGGAAATCAATGCAGGCTTAAGCCAACAGTATGGTTTCAAAGCCGGCGATGAACTTATTATTAATTTGAAAAAATAGCTTGCGGGTACACATGGGATTAAAAAACAGTTAAGATATTTGCCACATTCAGGTTGGATCGATGTCTGGTTCAACCCTACTTTACCAACACAACCAAATAAAAAAACAGGGAACTTTATATGAAATTAAGACTTTTGATCATGTCTTGCATGACATTCTTTGCCACCCCAATTTGGGCTGGAGGGATTGATCAAGCCATCAATAACGCCATTGCTCCGTATGCCAACGGCATTTCCAAGGTCATATTTTTCAGTATCCCATTCATCGGGGGTACCACCATTCCATTGGTGCTGGTGTGGCTGGTAATGGCGGCCATATTTTTTACTTTTTACTTTAAGTTCATTAATTTAAGAACTTTTAGGCATGGCTTTAACTTAATTCGTGGTAAATACAACCAGCCTGATGCGCAGGGTAAAGTCTCACATTTTCAAGCTTTATCAACGGCACTTTCAGGTACGGTCGGTTTGGGTAACATCGCAGGTGTAGCAACTGCGGTTAGTTTAGGTGGTGCGGGAGCCACTTTTTGGATGATATTGGCTGGTTTCTTGGGTATGTCTACTAAATTTGTTGAGTGTACTTTAGGTGTTAAGTACCGAGACATTTTGCCTGATGGCACCATTCATGGTGGGCCAATGCGGTACCTGACTAAAGGCTTTAAAGAGAAAGGCATGCCTGGTTTTGGTAAGTTTTTAGCGGTCTTTTTTGCCATCATGTGTGTCGGTGGTTCACTGGGTGGTGGCAACATGTACCAAGCCAACCAATCTTTTCAGCAATTGGTCAGTGTAACCGGTGGTGATTCCAGTGTTTTATTTAACTATGGTTGGTTGTTTGGTATTGTCGTGGCTGCGCTGGTTGGCGTCACCATCATGGGTGGCATCACAAGTATTGCGCGTGTAACTTCTAAATTAGTGCCTTTTATGGGCTTGGTCTATGTCATCACTGGCTTGGTTATTATTGGTATGAACATTGAGCATGTTGGTGATGCATTTGCCGATATTTATGCAGGTGCTTTTAACAAAGATTCAGTATTTGGTGGCATAGTTGGCGTATTGATTGTTGGCTTTACCCGTGCGGCATTCTCGAATGAAGCCGGTGTAGGCTCGGCCTCAATTGCCCATTCAGCGGTTAAAACCAATGAGCCGGTGACAGAAGGCTTGGTGGCTTTGTATGAGCCATTTATTGATACGGTTGTGGTGTGTACCATCACTGCGTTGGTAATTGGCATCACCGGATTCATTCCAGCTGAGCCAGATAAAACAGTTCAGGGCATTGAGTTAACTTCAGCTGCATTTGGTAGTGCGGTATTTTGGTTTCCTTATGTGTTGACGGTGGCTGCTGTGCTGTTTGCTTTTTCTACCATGATTGCTTGGTCATACTATGGCGTAAAAGCATTTACATTCTTGTTTGGTCAAGGCAAGAAACAGGTCACCATTTATAACTGGATGTTTTTGGTGTTTGTAGTGATTGGCTCCTCGATGGATCTGGGTGCGGTAATCAGCTTCTCTGATGCGATGATTTTTGCCATGTCTTTTCCAAATATCATTGGTCTGTATTTCTTGGCGCCGGTCGTTAAGCGAGAACTGAATACATACATGGCTAAACTGAAGTCAGGAGAAATTCAACCCAATAAATAAGCCAAGCTTAATTTATTTTATTCCAAGGCTCAGTTGCTATAACTGGGCCTTTGTTTTATCTGGCTAGGTAAAACCCAAAGCGCATTGGTTTATTGCCAGCCTCAGCATTTCTGAGCGTCCACAGTCTCCAAGTAAGTTCATTTAATTGGGATTCAATAAATAACAATAAAACTGTAGAATGGTTGAAAAGAGTTGTATAACTTTCTGGTATTTTTGATGCCAAACAATCCGCAGCTTAATGCTGCTGATTGCTGTGTAGGTTGTTCACTTCTGGGTTGGTATTGAAAAATTAATAAACAACATCAGATATACAGATGAAAATAGATAAATATAAAAGTGAGAAAAATATGAAAACCAGAATAGCCATTAACGGGTATGGTCGGGTCGGCCGATGCATACTGCGGGCTTTGTACGAATACGATCGAACCAACGAAATTGAAATTGTTGCCATCAACGACTTGGGTGACCCCACTGCGATGCGGCACTTAACTCAGCACGACACTGCACATGGGCGGTTCAATGCCGATGTTAAACTTGATGGAGATCATTTGGTGGTCAATGGTGACCACATTCAGTTGTTGGACAAAGCCAATCCAGCCGAACTGCCTTGGAGTGAATTAAATATTGATGTGGTGTTGGAATGTACCGGAAAATTCCGCAGTCGAGCCCTGGCGGCTAAGCACCTCGATGCGGGGGCAAAAAAAGTGATTATTTCAGCACCTGCAGATGGTGAAGTTGATGCCACTGTGGTGTTTGGCGTCAATGACAATGTGTTAACCTCGGCGCACCAGGTGATTTCAAATGCTTCTTGCACCACCAACTGCCTGTCGCCCTTGGCGCAGGCCTTGCATAAACAAATTGGTTTAGAGTCAGGTTTGATGACCACCATCCATGCTTATACCAACAACCAAGTGCTGTCTGATACTTACCACAAAGACTTGCGCCGTGCCCGTGCAGCCACCCTCAGCCAGATTCCTACCAAGACTGGGGCAGCAGTGGCAATTGGCTTGGTGCTACCTGAATTAAACGGTAAACTTGATGGTTATGCCATGCGCATTCCTACCATCAACGTATCGGCTGTGGATTTAACTTTCATAGCGAGTCGAGAAACTTCAGTCGAAGAAGTCAATCAAGTGGTAAAATTGGCAGCCGAAAAGTCTGCGGTATTGGCATACTGTGATGAACCTTTGGTTTCTGTAGATTTTAACCACAATCCAGCGTCTTCCATTTACGATGCCACCATGACTCGAGTGAACCAAGGCAAATTGGTTAAAGTGTTGGCGTGGTATGATAATGAATGGGCTTTTGCCAATCGTATGCTGGATGTTTCATTGGTGTTGATGCGGGCCAAGTAAAAAAACAACTGAAACAGCTTTATAACAGGAAAATAGAAGGCTCAACGATGAAAGTAAAATTGATGGCAGATCAAGACTTGCGGCACAAAAAAGTGTTGATCAGACAAGATTTAAACGTGCCAATTAAAAACGGCGTAGTCACCAGTGACCAACGGATTGTGGCTTCGTTACCAACCATTAAACTGGCTTTGGAAAAAGGTGCAGCAGTGATGGTGATGTCGCATTTGGGTAGGCCCACTGAAGGTCAGCCCGAATCTGGGTTTTCATTACAGCCAGTGGCTGATTACCTGAGTTTGGCCTTGAATCAAAAAGTGCACTTAATCACTGATTGGCAAGCTGGTGTTGCTGTAGAACCTGGTGAGGTGGTGTTGCTGGAAAATATCCGCTTTAATGTTGGAGAAAAAGCCAACGACGATGGTTTGGCAGCAAGCTTGGCAAAGCTGTGTGATGTGTTTGTGATGGATGCTTTTGGTACCGCCCATCGCGCCCATGCATCCACTCACGGCGTGGCTAAGTATGCGCCATTGGCCTGTGCGGGTCCTTTGTTGGCTGGTGAGCTTGAGGCCTTGACCAAAGGTTTAGAACACCCTGCACGGCCGATGTTGGCCATTGTTGGTGGCTCTAAAGTTTCCACCAAGTTAAAGCTGTTGGATACCTTGTCTAAGCAAGTTGACCAATTAATTGTCGGTGGTGGTATCGCCAACACTTTCATCGCAGCCGCGGGTTATGCGGTGGGTAAGTCTTTGTATGAGCCAGATTTGGTTGCAGAGGCCAAAGCGTTGATAGCCCAAGCCCAACAAGCTGGTCGTGAAATACCCATTCCAACAGATGTGGTGGTGGCGACTGCATTCAGTGAAGATGCACAGGCATTGATTAAGGATGTGGCTGATGTAGGACCACTAGAAATGATTTTAGACATTGGCCCTAAAACAGCGGCCAAATATGCGGCCATGGCACAACAGGCTGGTACAGTGATTTGGAACGGTCCAGTAGGGGTCTTTGAGTTCGACCAATTCGGTGAAGGCACCCGCACTTTGGCCTTGGGTATTGCGCAAGGAACAGGTTTTTCCATGGCTGGAGGCGGAGATACGCTCGCAGCGGTTGATAAATATCAAATAACGGATAAACTATCGTACATTTCAACCGGTGGTGGCGCTTTTCTTGAGTTTTTAGAAGGCAAAAAGCTACCCGCTGTGGCGGTATTGGAGCAAGTGGCCAAATCAGCCCAACAGTAAAAGTTAACCAAACACTAGATAGGAACAGAAGATGACAGATAAATTGAATGAAATGATTGAAACAGCTGCTGCCATGGTGGCTCCAGGTCGTGGTATTTTAGCCATTGACGAAAGTACAGGAACTTGTAAAAAACGGTTTGATGCCATTGGCGTCGATTGTACTGAAGAAAATCGCCGTGATTACCGTCACATGTTACTCAGTGCCCCGGATTTGGGTGAACACATTTCAGGCGCTATTTTATTCGATGAAACCTTACGTCAGTCATCTGCTGATGGTGTTCCATTCACCCAAGTCATGCAAGACAATGGTGTTATTCCTGGCATCAAAGTAGATAAAGGCGCTCACCCAATGGCTGGTTTCGAAGGCGAAAAAATCACAGAAGGTCTGGATGGATTGCGTGACCGTTTGAACGAATATTACGAGTTGGGTGCGCGCTTTGCCAAATGGCGTGCAGTGATTACTATCAGTGAAGACAACCCATCACAAGCTTGTATTGATGCCAACTGTCATGCACTGGCGCGTTATGCTGCTTTGTGTCAAGAGGCTGGCTTGGTGCCCATGGTTGAGCCTGAAGTGTTGATGGAAGGTGATCATGACATCCAAACAGCTTATGAGGTCACTTTATTGACCTTGAAGACTTTATTTGACCAGTTGTTTGAACAAAATGTAGTTTTAGAAGCCTGTATTTTGAAGTCAAGCATGGTGGTACCGGGTCCTGATTGTGCTGAACAAGCTGATGTGGATGAAGTGGCCGAAGCCACCTTGGACTGTTTCTTTAATACAGTTCCTGCTTCATTGGCTGGTATAGTGTTCTTGTCAGGCGGCCAGTCTGAATTAGAGGCCACGGAACATTTGGATGCAATGAATCGCATGGGTGATTTGCCTTGGCCACTGAGTTTTTCTTATGGTCGTGCTTTGCAATCATCCGCCTTAAAAGTTTGGGGTGCAAACCCACAAGACAATGTCAAAGCTGCACAGGCAGAACTGTTGCACCGTTCACGCATGAATGGTTTGGCAGCAATGGGGCAGTACGAAGCCAAACTTGAACAAGAATAAGTTTTCAAAAAGTATTTAATCACGGCCTCAGGATGAGGCAGTGGTTAATTAAATAACAACAACGTCCATGGCTGAGTTTAAGCGTTGGACGTTGCTGTCTCAATGACAACCTTGGGGACAACCATGAGTCTAAGAGAAGACATCAAGCAAGCGGCTTTGGATTACCATAAACATCCAACACCGGGTAAAATTAAAATCACCGCCACCAAGGCGTTGAATACACAACAAGATTTGGCCTTGGCTTATTCGCCAGGTGTGGCTGCGCCATCGATGGCCATCTACGAAGACCCTGCCTGTGCAGCTGACTATACATCGCGCGCCAATATGGTGGCGGTTGTTACCAATGGCACCGCTGTTTTGGGCTTGGGTGATATTGGTCCATTGGCAGCCAAACCAGTGATGGAAGGCAAAGGGGTGTTGTTCAAGAAGTTTGCGGGTATCGATGTATTCGATATAGAGATTGATGAAAAAGACCCTGACAAGTTAATCGATATCATTGCCGCTTTGGAACCCACTTTTGGCGGTATCAACCTAGAAGACATCAAGTCGCCCGAATGTTTTTACATTGAAGAAAAACTGAAAAAACGCATGAAAGTGCCGGTTTTTCATGATGACCAACACGGCACAGCCATTATTTGTGGTGCAGCAGTAATCAATGCATTACACGTGGTAGGCAAAGACATCGCAGCGGTGAAATTAGTCACTTCTGGTGCTGGCGCTGCAGGCATGGCTTGTTTGGATTTGTTGGTTACTTTGGGTATGAAAATCGAAAACATCACAGTGTCTGATTCTGCTGGCGTGCTGTATGAAGGCCGTGAAGATTTGGAATCTGACCGCAAACGCGCCTATGCCAAAGGCGTTCAACAACAAACAGTCGCAGAAGCTTTGGTTGGTGCTGATGTGTTTTTGGGTGTGTCGGTGGCGGGGGTATTGACCCCAGAAATGATACTGCCTATGGCCGCAGACCCACTGATTATGGCCTTGGCCAATCCAATTCCTGAAATCATGCCAGATCTGGCTCTAGAAGTGCGTCCTGATGCCATCATTGCCACGGGTCGTTCAGACTACCCAAACCAAGTGAACAACGTGTTGTGTTTCCCTTACATTTTTCGAGGTGCTTTGGATGTGGGTGCAACACACATCAATGAAGCGATGAAAACGGCTTGTGTTCATGCTTTGGCACAACTGGCACGTATGGAAGTCAGCGAGGTGAGCAGCAAGGCCTATGGTGGTAAAGAGCTTAAGTTTGGTCGTGAGTATTTGATCCCGCAACCATTTGATCCACGTATTTTAATTCATGTTGCACCAGCAGTGGCCAAAGCAGCCATGGAAAGTGGCGTGGCCACCCGCGACATCACAGACATGAGTGAGTACGAACATCAGCTCAATGAATTTGTTTACCAAAGTGGATTGTTGATGCGGCCAGTTTTTGATGCTGCGCGTAAAGACATGAAGCGTGTGGTGTTGGCTGAAGGTGAAGATGACCGTGTACTGCGTGCTGTACAGGTAATCAATAATGACCGATTGGCTCGACCTATTTTGATTGGCCGCCCTGATGTGGTTAACCAACGCATCAAAAGGGTTGGCTTGAATTTGGAAATTGGTCGTGATTTTGAGCTGGTCAACCCCCAAGATGACCCGCGTTTTAAAGAATACTGGAGCTTGTACCACAGCATCATGGAACGCCAAGGTGTCAGCCCCCAAATAGCCAAAGCCATGGTCAGAACCCGCACCACTGTAATTGCAGCATTGATGGTCAAACGGGGTGAAGCTGATGCCATGTTGGCCGGTTTAACGGGTCGCTTCAAAAAAGTATTGCAGCACATCACTGATGTCATTGGCTTGGAAGACCAAACCCCATCAGGGCTCAGTGCTGTGGCCACTGATGTCGGCAGTTATTTCATCACTGACACCAACGTCAACCCAAACCCATCAGCGGAAGAAATTGCGCACATGGCCATCAGCGCAGCCGAGCGAGTAAAGGCGTTTGGTAAAACACCACGTTTGGCACTGATGTCCTATTCTAATTTTGGTACCCGTGAAGGTAACAGCCCTGATAAAATGCGTAAGGCGCTGCAGTTGATCAAACAAATGGCGCCAGATTTGGCGGTTGAAGGTGAGATGGATGCCGAATATGCATTGATGCCGAACATCAGAAAGCATGTATTTCCGAATGCCAATTATGCACAAAAGGCCAATTTATTGATCATGCCAAACCTAGATTCAGCCACCATGGCGTTGAACATGATAAGATATTTTTCACAAGGTGTGACCGTTGGGCCTATGTTGATGGGGACGCGCTTGCCAGCTCATGTATTGAGTCCATCATCATCGGTGCGGAGAATTGTTAACATGGTGGCTATTGCTGCAGTTGATGCACAAAAAATCAGCCATGAAAGCATTCAAGAATAATATTCCAGATTAAGAAACCAGATAAAGCTATGACAAACATTAAAACCACCCCAGACTTGGACCAAACTGAAACTCAGGAATGGTTAGACGCACTCACCGCGGTCATCAACGAAGAAGGTCCAGAGCGGGCACATTTTTTGATTGAACAGTTGATTGATTTAAATCGACGTTCAGGCGGTCATTTACCCTACCAGGCGACCACTGCTTACTTGAATACCATCCCTGTGGGTGAAGAGAAGAAGTCACCTGGTAACAGTGATTTAGAGTGGCGCATCCGTGCCATCATTCGCTGGAATGCCATGGCCATGGTGGTCAGAGCCAACCGCCGCCCAGGCGCGTTGGGTGGTCACATTGCGTCATTTGCTTCGGCTGCAACCATTTATGATGTTGGTTTCAACCACTTTTTCCGAGGTGCAGAACATGAATCAGGTGGTGACTTGTTGTACGTTCAAGGTCACTGTGCACCTGGTTTTTATGCCCGAGCATTCTTGGAAGGGCGTTTGGATGAACAACAATTGGATAATTTCAGACGTGAAGTTGATGGTCAAGGCTTGTCTTCATACCCGCATCCATGGTTGATGCCTGATTTTTGGCAGTTTGCCACTGTTTCAATGGGCTTGGGTCCCATTCAAGCCATTTATCAAGCACGGTTTATGAAGTATTTACAGAACCGTGGCTTGATTGAAAAGACCGATAAAAAAGTCTATTGCTTCCTCGGCGATGGTGAAACCGATGAGCCTGAATCATTGGGTGCCATTTCATTGGCTGGACGTGAAAAACTCGATAACTTGGTGTTTGTAGTTAACTGTAACCTACAACGCTTAGATGGCCCCGTTCGTGGTAACGGCAAAATCATTCAAGAATTGGAAGGCGTGTTCCGTGGTGCTGGTTGGAATGTAATCAAAGTCATCTGGGGTTCTTACTGGGATAAGTTACTGGCTAAAGACAAAGACGGTTTATTGCGTAAGCGCATGGAAGAAGCAGTTGATGGTGATTACCAAAACTATAAATCCAAAGACGGGGCGTTTGTCAGAGAACAGTTCTTTGGGAAATACCCTGAGTTAAAAGCCATGGTGTCGAACATGACTGATGACGATATTTGGCGGTTAAATCGTGGTGGTCATGATCCCCATAAAATGTTTGCAGCATATGCTGAGGCCAATGAAACCACTGGCATACCCACAGTTATTTTAGCCAAAACAGTGAAAGGTTATGGCATGGGTCATTCAGGTCAAGCGGCCAACACCACCCACCAACAAAAACTGATGGACACTGACTCAATCAGAGAGTTCAGAGATAAGTTCAGGGTGCCAATCAAGGACGAACAACTGGAAGAAGTGCCCTATTACAAACCGGCTGAAGATTCAGCAGAAATCAAGTATTTACAACAACGTCGCGAAGAATTGGGTGGTTACCTACCTAAACGTGAAGTTAAAAACGAACTGCTTCAAGTTCCACCTTTATCGGCATTTGAAAGCATCCTTAAAGGTACGGGTGACCGTGAAATTTCCACCACCATGGCCTTTGTCAGAACTTTGTCATTACTGCTCAGGGATAAAGCGATTAAGGAACGAATCGTACCGATCTTGTGTGATGAAGGCAGAACTTTTGGTATGGAAGGTATGTTCAGACAATTGGGTATCTATTCACACCAAGGTCAAAATTACAAACCTGTGGATTCCGAGCTGTTGATGTTTTATAAGGAATCTGTTGATGGTCAAATTTTGCAAGAAGGCATCACCGAAGCCGGAGCCATGTCCTCTTGGATAGCGGCTGCCACATCTTATGCCAATTACAATGTCGCCATGATTCCGTTTTACATTTACTATTCAATGTTTGGCCACCAGCGGGTTGGGGATTTGTGTTGGGCCGCTGGAGACATGCGGGCCAAAGGCTTTTTGTTGGGTGGTACTGCTGGTAAAACCACGCTCAATGGCGAGGGCTTACAGCATCAAGACGGCCACTCACACCTGATTGCATCAACAGTGCCAAACTGTATTTCATATGACCCAACCTATGCCCATGAAGTGGCAGTGATCATTCAGTACGGTTTACAACGCATGTATGGTGACAATGAAGACGTGTATTTTTACCTGACTTTGATGAACCAAAATTATCCGCACCCTGAAATGGTCAAAGGCCAAGAAGAAGGTATCATCAAAGGCATGTACCTATTGAAAGACGGCGGTAAAGCCAAAATCAAAGCCCAGTTGTTGGGTTCTGGTACCATTTTAAGAGAAGTGGAAGCAGCGGCTGAATTATTACAACAAGACTTCAAAGTCAGTTGTGATGTTTGGAGTGTGCCTTCGCTGACTGAGTTGAAGCGTGAAGCCCAGTCTGTGAGCAGGTACAACCGTTTAAATGCGGATAAAGAACCACGCAAGAGTTACGTCGAAACGTGTTTAGAAAAACAACCAGGGCCAGTGATTGCTGCCACTGATTACACCCATGATTTTGCCGAACAAATCAGACCTTGGGTGCCTGGTACCTACAGCACTTTAGGTACCGATGGTTTTGGTCGCAGCGACACCCGTGAATCATTGCGCGAATTCTTTGAAGTCAGTCGTAACCACGTTGCCTACACCACGGTGGTTGAGTTGGTTAAGGCGGGAGACTTGCCTAAAACAGCTGTGGCTAAAGCCAAAAAAATCTATGAGATTGATGCTGATAAAGCCGATCCAAGAACGCTGTAAGCATCGATAAGAGGAAATAATTGTGAGTGATAGCAAACAAATAAACGTGCCAGACATTGGTGACTTCAATGAAGTTGAAGTGATTGAGGTGTTGGTCAAAGTGGGTGATGTGATTGCAGCTGAAGATGCCATCATTTCTTTGGAGTCTGAAAAAGCCACTATTGAAGTGCCCAGTCCAGAGGCTGGCACCATTGAGGCGGTGTTAATCAAAGAAGGTGACATGGTATCTGAGGGCAGTCCAATGATTAAGCTCAAAACATCCGCTGCTACAAATGACACACCAAGTCAGTCTGCAGCTGAACAAACCAGTCAGCCAGCAGAAGATGCCAAGAAAACTGCTGAGAAAACTGAGGTACCTGAGCAAAAGTCTGCAGCACCTGAATTACCAGCAGCACCAAAGCCGCCACCAGTGCCAGTAGAAATACCCTTGCACCCAAGTGATCGCTTGGCGCATGCTTCTCCTTCAGTGCGTAAGTTTGCGCGAGAACTGGGGGTGGAAATCAGCACCGTAACTGGCACTGGTCGTAAAGGCCGCATCACCAAAGAAGATGTTAAGCAGCACATCAAAACCGCCTTGCAGTCTGGCGGACAAACTGTGGTGACCTCGACTTTTGATGTACCACCTTTTCCGGCTGTTGATTTCACGGAGTTTGGTGAAGTAGAAAGCCAACCATTGAGCCGCATTCAAAAAATATCTGGTAAATACTTGCACCGCAATTGGGTGCGAATTCCACATGTGACTCAGTACGATGAAGCCGACATCACTGAATTAGAAGCCTTCCGCAATGAAAACAAGGCCGATGCCAAAGCCCAAGGATTCAGTCTGACACCTTTGGCGTTCATTGTAAAAGCGATGGCCAAAGCACTGAAAAAATTCCCTAAATTCAACAGCTCTTTGGATGTTGATGGTGAGAACCTGATTTATAAAAAATACTTCCACATCGGCATTGCTGTTGATACCCCCAATGGATTGGTGGTACCTGTGATTCGTGATTGTGATAAAAAAGAGGTGTTTGAAATCGCCAAAGAAATGCGCGACATTTCTATCAAAGCCCGTGAGGGCAAACTGGCACCCAGCGACATGCAAGGTGGCAGCATATCAATTTCATCTTTAGGTGGGATTGGTGGTACTGCATTTACACCAATCATTAATTCACCTGAAGTGGCTATATTGGGCGTTTCTAGATCGAACATCAAGCCTATATGGAATGGCACTGAGTTTAAGCCACAGCTGATGTTACCTTTGTCATTGAGTTATGACCACCGAGTGATTGATGGTGCTGATGCAGCACGTTTTATCGTGTATTTATCCAGCATTTTATCAGACATGAAGAAAATGTTGTTGTAAGGACCCGCAGGTGTTCGAACGGTTTAAAAAGTTAATTGAAGCGGCGCAAAAGCATGCAGCCAAGACAGTTGACCCTGATGTGTTCGAACACCCTGCTGCACAGCTGACTGATTGGTACCCGCTCAAAGGTGGTGGGGCAAACTTTCAAACCCATCGACTGGATGCCAGTAACCCTGACCTGCTGGTCTTTAAATGTACCAAAGGGGCTTATTTATTTGCTGGCTTGTTTACCTTGGTTGGTTTGTTGGGCATATTGATTCCAGTGATTGTGTTTGTTAAAGGCGGTATGCAAGATTGGGGCATGGTTGGTTTTGCCGTACTTTTTGGCGGTATATTTTTAGCGGCTGGGTTATTCATGTTGCATTTCTTTACCATACCCAGGGTGTTTGATACCTTTTATGGCTGCTATTACAAAGCACGTAAAAAGCCTGTACACATGATGCACCAAGAAGGCAATAAAAAACATGCTTTGACTCACCTCAAAGACGTACAAGCTGTCCAAGTCATCAAAGAAAGGGTGCGCGGAAAAAACAGTTCTTACTACAGTTATGAAATAAATTTGGTGTTAAAAGACACCAGCAGAATCAATGTCATTGATCATGGTAAGCACCAGGCCATCATCGAAGATGCAGAAACATTGGCCCTTGCCTTAGGCGTTCCACTTTGGGATGGCACTTAAAGGGCTGTTTGTATTTTCCTGCTGGGTTTAATTGCTGATTTATTGGGTGTGGTTTAGAACGAATAGTTTTGCATATTCTGATAAACTACGACGAGGCAAATGAGTGCTTAAATTCAGCAAAGACAGGTTTTAATTATCAGCATGACTACAACCAGCAACAGAGAAAACAATGAGTAATATCACAGAGATAAAAATTCCAGAAATAGGCGACTTCGATAACGTACCCGTGATTGAGGTATTGGTTAAGGTGGGTGATTCAGTTGAACAAGACCAATCGCTGGTTACTTTGGAAAGTGACAAAGCCACCATGGAAATTCCCAGTCCTCAAGCCGGTACCATTAAGTCGATTGACATCAAGGAAGGTGATGAAGTGTCGATTGGTCAGGTGATTGGTACCATGGAAGTTGCAGCACCGTCAGTGGTTGATGAGCCTGAGCCTGAAACAACAGTTGCTGAAAAAACGGCCAGCCAAACAGCCACTGAATCTTCGGCATCAACGACTAAACAACAGTCCAATACAGCCGACGATGAAGGGGATTATGACACCGAGTTGTTGGTGATTGGTGCAGGACCTGGTGGTTATACAGCGGCTTTCCGTGCGGCTGATTTGGGCATGGATGTGACCTTGGTAGAACGGTATGACTCCTTGGGTGGGGTATGTTTGAATGTGGGTTGTATCCCTTCAAAAGCACTGTTACACACAGCAACCATCATTCGTGAAGCCGAGCGCATGGGTGCTCATGGCGTGACCTTTTCGGCGCCTAAAATTGACCGTGAAAAATTGCTCGGCTTTAAACAATCGGTGGTAGATAAATTAACCGGTGGCCTGGGACAAATGGCCAAACAACGGCAAGTTAAACGCAAAACCGGTGAAGCCAAATTTATCGATGCCCACACTGTGAGCATTGATGGCGAACAATTGACTTTTAAACAATGCATCATTGCAGCGGGTTCACAGGTGTTTAAATTACCTGGCATGCCGTGGGATGATGAACGTTTGATGGATTCTACCGATGCATTAGAAATGCGTGAAATACCAGACAGCATGTTGATCATCGGTGGTGGCATCATTGGTTTGGAAATGGCCGCAGTGTATTCAGCCTTGGGCACTGAAATCACCATTGTTGAAATGATGGACCAGATCATACCAGGTGCGGATAAAGACTTGGTCAGACCATTGATGCAACACATCAAAAAACAATACAAAGAAATCAAGCTCAAATCGAAAGTCACTGCTTGTGTTGCCAGTAAAAAGGGTCTTGAAGTTGAATTTGATGGCAAAGATAAAGTCACTTATGACCGTGTTTTGGTTGCCGTCGGCCGAGTGCCCAATGGTAAATTGCTGGATGCAGAAAAAGCCGGTATAGAAGTCACCGAGCGTGGTTTTATCCCGGTAGACAAACAAATGCGCACCACCGTCAATCATATATTCGCCATTGGTGACATAGTAGGCCAGCCCATGTTGGCGCACAAAGCAACCCACGAAGCGAAAGTGGCTGCTGAAGTAGCACATGGCCAGAAAGTCTTCTTTGATGCCTTGGTGATTCCTTCAGTGGCTTACACCGATCCTGAAGTGTCTTGGGTCGGCTTAACGGAAATTGAAGCCAAAGCACAGGACATTGAATACGAAGTGGGCAAGTTCCCATGGGCGGCTTCAGGTCGAGCGATTGGTAATGACCGCACCGAAGGTTTTACTAAGTTATTATTTGACCCAGAAACCAATCGCATACTTGGCGCAGGCATCGTCGGTACCAATGCCGGTGAATTAATCAGTGAGCTGTGTTTAGCCATTGAAATGGGCTGTGAAGCGGCTGACATTGCGTTGACCATTCATCCACACCCAACTTTGGCAGAATCTGTGGCCATGAGTGCTGAAATGTTTGAAGGTACCATCACTGATTTGTATTTACCGAAGAAAAAGTAAAGACAGCAAGCAACCACCACCTTTAGCTTGTCGAAAGGTGGCGGTCATTGCATGTTAAGTTGATTATTTTAACAACCAGACCTGTTCTTTGGCCTGACAACCACCTTTCAAGCCGCCTTGCACTTCGACGCTGTCCAATAAAGTCACATGATAAGGCGTGGCATAATGTTGTTGAATTTCAGCCTCGCTGATGGCAAAAGGTGGTCCATCTTGTTGACTTTGGTCGTAGTTAAAAGTAATCAACATCTGTGGCGCACTGTCACTGATTTTTACCAGGTGCTTGGCGTATTCAGCGCGCATCTCGCTGGGCAAAGCCACCAAAGAAGCGCGATCATAGATTGCATCAATAGGGCCAACCAAGTCATCGGTCAGCTGAAAATAATCTCCCACGAGTATTTCAATGTTTTGCGCTGAGTACCGTTTAAATGATTGATCCGTCCAAACCTCAGGTTTAACCTTGAGCGCAGCAAAAAATTGTTCGATGGCTGCCTGACTCAGCTCGACCCCAACCACTTTGTAGCCTTGTTTAAGCAACCAAACCATATCAACTGACTTGCCACACAAAGGCACAAAAACACTGTCTCCTGCTGCCAGGTTCAACGCCTTGATGTGATTTTCCAATAAAGGATTCACAGCCTTTTGATCAAAGCCAATGTCATTATTGTCCCAAACATCCAGCCAAAACTGTTTTTGCATCACGTCACCTCTGTATCGTATGTTATACAGGTAATTATACCACCAGCTTACACAAGCAACCGATGACAACAGCTTTAAACCACTGAACCTGTCGGCGCTGCTGAATCTGCTATTGATTATTGTTTAGGCAAGGTGTTTGAAAGAGATGGCGCGCCCAGAGGGCGTCATACTAAGCATATAACTTATTGATAATAAATACTTTACGCATCTGATTAAAATTTTATACCCCCATATATACCCCTGTTTTTCATTTCGACTGCTTCAAATTTCCAGAATTTTAAAACCAAAAATGAAATATTGTGAATGTAAATATTTAGCTGGGCTTTCGTTACACCACATTGACATGTGATTACTTTCAGCTATCCCCGTATGGTTCAATAAAGGTACTTCTAAAGCCATTATCTTACGGGGGCTTACGAGTGCAAGGTATCGCCAGATTTATGGCCTGAGGGGGTTGTTGTTGTTTAATTAAGAAGTTTATTCTAATGTGTTAACCCGTGTGCTTAATACTTTTTTTAAATCCGTAGGATATATATTCTATGATGTGCTTCTAAGGGGGGGTATGAATGAAACCTGAAGTTATTATTACCTACATTCGTGTGCTTAACCTTTTTTCTACATCCGCAGAATAAAAACTTTGAGCGTGTGTTTGGGCTTCTTTTAAAGCCACCTTTTTTATAGTGACAAGAAACTACTCTTTTTACTGTGTAAGAAAACCCTTTTTTATAGTGTCCAAAAATTAATTGTTCCCGATATAAGACTAAGACTGATCACTGAACAAACCTAACACCTGACTGTACAAGTCGGTTTACAGTAGTAAGCCAGTGACCATGATTAGCATTATCGCAACTTAACAAAGGCTCTTACACACATATTTTCTGAATTATTAGTCAATATTTTCCTACAATTAAATAATTTATCTGGTTTTCATGTACTTAATTAAACTAAAAACTTATGATTGTATATTTGGAGTAGACTTATGAAAACTATTAGCTGCATAGCTTTTTTATTGTTCAGCTTAAACAGTTCAGCTTTTCGCTCTAGTGATTACCAGAGCTTTACAGACCCAGACTATATAAATTTTCAGCCTAAACATACACTTGTTCATGTTAGCAATGCTTCATCATCAATGAGAATTGAAATTGAAAAGAGAGTTGAAAAGTATTTCACTAAAAAAGGCATGAAGGTATCTTTATATTCAGCCCTTTTTCCACCCACAAGGAAATGGAGTTATGAGCAGATAGATAGTAGAATTACTCAATACGGCATTGACTCTGTTTTAGTGATAACACCAGGGATGTCAACCAAGCAAGTGATTCCAATAATGAAAAACACTTTTTCTAACACCAACATAAACGGAACAGTTCAGCAAACAACACCCAACAGCGCAAGGTTTAATGGTAACGCTCAGACTAATTCAAATACATACACCACCAACTATGCAAAATCTAAAGCTGAATTCAGTGCCATATTGTTTGATCCTTCAAACGGTAAAACAGCTTGGATGGCTGATATTGTTGTAAAAGCTGGAGGTACATTCTTTGTTAGTGAAAAAGGGGACGCAAAAGGCGCGGTCAAAACCATACTGAAAGCACTAGAGAAAGATGGTCACACAGCCAAATGAGCTTTAAAAGCTAAGCCATTACACTAAGGGCAATCTGTTGTTAAAATTGACTTAATGGCTTTGGTGGTTTCCCCAAAGAACCTTAATATTACAATCTGGCTCTTTGGGGTATAGTAGGCTTTAATAGTTATAATGGTAATTCCAGCACCTACAACCACGCTGGAAAACAGTTAAAATCATTTACTCTTATTTATATCTTTTCTTTTCCCATCTAATCATCTCAACTCTACTCTATAACACCAAGTAAAAAAAGGTGCTATAAAACGTTGCCAGCATTAGCATTGGGCGTGATAACTAAAAGTAAAAAATGGCAAATCATAAAGGCTTCAATTTCACAACTTTAGAAGTTCTAAGTGGTAAGGGTATTTCTTTTTGTTGCCAATCTAAAACCCTATCTTTTACGACCGCAACTAATACCAGCCCTTTCAGCTTGGTTAAATGAAACCTATCCATTCTTGAAAAGTCATGATCTGGAAACACTGAAAACCAAAAGGTTGCAAATTCTTGCGCCTTGCTAACCCTGAAGCCGTTTTTTTTATTAAACTTCTTTATAGGAAAATACTTGGTTAATACAGCGTTTTCATACTCGGTTAATTCAGCAATAGTGAATTGCAATAGCAGTTTAGGGTTGCCAAACTTTTGCTCAAAACGGTGGCCAAAATAGACCACCTGATATTCACCCTCTTTAATTTTCGGCTCAAAATCCCACTTCATGACAATACGCCTTGATTCAGGCTTTTTATTGCGGTGTCATGGTCTTTAAAGTGACCATTGACACAAAGCAAATTTGCAAAATACCCAACATCATCAGATTTATAGCTGGTTATATAGCCACTGCCAACATCAAAAACCAATTCAAAAGAACCAGAACCAATCCAACGCCAGAGTTTTATATCTGAAGCAATATCTAAAACCAGTGAGCGCGTTTGTTGTTCACCTATCATTTCAACACCTCACTACTTTGGGGTTTATTGCGCTTCTTTTTCCTGTATGGTCTATGTGGCCATAAAGAACAATCTGAAATTTCACAATTTCTAATTTCATTAGCTGGATGACCATCAAAACCGCAGCCCATACAATCAAAACATTTTGCATTGATAGCAAGCCTTAAGCTTTTGGGGTTTTCTACCGCTTTTTCTATTGGTGTAGGTATTTGAGTTAAACCCATGCTAAAGGGTGTCTGGCAAACTTTTCTTTTAAAACCTGCACCCTTGTTAGGGCTAAAGTCTTTTAAACCGTAAGAACCACCCTCACGGCATCCCAAATCATGATTATTTTGAAGTTTATCCATTATGACGCTCCAAACATTTGCTGTTTAAATAATCCTCAAGCTCTTTTGCATTGTAAGCAACCGCCCTACCGTTTTTTGTAAGCTTGATTGGTTTGGGAAAATCATCTGTTTGGGTGGTGTATCGCCATAATGTTGCAGCACTGATTCCGCCCAACATTACACGCACTTCTTTTGGTCTTATGTATTTAGGCTCATTTGAACTATTCATTTCCAACCTCCTTGCAATTGTCTAAAAACTTTTGAACATCTTGCTTGCGATAACCTACCGCCTGATTGGATAATTTAATTCTTTTGATCTTGCCTGATTTGACAAGCCTGTCTAAGGTTGATTGTGAAATTGCTAAAAAGTTGGTAACTTCATCGTTGCGATAAACTAACTTACTGTTAATTGTATTCATGTAAATATTCTCATAAAGGAAATATAAAAATGCAACTTCATATAGATAGTTGCAGCCTTTAAAAGAAAAATTAAAGAAAATAAACAATGAGATTCAATAAATCGGATGTAACAAAAGTGGTTAAAGTTCTTTACTTTTGGTATCCTTTAGATGACAATTCTGTCACCTTAATTAAACTTTTTGTTTATTTGGGTATTTAAATTAAGAGTCGGAAACTTTCAATTTATACATTAAAACCAAGGTTGAATTTTATGTCGTAGTTTAATTCAATCTTGGTTTGTCTTTAATCCTCTTTTAATCTACAAGCTAGAATGACATCACTCTAACTAACTTCAAGATAATGCATTCAGCACCATCCCATATCAAAATTATATCAACTAATCGGCTTTAAGTTTTCTATTTTTATGTATTTACCTTTGTTTTAATTATAAAAAAGATTACAAAATTTCAGGTACAAAGCTAAGTTGTTGAAAATTATATAAATATTTAAAACCAAGCTTTAATTAAATTTTTTAAAGAATGAAAAGCCATTTATGCAATAAATACAAAATACAATATAAAAGCTCACTTGTATTAAGTCTTTTTTAAGCCAATTGGCACAATATTTGATCCATCTGCCCTGTCAACAAAGTCTGCCCACTGCTGAACCATATCGGCTCGTTCAGGAAAGTGTTTTGCTTTGTTGTATGTTCCGCGTATAGTGTTTTTATCCTCGTGGCTGAGTTGCTTCTCAATAAATCTGCTGTCATATCCCATTTCATTCAATGCGGTTGATGCCAAGTGTCTGAAGCCATGTACTGTCATGCGACCGCGAAAACCCATTCTATACAGTGCATAAAGCATGGCGTTTTCACTCATGGGCTGTTTAAGCGGTTTGTGAGTTGATGCAAATACAAAAGGGAATTGGCCTGTGATTGAATGTAAGGCTTTCAATGCTTCAATGGCTTGCTTCGGTAGTGGTACAAGCTGGTCACGCTTCATTTTGTGCCTACTTGCTGGGATAGACCATAAACCAGCTTTTAAATCAAACTCAGTCCACAATGCGCCGCGGATGTCGTTTGTTCTTTGGAATGTATATAAAGCCAGTAATAAGCCAGTTCTGGTTGTTGGTTCTAGTGCGTGTGTTTTGATTGCGTTTACCAGTTCGGGCAATTCTGATAACTCTATGCTGTTAAAATTCTTACGCACTGGACTTTTTAATACCAACTCCAAGCCTTCAGCTGGATTACTGCTGATATAACCCATCACTTTGGCATAGATAAAAATATTGTTACAACGTTGTCTGATTTTCTTTAAAACCTCTAAAGAACCGCGCTTTTCAATTTTTCGTAAAACTGATAACAAGTCCTGAGTGGTGATCTTGTTTATTGGTTCATTGCCAACGTATGGGAAAACATCGCGCTCTAACGTGTGCTTTACGTCCTCGGTGTGGCCAGTAGTCCACTTGTTTGATTTTTTATCAATCCATTCAAGTGCAATATTGCTAAAGGCATTAATATTTTCAATCTTATCTTGTTTGCGCTTTTCTGATGGGTCAATACCATCTTTGAGTTGTTTCTTAATATCTTGTGCTTTTTGTCTGGCTTCGGCCAATGTCACTTGATTTTTATTTTTACCAAAAGTACCCAGCGCAATAATTTTTTCAGTGCCTTGGTAGCGGTATTTAAGCCGCCAATACTTAGAACCATTGGGGTGAACCAGTAAAAAAAGGCCGCCACCATCAAATATTTTATAGGTTTTTGACCTATGCTCTAAGGCGTTGATACTGCTTATATTAAGGCTCATTATGGGGGTACATTCTGTAAAGTGACGAAAATGGCTAATTTGTACCCCCAAATATACCCCTGTTTTACGTGGGTTGTAAAGAAGTTTCTTGAGGTCTTATGAAATAATAGATTAAGCTATGCTTACATAGAAGCGTTATTTTTGAGGTTTTATGAAAGGTTATAAGATAGGAAAGTGGCGCGCCCAGAGAGATTCGAACTCCCGACCAACCGGTTCGAAGCCGGTTACTCTATCCAGCTGAGCTATGGGCGCGGATTGAGTGGTGGATTTTAACTTGTTTAATGCATTGAGCCAGTAATTATTTTATAAATCTCAAGCTGTTCTCCGAACGGTGCCCAGAGAGATTGCTCCGTGCATCCATGCACTTCGCCCCTTTGGGGTCGTTGGCAAGCCAACGGGTTGAATTGTTCCTGACAATTCAATCGAACTCCCGACCAACCGGATTATGTTTAATAATCCAAATTGTGAGGGCCGCTGGTTTTGTTGCTCCGCAACAATGAAGGCAAGTGAACCACTTTAACCTACTCTATCCAGCTGAGCTATGGGCGCGGATTGAGTGGTGGATTTTAACTTGTTTGGCGCCTTGAGCGAAAAATTATTTGATTAAATCTCAGCTGGAATGGTGGTGGTGTGTATAGAAATTACTTCGTGCTTTCTTGTACATCAGAAAATTGTCATGTATTAGGCACTGCTTGCCTGCGCAGTGAAATGTTCCCGGTAGTTCAATAGTTAATAGTCAGCTTTGTTACTGACAACACCACATTACTTTTCAATTGTTTATAATAAACACTTTCACCTGTGTACCTCAATCATGGCTTTTGAAGACAGTTTGGCTTTCGCTCAGAAATTAGACCAACAAGATCCACTGGCATTTATGCGCGATGCTTTTCATATCCCAACGTTTAAGGACAGCGAGCAGCAAGAAATTTACTTGTGCGGCAACTCTTTGGGTTTACAACCTAAGCTGACAGCAGAGTACCTCAATGATGAACTGACCAAGTGGCAAAAACTGGGTGTTAAAGGGCATTTTGATGGCGCTTTTCCTTGGCTGCCCTACCATGAGTTTTTGGCTGCGGAATCAGCTGCATTGGTTGGTGCCAAGCCGGCTGAGGTGGTTTGTATGAACTCCCTAACAGCTAATTTACATTTCATGATGGTCAGCTTTTACCGGCCAACGGCCAAGAAATTCAAAGTGCTGATAGAAGACCATGCATTTCCATCTGACCATTATGCGGTTGAATCACAGGTTAACTTTCATGGCCACAGTGCGGATGAAGCCATGATCTTACTCAAACCACGTGAGGGTGAAACCTGTTTGCAGTTGGAAGACATTCTGGCCACCATTGATGCACATGCCGATGAACTGGCCTTGATTATGTTACCAGGAGTGCAGTATTACACCGGTCAAGTGTTCGATATGCAAGCCATAGCTGATGCAGCACAGCATCATGACATTGTAGTTGGTTTTGATTTGGCCCATGCCGCTGGTAACATAGAAATGCAGTTGCATGATTGGGGTGTGGATTTTGCTGCATGGTGTACATACAAATATTTAAACTCAGGCCCTGGTTCAGTGGCCGGTTGTTTTGTGCATGAAAAACACCATGACAACCCCGACTTGCCGCGTTTCGCTGGTTGGTGGGGGCATGACAAAGCCAGCCGTTTCAAAATGGAAAACCAGTTTATACCGATTCAATCGGCCGAAGGTTGGCAGTTATCCAACCCGCCGATCTTGTCTTTGGCAGCGATACGAGCGTCTCTGGACACCATTAAACAAGCAGGCGGGATAGGCGAACTTCGGTACAAATCGAAGCAATTAACCGCTTATTTACGGTTTTTGTTGGAAGGAAGACTGCCAGAGCAAGTGATAATCATTACTCCTGATGAGGCATTGAGTGGTTGTCAATTGTCGGTATGTATCAGCAGTGAACATAAACAAGGTAAGGACGTGTTTGATGCGATTGAGGCGGCAGGGGTTACCTGTGATTGGCGCGAACCTAATGTCATTCGGGTGGCACCAACACCTTTGTATAACTCGTACACAGACTGTTACAAGTTTGTCGACATTTTGCAGGCTGCTTTATGAACAATTCAACTACACCAGGTAAGCAGCATATAGTCATTATTGGCGCCGGCTTAGTGGGGTCCATGCAAGCCTTGTTTTTAGCCAAACGTGGTTACCAAGTTTCGGTTTATGAGCAGTTACCAGACATCAGAAAAGAAGCTATTTCTGCAGGCCGCTCAATCAATTTGGCGTTGGCCAACCGTGGTATAGACGCACTAGAACGGTTGAATCTGATGGATAAGGTCAAACCGTTGTTGATTCCAATGCAAGGCCGGATGTTGCATGATGTTGTAGGTCGACTGAAATTACAAAGCTATGGTCAAAAACCCGAGGAAGTGATTTATTCCGTTTCGCGTGCGGGCTTGGTCAGTGTATTACGGGATGCTGCAGAAGCCACTGGACAAGTTGAGTTCTTTTTTAAGCATGAGTGCTTATCGATTGACTTTGAGCGTGATCAATTCTTGACTCAACACCAATCCTCAGATAAAAAACTGACCGTGAAATACGATTATTTAATTGGTGCAGATGGTGGTGGCAGCCAGGTTCGTGAATCAATGCGAGGACTCAACGAGACTGAATATTCATCAGAACTGCTGGATCACTCATACAAAGAGCTGAATATACCGCCGGGCCCAAACGGTGAGTTTCAATTGGAAAAAGAAGCCCTGCATATCTGGCCGCGAGGTGATTACATGATGATTGGTTTGCCTAATCCGGATGCCAGTTTTACCTTGACTTTATTTATGCCCAACGAGGGTCCGGTGAGTTTTGCCTCAATCAGTGATGTAGCGGCTTTGAATGCGGTTTTTGATCAGTATTTTGCCGATGCCAAGTCGTTGATTCCTGAATTAGAACATGATTACTTTAATAACCCAACAGGTTATCTGGGTACCATCCGTTGTGCTGATTGGCAGTATAAAAATGCCGTGTTGATTGGCGATGCGGCACATGCTGTGGTGCCATTTCATGGTCAAGGCATGAATGCTGGGTTCGAGGACTGTGTGGCGCTGGACCAAGCCTTGGATGCATACAATGATGATTGGCATGCAGCCATGCCTGCATTTGTCGAAAGTCGCATGGACAACAGCAACGCCATCGCTGACATGGCTTTGGAAAACTATATTGAGATGCGCTCATCAGTAAATGACCCTAAATTTCACTTAAAAAAAGCCATAGCTTTTGAACTGGAGCAGCGCCTACCTGCGTATTTCATCCCGCGGTATTCTATGGTGTCTTTTCACTTAATTCCTTATGCCGAAGCTTATGCAAGAGGCAAGATTCAAGCCAAAATTCTAACTGAGTTAAGTACCGGAATTGATGACATTGAGCAAGTTGATTTTGATCGTGCTGAACGGTTGGTTATGCAGAAACTGCCTTTATTGCAGCTGAAAAAACAAAACCCAGCTTGATGCTGGGTTTTGTGTGTACTGCTGTTACGGGGGGTTATCGAGTTGCTTTTCTGATGACCCCAATAATCAGTAACAACACCACGGCACCAATGGTCGCCACAATGATGCTGCCTAAAATGCCGCCAGCTATTGAAATACCCAAAGCACTGAATATATAACCACCAACAAAAGCACCAATGATACCTATCACAATGTTGGCCACCAGACCAAAACCATAACCTTTGATTAATACCCCTGCCAACCAACCAGCAATGGCACCAATCAATAAAATAATTATTAAACCTTCAGCTGTCATTATTAAATCCTCCACAATTTTTAAAAACAAATTCCCCAGAGAGGGGTTTGACCGACTAATAAAATACCATAATTCAAGGTTTTTGTATGTAGTTGATAAATATATTTGTTATAAAAGCCAAGCAAATTTGGCAAATATAAATTCCGACTTGTCTTTGTGTTTGTCCTAAATGTACAATCATATTTATTTAAAAGTGAATGCTAAAGGAAAAAGGTGTGAATGTATAAACTGTTTTTATTGGTTGGTTGTTTGATTGTAACTGGTCGTGCGACAGCATTTAAAGCTGACTATCTGGTACTCAGCTGGACAGCGCAAAGCGGCTTGGTGGCTGAATACCATGCGGTGGTTGATTTACCAATAGACTTTAAAAACAAAGCCTCTGCTGTACCCAGTGATAACGTTCAACTGCTGGCCAGCGATGGTATATTGATCGATGAAGTGTCATTAAAAAATCAGTTAATCACCCGTGCTGAGTACCATGGTCATGAGCAGCTAGATGGGCAGTTGTTGTTGAATGAAGAAATTGTATTTGTGGTTCGTGCGCCGAGGGGTATGGTTAAACAATTAAGCCTGCCCATTTCGGTGGATAAAAACCAGACAAGGTTTGATTTCAGTAACTTGGTAAGGAATGCGCGTTATAAGGCTGTCTTGCCTACTCAGCCAGCTGCAGGCAATCCAGATAACCGGGTTAATCTATTGGTTATGGGGGATGGTTATACTGCCAACCAAGAAAATGATTTCAATGCAGATGTTGATAGCATCATTGCCTACATGCAGACCTTTGAGCCTTATCAAAGTTACAGTGAGTTTATCAGTTTTGACCGTCAGTTTACTGCCAGTAACCAACCAGGTGCAGACAAACCCGCAGCTTGTTTTGGCAATGATGCGGTAACCGTTGATACGGCATTTGATGCATCATATTGCATTGCCAGCATCAGACGTTTATTGACCGTCAACTCAAGTAAAATTTATACGGCCGCAGCAGCCAGTCCTGATTGGAATGAAATCATCGTGATAGTTAACGATACTGAGTATGGTGGTTCAGGCGGTTCATTTTCAACTTTCTCAACCCACGCATCGGCCAATGACATATTCATTCATGAGTATGGCCACTCTTTCACCGACTTGGCTGATGAGTACGATTCAGCTTACCCAGGTTTTCCTGCTTGTAGCGACATCAATGGTCCCAGTTGTGAAGCCAATGTGACTGATGAAACCAACCGCAATAACATCAAATGGTCACACCTCATTGAGCCAAGTACCCCAGTGCCTACGCCTGAGACTTCACAGTACAATACAGTCATTGGCTTGTTCGAAGGCGCACGTTATCAAGAGCTTGGCCGTTATCGCCCTAAAAACTTTTGCAATATGAGGTCTTTATCGTATGATTTTTGTGCCGTGTGCCAGGCTGCTTATGTGTTTAAATTATACCAAGTACCCTACGCACAAGGGTCTCCTTTGTCTTTATTGGAGCCTGGAACAGCCAGCCCAGCAGACACCACCCCAACTACAATGGTTGCTGTTCCCATGACGTTCAGTGTGGATACTTTGCAGCCCAGCCACCACCTTGATGTCAGTTGGTGGGTGAATGGTGTGCAACAAACCAGCAACAGCGATGGTCAAATCAGCCAAAGTTTTGTTTTTCAACCCAACCAAGTTGGGCAACAAAACATAAAAATTAAAGTTCAAGACCACTCTCCTATGGTGCACAGCAGCCGTCAAGCTGAGCTGCCTGAATTTGAGTTTCAGTGGCAACTGAATGTGGTGCCATTCAATGACTTGATATTTGCTGATGACTTTGAGCAGTTACCGTAACTTAATCAATTAAACTGAGTTTCATGCCTTCATGACTGGCGGTGAATCCTAAAGACTGGTAAAAACGGATGGCATCGGGACGTAATTTATCGGATGTTAATTGGATCAGTCGACAATTTTTGGCTTTGGCCCTTTCAATGACCCATTGAAACATTTGTCCGCCAATGCCATGACCGCGGTATTGAGTATCAATTCGCACGCCTTCAATCAAACAACGCCAAGAACCTTGGTAAGTTAAATATGGAATAAATGTCAGTTGTAGCATGCCAACAATGTGTCCAGCTTGTTCGGCCACTATCAATTCGTTGTTAGGGTCTTGATTGATGTGTAAAAAAGCATCAAGGTAACTGTTTGGCAAAGGTGAGCTGAGGTTTTCTCTCTGTGCGCCCAGCGGGTCATCTGCCAACATGTGTACCAACCTTGTTAAGTCTGACTGTTGCGCTTGGCGGAAAGTTACCATACTTGTATTTACCTCTATATCATTGGTTTCGGCTTAGTTATGCCACAACTCAAAGGCATATAAATCTGCTGCAGTTTATTATAGTATTGAAACAGCGCATAAAGTCAAACATCCAATGCGTTTGTCAAGGCATTCATGCAGCTGCAATCAAACCGCAACTCTTTTCATGTGCAGACAGACTCAGAATAAAGGTATATTTCTGCTAAAATAAAGGCTTTTAAGCTTTGGTATTTTTATGGCAGTACATGAAATCAACCACCCATTGGTCAAACACAAAGTTGGCTTGTTGCGACATAAGGACATCAAAGTCCAAGATTTCAGAACCATAGTGGCTGAAATTGGCGTGCTGCTGACCTATGAAGCCACCCGCAATCTAAACAGCAACTCAGCTACCATTGAATCCTGGGCTGGTCACACCGAGGTGCAGAAAATAAGCAACCAAAAAATCACCGTAGTACCTATTTTACGAGCGGGTTTAGGCATGCTGGACGGGGTGTTGCAAATGTTGCCTGGAGCGGGTGTTTCAGTGGTCGGATTTGCCCGCAATGAAGACACTTTAGAGGCTGAAAAATACTATGCCAAGTTAGTGGATGATATTCAGTACAAAACAGCGATTGTGATTGACCCCATGTTGGCCACCGGAGGTACTTTAGAGGCCACCATAGATTTACTCAAAGCAGCCGGGTGTACTGACATCAAAGGTATTTTCTTGGTTGCTGCTCCCGAAGGCTTGGCACGGATTGAAGCCAAACACCCTGATGTGGAAATTTTTGTGGCGGCAGTGGATGACCATTTGAATGAACAGGGTTACATCTTGCCGGGTCTGGGTGATGCGGGTGATAAGATTTTTGGCACGCTTTGAAGCTGTATATGTTGGGTTGTATCTGTATTGAGCCAACAAATTAACCTGTACGTGAGGAGCCACCATTGAAACTCACCCTGTTTAAAATTTTATTCGGTCCTGTTTTGTTGCTACAGGCAGCAATTGTCAAGCACAGAACCCCACGTTTACCTGAGCCTGTTTTGGACAAGCAAGGTCAAGAGGGTGTGGGCAAAGAATTGAAGTTGTTGTTATTGGGCGATTCATCGGCGGCGGGCGTCGGGGCGTTATCGTCGAAAGATTCTTTGTTGGGTCAACTGATTCAGTTGCTGAGTCAAGAACACTGCTTACAGTACCAAATGGTGGCTGAAACCGGCAAGACCACAGCTGGTGCCATCCAAAACGTAGAGGCCTTGCCGTGGCAAAAGTTTGATGTGATCATCACGGCTTTGGGAGTCAATGATGTGACCTCACAGGTGTCAACAAAAGTGTGGCGCCAGCAACAAAATACATTGCTGCAAATGTTGAAAGACAAGTTCCAACCCAGCAAAATCATTGTGTCAGGGTTACCTCCAATGGGTGATTTTCCAGCACTGCCTTGGCCATTGAACCGTTACTTGGGCGCCTATGCCGATACCTTCAATCAACTGTTGATTGAATTAACTGCCGGTGACTCACAGCTGTATTTCCATTCTTTGCGAGCATACCCAGAGCAGGCCAAGACTGCGACCGATGGTTTTCACCCCGGTCCAGTGGCTTATCAACTGTGGGCCCAAAAATTAACCGATACCATAGTAAAATATAATTGTCAGCTTAAATAGCTCAAATGTCGGTATCTGCCTATTCTCATCGCGCGCAAATTTAAATCTAACCTTGAAAGCTGTTAGTTATAAAGAGCATTGCAAAATTAAGCCATATCATGTTTTGTTATTATGGGGATAGGCTTAAATCATGACCAACAGCACTTTAAACTATACGCAAAACCATTAAGATGATTGGTTTAAATTAATCAGCATAAATTGGAGCATTAACAATGAAAAATAACATGATGAAAAAACACATTTGGTTGGCGGCCACTCTGGCGGCATCGGCCTTTGCTGCACAGGCCGAATTGAACTTAGATGAAGTATTGGCGGAATACGTAGACGCGCGTGGCGGAATGGCCGCAATCAATAGCATGAAGAGCATGAAGGCCACTGGTAAAATGACCATGGGTCCAATGGAAGTGCCGTTGTCGTTTGTGTACAAGGCGCCAGATAAAATTTACACCACTTTTGAAATGCAGGGTATGAAAGGTATTCAGGCATTTGATGGTGAAAAAGGTTGGCAAGTGATGCCTTTCTTGGGTAAGTCTGAAGCTGAGTTGGTGGCTGGCGATGACCTTAAACAACTGCAAGAACAGGCTGATATCGAAGGTGTGTTGGTGAATTCTGCAGCCAAAGGCATTGCTTTGGAACTGGTTGGTCTCACAGAGCTGGAAGGTACGCCGGTGATTGAGATAAAAGCCACCAGAAAAAGTGGTGATGTGGTTACTGTGTTCTTGGATGAAGAGTATAAATTAGAAGTAATGACTCGCAACAAAATGACTTCAATGGGTCAGGAAATTGAAGCCGAGACTTATTTCAGTGATTACAAAGAAGTTGGCCCTGCTGGTATGCCGATTGCCCACGCGATGGCAGTGAAAATCAATGGTATGGTGGCACAAAACATGACTTTTGAATCAGTTGAATTCAACCAAGATGTGAGCGATGACTTATTCAAAATGCCAGTAGCAGCTGATACCAAAGAAGCCGTGGAAGTTACTGAATAATAGGAGTTCACAGTGAAAAAAATAACTGCGTATTGGCTGCTAGCGGGCACTTTGTTGCCCGCTTTTGTTACCGCCAAAGAAATTAAAATTGATGCCTATACATTTGGTGGTTTACAGGCCAGGTCCATTGGTCCAGCCGTAATGAGTGGGCGCATAGCTGACTTGGATGCCACTGTTGGAGATTCACCAGTCATTTATGTGGGCACTGCCAGTGGTGGGGTTTGGAAATCTAAAGATGGTGGGGTTGGGTTTAAGCCGATCTTTGATGAGCACAACCAATCCATAGGCGCGGTTAAAGTTGACCCTAATAACCCACAAAATGTTTGGGTTGGAACAGGTGAATCCTGGGTCAGGAACACCGTGTCAGTAGGTGATGGGGTGTACCTGTCTACAGATGCAGGTGAAAAGTGGCAACATTTAGGTTTGGCAAAAACTGAACGCATAGCGGCCATTGAAGTCAGCAGTCAGTCCAGTGATACGGTATTTGTATGTGCCACTGGTGCACTGTGGAATGATGCCAAGGAACGTGGTGTATATCGCACCACTGATCAAGGGAAAAATTGGCAGCAGGTGTTGTACGTCAATGCTTCAACTGGTTGCTCCGACTTAGTTATTGATCCGCACAATCCCAACATTATTTATGCAGGCATGTGGCAATTTCGCCGCTACCCAGATTATTTCACATCAGGTGGCGCAGGCAGCGGTCTGTACCGTTCTATCGATGGTGGTGACAGTTGGCAAGAGTTAACCAATGGACTACCAGAGGGTGACAAAGGGCGCATTGCTTTGGCCATTGCAGCATCTCAAAGTACCACGGTCTACGCCACCATAGAAGCCAAAGAAACGGCTTTGTATCGAACTGATGACATGGGTAAAAGTTGGCAAAAGAAATCAACTTCAAGTTTCGTACAAATGCGCCCTTTTTACTTTGGTGAGTTGAAAGTAGATCCGTTGGATCCAGAGCGGGTGTACAAGCCCAGCTTAATAACGGTAACCAGCACCGATGGTGGAGAAACCTTTTCAGCCATGTTATCAGGCGGTTTCAGTTTAACCGAACACCCTGACCACCATGCCTTATGGATCAATAACAGCAACGCCAATCAGCTGATCTTGGGCACTGATGGCGGGGTGTATATCAGTTATAACCAAGGTGGCAGTTGGCGCATGGTTGGTACCTTGCCTGTGAGTCAGTTTTACCACGTTTCACATGATGACCAATGGCCTTACCATGTGTACGGTGGCCTACAAGACAATGGTTCTTGGGAAGGGCCTTCCAGAGCACCTGGTGGCATCAAGCCAGGGGATTGGAACTCAATTGGTATGGGTGATGGCTTCTGGGTGTTTGTTGATAAACAAGACCACAACATCATCTATTCTGAATACCAAGGTGGCAAATTATTGCGCTTGAACCGCAACATTGGAGAAGTCAAAAACATCCCACCGGTGGCTGGTGCTGGTGAACAACCATTGCGGTTTAATTGGAACACGCCTTTGTTGGTCAGTGCAAGCAATCCAGGTACGATTTATTATGGCTCACAGTACTTGCATAAATCGACAGACCGAGGCGAATCATGGGTCACCATTTCGCATGATTTGACCACCAATGATGCCAAGCGACAGCGACAATCCACTACCGGTGGCTTAACCATTGATAATTCAACAGCAGAAAATAATGCCACTATTTACAGTATAGATGAGTCGCCTTTAGATGGTGAGTTATTGTGGGTCGGTTCTGATGATGGCCTGATTCACATCACCCGTGATGCGGGAAAATCTTGGCAGAATGTCGGCAAACATATCCGTGGCGTGCCTAAAGGAACTTGGGTTTCACGGATTACAGCCAGTCCTCATCAACCAGGTACAGCGTTTGTCACATTTGATGGCCACCGCACTGGAGACATGAAAACATACACCTATCGAACCGATGATTTTGGTCAGTCATGGCAAGCATTGCCGGCCAATGATTTGGGCTATGCATGGGTACTGAAGCAGGACCCGGTAAACCCAGACTTGTTATTTCTTGGCACCGAATTTGGATTGTACATAAGTTTAGATGCTGGCAGTAGTTGGGCTCGGTTCAAAGAAAATTTGCCTAAAGTGGCGGTACATGATTTGGTTATTCATCCTACTGAACATGATGTGATTCTAGCCACCCATGGTCGTGGTGTTTATATCATTGATGACATCACTCCTCTGCGTGCTTTAACTCAAGAGCGTTTGACTGAAGATTTGGTGATGTTGCCCTCACGCCCTGCGGTGATGACTGAGGGTGGCGTGCTACAGAATTTCGCCCCCAGCAATGATTTCATTGGCAGCAACCCATCTGAGGTGGCGGTCATCAGTTATTATTTGAAAAAACGCCACATGTTCGGTGACATGAGCGTTAATGTTTTGGATGAAAACAATGAAATCATCACCACTTTAATTGCAGGTAAGCGCCGTGGTATCAACCGCGTGGAATGGCCCATGCGCCTAAAAGCGCCCAAATTTCCACCTTCAACATCTTTGATTCCAGGCTTTGTCGGTCCACGGGTGGCTGAAGGCAGTTATAAAGTAGAAATCATCAAGGGCAAGAAGCGTTATTACTCAACAGTGGAATTGGTGCCCGATCCCAGGTCAGAACACAGCAAAGCAGATCGCCAAGTGCAACAGGCTTTATCCATGCAATTGTACGATGCCATCAATGACCTGACTTTTCAACTCAGCCAGCTTAAAGACGTGGTAGAACAATTGAATCAAGTGGTAGAACCTACAAAAGCTTTACAGCGAAAGAGCAAAAGTTTTGAACAAGCTTATAAGGCTTTGAATGCTCGATTTACTGCCACCAAACCTGGCATGATTACCGGTGAATCAAAATTGCGCGAACAATTGGGTACTTTATTTGGTGAAGTGGTTGCTTACAGCGGCAAGCCAAGCCAAACTCAATTCAGACAGTCTGAGGAGTTGATCGCAGAAGTGGCAGCTGCGCTTGTTGCAAGTCAGCAGTTGTTGGGCAAACAGCTGCCCGCCATCAACAAACAGTTGGGTGATGATCAGTCCATCAAGTTATTAAAGCGGGCCAAGTGGGATGAGGACAATGGCATGGGTTTGGCCACTCAGCCAGTTAACCGTGCTTGGTTGCTCAATGGCAGGTATTTATATTAATTGTCGTTGATTGAGCTTCAGAACAAAGGGCCTGAATTAGGCCCTTTTTCATAGCTGGACTTAAATCAATAGTCCAAGGTGTCAAATTCTTGAATGTTCTTCAGCAACAACAAGGTGCTTTTTTCAATTTGCTGTCGATCATTGGCATCGGCCAATTTGCGCATAGAGTCGGTGATGGCTATCCACCAGCGCATATGCGCAGCGCTGAGTTGAGCTGCAACAGGAACCAGGTCGCGTACCAATGACAGTGATTGCATGCAGGTTTTTTTCAAAAACACCATATTTTCCAAGTCTAAACTGTGACTTTCAACTTGGTCAATGAAACGTTGGATGATACTGGGATCTTTTTCTAACACAATGGATGGCATGGGTTCGGCATGTTGATCCAAAAAGCCAATGTCCAAATAAGATAAAAAACTGCGTAAAGAGCCGCGTAACGACAACCACAATTCATTTTTACGTTGCATTTCCCGAGATTTTTGAAAGTACGTTAACAGGCCAATCCAAAAAAAGCCTTCCAAACAAAAACCTATTAGCTCAGGCACCAAGTTATCTCGAAAGGCGTATTCGGTGTTTTGTGCCATAAAATACTGAAACAAGAAAAACCCAGCAATACCAAAAACAGCCATCGGTGCATACAACATATACTTATTCATTCATCGGCCCCTGGATTTGCGTCGCTTTGTACATAAGCTGTGACCACTGAGACGATTTTTTGCGCTTCTTTTGCAGTGAGGTTCAAAGGTAAACCCTGTAAATACACTATCAAATTATCGCGCAAAGGTATCGGGATGATGTCATCTTGTGACCCTGCATGGTGTAATGCAATTGATTCAAGCGCCTTTCGTTCTGCAGCATCTCTTTTTTGCACAACAGTGGCAGGGCTTGAATTACTTGCTGTGGAGTTAAAAGATTCTGGTGAATCCAAATAAGCAAAGTAATCTTCCAGTGCTGATTTCAGCCTTGAGTTGTAAAGATTCATGGCTTCTTCCCTGATCGAAGAGTCTTCTATTTTATGGATTCTAGAACACAACTCATCCACATCCAGTTGGCGTAAATTGATTCGTTCTTCTGCAGTGAGGTGATCAAGTAACTTTTCAGCGGCAGTTTTACGGCTTCTGGCTACCCCTGGGTTCATGATGCCGGTGAGTGCTGCTTGCTTAAGAAAGTCCAGTAATCCGTCTTTGCTGTAGCTTAGATTGGCCATGCTGATGTGTGTTTGAAAAAATTAGATTATAATCTTTACCAATCAGCAACACAAAAGTAACCTCTTATGAATAAAATTACCTGTACATTGATTCTGATATTTTCGCTGGTAAATTCAGCCTCAGCGGTTGATCGAGTCACTGGATTTGACTTTGCTACGCGTTCTCCTGTATTGGCCACCGAAGCCATGGCGGCCACATCACAACCATTGGCCACCCAAGTGGCATTAGAGGTGATGAAACAAGGTGGTAATGCCATTGATGCAGCCATAGCCGCCAATGCGCTGTTGGGTTTGGTAGAGCCAACAGGTAATGGTGTGGGTGGCGATATTTTTGCCCTGGTTTGGGATGCCAAAAGTAAACAGCTGTATGGTTTAAATGGCTCGGGACGGTCACCAAAATCGCTCACTAGAGAATGGTTTATCGACAATGGCTACAGTCAAATTCCTTCGCACGGTCCTTTACCAGTTTCAGTGCCTGGTGCGGTAGATGGTTGGTTTATGTTGCACGACAGGTTTGGTCAACTGCCGATGGCAGAAGTGTTGAAACCGGCCATTAATTATGCTGAAAAAGGCTTTCCGGTGACCCAATTGATTGCGTATTATTGGCATAAATCAGTACCTAAATTGAGTCAATTCCCTGGATTTACAGAACAATTCACAGTCAATGGACAAGCACCCAAAGCCGGTGAGGTATGGAAAAACCCAGGTTTAGCCAATACCTTAAAGGCCATCAGTAAGGGTGGTCGAGCGGCTTTTTACCAAGGTCCAATAGCCCAAACCATTGCTGACTACATGCAAGCCAACGGTGGCTTTTTAAGCCGCGAAGATTTGGCCAGCCACCGCGGTGAGTGGGTGGAACCAGTAAGTACCAACTACCGTGGTTATGATGTGTGGGAGTTGCCGCCTAACGGTCAAGGCATCGCGGCCCTACAAATTTTGAATATCATGGAACAGTATGATGTATCCAGCATGGGTCACACATCGGCTGAATATGTGCACTTGTTTACGGAAGCCAAAAAAGTGGCGTTTGAAGACCGGGCTAAATACTATGCCGATCCTGAATTCAATCAAATTCCTGTGGCAGCTTTGCTGGATAAAAGCTATGCCAAGAAACGGGCTGCCTTGATAGACTTAAACCAGGCTGGTAAGCACTATCCTGCAGGCAATCCTGCTTTGGAACATGGCGACACCATTTACCTCACTACAGCAGATAAGGACGGCAATATGGTGTCACTGATTCAAAGTAATTACCGCGGTATGGGCTCTGGTATGACGCCGCCAGGTTTGGGCTTTATTCTGCAAGATCGCGGCGAAATGTTTTCCCTTACTGAAGGTCACTTTAATGTGTTTGCTGGAGGCAAACGACCATTTCATACCATTATTCCCGCGTTTGTTACCAAGAACAACCAGCCGTGGATGAGTTTTGGTTTAATGGGTGGTGCCATGCAACCACAAGGGCATGCGCAAATCATCATTAATATGGTGGATTTTGGTATGGATATTCAAGCCGCCGGTGACGCACCGAGAATCCACCACACTGGTTCATCGGAGCCAACCGATGAAGTGATGAGTGATGGTGGGATTTTGAATTTAGAAAGCAGTTTCCCATACAGCACCATCAGGACTTTGATGCGCAAGGGACACAACATTCAGTTTGCCAACGGACCTTATGGGGGTTATCAGGCCATCATGCGAGCAGCAAATGGGGTTTATTGGGGTGCATCTGAATCACGAAAAGACGGTCATGCCGCTGGTTATTGAGGGATTTTAAATACCCACTGTTTAAAATTATTTAAAGTCGTGTGACTGTGGTGTTTTCAGCGCATGCATTGAGACTCGTACAGGTGTTGGTACAGACAAAATGTAACTGCCAATATATGTTGTTGATTTTAAAGGTTGTGGCTTAAAACAAAATATCTATATAAATCAATTATATACAACAATTACTTAAAAATAAAATTAAATAATTTGCTTAAACACTTGCATTAAAAGTATTCTGTATGTTATTGTTTTACTTATCAAATGTGCCCTATAACCGATTTCTCAAACATTCGGTTTATACCTCTTAATCCCAAGCCATTAGGTTTGGGATTTTTTTTCGAAAAATTTAGCCAGCAATTGTAGCTGTTGAAGTTTTTGTACACCTTTAACTGCTATTCTGTGCCACAGCCAACGGCAGAATTCATGGCTGAATAAATAAAATCAGCTTCTTGATGCTACCAGGAACTGGTGTTTACCTTTCTTTTGAGCCATCGTCGTTTGGTTTTAAAAGTATGGGTACTTGACCTGATGGGTTTCATTTTTCAGTCTTTCTGATTAAATCTGCTTGGAAAATGGCGTTGATAAGCCATCGTTGGGTGCCATACCAAAAGGCCCTGAAGTTGGGGTTAAAGCCAAATTTTATCAGTGTGCCCCGACCGGATTTTTCAGCCACTATCAGTGGGGCATTTTGTAGTTTTTCAAACCAATAATCTGAGACATAGCCTGCAGCCCTGACCTGTTCGGTCACCTGTAATGGGGTGTTGTAAAATGCTTCGGTCTTGGTGACTGCCGGCTGCAGTACAGCATTGCCTTTCAGTAACACATGTTGGGTGTTCAGGTGGGTGCCAAAGGCCAGTGGATGGCTCAGATCGGCATCAGCCGAGACTATGGCTCCGCCCAGTATTTTAAGTGCGGAATCTGCTTCATACTCACCGTAAGTCTTGCGTATAGGGGGTTCTGCCACAGCGGCTTTGTCTGTTGGTTTGTCGCTAACTGATGGGCTGGGCTGTTCTGAATTCTTGGCACTGGTCTGTAAATGAGTTTCTACCCAGGTTGCTGCATTTTGCACAGCGATTAAGTGCCCGCCTGCCTTGACCCATTGGTTCAGTTTTTCAGTCATTTTTTCATTCAGGTGGTGGTCATAACTGCCACTGGGCATGATGATGTGGGTGTAGTCATTTAAGTTAACTCGATTTAAGTATGACAACCTGGTTTTGGTAATCGGCATATACACCTGCGTATCAAATAAATGCCATAAACTGCCTGCTTGATAAGCATCAACACCACGTCCAACCAACATCATCACTTTGGGGGTTTTAAGTTTTTGTACCGATGGTGAACCCAGGTCCACACCTTGGTCTGCCAACGAGGTGGTCAAGGGGTACCATTGCACCGCAAACGCATCGGTGATGGTGCTCAACACCGCAAACAATTCGTCCTGGTTGCTGATGGCACTTACCGGTAACACAAAACTTCCGGCGGGTACCTGATGGCCATTGATGTGTAATGGCTTGGCGGTCATCAAGACGGTTTTACTTTGTTGACTTAAATACTGTAAAGCGGCTGGCGCGTTGCCACTGCTCCAATCAAATACATATGCCGTGGCGGCTTTGTTGTAGGTGTTGTTGGGTTGGTTGTTTGGAAAATTCTGATTGGTACTGACGGCAGAAGTGGTCACGGACCACGGTAAGCCCCAGGCCATACCTAAATGCCAAGCAGACACGTCATAAAATGTATTGTCATCAAAGCTGGTATCGGTGCTGAATAAAGACTGTACCAAGGTGGTTTGTTTTTGGTTCAATGGAATGTACAGGGTCGAATTTTTCTTGAAAGTATGTTCTTTTAAGACTTTATCTGCAGCTAAATTAGCAAACTTGATGCGGTGCTGTGCCAGGTATGCTTGTAGCATTTTTGCGGTGTTTGCGTTGCTGGACACATCGACCAAATAACCTTGCGCAGATTGTTTGGCAGCTGCTTTGGCGGCATTGTCGAAAAAATCTTTTTTGTAATCAATGAAAGCTTGGCGGTGTTGTTGGGCACCTTGCAGTGTAGAACGAGCGGTTAAAAATTGATTTCTGATACCGTTGGCTAATGTGGTTTGCCCATTGCGGGTGTCAATCACTCCACCCATGGCTCTGGCTTGTTCAAATAAAATGCCGATACTGCCGTGTAAATCAGGGTAAGTTGAACCTTTGCCAGGATAAAAATCATCAAAACTTTCTTTGCTGTAATAAAACTGCCCGACTTGATCCAGCGCCTCAGCATGGAACGCTGCAAGCGCGGTGGTTAATTCAACATTTTTATCGGTAATCAATGGGTTTTTGCGACTTGGTATGCCTGGTTGGAAAAAGAATGAAGCGGCAGAGCCCATTTCATGGTGGTCGGTGAGGATGTGCGGTTGCCACTCATGAAACTGTTTGATTCTGGCTTTAGATTCAGTTTGGGTTAACAGCAACCAATCACGATTTAAATCAAACCAATAATGATTGGTGCGACCACCAGGCCAATATTCGACATGTGACATGTCATTTGGATCGCTGACAGTGGTCAATGAGCGGTTGTTGTTGACATAAGTTGTGAATCTAGCAAATCCATCTGGGTTGAAGCTGGGGTCAATCAGCACCACGGTATTTTTTAATGCGTTTTTGATGTCCTTGTTATTGGTGGCCAGTAAATACCATGCATACAATATAGATGCATTTGAGCCGCTGGATTCATTGCCATGAACGCTGAAGCCATTCCAAATTTTAAGCATGTCGGGGTTGGTTTTGACTTGCTCAAGATCATTGATGTTGTCAGCTGAGCTGATAACCAGCATCACCAAACGTCGCCCTTCATTACTCATACCATAGTCAACCAGCTTGGCCTCAGGCCTGGATGCAGCCAACACGCTTAAATAGCTGATTAATTGATCGTGTCGCAGGTGTCGGTCGCCCAAAGTTTGACCCAATACCGCTGTAGGTGAAGGGATGCTGGCGTCAAACGATTCTCCAGTTGGCAAATAAAATTCCAAAGGTTCTGCAGCTGTAGTGAATGAGCTAAGTATGAGGCAAAATAAGGCAGTAAATTTAAGCATGGTATTAGTTTTCAAGGTTGGAGGTCAGTTGTTGTTTTTTTGATTGTATGGCAGCAACGCGTAATTGTCTAATTTGATGGCCCAACTTTTGACCTTGGTAACCAAGGTCGTACAAGGGTTGTTTATCGACCTGTTCAGCTGCTGAGAATAACTGTCTGATGTAGTCGGCTTGTGGGTATGTTTTGAACTCATCACCCCAGCGACCAGTGGCGTCAGCTTGGCAGGCCAGGATAAATTTTTCTAAAAAGTCAGGCTGTTGATAGGCATTCAACCGACTGAATAATTTCTCAACAGTGCTGGCTCGCAATTCCATTATTGTGTGTGCATGTAAGTGCCATTGGCAAACTGCCAATGCCAGTTTTTTGTAGTGGTTAGGCACTTTCAGACGTTGATTGACCGCCTTGACCAGTGGCAGACCTGCCGATTCATGACCTCGGTGACTGGGTAAAACATCTTTCGGGGTGATGCCTTTGCCTAAGTCGTGGACCATCACTGCATAAGCCACATCGTTGTCTAAATCTTTGGCCTGATCTATGGCCAACATCACATGGATGCCAGTGTCCACCTCAGGGTGCCATTGTTTGGTTTGAGGGATGCCGAATAAGCAGTCAATTTCAGGCAGCAGAATTTTTAAGGCGCCACACTCACGCAAAGTTAAAAAGAATGCAGAGGGTGTGGCTTGGTTCAGTGAGTTTTTAATTTCTTGCCAAACGCGTTCTGCAACCAAGGCTTCGACTTCACCTTGATCAACCAGTTGACGCATCAGTTTGAGGGTGCTTGGGTGCACTTCAAAGCCCAAGTGTTTGAAGCGGCTCATGAACCTGGCTACGCGCAACACCCGCACAGGGTCTTCAGCAAACGCAGGTGAGACATGGCGCAATACTTTGTTTTTGATGTCTTGTTGACCACCATGTGGGTCAATGATATTGCCTTGCTCATCCATGGCCATGGCATTGATGGTGAGGTCGCGTCGCAACAGGTCATCTTCCAAGCTGACATTGCTGGCTGCGTTGAATTCAAAACCATGGTAGCCTTTAGCGGTTTTTCTTTCAGTCCTGGCCAGCGCATATTCATGTTTGGTTTCAGGGTGTAAAAACACCGGAAAATCTTTACCCACAGGCAAGTATCCAGCCGCAATCATTTGTTCTGGGTTGCTACCAACCACCACGTAATCTCGGTCTTTGACAGTTAAACCAAGCAGCTGGTCTCGCACTGCACCACCGACCAGGTAAGTTTGCGGCGTGCTGTTCATGGTGAACAAGTGGCCACAGTGGTCTGTTGACTGATTGTGGCGTTGGGCCAAGGTGTGGAGGCAGCTTGGTCAATGGGCATGGTTGGCATCCAACTAGAAATGCGCCGAGGTGTTTGGTTAATCAGCCAATCATAAATGGTTACATTGGACAGTATTTTGGTCACATAATTACGTGTTTCTTTGTAGGGTATGGTTTCCAGCCAAATATCTGGAGATACAGGAAAACCAGTGCTCCAATCGATGGATTTCCCTTCACCGGCATTGTAAGCAGCAGCCACCAATATGGGGTGATTGAACTGTTTGAATAAGTTTTTTTGGTATTGCACGCCCAATCGAATATTCAACGGTGGTTGGTGCAGTTCACGGTTGTTGTTGATGGTGGTGCCCAATTGTTTGGCTATGGTTTTTGCGGTGGGTGGAATGAGTTGCATCAAGCCATGTGCATTGGCATGGGACACCGCGTCTTTGGCCCAGGCGCTTTCTTGTTTGATGATGGCCATCACCCATTGAGGCATGGGGTTGGCGGTATTGGCTTCGGCTTTGATGATGGCTTCATGCGCGATTGGATAGCGCCAATCATAATTTTCCCAGAGCCCTAAGTCTGCCATTGTGGTGATGGCTTTGGCATACCAGCCTTCGGCTTTAACCCGTTCAGCCAAAGCGATTTTTTCATCACGACTTAAACTGGGGTATTGGGTGTTCCACTCTCGGCGCGCTGAAGTCAGAAGCCCAGCATGGTGCAGTTCAATGGCTCGAATGATCGCTGGTGGGGCTTGGAACTGAGTTATCTGAGGTGTGACTGGTTTTTTACACAGTCGATAAGGTTGGCGCAAATGGTCAGCGGCCAAAAAACCGTAGTAGTTGGTTTTGTTGCTCAAAGCATTGAAAATCTTTTTCGCTGCTGCTGCTTGGCCAATTTTGGCCTTGGCGCGTGCAGTCCAATATTGCCAGCGGTCTTGAGTTAATTGTCTTGGGGTCATTTGTTGGAGCGCATCCAATACACTGTGCCATTGCCCGTGATAAAGGTAGTAACGCACAATCCAAGCATTGATTTGGTCGTCTTTCATGGTGGCCGGCAACTGCTGCATGGCATCGATTGAAAATGGCTCGTAGTCAGTTGCAGCAAATAAAGCCATTTGGCGTTCAATCTGGTGCAGGTGTTCCTGTGGCATCGCATGTGAAGCTTTGATGTTTGGCCACATCTGGTACAAAGTAGCCGGTTTTTTGCTGGCCATTCGCAGGCTGGTTTTGTATATCAACCACGGCAATTCTGAGTTGCTGGGCCATTGGTATGATTGGTTCAGTGCAAGTTCTGGGTCTTGCATCAGTTCAATGGCTTGATCTACCCAGTCTGGTTGAACTTTGAGTTGTTTTTTTAAATGTTCTGCCAAAGAGAAGTTGTTACTTTCAAAAGTCAGTTTGATTCTTTGCAGTATTTTTGTATCGGTGATGTGGCCTTGTTTCTGCCACCAGTTGAAGGCTGGATCGCAGCTGTCGGGCGCAGATAAACCTGACATCCACATGGTTTCAATCAAGGGGGCCAGCCCCTGGGTTTTGTTGCGGCTGATGCGCGCTCGTAAATACCAACACTGACGATTGCCTTGATCAAAACCATGGTGGTATTTGAGGTAAGCCGACCATTTTCTTTGTGCAGCTAACTGGGCCAATAAATAATTCTTGAGCTGTTTATTCAAAGGGCTGTCAGGGTGTTTCGCTTTGAAGTCGGCAATGGCTTGTTCTGGTAATTGATCCATCTGACTGCGCAACAAAGCATAGTCTAAATAGTGGGTGATTGGGTAGTTATCCAAAGGCTGGCGCTGGGCTTTCACTGCTTTTTCTTGCCCTTGTAGGGCCAGGTTGTAAAGGCTTCTGAACAGCTTTCTTTGTTGGTCGGTTTGTGCCGAAGCGGCAGTGTGTATAAGGATAAAGCCCACAAAAAGTACCAACAGGCGGCTGTATGATAATTTAAATTGGGTTTGCATGGTTTAGGTCATTTCCTGTTCTAATTGTTGTAAAAACAGCCGCATAAACGCATCTCTTTTGTCGGCTTCCTGTCGTGCCGATTGGGTTTGAAATGAGTCTTTGAGCTGTAAAAGCTTGGTATAAAAATGATCAATAATAGCTGCTTGATCATTCGCTGCTCTATGGTAACAAAAAGGGTCTTCATGAAATGTTAAAGGGTTACCAAATCCTGCGCCAACCAACAAAGTTCGACATATGCCAATGGCGCCAAGGGCGTCCATGCGGTCAGCATCCTGTACCACTTGCGCTGCCAAGGTTTGACAAGTGACCTTGGCGGAAAAACTGTGTGCCACAATGGCATGATGGATGTCGGCCAAATACACTTCAGGGTATTGCCAGTTGGTCAATAACTCTACGGCATGATCGGCCGCCAGTTTTGAAGCCTGCGTGCGCAAGGGTGAGTCTTTGCTTACTTGCACACAATCATGCAACCATGCTGCAGGTAACACCACCCACATATTGGCCTGTTCCTCTCGACAAAATTGTTTGGCTGATTTAACCACCCGTTTGATGTGGCTGATGTCATGACCAGCATCTGCTGCTTCAATGGTTTTTACATGGGCCTCAAACACCTGCTCCCAGTGAGCAACGGTTGCAGCAGACATGGATGGTTCGGACATCTTAATGGCTGCCAAACACTTCAAACAAAGATTTGAACAAAGCCCGAAGTTCTAAACTGAACAGGGTGAATCGACTGTCAAGCAACTGCCACTCAGATTCAATTGATTCATCATCCAATTGATCCAATACAATGTCAGTGAATTTTATTTTCTTAAGGCCCATATCATGACCCAGCACCAACTCAATGCGGTCGTTATAAGCCAAACCCAATTGGGTCACCAAGTAACCGTTGTCTATATGCAGCTTCATTTGGTCGTCCAAATGAGCAATGTTACGGCCACGAACCACACCTTTGGTGTCATCCATAGTTTCCAACACAATTTCGTTGTCCAATTGAAAACCAGCATCGCCAGTGGCTTGCAATACCCACTGGGTCAACACCTGAGCAACAGATGAAGAAGGGCCAAAGGCAGAAGCTTTGAATGAGCCCAAGGTTTGGCGCAGTTGTGAGACCAGGTCTTCGGCGGCATTTTGGCTGGCACAATCGACCACCAACAGATCCAACTTTAAGTCAATATAAGCATTGATAGACTTGGGTTTAACAAAAGCCTGTGGCAACATTTCTAACATCAATTGTTGCTTCATATCAGTTTGTTGTTTACGCCCTGGTTTTTGACCTGATTCATCACGCATGGACTCAAGTTGTTGATTCAGCTGGTGATTGACCACGGCTGCAGGCAATACTTTTTCTTCAACTCCTAGGGTAAATAATAAGGCGTCGCCGCTTTGTAATACAAACAAATCGCTGTCAGAGCCAAACGGAGAAACCCAGCCTTTAGATACTGCTTCCATTGGTGCACAAGCTTTAAGTGCATCGCTCTTTAGGGCATCGGAAAGTTGCTCGGCATTCAGGCCAAAGCCTTCATTGAGTTGAAACAAACGGGCATTTTTAAACCACATACATGATCCTGAATTAAAAGTTGATATTTTAGACAATTATGGGTTTAAAAACCTGCTTATTGTGTGTCAATTTCAGCCGTGTGAATTGGAATGAACTGTGACAAGTTTGCATTTACAGCAGTTGTTACTGAATTTATCTTTAATTTGTGGTATTTTGGTTGTACATGTACTTTTTCTTTAAATCAGGGGGCAGCATGTTTGGTTTTTTCAAAAAAAATAAAAAAACAGTTAAAAAAGTTGATAAAAGGAAAAAGCAACGGCGCATAAATGATCAGCCACGACGTGCTGAATTACGTTGGGAGCCAGAAAAAGCTGAGCGCAGAGATGCCGATGATCGGCGCAAAGGCAACAACACATGGAATGATACCAACAGCAAATAAGCACGGATTTTGCTGAAATTAACGCCTTAATGTGATATTTTTAATAACAGTGGGTAGTGAAATAAAGACCTTGATTTATGTAGACCTTTGAAAGGTTTGGCTTTATTGCCTATTTACTTTGGGATGATTGAAAATAACAATGACGCATGCTTAAACTGCCAGCCAGTAAGTGCTTTAAAGCAAGTGGAATATGAAGATTGAGTCCAAAACTTATAGTGGGACAGTGATGGGTAGTTAATTATCAACTAAGGGTGTAAATAATGTTTGAGAATAATACCGGTGCATACACTGACGCCAAGCAGAAAGTCAGGTATGAACCAATAGAAAGAAGAAGGGTGAAGCGCCGCAGTGTGGTTAATGATCGCCGCAGTGAAGTTCGTGATGAACAAGAGCAATCTGATCGCCGCGAAAAATCCGACCGCAGAAACAAGTAGCGCTGAATTATAAAACCGATTTGCTGCTGGAATTAGTTTATTCTATGCAGCTGTGAAAGTGCTTGGCATCGTATTGTTGAAGCGCGCTCAGGTAATCTGCTAAAGGAATCAGGTTGATACAAGCTTGAACGCCTGCTTGGGTGTTTTGTTTGAGTATTTTTTCTGCCATCAAAATAGCCGGTATTGCTGGGATTTGTGGTCCTTGATTACCAGTGGCTTCGATAAACCAGGTTTTTTTGATGGTTTTTTGCCCTTTTCCAACCCTGACTTGAACCTCAACATGCATGCCGCCGTTTTCACTACCCAAGGAGTCAAAATGCCTGCTGGTTTTCAGTAGCCATGGGGCATGTTTAGTCAGTTTGACCGGCAAGCCAAGTCTAACCAGCCAAGAACTCAACCAAATCAATCGATGCAAAAGTTTGCTTTCCATGCCCGCTGAGAAAGTCAATTCTTCAATCCTAAAATGGTCATGTAAACAGTCTAAATCTGGTGCTTCGCAATTGCCCATCAAACGGCTGCTGATGTTGGGGTAGGCTTGCAAGTATGTGTCTTGCCAACCGTACCTGGGCTTTTTACTGCCCGGCCAAGGTTTCAGAGGTTTGCCGATGTAGGACAAAACCGCTGCAGTGGTGGCCAGACCACGGGCTGTCTTTTGGCCCGGAGAAATGCCTATTTTGACGGTTTTGAATTGTTTTATGGCATATTGGTCTTGCAGGTGAGTCAACACCGCTGATGACAAGGTTGGAACCGTACTGGCGCCGGTGATTGCAGTTACACCCTGCTGGACAGCCAATTCATTCAAAGCCTGCATGGCTTGTACGTATTCGCGGTCATCGGACAAATCTATGTAATGTACACCAGCCTTGATGGTGATTTGTGCGATACCGGTGTGTTGTTTTTGGAAAGGGCCGCAGGTGTGAATCACCAAGTTAGGCTTGAGCTTTTTTAGGTACAAATTGAGTTCGCTGTGCACATCAAAACATGACACGGTTATTTGCGCCTTGAAATTTGCTTCCAGTATGCTGTGTTTCAGTGTTTGGGCTTGATGAAAGTGTCTGCCGTTGATGATCACATGGTAACCTCGGTCACACAAGGCTCTGGATATGCGGCTACCAAAGGTGCCATAACCGCCTAAAATCAACACTTTTGGCTTGTTCATTGTTTGTTCCGCTTGATTCCTTTCACTGCTTGACTTCATGAAATACACCGGTTTGGTAAAATGTTCGTTGTAATAAAGTGTGGTCCATGGTGATGGTAAATCGAAATTCACCTTGGCCTAAGTCTTGATGTATCACGTGGGTTTTGCCAGGGCTTAACCAGTGAGGTAGAGGCAGGTACCATTGGATGAATTTCCAAAAATAGCGGGTGCTTTTAAAGTGCAGTTCACCGTTTTCCGCAAATACATCCAACATCATACCAAAACCACCGCCAACCATTTCCATCATTTGACCGTTGTCATCCTTTTTTACCGATGTAACACTGAAAGGTTTTTTGTTTGGAAAATGGTAGGTTCGCTGCCAATAGACGCCAGGCTTATCGGGGCGGGTGGTCAGAATCACGTCCATTTTAATTTGCTTGCCTTGGTGAGGACTCAAGGGGTTGCCAATTATTTTGGTTAAAAGCGCAAACAACCAACCAGCTTTTGAGCACTCAACTGTCTCCATGATGCCTTGATAAACAATTGGTTTTTCTGAAGTTGGCAAGCGGTTAAAACGGCGCTGTACTGCAGGGTGTAATTGCTGCCAATCTTTACCTAAATGCCATTTTATATGGTTGAATTTTTGCACAAAAAAATGTTTTGGGTCAGTGCTTTACATTATACTACAAGCACTTGATTTTGCGTTGATTATCATTTGTTTGAAGCTTATATTTCATTGATTTTATTCAGTTTGTTGCTGCTGGGAACGCCTGGCCCTGCTCCATTGGCCATTGCAGCGACAGGTGCTGTATTTGGCATCAATAAAGGCTTTAAGTTTTTATTTGGTTTGGTAGTGGGTTTTGCTGGGGTGGTACTGATTCAGGGGTTTGCCATGCTGATGTTGGTTAAGCAAAACCACAGTATTATCTTGGGCTTACAGCTGTTTGGTTTTCTTTACATCTTGTACATTGCTTATAAAATTGCTTTCGTGCCAGTTGCCAGCGATCAACCGTCTGGAAGTTCGCCGCCAAGCTGCCTGGATGGTTTGTTGTTAAATTTAACCAACCCCAAAGCCTATGCGGCAATGACAGTCATTTACAGTCAGTTTCTGTTGCCGCACAATCAACCAAAATGGGCTTATTTTTTTACCGGATTGGTGTGTTTAGTAATGGTATTTTTGATTGATTTGATTTGGTTGTTCATGGGTCAATTGCTCAGGCCGTTGATGCAAAACCCAAAAACCAACCAAAGCATCAGGTTGGTATTTGCTGTGCTGATGGTGGGTGCAGTGATTTGGATGATCGTTCAGTCGCTTACCAACTGAAATCCCTTCATACTGGCAGTGCCGGTGTTGTGTTCAATGGTTATCGAAAGCCGCGCAACAATCATCTGCCAAAAGCCGTTCAGTAAATGGGTTAAATGGTAGCCTGATAAGTCGCTGTTGTGCCGGTTAAGCGTAGTAAAAATGGTGAAAAAAACACTTGCACAGCTTAAAATACAAAGTATAATGATAATCATTCTCATTTAGTAATTAGCCATGTTTAAAACCATTACTTTTGCCATCATGCACTTCAGCGTTGCCTTTACAGTGGTGTACCTATTAACTGGCAGCTTATGGGTGGGTGGTGCAGTGGCTTTGATTGAGCCGACCATCAATACGGTTGCATTCTATTTTCATGAAAAAATTTGGCGGCATTATGAACGTAAAAATCACGTTTTGGGGTTGTGATTTAATTATAATTGTCAATGACAGGCTTTGGTCGTGCTAAGCTATTCGCTGTACTTTCGAATCACAGCAACTTTGCCATTTTCGAGTTCTAATATTTCCAGCATGGTGTGCTGCCAGGCTGCAAGTTCGTCTTTTTGGTTCATGTAAGTGGCTTTTGCCTCGTATTTAATTGCTATTACACTGGCCCCATAAGTGATGCTCAAGAGCTTTGCGCTGTATGTTTTATGAGCAGCCAAGTAGTGCATCATGCCCTCACGTATATTTGATTTTCCTGATGGATTTCGATGGTCCTCCATATCATGTGGAAAATGTTGATGACCAACATCTTCTGTGAGTAAAGCAAGGTAATTTTCTAGGTCTGATTCTGTTGCATTTGGACTTTGTGTTGCTGTCCATATTTTAAAGTAGTTGTTGGCGAACTTGGTATAATTAAATTGAGCGCTGTTAGGTGATGCTGAAGTGACTTGAGTAATCATAATCAACATGGCTGAAATCAGAGTTTTCATGGTAAATAAGAATTTGAACTGTGGCTTAAATATATTATAGGGTAAAAGATACTGGGTCCTGTTTACTTTCTATTGTTTGTTGATACGTAATATAAGCAGCTCATTACTTACCAAGCATAAAAATTAATCAAAACCAAGTGCTGTCATCCACAGGAAACTAGTCAGGTTTGAACAACATTAAATCCTCTGCAACAAAAACCGGACCATGAAAAGAGTGTTTAATTAGCGCCTTGGTTTGTTCTAGATAAGGTAGGCTGCTGTTCATTAAATGTGCCAGGATTAGTGTTTTGATTTGTGCCTGGGTTGCGATGCGACTGATTTCAGAAGGAGGCATGTGCATGTCCTTGGCACTCTTTGGGGCAGTTTCTTTGATTGTATTGTTGGCAATCAGCAAGTCACTACCTTGAGCCAATTTTACCAAAGCATTGTATTTATTGGTCATGTCGCCAGAAAAGGTAAAGGCACAATCACCAATGTCTACACGCCATGCCACTGCGCTGATAGGCCCGTGGTGAACACCAATGCTGCTGAAACTGATGCCCTCTTGGATAGGGTGTTTTTGTATATTGTGGTGATCAAGCGAGGCATTGGTCGCTTTGATTTTGAATAAGCCTCTGACCTCAGGCAACCAGTATTTTTTTAAATAGGCGTAAGCACCATTCGGGCCAAATAATTGATTCAAATAATCGCTGGTGTCGGGCATTAAATCGTTGCCTTCTGGACCCATGATTATTAAGTCATTTCTGCGCTTGGTAAAGTAGGAATCTTTGACATAGGCTGGTATATCGGCACTGTGGTCTACGTGTAAATGAGTCAGTAAAATGGCTTTTAAATCTTCGGACTTACCTTGTGCCAACTCAAACTGATGCGCACTGCCGCTACCGGCATCTATCAGCACTGTTGCTTTGTCATCAACCCAAACTAAGTGAGAGGAAGCAACTCGGCCATCAGTTAACTCTGGGCCACCCGAACCAAGTACTTGTAGGGTGATGTTTTGTTCTTTACAGCTTTGTGACCAACTGAAAAAGGGCCAAATCATGGCCCCTAAAATCAATGTCTTTCGCAAGGGTAATTACCTAGTTAATATGTAAAGTAGCATACCATATATTATTAGACTTGCTTGTTGTACCTATTTGGACTGCTGCTTTAATTTCAGGCGATAAGCATGCAATAAGGGTTCGGTGTAACCGGAGGGTTGTTCTTTGCCTTTGAAGACCAAGTCCAATGCCGCTTGAAAAGCTGTATTGTTGTGTAAGTCATCGGTCATATTTTGATAGTTGGCATCGGCGGCATTTTGTTGGTCGACCACTTTGGCCATGCGCGTAAAGGTGTCTTTGACCTGCTGTTCGCTACAAAGGCCGTGCTCCAGCCAATTGCAAATGTGTTGGCTGGAAATCCTCAGCGTTGCACGGTCTTCCATCAAGCCAACATGGTTGATGTCAGGTACTTTCGAACAACCAACCCCGTGATCAATCCAGCGCACCACGTAGCCCAATATACCTTGCGCGTTGTTGTCTAATTCGTGTTGTATTTGCTCAGCAGTGAGTGCGGCTGGGTCGGTGCACAAAGGAATGCTTAAAATGTCATTGATGTCTGCCAAGGGACGGTCTTTGATTTGTGCCTGCACATCAAACACATTGGTTTGGTGGTAATGCATGGCGTGTAAAGTTGCGCCGTTGGGTGAGGGTACCCAAGCACAGTTTGCGCCCGACTTTGGATGGTCGGCTTTGCTGGTCATCATTTTGGCCATTTCATCAGGCATGGCCCACATGCCTTTGCCAATTTGTGCTTTGCCGGCAAAGCCACATGCCAGTCCAATGTCTACATTCCAGTTTTCATAGGCATTGATCCAAGGCATGGTTTTGATGTCGGCTTTGGGTGCCATAGGTCCTAGGTGCATACTGGTGTGAATTTCATCCCCAGTGCGGTCTAAAAACCCAGTATTGATAAACACAATGCGATGCTTGACTTGACGAATACATTCTTTAAGGTTAACGGTGGTGCGCCGTTCCTCATCCATCACGCCAATTTTTATGCTGTGTCTGGGCAGTCCTAACAGGTCTTCTACACGATTGAATAAGGTGTTGGCGAAGGCTGCTTCTTCAGGCCCGTGCATTTTTGGTTTCACAATGTACACACTGCCAGTTCTTGAATTGCGCAGCGGTCCCAGACCGTTCAAGTCATGCATGGCAATCAAAACACTGATCATGGCATCCATGATGCCCTCTGGCACTTCGTTGCCTTCAGCGTCGATGATGGCGGGGTTGGTCATCAAGTGGCCAACATTGCGGCAGAACAGTAAACTGCGACCGTGTAAAGTTATGTTGCCACCATGTAAAGCTGTGAATGTCCTGTCATCAGCGGCTACTCTGGTCATGGTTTTACCGGCTTTTTCGAAAGTTTCGGTTAAATCGCCACGCATCAACCCCAGCCAATTGCGGTACACACCTACTTTGTCATCTCCATCAACTGCTGCCACAGAATCTTCAAAATCTTGAATGGTGGTTACTGCTGCTTCTAAGGTCAAGTCTTTGATCCCTGCTTTGTCGGTTTGGCCGATGGCTGAAGTCGGATCAATTTCAATCACCACATGTAAGTCGTTGTGTTTAAGTAATACAGCTGAAGGTCTTGTTGCTTCACCGCTGTAGCCAACACATTGGCTTGGGTCTTTGAGGCCAACCGCAGCCTGTTTATTCACTTCAACCATGAGTTGCTGTTGGTTAATTTGGTAGCCAGTGGCATCGTGGTGTGAGCCTTGGGCAAGTGGAAAATGCTGGTCTAGAAAATCTCGTGCATAATCAATGACCCGCTGGCCCCTGACTGGATTATAGGCGGTTGTTTGCGCTGCACCCTCAGTTTCAGGGATCACGTCGGTGCCATACAAGGCGTCATATAAACTGCCCCAACGCGCATTGGTGGCATTCAATGCAAAGCGGGCATTGGAGGTGGGTACCACCAGTTGTGGCCCAGCTTGGAGGGCGATTTCATCATCTACATTTTGGGTGGTGATTTGAAAATCTTGTCCTTCATCGACTAAATACCCAATGGCTTTTAAGTGTTTCACATAGTCAGCATGGTCAAATTTATCTTTATGCTTAAGCAGCCACTGATCTAGGTCTGCTTGTATGGTTGACCTGGCTTTTAACAGTTGTTGGTTAACTGGAGCCAGTTCGCTGATCAGTTGTGCAAACGACTGCCAAAATTGTTCGCTGTTGATTGGTAAGTCAGGTAGCACTTCTTGATTGATGAATTGAGCGAGAATTTGATCCACTTTCAGTGAAGATTGAGTGCTGTAATGAGTCATATTGGGTCCTGTGATGTGAAATTTTAGCGACTAAACCTTTTTATTTTATAACAGGAAATTAGACTAAAAACTCTAATCAGTTAAAAAATTGAACAAAACTTCAAAAATAAATTTTATTTCATAAAAGCAGCAAAAAACAGTTCAAATGTCGCGATTATGGTCTTAATATACATGAACGTGTTATTCAAACGTTTGTTTGAACTCGTGTTATTAAACCATGAAATTAACCAACGGAAGCAAAAACCAGGAATTATAAGCATGTCAAACTACCAAACAGAAATACAATCAGCCGACGGCCTCATCAAAGACAACCAAAGTCCTTGGTCAGCCATTAACCCTGAATATGTGGCCAGAATGAAACTACAAAATAGGTTCAAAACTGGCTTAGATATTGCCAAATACACTGCTGCGATCATGCGCAAAGACATGCAGGATTATGACTTAGACTCATCCAACTACACCCAGTCACTCGGTTGTTGGCACGGATTCATTGGTCAACAAAAAATGATAGCAGTGAAAAAGCACCATGGCACAACGGCTAAACGCTATTTATACCTGTCTGGATGGATGATTGCTGCCCTGCGGTCTGAGTTTGGCCCTTTACCTGATCAATCGATGCATGAAAAGACCAGTGTTCCCGCTGTAATCAAAGAGCTGTATGACTTTCTGAAACAAGCCGATGCCCGAGAACTGCGTGGTTTGTTCAAGGAATTGGATGCCGCTAAAGCCGCAGGTGATGAGGTCAATGCACAACGTGTGCAAGACAGCATTGATCATTTTCAAACCCATGTGGTACCCATCATTGCCGACATTGATGCAGGTTTTGGTAATGAAGAAGCCACCTATTTGCTGGCCAAAAAAATGATTGAAGCCGGTGCCTGTGCCATTCAAATTGAAAATCAGGTGTCTGACGAGAAACAATGCGGTCATCAAGACGGAAAAGTCACAGTACCGCATGCCGACTTCTTGGCTAAAATTCGTGCCGTGCGTTACGCCTTTTTAGAACTGGGTGTTGATGATGGCATCATTGTGGCCAGAACAGATTCATTGGGTGCGGGTTTGACTAAGCAGATTGCCGTGACTGAACAGCCCGGTGATTTGGGTGATCAGTACAATGCCTATTTAGACTGCGAAGAAATATCTGCGGCTGACTTAAACAATGGTGATGTGGTGATTAAACAGCATGGCAAGCTGGTGCGACCCAAAAGGTTGGCCAGTGGTTTGTTTCAGTTCAAGCCAGGCACCGGTGAAGACCGTTGTGTTTTAGACAGCATCACCAGTTTACAAAATGGTGCTGACTTGTTGTGGATTGAAACAGCCACCCCCCACGTTGGTCAAATCGGTGGCATGGTTAAACGCATCCGTGAAGTGGTGCCCAATGCTAAATTGGTTTACAACAACTCGCCCTCATTCAATTGGACCTTGAACTTCAGACAACAAGCCTATGATTTGCTGCAAGCCGATGGTGAAGACGTGTCTGCGTATGAACGCACTGAGTTGATGGATGTTAAATATGATGACACCGTGTTGGGTCAAAAAGCCGACCAGATGATTCAATCCTTCCAATTAGACGGTGCCCAACAAGCCGGAATTTTCCACCATTTGATTACATTGCCTACTTACCATACGGCTGCTTTGTCCACTGACCAATTGGCCAAAGGTTATTATGGTAAACAAGGCATGTTGGCTTATGTGCAAGGGGTACAAAGAAAAGAAATTCGCGAAGGTTTGGCTTGTGTTAAACATCAAGACATGGCCGGCTCAAACATTGGAGATGACCACAAAGAATACTTTTCAGGTGCCGCTGCATTAAAAGCATCGGGCAAAGACAACACCATGAGTCAATTCGATTAATCACTGATTTTGCTCCACTGCAAAGCCTCACTTGGGTGGGGCTTTTTTTGTGGCAATACAAGTTACAACAAAGAACTGAAAAAATAAAATAAGCCAACCCAGCTGATCAAGTACGGTATGTTTATAGGCTCGGGTGTGAATAATCAAAAATTGATGGAACAATTGAAGCAACAAGTCATTGAGTGACTTAGTCGTTAAATGGTGAGGGTTGTGCTGTGGTAGTTGGGTATAATTACTGTTAATTTATGCCACAGTAGTTCCGTTACACCATTGAAAGAGCCAGATAAAACCAAAACATTGCTGCAACAAGCATTGGGCTTAGATGCCGAGGCTCAAACGGTCATGTTAGACAATATTGCTGATGCAACCATCAAGAGTCAAGTTGAGACCATGTTGGCAGACCCTGAGCGGTTACAACAGTTTTTACAGCAGCCTGCGGTCAGTGAATCAGATCAGCCGCCACAAGTTGGTATTCAACCAGGCAGTTTAATCAAGCGAATCAGGGTCATTAAACTCTTAGGCCAAGGCGGTATGGGTGCGGTGTATTTGGGCTTTGATGAGAAGTTGGAACGACAGGTCGCAATCAAATCAATCCGACCAGAACACTTGGAAAACCCAGCCACCCAACAACGCTTCGTTAGAGAAGCCCAGATTTTATCTCAAATCAACCACCCAACCATTTGTCAGTTGTATGACTACATTGAAACAGCTGCTGGTGACTTTTTGGTGTTGGAATACATCAATGGCAAACCCTTGTACCAAACACCGCTGACTTTCGAACAAAAGCTTACGGCGCTGGCTGAATTGGCAACTGCATTGGCAGTGGCACATGAACATGGTATTGTGCACCGAGACTTGAAGCCTGATAACATCATGATGACTGATGAAGGTGATTTGAAGGTGCTGGATTTTGGCATTGCCCAGTCACTGTCTCAATCAACAGCCTTACCAACGCATTCAGGTGCTGATCGTGTTGCGGATAATAAGTTGACTCAACAAGGATCCTTGGTCGGTACCATACGCTACATGAGTCCAGAACAGGCCCAAGGTCAGACCATAGATACCGCCAGTGACCTGTATGCTTTGGGCATCATTGCGCAAGAAATATTCAGTCACCAAGCTGCATACCAAGTCTTGGAAACCACACAACTGCTCAATGATGTAAGGTGCGGCAACAAGCTGCCGGTGGCTGGTTTACCGGCACCACTGATTGAATTAATTGAGCAACTGACTCAGTTAAACCCGTCCCATAGACCAACAGCTTTGGCTGCAGTTGAGCGCATCAATGCCCTAATCAATGCGCCAAAACTCAAAAAGCAAAGAACCATCAAATACAGTGCGTCGATTATTGGAGTGCTGCTGTTATTGATGTTGTTGTGGCAATGGAGGCAATTTGATAATCAGGCGAACAGAAGCCAGCAGATCAAACAGTATGAAACCAAAATCAACGCTCTGGTGCGCCAGGCTGAGCAAATCTATGTACTGCCTATTCACCCGGTGTATGAAGAGATTAATGGGGTGTTAATACAAGGCGAAAGTTTATACGGAGTCATACAAAACGACGCACTGTTGACGGATGTTGATAAACACAGGTTACTCGGCATCATCTTACTCCGCGGTGAAAATTACGCTGATTCCATCCCTCTATTAGAGCGTGGGCTGGCTGAAAATCATTGGCTTGCTGAAGCCTGGAGTAAGTTGTATATCAGAAAAGCCACAGAATACTCTAATAAGATGGGTTTCGAAAAAAGCATGTACAACAGTGACTTAAAAGAAAAGTATTTGGCACCGGCCCTCAAGTATATAGAACAGACGTATAAAGATTCTGGTCAAGTTGATCCCATGTTCCGAGCCTTTGAGTTGTCACAAACAGCGTCATTAAGTACAGGCTTGGAAGCGGTTAATGGCATTTTAGATGATGCACACTGGAATCAGGATGCAGTGAATCTAAAGGCCATGATCTTATCGGCATCAATGACCCAGGCAAGAGAAAAAGGGGAGTGGGAATTGGCCAAGGAGTTGGCTGATATGACTGCAGCCACCTACAAAATTTCAACTCAAATGGCGCGCAGCTATCCACCAGGATATGCCAGCTTGTGTTTTGTCAGTTTGGGTTTAATGGCAGATGCCATTCAGCGCAGTGGAGAACAGGTTGAAACATACACAGCGCAAAGTATCGCGGCTTGTGAAAATGTCTTAAAACTGCAGCCAGAAAATAAATACCCCATGCAGTTGTTGACCAAAATTTACCTGTTGCAGGCACAATGGCAAATCAATTACGGAATGGATGCCAATGACTCTATAGCCCAAGCCAAACACTGGAATCAGCAAGCCAGTTCACTAGAAAATTGGATTTCGAATAGTTGGAACCAAGCTTCTATTCTTGCAGTAGAGGGGCGACAAAGGATGTTGCAGGGAAAGGCAGCTGAACCGACCCTTGATCAGTCTTTGGAGGTGCTTAATAAGTTGTATAAGGTTGATACAGTTTATCAGCCCTATGTTGTCAGTGATTTGTTGTTTGTGCTGGCGCTTCAAGCACAAAATAAGCTCCGACTTGCACAACACCCTGAAATGATTTTCCAGCAAGCCCAAACGGTGTTTGATGCGACCATGCTGACGCCAGATTTAACCGTCAATGAACAAAGGGGCTTGGTGGCTAATATGGCCCAAGTTTATATGGTTGAATTATGGAATCAGTTCGAACAAGGGCAGAACATTCAGTTATTGGCGAACAAGTTAATTAGTTTTCTGAATACCACAGACAGCCAGATCGACCATGAACCACAGCAACTGCTGATATTGGCAAACGCACATTTATTGGTGGCAGATTATTTGCGCCAACACCACCAATCACTAGGGCAAAATTTGCTATCAGCTGCTGGATATATTGAAACTGCACAGGCCATCAACTCGACGGATTACAACATTCAATTAAGCCATGCAAAACTACTGACTTTGCAACAGTATTTCAGCAACCAAGACTACCACCATGCCAATCAATTGTATGCGTTGGCCATTGCACAAAACCCACACAACCCATACAGTCAACTCGCTTGGGCGGAAGGTCTGTTGATCCAAGCCCAAAGCAGCCGAAACACAAGTGAAAGGCGCTCAGCCATTCATGCAGCAGCTGAGCAACTGCACCAGGCCTTGTCTGTGGATCCACACAACCAAATATTCATTAACAAGCAAGAAAAATTACGTCAATTGGCTGTTTCATTAGGCATTGTTATCGGTTTGTAAGGCAGCTCTCAACCGGGTTATTGACGGCAGTGTGGCTGTGGTATTCAACACCGCCAGCTTGGCATGAACCCCAGGAAAACCTTTGAATTGCTGGGATTTGCAGGTGTTGAATACATGTTTTCATGATTTTCAGGACTTTTGGCACTGGTCTTAAGCCATGCCAGATATGATGATGCTTGGCTTTAATAAATCAGATTGTTGAGGATTGTTATGAAATTGATCAAACAAAGCCGTTGGCTGATGGGCTTGACCTTGGGTTTAAGTGTAACTGCTGTAGTTAGCACCCATGCTTTGGCACACGAAGCAGTGGCAAAAGAAGTTGCGACACAAACACAAGTGAACCCATTGTTGGCTGAATGGACTGGCCCTTATGGTGGGGTGCCCGCATTTGATAAAATGGATTTGAAAGATGTGCCAGCAGCTTTTGATGTTGCCATTGCAGAAAATGTGGCTGACCATGAAAAAATAGCCAATAACCCAGAGCCTGCTACCTTTGAAAACACCATTGTAGCGATGGAAAAAGCCGGTGAAAAATTAAGCCGTGCCTTCACCTATTTTGGCATTTGGGGCAGTAACCTTTCCAGCCCAGAAGTTCGCAAGTTACAAATGGAGTACTCGCCTAAATTCTCTGAAATGAGCTCGAAGATTTCACAGAATAAAAAGTTGTTTGAGCGGGTAAAAAAAGTCTATGAAGCCTCATTAAAAACGCCACTTGAGCCCGAAGCACAAAGATTGGTTAAAGGCACTTATGAAGGTTTTGCAATGAACGGTGCCAGCTTAGATGAATTTTCTAAACAGCGGTATGCCGAAATCAATAAAGAGCTTTCGAGCATTTATACCAATTTTGCCAACAATGTTTTACATGATGAAGAAGGCTATGTTACTTTCATTGATAAAGACCAACTGAGTGGTTTACCTGAGTCTTTGGTTAAATCTGCAGCCCAAGCAGCCAAAGAAAAAGGTCAAGAAGGCAAGTATGCCATCACCAACACGCGCTCCTCGATGGATCCATTTTTAACTTATTCAGATGAACGTGAATTACGTAAACAAGTTTGGACCAATTATTATTCTCGTGGCGACAATGGCGATGAATATGACAACAACGAAAACATCAGCAAGATACTGAAATTACGTCGTGAACGAGTTGAATTATTGGGGCACAAAAACTACCCAGAATGGCGTTTACAAAATCGCATGGCGAAAACCCCGGAAAATGCCATGAATTTGATGGAAGCAGTTTGGCCTGCTGCCATTGCTCGAGTTAAAGAGGAAGTTGCAGACATGCAAGCAGTGGCCGATGAGTTAGGTCATGACATCACCATTGAGCCTTGGGATTATCGCTATTATGCAGAAAAAGTTCGCAAGAAAAAATACGACTTAGACTCAAATGAAGTAAAACAATACCTGCAGTTGGATAACCTCCGAGAAGCCATGTTTTACGTGGCTGGAGAGTTGTTTAACTTTAAATTCACTGCCTTGGCTGAGGGTACAGTGCCAGTCTATCACCCCGATGTAAAAGTATGGGAAGTGACAGATAAGACTTCTGGTGACTTGGTTGGCTTGTGGTATTTAGATCCTTTTGCCAGACAAGGAAAACGTTCGGGTGCTTGGGCCAATGCCTACCGTTCACATGAAACCTATGACGGTAAAATCACGGTGTTGTCATCTAACAACTCAAACTTCATCAAGCCAGCACCAGGTGAAGCCGTTTTGGTTTCATGGAGTGATGCTGAAACGTTTTTCCATGAGTTTGGTCATGCATTACATGCGTTGTCATCCAATGTGAAATACCCCAGTTCTAATGGCGGTGTTCGAGATTACACTGAATTCCAGTCACAATTGTTAGAGCGTTGGTTGTCTACCGATGAAGTAATTAATAACTACATGAAACACCAAAAAACCGGTGAAGTGATTCCTAAAGAGCTGATTGCAAAAATTAAAAATGCAGCTAAGTTCAACCAAGGCTTTGCCACCACTGAATATTTGGCATCTGCATTGATGGACATGAAATTCCACATGGCAGACCCTGAAGGAATTGATCCTGATAAGTTTGAACGAGAAACTTTGGCAGCATTGAATATGCCCAAAGAATTGGTGATGCGTCATCGCACACCTCATTTTGGCCATGTATTCTCAGGTGAAGGTTATGCCACTGCCTATTATGGATACATGTGGGCTGACGTACTGACCGCTGATGCAGCTGAAGCGTTTGAGCAAGCACCCGGTGGTTTTTATGACAAAGAAGTGGCGGCTAAATTGGTTAAATACTTATTCGCCCCAAGAAATTCTATGGACCCTGCTGAGGCTTACCGTAAGTTCAGGGGCCGAGATGCATCGATTGATGCTTTGATGCGTGACCGAGGATTTCCAGTGCCAGAAAAAAAATAACATAACAGCACTTACCCACACCAAGCCTCAAGTTTACTTGGGGCTTTTTTTGTGGCTGTTGTTTTGACAATATTTATCACTGTGCCTGGTAGTTTATTGTTTAATCGGTACATTCAAGTAATCAACAGGCGCATTGCTGAATTTTGTTGGAGACAGAAGCAAATACAGGATAAACTTAAACCAAGTGAATAAAAGGAATGTAAAAGTTTCATGGTAAAAGGTTGGAGTAGTTTAACTCGATGGTTGTCAGTTGTTTGTTGTTGGGCTGTACTTTCGCCTGTGCTTGCTGAAAAAGTCACTGTAACTTATTGTGTTGATCCAGACTGGTTGCCTTATGAAGCGATTGAAAATAGCCAGCACATTGGACTGTCTTCTGACTACATTAAACTCCTTGAAGAAAACACCAATTATGATTTTCAATTGGTCATAACTGAAACCTGGCAACAGTCATTGAATGCTATTAAGTCAGGGGATTGTATGGTGTTGCCTATGCTCAATAAAACTTCACAAAGGGACCTTTATCTGGATTTCACAAAAGCCTACTTTACGGCGCCTAACTTTTTAGTTTCAGCTCAAGAACAGCCTTTTTTACAAGGTATAGAAAATATTGGTCAGCGGACTTTAGGTCTGACTCAAGGGTATAGAATCAGCGAGTTTATTAAGCGCAATTACCCCAACATTAACACCATGACTTTTGAAACTGAATACCAAGGCTTGCGGGCAGTTGCTGAGGGTCAGATAGATTTATTTATTGGTTCGGTGTTGTCAGTTAATAACCACATTCAAAAACATGGTTTGAGCAACCTAAAGCTGGCTGGTTGGGCTGGGCCCAGCGATATTTTGAGGATGGGTGTTGCTAAGGGGCAGCATGAGTTGCTGAATAATTTAAACCAGGCCTTAAGTGAAATCTCTGACCATCAGCATTTCGATATTTACAATCGATGGAATGATGTCACAATCATTGATAACACCAATTATAAGTTGATCTGGCAAGTGGTTTTGGGTGGTTTAATTGTATTGGCATTGATTTTATTAAGGTATTCGATCATTCGCGATTACAACCAAAAATTAACGTTTAAAAATCAACAACTGAGTCAGTTACAGCAGGAGCTAATGAACTCCAATGCTGAGTTACAAAGAATCAGTCAGCATGATGATTTAACTGGACTTTATAACCGCCACCATTTCAATGGGTTGATTGCCAGTGGTCAGTACAACAACTTTGATAAGGGGCCATTGTGTTTAATTGTTCTGGATTTAGATTTGTTCAAAGCAATCAATGACAACCATGGTCATGTAGTAGGAGATCAGGTGCTAAAAGCTTTTGGTGGTTTGTTGCTGGAATGTTGTGATGCAGCAGATGTGGTTGGTAGGTGGGGCGGTGAAGAGTTTATTATTATCAAACAGCCTGCTGAGCAAGATGAGGCCAAGAAACTGTGCGAAAAAATTCAAGTGAGTTTGAGCAAGCGTGTATTTCCTCATCAACAGCGCCTGACCTGCAGTTTTGGTATCGCTTGCATGAAGCCCAATGAGGGTTTAATGGACTGCTTTAAACGAGCCGACCAAATGTTGTATGCCGCAAAAAATCAGGGCCGAAATCAAATCTGTCAGTAAGCAGCCCATCACGTTAAAACTCAAGTCTCAAGTCATTTTCAATAGGCACAACAAACATCCCACAGAATTATGGGGCGTAATAAATTGGTCATATATGTTTTGGTGTTTAACGAACCTGTGAGTTGGCTCAAAACACAGTCAAAGCTGGACTAAAATCTTAAGATGGCTTGAATTCTTGCTTGAACATCTTCGATGCTGCCTTTACCCAGGACCTCAGTGAGGATGTCTTGGTTTTTGTAAAAATCAGCAACTGGAGCGGTTTGTTCTTTGTAAACATTCAAACGATTGCGAACCACGGTTTCAGTGTCATCGGCGCGGCCTTCAATTTCTGCACGTTTGGCAATTCTGGCCACCACTTCATCAGGGTCAACTTGAATCAACAAGGCATGATCCAATTGCATTGCCAGTTCAGCAAGTAAGTCTTCAAGCATAGCGGCTTGCGTTACATTGCGTGGAAAACCGTCCAGAATAAAACCATTATTGGCATCATCTTGATTCAGTCTGTCTTTAAGCATGCCCAGTACGATTTCATCTGAAACCAGGTCGCCCTTGTCCATCACTTCTTTCGCAGCCAATCCCAAAGGGGTTTTGGCAGCAATCGCACCACGCAGTAAATCACCGGTGGAAATGTGTGGGATGTTGAGCTTATCTACGATCAGTTTGGCTTGGGTGCCTTTGCCGCTTCCAGGCGCGCCTAATAATACAATTCTCATATGCTGTTCTCGGATTTAGTTATTTTTTCTGGCTGGTTATGAAAAGTCAGCAATTGATTACATATTTGCCCTCAGACATCATGCAATGGTTGGCTTTTTCAGTTAAAATTCTACGCTTAAACCATGTGACACCGTCACTTTGGGTCTTGGCGCTAAAAAACGTGATACAGTACACGTCAGAAGCATTTTAGTCAATACGTACCCACAAATTACCAGTCAGGAAATTATCAATGTCTAAGAAAAACGTACTCTATTGTCAATCAGGTGGTGTAACTGCCGTAATCAATGCCACAGCCTGTGGTGTCATTCAAGCAGCCCGTAAAAATCCCAACATCGGTACTGTTTTTGGTGCTAAAAACGGCATCATTGGTGTACTGCGTGAGGAGTTGGTTGATACTGCACAGCACAGTGATGCTGATATAGCTGCATTGCTGCATACACCAGGTGGTGCATTTGGCTCATGTCGCTATAAACTCAAAGACATGGAAACCCAACGCACAGAATATGAACGCTTGATCGATGTTTTCAAAGCCCATAACATCGGATATTTTCTGTACAATGGCGGTGGCGATTCATCTGACACGGCATTCAAAGTGTCACAAATGGCCAAGTCCAAGGGTCTGGATGTGACCTGTATTGGGGTGCCTAAAACCATTGACAATGATTTACCAGTTACCGACACTTGTCCAGGTTTTGGTACCACTGCAAAATACATTGCGACTTCAATCATGGAAGCCAGTTTAGATGTTGAATCCATGGCAGAAAGTTCAACCAAGGTATTCATTATGGAAGTTATGGGGCGTCACGCTGGTTGGATTGCTGCGGCTGGTGGATTGGCTGGCAAAAACCATGATGAACCGCCACAAATCATTCTGTTTCCTGAGATCCCTTTTGACCAAACAGCTTTCTTACAGCGGGTTAAATGGTCAGTAGAGAACCATGGTTATTGTTCTGTGGTGGTTTCAGAAGGGGTGAGAAATTCCAACGGTAAATTCTTAGCCGATGCAGGCACGGTCGATGCTTTTGGTCATTCACAGCTCGGTGGTGTGGCAGCGGTGGTGGCACAAATGGTAAATGATGAATTGGGTTATAAATACCACTATGCCATCAGTGATTATTTACAACGTTCGGCCAGACATTTGGCCTCTAAGACTGATTTGGACCAGGCATATGCAGTGGGTGAAAAAGCCGTTGAGTTGGCCGTTGCAGGGCGCAATTCAGTGATGCCAGTTATTAAACGTTTACAAGATGAACCCTATAAGTGGGAGATTGCTGTGGCGGAACTGAAAGATTTGGCCAATGTTGAAAAAATGTTGCCTCGAGATTACATCACTGAAGATGGTTTTGGCATCACCGACAAATGCCGAAAATACATGCAACCTTTGATTGTTGGTGAAGCCTATCCACCTTACAATGACAATGGATTGCCCCATTATGTCAGGCTGTCACAACATTTAACGGCAAAGAAACTGCCTCATTTTGAAATATAACAGAGCCCTAAGATGATTGATGAACACAGCAAAATAGCAGTGATTGGCCTGGGCTATGTGGGTTTGCCCCTGGCTGTGGCGTTGGCGGAACATTATGCTGTGATTGGTTATGACATCAATTCAGAACGCATTGAACAACTCAAACAGTGCCTAGACAAAACCCAGGAAATCAGCAGCGAACGATTACAACAAGCCAGTCAGCTTACTTTCACTGCCGATGCACAAGCAATCAAAGTTGCCACATGTTACATCATCACAGTACCGACCCCAGTAGACACCAATAACACCCCTGACCTGTCACCATTGATTCAGGCATCAGAGCTGGTGGGTGCGATGTTGAACCCAGGTGATACAGTGATTTATGAGTCCACAGTTTACCCTGGAGCGACAGAAGGGGTTTGCGCCAAGATACTGGCAGCTCGCAGTGGCCTGGTGTTGAACCAAAGTTTTTACTTGGGCTATTCACCTGAACGCATCAATCCCGGTGATAAAACCAACACCCTGTCTTCAATAGTTAAAGTGGTTTCAGGATCAACACCAGAAGTTGCCCAAAATATCAATAAGCTGTACCAAAAAATCATCCAAGCAGGTACCCATTTAGCCCCTTCAATCAAAGTGGCTGAAGCCGCCAAAGCGATTGAAAACACCCAACGGGACATCAATATTGCTTTTATGAATGAGTTGGCGATGATGTTTCATGAGATGGAAATTGATGTGTTGGAGGTGATTGAAGCTGCAGGTACCAAATGGAACTTCCTTAAGTTCACTCCAGGTTTGGTTGGCGGCCACTGTATTGGGGTTGATCCTTATTATTTGATTCATAAGTCTCAAGAAAAGGGGTATTTTCCGCAGTTGATTACAACAGCCAGGCGCATCAATGAGAGCATGAGCAGTTATGTCAGTGAGCGAATTTTGAAACTGATGGCTTTGAAGCAAAAACACATAGTTGCGGCGAAAGTGTTGATTATGGGCTTAAGTTTCAAAGAAAACTGCCCTGATTTACGCAATACACGGGTACTTGAAATCGTCGAGCAACTGCAAGCGTACCACGCTCAAATCGATGTTTATGACCCATGGGTTGATCCCAAGGAAGCGCAAGAGCTGAACCAACCACTGGTACAAACCCCGGTTGAAAAGCATTATGATTTGGTGGTATTGGCTGTGGCACATGATGAGTTTTTAGCCAGTAACCCCAGAAATTTTTTGCAGGATGACGGGGTGTTGTTTGATTTAAAAGGTCTGTTGCCTGAGGAATGGGTAGATGAGCGGTTATGAGTATCTTAGTGACGGGCGCTGCAGGCTTCATAGGCAGCCAAGTATGTCGTCAACTACTGGCTTTGAATCATGCTGTCATTGGTGTTGATAACTTCAATCCTGATTATGATGTGCAGCTAAAACACGATCGCTTGGCTTTGTTGCCAGCAGATCGTTTCAGTTTTGCAACAGCTGATGTAACAGACATTGTAGCCATGGCTGAAATTTTTGAACGTGAAAACATTGAGCAAGTGATTCATTTGGCCGCTGTGGCAGGGTTACAGAACAGCAGTGCTCAAGCCCAAACCATAATGCACAACAATGTCATGGGCTTCAGTCACATCATAGAGCAATGCCGCTTACATCAAGTTCAACACCTGGTATACGCTTCAACTGCTGCGGTGTATGGCGATAATACAGACTTTCCTGTCACCGAACAAAGCAGTTCAGATCAGCCAATATCACTGTATGCAGCCAGCAAAAAAGCCAATGAAGTGTTGGCCCACAGCTACGCACATTTATACCAGTTACCTGCCACCGGTTTGCGATTCTTTACAGTCTATGGCCCCTGGGGCAGACCCGATATGGCGTTGTATAAATTCACTGAAAAACTAGAAAAAGGCCAGGCCATTGATATCCATAATCATGGTCAGCACAGCCGAGATATGATCTATATTGATGATTTGGTGGCAGCCATTTTGAAAGTGATTGATTGCCCACCTAGCACCAACAAACTCGGAACACCGCACCAAATTTATAACCTGGGCGGGCAGCAAGCCATTGCATTAATGGATGTGGTTGAGACTTTGGAACAAACACTGGGTAAAACAACCGAACATGTGTTGTTACCACTACAAGCCGGTGAAATTAAACACAACCAAGCCGATGCTTCGGCTTTTCAAATACAATTTGATTGGCAACCCGCGGTGAGTTTTCAACAGGGTGTTAAAAACTTCATTGCATGGTATCGCCAGTACCACCACGAAGATGTCGGGTAACATAACTGATCAGCAAACGCTCAGAAAAATCATTCACATTGATATGGACTGTTTCTATGCAGCGATAGAGGCCCGTGATTTCCCTGCACTTCAAGGCAAGCCTGTGGCTGTCGGTGGAGCGCCGGATAAAAGGGGTGTGGTGGCCACCTGTTCTTATGAGGCCAGGGCTTTTGGTATCCACTCTGCCATGCCTATGGCCCAAGCGATTAAAAAATGCCCACAGTTAATTATTCAACCGGTACGGATGGCCGTGTACCAACATGAGTCTAAAGGCATTCAAGCGTTGTTCAAGAATTACACCAAAACCATCCAGCCTTTGTCTTTGGATGAGGCCTTTTTAGACGTGACAAATTCAGCACACTGTCAAGGCAGCGCAACCTTAATAGCCCAACAAATCAGGCAGGACATCTGGCAACAACATCAGCTGACAGCTTCAGCTGGCATAGCGCCAAATAAGTTTTTGGCCAAAATTGCCAGTGACTGGAACAAGCCCAATGGTCAGTTTGTGGTGACACCCGATGCCATCGATGCCTTTGTTCAGCATTTGCCGGTGAAAAAGATTTATGGCGTGGGTAAAGTAACGGCCAACAAAATGCATGCCATGGGTTTGCATACCTGTGGTGACTTACAGCGGTTGAGTCCAACCCAGCTACAACACAGCTTTGGGGTGTTTGGTCATACTTTATACAAGCTTTGCCGAGGTATCGATGAACGCCCAGTTCAAACCAGCAGTCGGCGTAAATCAGTCAGTGTTGAGGATACTTTTTTACATGATTTACCGGACTTAAATGCTTGTTATGCTGAATTACAACGCTTGTATGACATGTTGCAGGTCAGACACCTGCGTGCCCTGAAAAAGCAGAATATCCGCATCAAAGCTTTGTATGTCAAAATTCGATTTCATAATTTCCAAACCACCAGCGCACAGAAAATCCACCCAAAACTGGACGCTTCGGTGTTCGCCCAACTGATTGAAACGGCTTGGCTGCGCCAGCAAAAGCCCGTCAGACTCCTCGGCCTGGGCATCCAATACCAAGCTGCCAGCGGCCAACAGATTGACTTGGGGTTTTAATTTATCTGGGGTTCAATTGTAATGTTGGTAAAAGTAATTATTCTGGTCGGTTGGACAACTCACTTTGTAGTTAATATAATCCAATTTAGTTTATCGCTGCCTGTAAGGCCTGTTATTTAGAACGGCTATGGTGGATTTATATCTTTGGGACAAAAAGCCATGAAATATCTTTTTAGGAATGGTTCAACAGGTGCAATTTGCTATTTAATTCAATAGAGTTTATTTTTTTCTTTTTGCCCGTAGTTTTTGTGATTTATTATTTATTAAATCACAAAGGTCAATACGTTCATGCCAAAGTTTTATTGGTCATGGCATCGCTGTTTTTTTACAGTTGGTGGCATGTTATCTACTTACCTTTGATTGTCGGCTCAATGGTTTTTAACTACTGGGCGGCTGTAAAACTGAGGTCAAAAACATCTGGTCAATCAATCAAGAAACGCCAATTGATTTTTGCCATCACAGCAAACTTATCACTGCTGGCATATTTTAAGTATGCTGATTTTTTTATTGAGAATATTAATTTCGTGCTGGGTAGTGAGGTGGGTTTATTGAATTTGGCATTGCCACTGGCAATTTCATTTTTTACCTTTCAACAAATTGCTTATCTGGTTGATAGTTATCGCGGTGAAACCCATGAAGACAGTTTTTTAAACTACACTGTATTTGTTAGCTTTTTCCCACAGCTGATTGCCGGTCCTATTGTGCATCACAAGGAAATGATGCCACAGTTTTCTAACTTCAATAATCGCATAATCAATGTAGATAATTTAGTCAGAGGTTTGTTTATATTTTCTATAGGCTTATTCAAAAAAGTGATCATAGCTGATTCTTTTGCGGTATGGGCAACTGCCGGTTTTGATCAAGCGCCGCAATTGTATTTCTTTGAAGCTTGGGCCACTTCTTTGTCTTATACTTTTCAGTTGTATTTTGATTTCAGCGGCTACACCGATATGGCTATTGGGATAGCCCTGATGTTTAATATAGTTCTACCACTGAATTTTAACAGCCCCTATCAAGCCAAAGACATTCAAGATTTTTGGCGCAGGTGGCACATCACCCTGTCACGATTTTTAAAAGACTATGTGTATATACCGTTGGGTGGTAATCGTTTAAGCTCATTGGTTACTTACCGCAATTTAATGGCCACATTTATTCTTGGTGGGCTTTGGCATGGTGCCGGTTGGACCTTTGTGTTTTGGGGTTTTTTACACGGAGCTGCCTTGTGTGTACATCGGATATGGAAGCATTTTGGTTTGTCCTGTTGGGGTTGGTTGGGGTGGTTAATCACCTTTAACTTTGTTAACTTGGCTTGGGTGTTTTTCAGGGCCGAAAATTGGTCCAGTGCCATTAAAGTTTTACAAGGGATGTTGGGCTTGCACCCCAAAGAAAAATTTGAGTTCGCAATAGACTATGTAGATACACTGTCCAGGTGGTTCAATTATCCTTTGTATGAAAAGTTGCCACATGCTTATCGAGTGGTTAATGTGCCAGAACAAGCATTGATTTATTGCATATTGATGATGCCGGTTGTTTTGTGGGTAAAAAATAACAACCGTTTTATTCAACAGCAAAGTGTCAGTTTAAAAATGATGGTATTGGCTGGCCTGGTGTTTTCATACAGCATTATCCACTCATTCCTATCGACCACTGAAGTATTCTTATACTTTAACTTCTAATGAAAATGAAATCACAAAATAAATCATTGATCATGTATTCCTTGGTGGCTGCACTGGGGATTGGTTTTTTGCCTGCTGTAAACTTATTAAAACGGCCAAAAGAACTGAACGTTGAGGTTTTATACAACACTGATTTTATTGAAAGTCATGTCAATTTTTTGGCCTTTAAAATATTCGGCAAGTCAACCAATCCTGCCAACGTCATTGTTGGAAAACAAGGTGATTTGTTCCTTGGCAACATGCATAATAAGTTGCTTTACAAAACCATGGATATTTATCCCTACAGTGATGTCCAGATTGATCATTGGTCGAAAAACTTGGTTCACCTTCAGCAATGGTATGAATATCAAGGCATTGAATTTATTTTGGTTTTGGCACCAAATAAACACAGTATATATGCAGAAAATTTACCCCATTGGGTGCAGCCAGCTGAATATAACCTCACAGATAAACTCATCAATGCAAGTAAAAAGCTCGGTGCGCATATTGTGGATTTACGCCCTATACTGCTGGAAAGTAAACACGATTACGATGAGTTGCTGTATTGGAAAACAGATTCGCACTGGAATCAGCTGGGTGCTACGATTGGATTTAAGGCATCCCTTGAAGCGTTGAGTTCATTTTATCAGCAAAGCTTGGTTTTTCCTAAGTATCAATTTGGTAGCAAAGCCATACAAGCAAATGGCGGACATGCCAAGTTTCTAAAAATACAAAACCTACTGCCAATGGGTTATGAAACCTTGGTTTATCGAGAGACAGAAAATGAATCTGAGGTATGCGCAGGAAATATTGATCCACAATCATTTCAGTTACAGCCATGCACAATGAAGCTCAGACCTTATTTAGATATTCACCGCGGGCCTGTTTATACTGTCAATGAAAAGGCGTTAAATCCTGAGGGCGTATTGATACTGGCAGATTCATTCTTGATGCAAAATTCTAGTTTATATGACCACACCTTCAATAAAACATGGAAATTAAAATACAACCATTTGACCGGTGATAGGCTCCAAAAATTTATTGATATTCAGCAGCCTGATGTGGTTGTTTACCAGGTTGTAGAACGCAGTTTGTTCAATAATTACTTTATTGACATCAATTCCAGCCAAGTTGAATAGATCTTTAAAAGAGTAGTTTTAATAACTACTTAAAGATGGATGTATGTTGGATAAAATTGGGGAACTCTTGCTTAATAAACGTTAAGTAGTCTTGCTCCAAGCCTTTACCAGGAACATAAACTTGGTCGTGTTGATCGGTTATTTCTGTGACATAGATATTTTTAAAAGCACTTGGGTTATTTCTTTCAGTTCTGAAATACAGCTTCCATTGGGGTGAGCTCAATACAAATACCGAAGGTGTGTTTTGCTCTCCAGCGACTGACGTTAGTTTGAAATCAGCTGGTATATCAGCGAGCAATGATTGGCCCTCTATGTGTTTGATAGTTGAAGTATCAACGCCTATATAATCTAAAAGTGTAGGCATGATGTCTACATGCGCAGCCACTTGCTGAGTCATTCCAAAATTAATTTTGGGGGCTTTGAAATACAGTGGTACTTTGATGTCTTCATTGTATAAAGTAAAGCCGTGTAACATATAACCATGTTCCATGAATTGTTGTCCATGATCACCAACAGCAACCACCATCGACTTTTCACTCAAATTTTTGGCCTCAATGGCATCATTCATTTCGCCAAATAAATGATCCATGTATTTGATTGAATTTTTATACCGGTTAAAAATAGGTTCTTTGTCATTTTTGATGATTCGTTTGGCGTGTGATAAGTCTGTGCCTTCGGCAGGCGTACCTTGAAAAGGATGAATTTCATCAATCTCAGCTGAGTTCCACCGGTATGGGTAATGTGATGAGTCCAAGAAGATGATATTGAAGTTTTTAGTATGTTGATGCTTAGTCTTGATGTCTTCTAGCAGTTCATCCATGGTTCGACGATCATGTTCTGGTGGGCTCATTTTTGGGTGTGGGCTGATGTAATCAATCAATGACAAATTCTGACCAAACATGGTTTGATCAGATTGTAAGTAAGACAGGTCTTTGGCTGAGTATATGTTGATACGGTAGCCCAGTTGTTTAAATAGCTGTAATGGAACAGAACCCTGTTTATCTCTTAACTTGGTGTAGCGCTCCCAATAAAAGGGTTGTTTGGCGTTGACGATTGAATACCAACCATAATGGGTGGCATTACCTGAGGCCACGCCCTGTATAAAATGCCAAGCTTGGTCTTTAAAACTTACCAAGTTAGGGGTAACTTCAGGATTGACTACATCTGCCCTTAAGGACTCAAAAATAAACAAATAAATGTTGTCAATTTCAGTGACTGCTTGACCTTTTATTGCGGTAGGTGCAGTGTCTAATCGCTCAAACGGTTTGGCTTGTGCGTTGAATGAAATTACATGATCTTTAAAATCAAAAAAGCTTAAGCCAATGGGGTGGTGCAGTTCAAAAGTACTGATTTGTTGCTTGTTTAAGTGTTTAGTGGCTGACTGTTGTAAGCCATAAATAAACATCACAGTCAAAGCGGTAAACAGTAATAAATGAATCGCAGAAAGCTTTAAATGACTGCGTTTAAGCTTGTTTTCAAACAGCCAAACCCCCGCTATACTCAAGGCAATACCTGCAAACAGTAAGATGACATATAAAGTCAGTTCTGTGCTTGAAAGGCCGGTGAATTTTAAATTGCTGAAAAATTGACTGATGCCACCATCAACCAGCATGCCTAAACCGTGTTTTGCATGCATGCCATTCAGTGAAAATAGACTGACATCGGCAGCTATCCATAAACAGCAGAAAAGCAAGCCAAATCCAAGCAATACCCTTAACCACATGATCCGATGAACCAAGCGCAGAAGGCATAAATACAAGCAAAACACCAGGGCAAATTGTAAAGCTGTGAAACTGAATGTGAGTACATAACTCGAGTCTGCTACTCGGCTGATGTGCATGGCGAACACATGGGTAGAGAATAAATACATCAGTACGGCTGTGAGCAGTAATAAACCACTGATGGTGATGGTTTGGAATAAATAATTATGAGTAAACGACCAAAGTTGGCTTATTCTTCGATCAAAACCATGTTTAAAATTTTGTCCAGTAGATACTATGTTTTTACCGTTTATGAGGACTTTATACATGATTATCGTCAGTATTTTAATTAATAGGAAAGCCATCAGGCTGTATTTAATTAAAAACCACAGGTAATCACGTGGCTGGGTTGTCAGGTAGGATTGAAGGTTGTCAGATAATTCTATATAAGGGTCATTGCCAATAGATGTGATGGTGATTTTGCCTTCATCAAGCGCGATGTTTTTGATGCTATTAATCGGTCTAATGTGATTGATAGCATCTTCTAAATCAATTTGGTGCCAATAGCTGGTGTGAATGCGCATGCTAGCAATTGATACTACGCCTACCGAGGGTAATGGGTCAAAGCGAAGGTTGGTGGCCGTATCACCACACTTGATGTTATTAACAATACGGTATACACCTGGACTTATTTGATTTTCTGCTGAATAACTGTTTTCTACCCTGGTTTTACCGGTATACACTTTGTTGCTGTGACAGTAGAACTGTAAAGTTTGATTTTTTGCATCAGTTTCGACGGTTAAACCAATTTTAAACGACACAGGTGCATTGATTTTATTATCAGTCAGGGCCCAGCCTATAATTAAAGCCAATAAGACATACAGAATGTTTTTATGAAAAAGGTGAGCGAAAGACAAGTTGAACCTAAAATGATGTATTAATTGGCATATTGTAACAATTTAATGACAGCAATATCTATCACTCAAAATCCATCATGATTTTGGCTTGTCTTTAGCCATATTCAGTCTTTGATTAAAGAATTCAACTGCCGGTAGGCTTCGAGGTGTGCAGCCGGCTTGCCATTGGCATCATACAGGCCCAGTTTTTTGGTGAATCCAAACAATTTTAGCTCGTCTATTTGTGCCGTGCTTATGGCTTTCAGGCTGAATGTTGTGGGACTGGTTTTATTGAACGGTGCAGCTGCGATGGTGGTACAGTTTTTGCCTGCGTGTAACGACCAATTTTGCACCGATTCACCGTCGACTGAAATCTCAAGTTCGCTATAACTGGAGACCAGCATAAACCCTTACACTCGGTAATACCCCCATTTTTAACTGCTGCCAAAAACAGATTCATGATAAGGGTGAGATTTGCAATTAACCCAAGTTTATTGACTACAACAACTGAAGTAGGTATCATTAAAAATAACCACAATTTTCATAAACTAGCAGCTTACAACTCAGCTATTGATGTAGATACTTATTCAACGCCTCTTCGTATATCAAGATTGAATGACAAGGACCGCTTGGAAATTAAGGCCTCCAATATGCATGAATAATTGCGCGTCAGCTACAAGGTTGAATGTGGAGCTATTAGGTTTATAAATAATGGAGAAGACAGAACTGATATATGGACACTTCTCCCAAGCCCCTTTGTTTCTTCATGTTATGATTCGTTTTCAAACAGCAATTTAATGTTATACAACGTGGTTTTAAATCGAGAATACAATGTTGAAGATGTCAAGGATTCTACTTAATACAGGTGTACCTACTTAAAAAACATGTTTGTTTTATCTCGAACTACTGGTCTAGCTGGCAAAAATATTTCGTACATTATAGTGGTAACCAACCCCTATGCTCCGAATACTGATGCCCCCAATAATGAAAGCCTCTGTACCATCAGCAGCAATAACTATAAATTGCATCTACAGGAGGGTAATTTTGGTATCAAAGCCAACATCCGTAAAGACTTAACTGGTAGCCAACCATTAGAGGTCTTTCCATGGTGGTGAGTAAGATTGTCCTAACCATGTACTCTATCAAAGTTGAATCCATAAATGGAGCATTTAAGGGTGACACCAATTACATTTTAAAAACTCAGTAACAATGATAGCCAACCTTCAAGTCCTTCGAGGGTTAGCGGCTTTGTTGGTGGTTTTTCATCACAGTTTGACGCATTTTTATATCATGGGATTAGATTGGCCTGTGTTTGAAGTGATCGCGCGTTATGGTTTTATGGGTGTTGATGTGTTTTTTGTGATCAGCGGGGTGGTGATGGCAATTTCGACCGAAAAAATTCAACCAGGCCAGCGTTCTGGTCTTAACTTCATGAAAAAACGATTCTTACGAATTTTTATGGGCTATTGGCCAATGCTTATTTTGGCTTTTGGTGTTGTTTTCATGTATTCACCTGAACGTTTTAATGAGATTAACTGGTTGGGTTCTGTATTGCTGATTTCAACCCGTATGAATGAATTATTGATAACGCCATCTTGGTCTTTGACTTATGAGTTATTATTTTATTTACTGGTTGGGTTGACCGTTTTGTGGCAACTAAAATACCATTTGTTTTTATTGCTCGCGGTGTTGGTGTTTATTAAGGTGAATTCAATGCCATTTGGTGAGAGTCAATTTTTAGATATTGTGTTGTCGCCATTTATATTCGAATTTTTGTTTGGCTATTATTTGTGGAAACTGCGCAAGCCACTTTTACAAAGGAAGTTTACTTTGGGGGTTATATTGATTCTTATCTTGGGCTTAATTTGTGGTGTTTACTTCGCAACGGAAAATTCAACTTGGCGAGTTTTTACATTTGGTTTATTTGCTTTTGCTGTGGTGTGGCTGGCTATAAGTACAGAAAAAAAACAATTGGGAAGGTTTTATTTGTATTGGATGGAAATAGGTAATGCTTCATATACGCTTTATTTGATTCACACCATTGCTTTATTGGCTTTTGTTGGTTCTGGTTTGCGCCAATGGTTGGTGGCACACAATCTGGCAATGATTGGGTTTTGGTTGATGCTAGGGGTGGTGGTTTTGTTCAGTTGGGGTGTCTATAAAGTCATAGAAAAACCGTTGTATCAATGGTCAGTCAAGGTCAAAAATCATCATACATAGTAGTGAAAGGATTAAACGGAAGCACCCTGACCAGCCACAGATGATTGAATAACAATGGTATCATCGTGCTGTATTTCAAATATCAACCAAGTTATTCAACTGCCGATAGGCTTCGAGGTGTGCAGCTGGCTTACCACTGGCATCATACAGGCCCAGTTTTTGGGTGAATCCAAACAATTTGAGCTCGTCTATTTGTGCCGTGCTTATGGCTTTCAGGCTGAATGTTGTGGGACTGGTTTTATTGAACGGTGCAGCTGCGATAGTGGTACAGTTTTTGCCTGCGTGTAACGACCAATTTTGCACCGGTTCACCGTCGACTGAAATCTCAAGTTCGCTGTTCATGTCGGATTCTAGGCACAATTGTAGCTCGCTATAACTGGAGACCAGCATAAACCGCTCACCGGCAACAAAGCTTTGCTTGATACCAGATCCTGCTGGTAATTTAAGGCGTTGATCGCCTGCAACTGCAACCACTTCAGCAGGGCCTGCAAACTCCCAACCTGTTTTACCCATTTCAAATGAAGCGTTGTGTAGGCCATTATCAACATAATCACGGTAAGCCCATACACCAAAACCTTGACTGTATTTGGCCAACAGTGGAGCAGCGCCAATCAAGAAGTCATTTATCTCATCGGCTTTGATGTTGGCATTGTTAGGAAAATAAGGGGTGTTGTCATAGAAATTAAATTGTTCAATCACATGGTTGGTGTTGCGTCCATCATCGGACACCACCTTGAGGAAGTATTTAAAATTAAACAAAGCTTTTTCTGCGCTTAAAAGTTCGCCTTCATTGGCTGCACCCCAAAAAGGTGCCCAGTAGGTGCCGCGATGATTGCGTTCATTCAAATACAAATTGTGGCCAATCCAAGTGTAGCTGTCACCTTGTTTAACAGGCAATTTATCTACCCTGATTTCCAAAGCAGCATCAGTAAAAATTGCTTGTGCAGGTTTGAGTACTTTTTCGTCCAACATGACGTCAATGAATTCCAAGTATAAGACATATGACTGTTCTGCAGGCTCCGGAATTTTAACTTGCATGAAGTTAAGGTCGTCTTGTTGTAACAAAACTTTCACTGTGTTGTGGTTTTTGTGTTGTCTAAGCCACTCACCATAATGCATGGCTTGCGCCATCTCGAGACGTTCAACTTCGCTCAGGTTAGGGAACACAAAATGCGGGCACCAAAAATCTTCCCATGAAACCAACACACCCGCTGAGGATGCTTGGTAGGGTTGAATGGTTTGTTTGACCTTGTTTAAATAGTTTTGCCAATGGTATTGCATTTTTTTATCGGTGTAAATGCCTACACATTGGGCCATGCCATCGGTACCAGTATCAGGGGTGTAATCATGGGGAAAGCCGACCCTTAAAATGTACATCAATTGATGGTCAACAATTTCCCCAAGTAAGAATTCAAGACGTTGGTACAGGGCTTCATTGGAAGTGGTTTGGAGTCCATCAAAACCAATTTCAAAGCCGCGCCAGGGCACTGTGAGCACTATGGTGTTGAAGCCATCGGCTTTGATTTGGCTCAACTCTGCTGATACATCTGGTTTTTCAAAGGCTTGCCAAAATGTTTTTGGCCAAGCTGAAGAAAAATAGTGCGCTGATTTAACCAACCCTACTTTATGTTGGCTTGGAACTTGCGAATTATGTTCACCACAAGCGCTCAGCAATACGATCAGCAACAATAAAAATACATTCTTTGGCATATGACTTTACTCGGGAGGTTGGTATTCATCGATTAAATACAAGGGGCGTTGTTTACTCTCATTGAACATCCTACCCAGGTATTCGCCAATGATGCCTAACGCAGTTAATTGGATGCCACCAAGGAACAAAACCACCACCATCAGTGATGGATAACCTGGCACGTCGTTGCCCAACAGGATGGTTTTGGCAATGATGATGGAACCATAGATAAAAGCAAAGATGGCTACTGTCATGCCTATCCAGGTGGCAAAACGTAAAGGCATGTAGCTGAAGGAAGTGATGCCATCCAAAGCAAAACGCCACAGTTTGCTGTAGTTCCACTTGGTTTCACCGGCGGCGCGTGGTTCTCGTTCAAAGTACAGTTGTTTTTGTTTGTAACCTACCCAGGCAAATAAACCTTTCATGAACCGGTTGCGCTCACGCAGTTTGTTGACTGCTTGATAAGCACGCCGAGACATCAGTCGATAATCCCCAGTGTCTTTAGGGATTTCGATTTTGCTCATTGAATTGATGATGCGATAAAACAAGTTGGCAGTAGTTTTTTTGGCTAAAGATTCACCGTGTCTGACTTTGCGGGTGGCAAACACCACATCATAACCGGCATGCCATTGGGCCACCATGTCTGGAATCAATTCAGGCGGGTCCTGCAAATCAACATCAATAACCACGGCCGCATCGGCAGAAGCATGGTCAAGCCCAGCTGTCACAGCGTATTCTTTGCCAAAATTTCGGCTTAAGGACAAAAAGCCAAATCGACTGTTCGACTCATGAATTGATTTCATGATCGATAAACTGTCATCGCTGGAACCGTCATCGACAAAAATAACGCGCCATTGTAAGTCACAGCTTTGCATCACTTGGCTGATGCGTTTTTTGAACATGGGAATCACATCTTGTTCGTTATAAACTGGCACGATGATGTCAATTGATGGCATAAATGGTTAATGATGCAAAAAGGCCATTTTAACTAATTTAGTTCAGTTTAGGCCAAATTAACCCTGTAATAACCATTTTATCTTGATTTTAAATCCGGCAAAAACCACAAATGCCAGCAAAACACCGGTGGTATTCATCAGCAAATCTAACCATTCAAAAAACCGAAAAGGAGTCGTGAATTGCAATATTTCCAAGCCTAAACCCAGCAAGATAAAACCAATGATGACCTGCAGTGGGTATTTATGGTAGGTGTGGAGGAACCAATAACTGAGTCCAAAATAAGTGCTCAGATGAAGTAATTTATCGCTGTTTGGAATGACTTGTGGTGTTGGTGGCAATTGAATCAATGACAGAACAATCAGGCCCAAAACCAATAGCCAGCCAATCAGACGCAGGGCTGTGGCACACCTGTTTTTATTGGAGAAAGTCTGCATAACGGCTCTGTAGCTGCGGCCAACTGCAATTGATTGCCACTGGATTCAGTTTTTCCGGCTGTTGCAGTATTGCCACAATGGCTTGCGCCTCTTGTTGGGGGTTTTCAGGGGTTGATGGGTACAGGTGGTTGCGGGGATAAAGCGCTGGGTAAACCAAACGCTGTGGTGCAATGGGTATACAGCCACAGGCCACTGCTTCTAACATGGCAATGCCTTGAAAGTCGTGATGTGCAGTAGACAGTACCACATCAGCCTGTTGTAAGGTTTGGATGTACTGTGTGCGTGACTCAATGTAGCCTAAAGTGAGGCATTGTGATGCGTGTTGTGCAATGATTTGTTGCATGGCCGGTGGTGTTAATCTGAATTGTTGACCAATGATGTGAAATTTAATTTCAGGGTGGGCCATGCACAGTCGCAAAACTTCCAGCAAAGTTTCAGGACCTTTGTCATGTTCCCAACGATGGTTCCAAACCACTTCAATGTGAGTTTTGCATGGGTGGTTACGATGCAATGGTTGGCAATCATCTGCAATTGGTACAGGTAACAACTTACTTTTGTTGTGCAAACTTTGGTTAAGGTCACCTGGTATGCCATCGGGCATTTTTTTGGTGAGTCGTTTAACTCCGGTTAAAAAGCTGTCGCGGTTGTAGCTAGAATTGAACCACAAACAATCAGCCACCAGTGCTGAATAAATACTGCGCAGTTGGATTTCTAGCAAACCTTGTTGTTGCTGGTTGACTGGATAGGCGAACTGATTTTCGTGAAAATACAGTTGTTTAGGCCGTTTGGCAAGGTGTGGGTAGAGGCCCAATAAAGTGCTCAGGTCAGTCATTGAGGTGGCTATCACCACATCATAGTCAGCCTTCAGCTGTGCGTCAAATTGCGCTTTGAAACTCAGCGCGTTTCCACCCATGCGCCAAGCAAAATATCGGTCTTTAAGGCTCAGTATTTGCCAAGCATGCTGGGGGAATTGAGTGGCCAATTGTTGGTGCCAATAGCGGTGAGATTGGGCATCATAAGCAGATAACAGCAGGATTTTCAGGGCTTGCATTGATGGTTGTATTTAAACTTCTCGTGGCTCACTTGTTTGAGCATCACCCAATTAAATCGGGTGTTAATCAGGTGATGCTGGCAGGCCATATCAGTGTTTATTTTTCAGGTCTTGTTTTAAACGGTCAACAAACTCCATCACTGCATCTTGAGCTGTTTCTGTGGCGTTTAAACTGGTGTAGCTTAAAGCAGCGCCGTAGCCAGTGCCAATTGAATCTCCAGTGAGCAAGTCATAACTGTCAACATCCAACTGGGCATTGACCAATTCAGATTGGCGACCGTAATATTCAAGGGTTTGTTGGCCCACATGGTTGACGTTGGCGATGATCATGGCTTGTCCACCATAGGCATCTAATTTGGCTTTGATGGCAGCTAAATCCACACCTTGGGCCATGATTTGTGCAAGTCCTGGAACAAATTGCTCGTTTAAAACCTTGATGTTATCGCGGCGCAATTCGGATTCAAGTATTTTTTCAATCGGATTGGCTACTGCAGGATCACCAAATACCAAGATGGCAACACCTTTGTCTTTCTTCACCAATTTGGGTTTTCTGACCACTGGTTGGCTTTGTTGCGCTACGAATTTTTCCATGCTGGGTTGCGCTTGTTGGGTGTTGGTTTCAACCACGGCCAAGGTTTTTTCGGTGACCACACTTTCAGCTTGGTTGACCTTCTCAAGGTTGATTTGACCTGCGCTGTTGTTTTCAGCTTGACTGGTTTCAATCCTGAATGTCGGTGGTGTTGAGTTGGCTTGTTGAGCGGTTGTAGACATTACATCAGACATGGTGTCGGGTGTTGTTTGTTCAGCTGTTTGTATGTTTTCTGCAGCGGTTACGTTCAATGACTTGTCACTGCTTTCGGACTGCGCTGCAAATTGGCCGCTGGCTGTTTCTGTGTCAACAGTTGGTTGGCTGTTCGTACTGTTTTCAGGGGTGTTGTGTGCTTCATTGGGTGTTTGATTGGCCGCAAATTCAGCATTCATTGCATCACTTTGTTGGGCCAACTCTTGTGTAGATTTCAGTTTCACATCTTGTAATTGCATGTCTGTACTGTCATCACCCAATAAGGTCATGGCTTGGTAGTCATCAGATTTGAACGGTGAAGGGATGTAACCCTCATGGATGCCAATGGCACCGACGCCAACTGCCACAGCCAAGGTCAAAACCGCCCACACGGCTTTATTCGACTTTTTCCGACTGGCGGGAACGGCTGTTGCAACCGCTGATGCATTCGGTAAAGTCACTTGCTGTGAAATACTGGGTTGTTTCTTTTCGTGTTGCACTGAAATGGCTTGTTGTTTGATTTCAGCCAAACTCAGCTCAATGGTTGATGGACCGAGGTGTTTAATCACTTCTTGGCAAGACTGACAGCGTTCGTTAGGATTTTTAGCAATCATTTTTTCTAAAATATAGCTGGTTTTCTTGTCGACTTTCTTGTTAACTGCGCGGATGTCAGGGATCTCTGCTTGCACCACTTCCAACATCAAACCCAATGGGCTGTCATTTTCGAAGGGCACCTTGCCGGCCAGCATTTCATAAAAGACAATGCCCAAGGCAAAAATGTCTGAGCGAGAATCAACGTCTTGTCCAGTACAAACTTCAGGCGATAAATAACCTGGCGTACCTACAAATTCACCGGTGTTGGTAAGCTTGTCGCCGTATTCACGGGTTTGAGCAATACCAAAATCAACCACTTTAACGGTGCCGTCTTCACACAGCATCAAGTTGGCTGGTTTGATGTCTCGGTGCACCAGGTCCCGGTCATGGGCTACAGCCAAACCGGCACAAGCTTGACGTAAAATTTCTTTGGCATGGGCCACGGTCAAAACATTGTTGCCACGCAATAAGTCATCCAATGATTCACCTTCAATGAATTCCATCGAAAAATAAGGTTGCGGGCCTTCCATACCAATGTAATAAACTTGGATTACATTAGGGTGGTTAATGGCTGCCATGCTTTTGGCCTCTCGGGTGAAGCGCTCAATCAAGCCCTCGTCCCCAAGTAAGTGTTCGCCCAAAGCTTTGATCGCCACATGGCGGTTCAATGAAGGTTCCCAGGCTTTATAAACCACGCCCATACCGCCTCTACCCAGCTCTGAAATCACTTCATAGTGACCAAATTTTTTCTTTTTAATATCTTTTGACATAATCTTTTCCCAACCCTATTGACTCGGTTTAACTGTTTTGTGCTTACATTATAACGCTGTGGCTTGAATGTCAGCTTAACGGAAAAATCTGCGTATTGTGAACTCTATCACTATTATATAGCCTCTTTAAGCCTTACATGACAGTATTCTGAATGAAAAAACAGATAAGTGCAGGGGTGCCACAAAGCTCATTGACGGCCAACGGCTGCCGCCCATATGCCAACTTGTTGCATGGTGCGTCCTGACGTTCGGGCTATTCTTGTTGAAGAATCAACCTTTGAACCCGGATTTTTTAGAGCCAGTTGCGGTATTTCCTATATATCAGTGCTGCCTTGAGGTAAAATCACTGGCTTTTTTACAGATTGATTATCATGCGGAATGAATTTTGTGGTCAAGTCACGGAAAAATACTTGGATCAACAAGTTGAAGTTTGTGGTTGGGTGGGTAATAGACGCGACCATGGCGGGGTTATTTTTATTGATTTGCGAGACCACACAGGTTTGCTACAAGTGGTGGTTGAGCCGGACAATGAAGCGGCCTTTAAAATTGCTGACGGGGCCAGGTATGAGTACTGTTTGCGCGTTAAAGGCACAGTCAGGAGTCGCCCAGAAGGTCAAAGTAACAGCAAATTAAACACCGGTAAAATTGAAGTGGTGGTGGATGAATACCATGTGTTGAATCCATCCAAGCCATTGCCCTTTATGTTGGATGAGAACCCCGGTGAAAACATCCGCTTGCAATACCGTTATTTGGATTTGCGTCGCGAAAACATGCAACACAACATGCGTTTGCGGTCTAAGTTAACCCATGCCTTGCGTAACCATTTACACAGCCGTGATTTTTTAGATGTTGAAACCCCGGTGTTGACCAAAGCCACACCAGAAGGCGCGCGCGACTTTTTGGTGCCATCACGGATGAACCCTGGTCAGTTCTATGCCATGCCACAATCGCCACAACTGTTCAAACAGTTGTTGATGATGTCAGGCATGGACCGTTATTACCAAATTGCACGTTGTTTCAGGGATGAAGACCTGCGAGCCGATCGACAACCAGAATTCACTCAATTGGATATTGAGATGGCCTTTGTAGAGCAAGAAGATGTGTTACAGATGGCTGAACAATTGATTCGTGATACCTTCAAGGAAGTGATGGGTGTTGAATTGGTCAATCCGTTCCCAAGAATGACTTATGCTGAAGCCATGCGTCGTTACGGTTCTGATAAACCAGATTTGCGCATAGATTTAGAGTTGGTTGATGTGGCCGATGCAGTGAAAGATTCAGAGTTCAAGGTTTTTTCAGCGCCAGCCAATGACCCGAAAGGTCGGGTGGCGGTACTGAAAGTGCCTCAAGGTGGTGCCAACTTTACCCGCAAACAAATTGATGAATATGAGCCGTATGCTCGACGTTATGGTGCCCGTGGTTTGGCTTGGATAAAGGTCAACGATAAAGCCGCTGGTAAAGAGGGTCTGCAATCACCTATTGTGAAGTTCCTCAGTGACGATGCATTGGCAGGTATTTTGTCGGCCACCCAAGCTGAAAATGGTGATTTGTTGTTTTTTGGTGCCGGCAATTTCAATGAAGTGACTCAATTCATGGGTGCCTTGCGCATCAAAGTAGGTCAAGACATCGGTCGGGTCAGTGACACATGGCAGCCATTGTGGGTGGTTGACTTTCCAATGTTTGAGTTCAATGAAGACGAACAACGCTGGGATGCCTTGCATCATCCTTTCACTGCGCCTACTGGCTCTGTTGAGTCACTGCAAGACAACCCTGGTGAAGCAATTTCAAAAGGTTATGACATGGTACTCAATGGCGTTGAGTTGGGTGGCGGTTCTATCCGTATTCATGATCAAAAAATGCAATCCGCGGTATTGGAACTACTTGGCATCAGTGAGCAGCAAGCAGAAGATAAATTTGGCTTTTTATTAGAGGCCTTACAATTTGGTTGCCCTCCACATGGTGGTATTGCTTTTGGTGTTGACCGTTTAGCTACCTTAATGTGTGGCGAAGAATCGATTCGTGAAGTGATTGCATTTCCTAAAACCTCAAGCGGTGCTTGCCCACTCACCAGTGCACCTTCAAATATTGATGCCGACCAATTGGCCGAAGCACATATTCAGGTGATCGAACCTGATGAGGATGCTTGATCGTCAATGATTGAACAACAGCAAGAAGCGGTGGTTCTGGTCCATGGTTTATGGATGAAGCGGTGGACATGGAATGCTTACCGCCGCTTTTTAACCGCACAGGGTTACAAGGTGTATTTGTTTGGTTATAAAACCACCCAACAAGCCTTTGAGCTCACGTTGATGCAACTGACAGCATTTGTTAACTCTCGACCCGAAGCGACTGTGCATTTGGTGGTCCATTCGATGGGCGGAATTCTGACCATGCGCGCCCTACCAAAGATCAAAAAATCCGGCAAATTATTGATGCTGGGCTCCCCAGTTAATGGCTCTAGAGTGGCCCAGAAACTTCAGCAAATGGGCTGGCACACTGGTTTGTTGAAACATGCGACGGAGCCGCTAACTGTTGGTGTTTCTATGCCACAAGTTTTGCGCCCATCAATGATGATAGCCGGCACTTCACCTTATGGGTTAGGTCGATTCATTGAAAGGCGTTTGGGCCCCAGTGATGGCACAGTTGGTGTTGCTGAAACGGAAGCAGACTGGATCGATCAGCACGAAAAAATACACAGCAGTCATTTTGGCTTGTTGCGCGACAAAACTGCAATGCAAAAAACGTTGGCGTTTTTGCGTCAAGCTGAACAGGGTACTGCGCCGAACAAATAATTCACCTATCTTCACAAGGTTGTAACCACCAAGTTTGGTAAAATAATCGATTTTTTACAGGAGTCAATCATGCAAGCAAACACCGAAGCAGCGACGGTCAATGACGCCAGTGCTGACAATGCCGGCAACTTATTTCAACAAATTAAATCCCAACTGGCTGAGTATTTGACCAACCCAGAAATGTTGATAGATGTGGCTCAATCACTGTTGCTGGCTGTTTTGATATTTTGGATCGGTAAAAGAGTTGCTCAATTTGTCAGCAACATGACCGGCAAAGGTTTGGCCAAGTCAGGCAATGAAGTGATTTTGGTTAACTTCATCAAAAGTGTCATTTACTACATTATATTGGCAGCCGTAGTTGTTATGGCGCTGGGTCAAGTTGGGGTGCAAACCACATCCTTGATTGCGGTGATGGGTGCTGCTGGACTTGCCATAGGTTTGGCATTGAAGGATTCGTTATCAAACTTAGCCTCGGGAGTGATGCTGGTTCTAACTCGACCGTTTAAAAAAGGTGACTTTGTTGAAGTGGCAGGCACTGCAGGTAAGGTCACTGAACTTAAATTGTTCAGCACCATTTTACACTCACCAGATAACAAAGAACTGATCATACCTAATGGTCAAATCACCTCTGATGTAATCACCAACTACACCACAGAGGCCAAACGTCGAATTGATTTAGTTATTGGTGTGAATTATGAAGATGACATCAAAGTAGCCAAACAAATTTTACTCGATACCATTTCAAACCACCCTGCTGTACTGGCTGATCCAGCGCCAGGAGTGATGTTGAAAAACCTGGGTGCATCCAGCGTTGATTTTAACGTCAGGCCCTGGGTAAAGACCGAAGATTATTGGATGGTTTACGGTGAGCTTATGGAGCAAATCAAACTCAACATAGAGGCCGGTGGTTGTAGTTTCCCTTACCCACAACAAGATGTCCACTTGCATCAAGTTGTGCAGCCTGAGAAGTAATTTAAATACAGCAGGTAATTGAGAAGGCCGTGCAAAGAGTTGTGCGGTCTGGTTTATTTCCTTGCCACTGCCACCAAACGTTCAGCAGCTAAATCGTAATCGTCCTTGCTTAAAGAGCCATAAATTTCGACAGACTTAAAGCCCGCTTGATGCAACATCTGAGTTAATTCTTCAGCTGAATAGACAAAATGCTCGTACTCCCAGCGGTGGGCTTGATTGTCGCGCACCAAAATCCATTCATTCGAATACACCCGCATGTTATCAACCAGTAATGGTCGTTCAAAGCGCAAATCGCCGTTGTCATATTCAGTACAGTGCACCGGTTCAATCGCATGGGCTGCCTGTTCTTTACCAAAAGTATCAATCACCAACACACCATTTTGATTAAGCCAATTAAAGGCATGGTTTAACAGCTGTTGGTTATCCGCAGGTTCGGCATAGTACCCAAAAGAAGTGAACAAATTGGTTATTAAGTCAAATTTAAGTTCAGGTTGGTAGGCCAACAAGTCGCTGTGGACAAGATTGGCATTCAATTGTTCTTGGTCAATCAAATTGGCGGCTTGGTTCAATAAATAACCACTTAAATCCACCCCGGTAACTTGTTTGTTCAAACGCGAAAAACCCAATACATGACGTCCAGGACCACAAGCCATGTCCAAAACTGAGGTGACTGGTTGATTAACTAAATCCAAGATTTGTTGACACTGTTGGTTGGCCACAACAAAACTTTCACGGTCAAACATACAGTCGTAAAAAATTTCCCACATTTCGTTGTTATCAAACCAAGCCATGATTATATCGTGCGCATAAAAAAAGACACTTTAATACAAAAGTGTCTTTGCCGGTGATTTTAAATCTTATCTTTCGTCAACTACAGTTGCATCTGCGGCATTTTTTGCCACTGAGGCCATGCCGTTTTTACAGCCACTGTCGGTTTTATACATTTGGGAGCGACCGATTTCTTGGCCGTTGTTGGCTTTTAAAACAAAATAAGTGCGGCCATCTTTGGCTTCTCTGCATTCAAATTTAGATTCATCTTGAGAATTGGTTCTTACAGATTCGATGCCGTTTTCACAACCGGAAGCTGAGCTGTAACCTTGTGATTGAAGGATCACTTCACCGTTGCCGGCTTTCAATGAAAAATAGTCTTTTCCGTCTTTACCTTTAGATATACAAAATTTACCTGCCATGATTGTTAACTCTCAATTGGGGTGATCATCATGCTGTCTAGATACAATTGCAGTGATCACAATACAAATAATAAATATCCATACAGGACATTTGCCTTCATCCATATTAAAATAGCCGATTCAGAATGTAAAACAGATATTATAATATTTTACAATTGAGCCAAAATAAAATCGGAAACAACTTGAAGAACCCATTCTTAAAATCGTTGTTCTGCACTTTCATCATGACCGTTCACCTTTCAGCTCAGGCAGAACCAGCCAGCTGTCCAGTCATAGATGTGAATATGAGTGAAGCACAACAAAAATGTTTGGCGCAGGCCTTTACCCCTGGCAAGACCAGTGTACTGGCTAGCCGTTCGGCTGTGCTCGGACCAAATGAGTTTCTACTGGATGGTGATATATGTATCATTCAAGATGAATTCAGATTGATGGCACCTAAACTCTATTACCACCAAGTGGAGCAGTTGTTTGATACCGAAGGTGGGGTAATGATACAAAATGGCAGTCAACGCATCAGTGCCGCCAAAGCACAATTCAACTCGACTGATATGAGCGCTGAGTTAGAAACTGTGGATTATTTTTTGCTTGATTCTGACATGAATGGCCAAGCCCAACGGATGACCATGGGCGAAAACACTTCTCAGTTACATAGTTTGACTTTTTCGACATGTTCGCCTGAACAGCGAGATTGGGAAATTGTTTCCAAATCAGTTACTTTAGATCATGAGGCTGGTATGGGTACTTTTAAGGGGGTCAGTTTGCGGTTCAAGGACGTACCTGTGTTCTATTTACCTTGGGCGAAATTGCCATTGAATGATGACCGAAGAACCGGCCTTTTGATTCCTGGATTTTCGTACTCAGATAATACCGGCTTGGATTTATCATTGCCTTATTACATTAATATTGCCCCGCAAATGGATGCCACATTAACGCCACGGTTTTTGCAGCAACATGGTTTGTTGTTAGGGGCTGAGTTCAGGTACTTGAGTGACAGCAGTAGAGGCACTTTTTTGGGCAGTTATTTGCCCAATGATGATCGGCGTAATCGTGACCGAGGGCTGATTGAATACACCCACCAAACTCGATTTGGCAGTGCTTGGTTGTTCAACAGTGACCTCAATCATGTTACAGACTCTCAGTATTATGAAGACTTTGCTTCCAGTTCATACATCAGTTCGACACCCTATCTTAAAAGCGGCATTAATGTACAGGGTAATGGCTTAACATGGCGTTTTTTCGCTGGCATAAATGATTACCAAGTACTCAGCCAAAACATCACCAGTGCCAATCAACCCTATCAAACCTTGCCGGAAATTAATTTTGATTGGTTTGAATACAATTACCGGTTACAACTGAATTATGGGTTGGCTACGGAATTGGTGAATTTTTACCGTGAAGACTCAGTCGGTGCTTGGCGCAGTGACATAAACCCTTGGGTTGAGAAGCAATGGTCTAATGCTTGGGGCTATATCAAGCCCAGGCTACAATACCGCAGTACCCAATATCAGTTTGATGATGTGCGCGATAATATAAGCAGGAATTTGCCAATTGGTTCCTTGGACATGGGCTTGAGTTTTGAAAAAACCACCACATCAGGGGGCTTTAAAACCATCGAACCTCGCTTGTTTTATGCCTATGCACCTGAGCGAGACCAAACTGACATACCTATATTTGACAGCCGCGAGTTGACATTTGGCTCATCACTGTTGTTCCAAACCAATCGGTTTTCGGGTGCAGACCGACAATCAGATATGAACCAAGTCGCTGCAGCAGTAACCCACCGAAGCTTTGCAGGCAGTGGGCGAGAACAGTGGAATATCACCTTGGGTCAAATTAAGTATTTTGATGACCAAGTGGTACAAATTAACAATCAACCCGAAGATTTAACGAAATCTCCATTGGTGATTGAATACAATCACTTTCTGAATCGGTTTTGGAGTGCTGGTATGAGCATCCATTATGACCAAACTGAATCAGAAGTTGAACGTGGATTATTTCGAGTTCAAAGAAAAACGGCGAAACAGGGTGTGTTTAACTTCGCCTATCGATTCAGACGCAATCAATTGGAACAGTTTGACACTTCTTTTGTCATACCAATAAAGGACCAGCATCGGCTTATTGCCCGTTGGAACTACTCCACCCAACACAACAAAACCATTGAAGCGCTGTTTGGTTATGAGCGTAAGAATTGCTGTTGGTCTTTTCGGTTGATGGGCAGACATTATCTGACTGATGAATTGGGACAGTCAAATAACGGCATTTATGCAGAAATACAATTACACGGCTTGGGTTCATTAGGCAGAGATCCGAGGCGCATACTTAAACAAACTATACCAGGATACAATGAGGCTTTTTAACATGAATAAATTCCTACTATTATTATTGATTTCAATGACACCAGTAACGGTGACCGCAGAGGAACTGCTGGATGAAATTGTGGCTGTTGTTGATGACAGTGTCATCATGCGTTCAGAGCTTGATAGAGCAGTGGTGTCAATCAAACGACAAATTGAAACCAGTGGCAACCAACTACCACCGGCAGATATCCTAAATACGCAGGTTTTAGAGCGTTTAATTATCCAAGAAATTCAGATCCGAAGGGCGGAACAAGTAGGGATCAGAATTTCTGACGGCGAAGTTGATGCGGCTTTGAGCAATATTGCCAGTCAAAATAATTTAACCCTTGCGCAGATGCAACAAGCGGTTGAAAGTGATGGTTTCAGTTTTGCGGATTTTCGCCAAGACATGAAACGAGACATGCAAGCAGAGCGTGTGCGTTTTGCTTATGCCAATTCAGAAGTAAAAGTCAGTGAACATGAAATTGATTTGTTTTTAGCTGACAATGAATTGGACCAGGGTGAGGTTGACATTCAGCATATATTGATAGCTACCTCCAGTGACAACGATACAAGTGCCACTGAGTCAGCAAAAGCAAAAGCCGATGAATTGTATGAAAAGATTATAGCAGGTGAAAACTTTACCACTTTGGCCACTCAGTTTTCAGACGGACAAAAAGCGCTGGAAGGCGGTCGTCTGGGTTGGCGGCCAATCAACCAACTTCCACCTTTGTTTGCTGACCAGGTTAACTTAATGTCGCCAGGGGATGTCACACGTCCAATTCGATCTCCAAGTGGATTTCATATCATCAAGCTGCTAGATGAAAAAACCAATGCGACGAAAACTGTAGAACAGTACAACATGTTACACATTATGGTTGAAATCAATGAAGTAAAATCAGCACAAGACGGCATGGCAGTGGCCCAAGGTTTGTATGAAAAAATTCAAGCTGGAGAAGATTTTTCAAAGTTAGCAGAAGAACACTCTGATGACCACGGTTCTGCTCCATTGGGTGGTGACATGGGTTGGTTTGAAGTAAATAAATTTGGTCAACGAATTGGTAATGTTTTACAAACGTTAAACATCAATGAAGTTTCTGAGCCTTTTCAAACTGACGCCGGGTGGCATATCATTAAATTTCTAGGTAAAAAGGAAGCTGATGTGACAGAAGAATACAGGCGTGCTCAAGCAGCTAATGCCATACGTGAACGAAAGGTGCAGGAGTTGATTGAATCATGGATTCGTGAGATTCGTGGTGAAGCTTTTGTTGACATCAGAATTTAGTTGAATCGAAAAAAACGATGATTGCAATCACACTAGGCGAGCCTGCAGGCATTGGCATTGAGTTGGTTGCACAGTTGGCTGAAAACAATGAGTTGACAGAGTGTGTATTGATTGGTGATGAGGACTGGATTCGCCAATCATTGCCAGCTCACATTGACTTACCAATTCAGCATATTCCGATGCCCGAACCCAGTTGCTTTGGCCTTTTAAACCCCAACAATGCCAATTATGTTTTGGCCACCATCAAAGCTGCAACCTTAGGCTGTTTATCGGGTGCTTACCAAGCAATGGTTACCTGCCCCATCCACAAAGGCGTCATCAATGATGCCGGTATTCAGTTTTCTGGGCACACTGAGTATTTGGCTGAATTAACCAAAACCAAAAAAGTGGTGATGATGTTACTGAATGAAGTTATGCGAGTGGCCTTAGTCACTACGCACATCCCATTGAAAGAGGTTGCTGCTCACATTACTGGCGATGAACTTAAACAAGTGATCAAAATTCTACATAAAGATATGCTCAGTAAGTTTGCCATAGAACAACCGCAAATAGCGGTGTGTGGCCTGAATCCCCATGCCGGTGAAGCTGGACATTTAGGTCGTGAAGAACTGGATGTCATTATTCCTGCCCTGGATGAACTGCGCCAAGAAGGTTTACATTTACATGGGCCGATTCCAGCAGACACGTTATTTACACCGGATAAAGTCAAACAGTATGATGCCATTTTGGCAATGTACCATGATCAAGGTTTGGCGCCACTTAAATATGCAGGCTTTGGTGAATCGGTTAACATCACTTTGGGTTTGCCAATCATCAGAACCAGTGTCGATCATGGTACGGCCCTAGATATTGCAGGTAAAGGGTTGGCCAAAGCTGGCAGTTTACGTGCTGCAATTAAATTAGCCAGACAATGTGTACAGCGAGCTAAGAAAAAGGTGCGAAAATCATGAAGGCGAAGAAGTCTCTTGGACAAAATTTTTTACAAGACGATGGTGTGATTCATAACATTGTAAAAATCATCAACCCCAAAAGCACCGAAAAGTTAATTGAGATTGGTCCTGGTCACGGCGCCATTACTCGACACCTTCAGTCCAGCGGCGCAGCTTTACAATTGATTGAGTTGGATCATGATTTGATTCCGATCTTGCAACAGCAATTTGACTGCCATGAAAATGTAGAGATTCATCATACCGATGCTTTGAAACTAAAACTAGAAGGCGGTCCTTTTAAGGTGGTTGGTAATTTACCCTACAACATTTCTTCGCCATTACTGATCAGCATGTTGTATCAATCTGAACAGATTGAACAGATGATTTTTATGTTGCAAAAAGAGGTGGTGCAAAGAATTTGTGCCAGCCCTGGGACTAAGTTGTTTGGCCGATTGTCGGTGATGTTACAACATCGCTTTGATTGTACAGCACATCTGAGCATTCCTCCTGAAGCTTTTAACCCCAGACCCAAGGTGGACTCTCAAATCATTCAATTGGTCACCAAAAAAAAACCCACAAAGGTTGATTTGCCGGTACTGGAAAGATTGGTCAAGCAATCTTTCGCCATGCGTCGTAAAACCATTCGTAATAACTTAAAACAGCTGGTTTCAATTGAACATTTGGAAGCTGTTGGCATCGACCCGAGTCAACGCGCTGAGACCATATCATTGAGTCAGTTCGAACAATTGGCTTTGGCTGTTCAGCTGGGTGCCACAGCATAGCGCGCTTATGTTGATTAGTGAGTATGCGCAATTACCCAGCTGTTTTATTACGGCCACTGACACCGATGCTGGCAAGACATATGTGGCCTGCCAAATTTTACAAGCTTGGCAGCAACAAGGTTTACAGGTCGGGGCTTTCAAACCCATAGCTTCTGGGGCTATTTGGCACAAGGGTCAATTGGTCAGCGAAGATGCCATGCAGTTGGCCAATGTGACCGGTCAAACATGTGCTGAAATCAATCCTTATGCATTTGAGCAGCCGGCATCACCACACATAGCAGATTCCCTGGGCGAATTTGAGCTGCGCGCTTGTGTGGCTCATTACCAACAACTCTTAGGTCGGTATGACCGCGTGTTGGTAGAAGGCGTAGGTGGTTGGTGTGTACCCTTGAGTCAAAAATTGATGCTTAAGGATATGGCTCTGGCCATTAATTTACCGGTAGTGATGGTTGCCAGAATTGGCCTAGGCTGTATCAACCACAGCCTTTTGACCTTGGCAAAAATTAAAGCCGATACTGGGCTCTATCATGGCTGGATAAGCAACTTGATTGATCCTGATTATGTCGATGCTGAGGCCAATATTCAGGCCATTGTACAGCGCAGCTGAAACGAACCTACTGGATGGCTGTTTAAGTACCCGGCTCCACTGCGTGTTAATGATTTGACTGGGTTGTAGTTATTCTTAAATTCCCGAACTTAAGTTGTCATTGCATTCGTGACTTTTCACACTGTAACATTTAATTCTCTTCTAGCATAATGATATCATTATAATATCATCAAAGGAGGCCATCATGGTTACACAAATAGAATTGCCAGCACGTCGGGGTATTCCCATGCTGCTGTTGCTGCTTGGATTGTTGTTGTTAGATATCGGTTTGCTGATTTATGCTGGTAAGAACGGCATTAAACCCGTCATAATTGCTTGTATCACAGCCATACCAGTCTTACTCGTAATGCTGGCTGGATTTTTTATGGTGAATCCAAATGAATCGAAAGTTTTGCAGTTGTTTGGTCAATACGTTGGGACAGCTAATGTTGATGGTTTGCGCTGGGCCAACCCATTTTATGCCAAAAAAGCTGTTTCACTGCGGGTCAGAAATTTTGAAAGTGGGCAATTAAAAGTCAATGACAGTGCGGGGAACCCAATAGAAATAGCTGCAGTGGTGGTGTGGAAAGTGGTGGACACCGCTGAGGCTATATTTGAAGTGGATGATTATGAGTCGTTTGTTCACATTCAAACCGAAGCAGCCTTGCGAAATTTAGCCACAGCGCATCCCTATGAGTCACATAATGATGAAAAACTTACGCTTCGATCAGATCCACAAGACATTGCTAATCTGTTACAGAAAGAAGTACAAGACCGGTTAGAAAAAGCCGGTGTTGAAGTTATTGAGGCGCGCATTTCTCATTTGGCTTACGCACAAGAAATTGCAGCTTCAATGCTAAAGAGGCAACAAGCTCAAGCCATCGTAGCGGCCCGCACACAAATTGTTGCTGGCGCTGTTGGTATGGTAGAAATTGCATTACAACAATTGAGTGAAAAGAACATCATTGAATTAGATGGTGAACGCAAAGCAGCGATGGTCAGTAATTTATTGGTGGTCTTATGTGGTGAAGAAAATGCAAAGCCAGTAATTAACTCAGGCAGTTTATATTGACAACATGGCCAAGAAAAAACCTTTTCCACTGCGTATCGATGAAGACATACTGTCAGCAGTTCAGCAGTGGGCTGCTGATGATTTGCGCAGTGTAAATGCTGAGATTGAATATTTATTACGTGAGGCATTGCGTCAAGCTGGGCGTTTAAAAAAAAATTCTGAGAAGCAAAATTGAATGTAAGTTATTTTTTCAGCTGATTAAAGTACCCATTAAATGCAGTTGTTATAAAGCCATTAATAGCAGGCAGCAACAGCAATAAAAAAATAACTTAAAATAAAATGATGGAAAACTCGTTGGATTACGCTTTATAAGGTAATGACGAAAATGTCATTGAGGTAAGTGAATACCTACCCAGCCAACATTTTTCATCATGTGGGGGAAGTTTTGCATGAATTTTGTTGCTTTAAAAGCCTGTTATTGAAACACCAATAACGGGCTTTTTTTTATTTTTATTAAATAGGCTTTCCCCATTACGTGAATCCATAGCAAGGAAATCAATCAAAATGAAGCTGAATAACCCACCACTATACCTGCGATTGTTCAACCCCAGTTAAAACCACATAGTGCCGTAATATGTTGAGCAGGAATCCATTTATCAATGTAGCTGAATAGACTGCTCGATTAACCCAATTGCTCACAGTGGTGTAACTTTTCAGAGCCTACTGCGTTTTAATAACAATACCAAAAATGAGGACAATCACATGAAAATATTTTTAACACTGAGCCTGATCGGCTTGCTTTCCTGGCCAGCTATTTCAGGTAAAAATATGAAGTTTGAGCGAACATTAAAATTTTCAGCTGATCGTATAACAGCGGTTGAGTTTGATGTGGGGGCAGGCTCACTAGAAATCATTGGGACCACAGGGAACCAAATCATTGTTCATGCCAGTATTGAATCAGAAGAGTTTAAAAATATGGCAGATTTTATTGATGAATTTGAACAACAAATGCATTTTTCAATTGAACGCCAAAGCGAATACGCCATGATATACGCCAAAGATAAAGACCACAAAGGCTGGGGTAATTCTAAAAACATCATGATAAACTTACAGGTGGCATTACCTCGTGGCTTAGACCTGGTAATAGATGATGGTTCGGGTTCAATAACCATTGAGAATGTCGATGGTGAGGTTAAAATTGATGATGGGTCTGGATCAATAACATTGAGGGACATTGGTAATGATGTAACTATTGATGATGGATCGGGAGCCATTATGGTCAGATCTGTGAATGGCAAATTAACTATTGAAGATGGCTCAGGCAGTATAGAGATTAAGAACATTATCGGCTCAGTTGACATTGAAGATGGCTCTGGTGGTATTTCAGCCAAAGAAATCGGTGGTAACTTTAAAGTGGATGATGGCTCCGGTGACATCATTGTGAAAGCATTGGCGGGTAAGTTTAAGTTGATAGACGATGGATCGGGATCAATTTATGTCAATGGTAAACGTGTGGATACAAATTAAATTTTACATAAAAAAAACAGTTTGCCCGGTGTTGAACCGCCGGGTTAAACCCGGCATCATAAACAGTCAGTTCAACGCACCTCAATGTGTCTGATTAAGCCATCCACCACCACAACCCTTTCAACTCCGGATCTTTTTACTGCCTTCCCGGCTGTATCAGTACCTTCAAATGTGAACTTGATTTCAGTGATGAAATCAGTCACCTTAAGAGTCTCATCAATTCGCCAATTTAAGCGTTGGTGTTGGGCAAAGAAAGACGCCATCATGTCCATGATATCAGTCAATCCATAAAACAAGCCTTGGTTCACGGAGCTGTAAGTTGCTTGTGGGTGTATTAAGGTTTCAATGGCAGATAAATTACCGGCATTGGATAGTTCAAAATACAGTGTTGTGATGGCCAACGGGCTGGTTGTTGAATTTTGCATGCTTGTGTATGTCATTGATTGAGTCATAAAAAAGCCCACTTTGTAAGGTGGGCTCTGAGTAAAAAACAAGTTAGCTTGATCAGCCGAAAATTGCCTTCAGAATAAAGAAAAACATGATGGATAAGGTTGCACCTGCTGGAATGGTGATTACCCAAGAAGCAAAAATATTGCGCACCACCTTCAAGTCTATTGCTGAGATACCTCGAGCTAAACCTACACCCAACACAGCACCAACCAAGGTCTGGGTGGTAGAAATAGGCATGCCTGTTCCAGAAGCCACTACGATAGTGGTGGAGGCCGCCAATTCAGCTGCAAATCCACGTGAAGGGGTTAAATGTGTGATTTTTTGACCTACGGTCCTGATTACTCGCACACCATAAGTGGCTAATCCAATTACTATACCAACACCGCCGAGTAACAGAATCCAAGCTTGGATACCTGACTGAGCAGAGACTATTCCAGATTGAGCAGTAGAAATGATTGCCGCCACAGGTCCTACTGCATTGGCCACATCATTTGATCCGTGGGCAAATGCCAGACCAGAAGCTGTAATTACCATCAACACCGCAAACACCCGCTCAACCGTGTAAAAGTGAAATTCTTTTTCCTTCTTTTTGTCCACTTTAATTTTAGAAATAAAGAATGCGCCTGCCAAGGCCACCAATACTCCAGCAATAGCAGCATAGCCATATGCTTGTGCATCAGTCAGCTCTAAGCCGACATGTTTCAAACCTTTCTTAATGGTCACTAAAGTCAAAACAAAAGCGGTAATAAACATGTAAACAGGCACATAGCGTTTGGCTTTTTCCAGCGGATTTTTTTGCTTTAAAATTAAATGATGTACTGTTTGAAAAATCATGAAAGCCAGAAAACCAGCAATCACAGGGGTGATGATCCAACTCAGAACAATGTCGCCAACTTTACTCCATTTAATCACATCCGTACCAATACCTACGGCAGCGAAACCAACCACTGCACCGACAATTGAATGGGTGGTAGATACCGGCCAACCTTTTTTGGAGGCCAGCAACAGCCAACAACCGGCTGCCAATAAAGAGGCCAACATACCAAAGATCAATAATTCAGGGTTGCCAGCAATTGAATCTGAATCTATGATGCCTTTGCGGATGGTAGAAGTAACCGCACCACCTGCCAATACAGCACCAGAAAACTCAAATATGGCAGCGATGATGATGGCTTGTTTGATGGTAATGGCTTTGGAGCCCACCGATGTAGCCATTGCATTGGCCACATCATTGGCGCCGATTCCCCATGCCATAAAACCACCAAACACAGCAGCCAAGATGATATAAGTTAATTCATATTCCATGGTGAACTCCTATTTAGCTAATAACAATTCTAAACGACGTCCAATGCGTTCAGCTTGGTCAGCCACTTCACCCATCATATCGATTAATTTATACAAAAACATCACCTCAACTGGCGGCAAGTTGTTCTCCATTGAGAACACGGCAGCTTGTAAACTGTTTTGCATGCCATCAGTTTCAGTTTCAATTTTTTCTAATTTCGCAATCAGTTTTTCTACCACTTTGACTTCGGCACCACGAAAACCAGTGGTATAAAGTTCATCCAATTCATTAACACTTTGTTTGGCTTTTTTTGCGGCATCAACACAACGTTCAACAAATTCAATGAACTGATCAAATAAATTTGCAGGGACTTGCAATTTGCGTACTTTAACCATGCTGGAAATTTGTTTGCTTAGGTTGGCCACTTTGTCTTGTACCAACACCAACTCAAGCAAGTCCTGCCTGGGGACAGGCATAAACAAACTTTTAGGTAAATTAGACCGGATGTCGTTTTTCATGACATCAGCTTCGTTTTCAAGTTGCTTAATGTGTTCGGATATTTCGTCTACTTTGACCCAATCATTCAAGTTGGCAGCTTTGAATAAAGCCGGCAGTAATGTGGCTGCTTGGTAAGCTGTTTTGATGTGTTGTTGCAGAGGTTCTACTGGAGACCTGCCCAGCATGTCAGAAATAAAGCTACCCATAATTTTATCTTCAATTGTTGATAGGCCACCATTATACTCAGCACATATTTAATTGTTATGAAAATGTAAGTTAAAAACCGTTCAATTTAAGGTCAACACTGTAATTGGCTTCATCAACTGATTTATGTTGTGCTACTTTCGCGAACTTACGAGTCAGAAGTATCCCGTGAGCAACCTATTTAAACCAAGGTAGTGGATTGTCTGGCTCGGCTGCTTTGCGGATTTCAAAATAAACACCGCTGGGGTCAATGTTGCCGGAATTACCCGCCGTAGCAATGACTTGGTTGGCCTGTACCCAATCCCCTACTTCAGCCAATAGACTTTCATTGTGACCATATAAAGTCATGTAGTCATCGCCATGGTCTATTACGATTAACAAACCATACCCACGTAACCAATCGGCGAATGCTACCCTGCCATAGGCTGTGGCCACCACATTTTCACCTGATTCATTGCCAATCACCACACCATCCCAGCGTGAATAACCTGCGCGTAATGATCGGTATGACCTGATGATTTTGCCGTTTAAAGGCTTAGTTAATTTACCTTTGAGTTGTGCAAAAGTGATGTTTTTTCCGAGGTCTTTTGGTAGGTCATCTAATAACTGTGTGATTTGTAACAACAGTGAATTAAGTCTTTCGCTGTCTTGGTTCAAAGTTTGGTTTTCAGTTTGGTAGGCCTTGATGGTGTTGCGAAGTTCGTTTAATACCACTGCTCGTTGGCGTTTCTGTTCCAGTAGAACATCGTGTTCTGCAGTATAGTTTTCAGCTTCTTGCTCTAAGTGTTCTTTTTGAGTGGCAATTTGCGATTGGTACTGCTCCAGTTGTTTAATTTGGTTGGCAATGTTTTTAATTAAATCATACAGTTTGAACTGCAAATACTTGATTTGATGTTGGGTTATTTCGGCATTTTGGGTACTGGGGCTGAGCAACATCATTTTAAGTATGCGGTCATGGTTGATGAAAATATGCAAGCGCAGCAGTTCTGCCATTTGTGACTTTTGTTCACTGATGCTGTCGCTTTTAGCAGTGATTTGACCCCCAAGTACCTCAATTTGCTGGGTGGCGGTGTTGATTTTATTTTTAATTCCTCGAATTAACAGGCCTTGTTGGTTAATGGCCTGGTCTTGAATTTCAAGTTCTTTGAGCAGTTTTGCTTCATCGCCTTCGGCTTTATTTAATTCAGTTTTTAGCGCAGTCAAACGTTGACGAATGTCTTGCAGCTGCGTTTTGATGGTGTTTTCATCTGCAGCTTTTTGGGCATTACTTACCGGGCTAAACAGCAACAAACAGACGAATAAAAACCTAAAGCACATGTTTTAAAAGAGAAATCCATTGGCAATCAGAGTCGTTCATATTAACAAACTCACAGATCAGAACAAACAGTTTTACATTGTAAAATGTAGCAGAGACAGATATAAGCCTGATTTTTCACGGTTTAGGCTTGATTTTTCACGCTGATACCTTATATTGTCTCTTTTCGAATTTTAGGTAACTAGCCATGTCGCAACTGGTCGAGTTTATTGGCAACCATCCGTTTCTGGTGACACTGTTTTTGGCGGTTCTGTTTTTGTTTTTGTTTACTTTATACAAAGAACAAAGCAAGGCCTATCAAAATGTGAACATAGATCAAATGACCCGTTTGGTTAATCAGCAGAATGCACAGGTGGTCGATGTCAGGCCGGCAGATGTGTTTCAACAAGGGCACATTGTGAACGCCATCAACATGCCTTTGGATGACATCAATTCAGGGAAAGCGAAAACCGATAAGTTGAAAAAGAAACCAGTGGTGGTTTATTGTCAGTCAGGCAGAACTTCAATGGCTGCCAGTCAAAAACTATCAGCAGCTGGGATGGAGTCGGTTTTTAATTTACAAGGTGGTATCAACGCTTGGATCAGTGAAAAACTACCTTTGAGTAAAAGCTGAATACCTACCAATCTTACATTCAATAATAGGGATCAAATGATCCGAATTTAATCATAGGAAGTAATCATGACAGAAGAAAATAAAGCACCAGTAAATAATGAAAATCAAAGCCCTAGCTTGTCATTACAAAAAATTTACACCAAAGATGTTTCATTTGAAGCACCCAATGCGCCGCACATTTTCAACGAAAAAGGACAGCCTGAAATCAAATTAAATTTGAATCAAAAAGTCAACAAATTAGATGAGAACACTTATGAAGTGGCATTGACAGCAACAGTTACCTGTACTGTCAGCGAAAAAACCACTTATTTAGTTGAAGTTTGTGTGGCGGGTATTTTTGGCATGCAAAACTTCCAAGACCAGGCACTGCACCAAACTTTGGGCGTTTACTGCCCGAATGTATTGTTCCCATACGTCAGACAGCAAGTCAGTGATATGGTTATGGCTGGTGGTTTTCAACCATTGATGCTGCAACCTGTTAATTTTGAACAAATGTATGCACAACAAATGCAACAAGCGCAAGAACAAGCTGCTACAAGTACCAAGCAATAATGAAATTTGCAGTACTCGGTGCAGGTTCCTGGGGAACGGCGTTGGCGATGCAACTGTCGCGCAACAATGAAACCGTTCTTTGGGGGCGCAACCAAAGTGGCATGGAAGCCATGCAACAGTCTAGAAGTAATGAACAGTATTTGCCTGGCATAAAATTCCCAGAACAGTTGGTCATTGAATCTGATCTGAGTGCTGCCATTGAGCAATCAGATGCAGTACTGGTGGTTTGCCCATCACATGCATTTGGTGATATTTTGCAACAAATCAAACCCTTGCTTGGAGATCGGCCATTGGCTTGGGCCAGCAAAGGTTTTGAACCTGGTACAGGCCGTTTTTTACATCAAGTGGCTGAAGAAATTCTCGGTGATTCAGTGCCTATGGCATTGGTAACCGGCCCCTCTTTTGCTAAAGATGTGGCCAATAACAAACCCACTTTGGTGGCTGTGGCTTCACATTCAGACAATCAAGATTTTGCCTTACAAGTCAGTCAGGCTTTACAAGGTGATAATTTCCGGGCTTACTTGTCAAAAGACGTGGTTGGTGCAGAACTTGGTGGTGCAGTTAAAAACGTATTGGCCCTGGCCACCGGCATTGCAGATGGTATGCAATTGGGCGACAACACCCGCGCAGCCTTAATTACCCGTGGTATGGCAGAAATGATGCGTTTAGGTGAGGCCTTGGGCAGCCGCCCTGAAACCTTGATGGGTTTATCTGGCCTTGGCGATTTGGTGCTAACTTCGACAGGAGATTTATCCAGAAACCGACGCATGGGTTTGGCCTTGGGTCGTGGTGAGTCGATTGAATCCGCCCAACAAACCATTGGCCAGGTGGTTGAAGGTTTGGGGACCACTGATGAAGTCATGCGTTTGGCGCAAAAATATAATGTTGAAATGCCCATCACCGAACATGTTTGGAAAGTCGTGCATGGAGAAATGACCACCATTGAAGCCTTATCGGCTTTAATGGATCGTGACATCCGACCTGAGTTTTCAGATCAATAGCAGTCAAGAATCTATACCTGTAAAAAAGCCGAGTCAATATCAATTACTCGGCTTTTTTTTATGAGTGAAGCTGTAAAATTTGCTTGGGCTATTTAATTGGCTGATAGATATAGGTCAGTATTTCAGCTTCCGTTACTGTAGCTGGGTCATTGGCATATACTTCCCAAGGATTACCATTGCGTTGAAACCCATGCTCTTCGATGTAGGCATCCATCAAAGCGTAAGAAGCTTCACCTTGACTGTAAGAACCTTTTTGTACGTATTTAATCGCTTTACCTGCATAGGTTTGGCCTAACTGAATGTCGCCAGTTTCACCTTCTATACTGCTTAAATCAACTGGTATTGCAGCATCAAACTGCCACACGTTGTTCTCATAGCTGCGGGTAATGGCCAATGGTTTACCACCAAAAGTAATGCCATTGGCACCCATGAATTCAGTGATTTTGCTGTATGCTTCGCCGATCACTAAACCTAAATCTTCATTGCTGTTGCCTGAAGTGCTGACATAAAGCACGTTTTGAGCTTTTACCTGTTCGGTGCTGAAACCTGAGAAATCATACACCGGTTGCGCTTCAACCCAGTTTTTCAGCTTCAGCAAGCCCGCTTCGTACTGTGGGCCAAGCATGCCATCCATCATCATGCCAAAATAGCGGCCCATGATGTTGCCGTTGAAGTCGGCATCAAAAATCCAACTGACTTCTGTTGCATCACCTAAGTCTTTAATTTGATATGTGGTCCAAGAGGGGTCTTCGCCCTGGCCATCAAAAAACAACTCAGCTTTGACCATTGAATTTGGTTTAGATTCAATGATGGTTTGCTTGCCACTACCGACTTCCTCATTGCCCTGCCAAGACATGGTTGAGCCTACCCCATATTCAGGCCCGGTAAAAGTGTATTTGGCATTGGGGTCTAACTGCGCCCAAGGTGACCACTGATTAAAGTGGTGCATTGAGTTAATCGCTTGGAAAACTTTGTTGGCAGGACGGTCAATGGTGATGGACCGTGAAACCTGTACTTTGTCTTCTAAAAAGAAAAACCCATAAACAAAGAAAGCGATAACTAAAAACAGCAAAGCAAAAAATAAATACTTAAAAACTCTCATGTTGAATGTCTATATTTTGTATGGTGTAAATGATAGCATATAAGCCATGAAAAACCTTTTAAGTTATGCACAAAATTACCTGTTAGAAAGCTTGATTATAAGTCTACTCATAGGTGTTTTGATAAGCCTGTTAGGGGCTTGGTTGTGGTGGAAAAAAGCCCGCGCCCAGTACCTAGAATTGACAGAGGAAAAGCTTTCAGCAGCTGATCAATTACACCAACAAAAATTGTCTCAGTTAAGTCATGAAAATAACAAATTTCAAATCGAAATCCAGCAACAAGAACATGAGTTAATGCGCTTAAATAAATTGGCAGTTAGGTTAGCTGAACAGTATAAGTACAGCCAGGAAAAAGCCCAGTTAGCAGAGCAAAGACAACAGGCCTTGTCGCAAGCAGAAAAGCAATTAGCCCATCTAAAAGCAGAAGTTGAACACCAAGCAGATCGTTTCAAAGAACAAACAGAATTCATTAAAAACTCACAACAAACCCTGTCAGATCATTTCAATACCTTAGGGCAAAAAATTCTGGAGGAAAAAACCCTTAAGTTCACTGATCGTAATAAAGAGCAAATGAATGCCGTGGTTTCGCCGTTACAAAAACAACTGCAAGAATTTCAGCTGTTAATTAACCGCAATGCCACCGAAGGTCTGGCGCAGCAAAAGAACATGAAGGCTGAAATTGAGCGCATTTACCAACTTAATCAAGAGCTCAGTAAAAAAGCCACGGATTTGACCAAAGCTTTGACTTCAGAGAGCAAAACCCAGGGTAATTGGGGTGAATTGATATTACAGCGTTTGTTGGAAGTGGCTGGTTTAGAAAAAGGCCGCGAATTTGAAACAGAAGTATCATTCACCAATGAGGACAACAAGCGCTACCGGCCTGATGTGCTGATTCATTTACCGCAACAAAAAACCATGGTGGTAGATGCCAAAGTGTCTTTGACAGCCTTTGAGCGGTATGTCAATGCCGAAACTGATGCCGAGCGACAAAATCAATTGAAACTGCACGTACAATCGATACAACAACACATAAAAACCCTGTCAGAAAAAGCCTATCAGAAGATAGAACAAATTGATTCCTTGGATTTTGTGTTGATGTTTGTACCAGTTGAGTCGGCATTTTTAGAAGCGGTTAATTCACAGCCAAACTTAATTGAAGAGGCTTATAAAAAGAATGTTTTGATTTTATCTGCCAGTAACCTGTTAGCGACCTTAAGGACTGTCATGGTATTGTGGCAAAACGCAAATCAAAATAAAAATGCACAATTGATTGCCGATAAAGCCGGTAAAATGTACGATAAATTTGTCGGTTTTGTGGATGATTTGAATCAAATCAAATTGCGCTTAGACCAAGCCGACAGTGCTTGGTATGCAGCAGAAAATAAACTCAAAACAGGCCGTGGCAACCTCATCAGACAAGCCGATAATTTGAAACAACTCGGTGCAAGCAATTCAAAACATTTGAGCTCAGACTAAATCTATTTGATACCAAGAATGCTTGGTCTAATTCAACTTCTGTAACATCAATAAGAAATCAAGAGGACTGGAAAGATTTACTCTGATCTGCACCAGCGTCAAAGCACATTAAGGCAAACAGAATAATACGAATAGAGCATGATTTCATATCATCGTATCAGTTCTATTGTTTTTCAGCATTATATTAAATATATGCCCATTACATAAAATTTTTGTCTTAATTTTGATAACTAAAATATGCATTTATTATTACAATTAATACACATCTTTTGAATGTTGAATCTAAATGTAGATAACTTGATAAGTACAACAGAAAGTTAACAACATTAGTATTTATATTTGAAGGATGATTTTAATTAATATTACAGGAAAATCTTATGAAAAAATTTATCTTCTTATTGCTTATTGCTTTGTCATTCTCAGCTGCAATTGCACAAACACCAAAATCTGATGAGGCTGGTAAAACAATCAATATTTTTAAAGCACAACCAGTTTCAAGTATATTTACCAAGGCTGGTGGATCACGTCAATGTATAATGGCGTGTTACGATGAGTGGCGCAGGTGTCTTAATCAAAATCCGCAATACCCTTACTGGCAATGCGAACTTCCATTTGAGCACTGTTCAACTGCGTGTGTTCAGTAAATTTATTTTAAGTAAAATTAAATTAAATAAAGAGTCTGTATTGTATCGCAGGCTCTTTTTGTTGCGTTGTATGAGCAACAGTTACAATCACCTATTGAATTTCGTTATTAATAAAATCAACACATGAATCAAGTCCATAAGGCATAAAACATTAATTGGCTTGTTGGTACTTTTTTGGTGACATGCCAAATTGAGCTTTAAAACATTGGGAAAAATAAGACAATGAATTAAAGCCACAATCATCAGCCACTTGACTGACTTGATATCCATCTTTGAGGAAAATTTTAGCTTGATTTAAACGAAATTCACGCAGCATATCTATCGGATTTTGATCAATCAAAGCTTTAACCTTGCGTTGTAACTGCCTTTCTGAAACCGCCATTTTGCTGGCTATTTTTGTCCGATTTAACATAGGGTCTTGGTAGTTTAATGCGATGACCTCATTAAGCTTTTCAATAAACTGTCGATCTATTTTAGCCAAAGTAATGTTTTTTGAGGCACCGTGTTTTATTGACTGGGCAGCCTTGCTTTTTAAAATATCGCGAATGGTCAGCATGTTTTCTAGTTGTGCCAATAACTCATCCCGATCAAACGGCTTTGTCATGTAAGCATCTACATTCTCTCGCCAACCCTTTATCCTATTGGTTTTGTCATTCAAAGCAGTTAACAGCATCAAAGGGATATGTGATGTGCGTTCATCGGCACGAATGATACGTGCCACTTTAAAGCCATCCATTTCAGGCATCATCACATCACTGATGATGATGTCAGGAATTTGTTCAATGGCGGTGGCCAATCCCTTGACGCCATTTTCAGCTGAAAAACAATTATAGTGAGGGTTAACTATATTCAGTATATGCTCGCGCATGTCGCGATTATCTTCAATGACCAGTACTGTATTCAAAGTCACATCTTCTGATGTGTCGATAGCTTGCGGAATGGGTCTGCTGCTGATATTGGGTTCATTTTGTAGCTGTTTAACCAGTGTGCTGACAGTAAATAATTCTTCAGCTTCTGTAGTTTCTGATAAAGGGACCTTGACGATGAAATCACTGCCCACACCGAATTCACTTTCCACTTCTATTAGCCCTCGGTTGACTTTGACCACTTCTTTTACCACTGCAAGACCAATGCCAATACCATCAATATCTTGATGAACATCTAAACGCTTAAAACGTTTAAAGATATCATATTTTTGTTCATCACTCAGTCCGGGTCCGTTGTCTTGGACGGACAAGACAAATAACCCGTCGCATTCAACAGCTCGGACTGTTACTTCGCCACCGATTGGGGTGTACTTGATTGCGTTTGACAACAAATTACCTAATACAGCGTCGATAAACTGTTCAGAGACATCAATGACTGTTTGTTGATTGACGTTCAGTTGAAGTTTGATTTTTTTTATCTGCGCCAAATGTTGAAATGAATCAACCAGAGACTTGACTTGTGATTTTGTCTTTTGAGGTTTGGTTATGACTTTTTTGAAATCTGACACCCGCGCAATTTGTAATAATTGTTCAACCAGTGAAAGCAGTCGATTGGCATTGCGATTGACAGTGTTAAGACTGTTGATGTCATCTTCATTGATTTGTCTATTTAACAATTCTTTGATGGGGCCCAAAATCAAAGTCAAAGGGGTGCGAAATTCATGGGATACATGAGAAAATAATTCGTTTTTCTTAGCCAATAATGACTCAACAGTTTGTTTTTGAGAGTTCAGCTCCAAGGTTTTTTCTTTGACTTCAAACCTAAGCATATCGGCGATTTTTTGGTTCGATTTGGTTTTCAATTTGACATACAGGTACACCAATGCCACTAGCAGCAAAACGTAGCTACAAAGTGCCCACCAACTGAGCCAAGGCGGTGGACTGACTTCAAGCATTATACTTTTATTTTCTTTGCGCCACTGACCAGTAAGGTCAGTGCTTTTAACTAAAAATCTGAACTCACCGCGAGGTAAGTTGGTATATGTTGCGGTTCGATTGTTGCTAAGTACATAATTCCAATCGGGGTCAAAACCTGACAATTTATAGGCAAATTGACTTGTTTCAGGATTTAAATAGTTTAGGTCGGTAAAGCTGAAACTGATGATATAGTCTTGGTGTGATACAGCCAATTTTTTTAGATAAGCAATCGATTGACTAATTTTGAAGCCTTGGTAGTCTTGGTTTGGAAGAATAAGTTGGTTGAACCGTTTTAATTCACTGATTGCAATTTCAGGTAATGGCTGATCAAAAACTTCACTTGGAAAGAAAGCGTTGTATCCATTGACGCCGCCTAAGTATATTTGCCCAGATTGAGTTTTTATTGCAGCTCCAGAGTTGAAATGATCACTTTGGAGTCCATTAGCTGTGGTATAAGCACTTATTTGATCGGATTTGGTTGATAGTTTAATCAGTCCATTTTCAGTTGTGATCCACAGGTGTTGGTTGTCATCTGCAATGATGTTGCTGATGCTTTGGTGTATCTTTATATTTTGGTCTTGAAAATAGTGCTTTATCAGTTCATGGTTCTTATCAAATTTATACAGGCCAGAGTTATTGGTACCCACCCACAGGTTTTTCTGATTATCAATATAAAGGGCATTTGTATCTTGGTGGTTTAAATGCTGATTGATTGAAGTCAATGAAGAAACTAAATCTTGATTGAAATTATACACAGCAACACCATGGGTGGTTGCCAGATAATACTGATTGTTGGGTTGCGGAAACACATCATTGATGATGGTATCATTCAACTGTTCTTCGGTGGCGTTCGTAGATGAAAATACCCGCTCTGTTGTGTCATATTCCATTACCCCAGAACTGCTTGCAAAAATAAATTTATTGCCTTTTTGTTTGATGAATTCATACAGAACCATGTCAGTCCGATTGACTTCATGTACTTCGATGACTTCTGGTTTTAATGCGTTGTTATTGAATTTTATGAAACCAAGTCGATAAAAATAAGCCCATGCATGGCCATCAGCAGGAAAGAAAGTAGTGACTGGAATAGCGGCTTGGTCAAAATCATTAATTGACCAAGGGTTGATGACATCACACCTGCCTTCTTGTGCATTGAGCCTGATTAGGGCGTCTTTCGTAGTCAACCAAATATTGTGTTGTTGGTCCTCATTGATGTGATATATGTACTTTGCCGATGACGTACAGCTGGGATCCATTTCTATGCCTTTGTTGTAACCAAACGCAAGGGCTTGCTCACCCAGTAAATTAATTTGACCATTATAAAAACCAACCCATAAGTTGCCTTGTCTGTCTAGAAACAGATGATTTATCTCGTTGTTTTTTATGCGGGAATTTGATGTGTTAAAGTGCTGTAAATTGGCAATATTTTGATGAGTATGGTGGTTGAATGATACCAGCCCATTTTTTACTGAACCGAGCCAAACTTGATTGTCATTGGTTACCAACGTTCTGACCTGATGTTGAATTAAATCGGGCCTGATTGTTTTCCAACTGTGTAAGTCTGAGTGACCTTGGTATAAGCCGTCTTCTGTAGATAGTAATAAACCGGACTGGTTAGAGTAGGCTAGACTCCAAATATAGCTGCTGTTGTGTTGGTTGTAATGAATTAGCTGAAAAGAATTATCTATAAAATTGAAATGATACAGTGAGTTGATGGCGCTGAGTAACAGCCCGTTGTCAGCATTTTTAATCATGTTAGTTACCAATATCTTGCTATCAGGGTATAGAAATTGCCTGACTTGGGTATTCTCTAATTGATAGAGGGCTTTGTCTGTTGCCACCCACAGTGATTTTTGATCGTGCAGTAATTTATAGATTTTGGTGTCATTAATCCTTGGTGATTTGATTGGTTTGGCTTGGGTATTGATAGCGTACTCTAGCAAACCTTTATTTGCAGTTGCTATATAGACCAAATCATTGTCCGTGATAATAAAATCAGTCACCTTAGTTAAGGCATCATCACCAATATTTTCCAGGTCCAAAACTTCGAACTGATAACCGTCAAAACGTTGAATTGAAACCGCTGTGGCTATCCATATAAAGCCCAGTTGGTCTTGTTGAATTTTTATTATAGGGTTTTTAAAAGGGCTGTTAATTTCAGTGAACACGGCAGCGGCATCTGGTTTGTAAAACCCCAAAACACATACCAACAGTAAGGTGAAAAATTTATTTAATAAGAATGGATTTGACACCATATATCAGTTGAGCGTAATTTGGTTGCATGATTTTAACACTTCTGCGAGTTATAGAAATATACAATTTCGAAACTTGGCTGCTGAGCTGTCGGTGAGGGGAATAATAGAGATTGAGCCTAAAATACCAGACAACAGCATGACTATTTTTTGAAATTAGCCAAGCTGTTGTCTGTTGAAATGTGTGCTTGATTTATAAATAGCGATTAATCAATAATCAGGTAAGCCAACTTCTTTACATAAATGTGGAGGAAGACCAATCATCTTTTCTATTGCTTTTAACTCGGCTTCTCTCACAGCAGCACTTGGACTTGAGCCCCAAGCTGGACAGCCCAATTCATAGGGGCCTGTTGCATAAGGAACTGGATCCCTAACCCCATTTACTTCATGGTAACAAGTGATAAACATTGGTGGGCGGTCGTAATTGGGTCTTTGTGCTGAAGCTGGTTGGTGAATCATGCCTGTGGCCAACAAGCCGAGTGCCATGATTGACAGTATAGTTGTGATGTATATATTTTTCATAATGTTCTCAAAAGTTGAAAGTTAAGAGCATATTAAGTGACAAAACACCCAAAATCTACTGGAGATTTGATTTTTAAAATAAATGTCCTTTATATGATAAAAATGTCCGTTTTAGAGCAAAAATTAAAGCGACTACAGCGGGCATGAAATCATTTTCTCATGTATTTATAGCTCATTCTGTTCATGTAATTTGTATTTTTTCCCAGCAATTTAAATTTAAAAGCAGCCAATGAATGAAGAGAATAAAACTTTAATTAACAGAATTAAAAAACATAAATAAATGGCCGAATATCCTTATTTTAATAGTAATAATTTAAAAATTTTGTCTTTTTTCGAATAACTCAATTTACCTGTTCCTGCTTAATATATGTATCAGCACCAAGGCCAGAGATTAAGGCGGTGAAAATATGTTAACAACATTATGAGAACAGATAAACATGAATAATTGGAGTATTAAGCCAGCAAAATTTGCAGTCTTGCGCACCCCTCTTTTGCCTGAGAATAGTACAAATATACTTCATAACAATAATGCTGAAAAAAACTTAGATTGGCAGTTGCAAAACTCATTGATCGAGTTAAAACGATTGATTGGTGATCATGAGGTATCACAGTCAATTAGACTTGCCTCGGCATCTTTATACGAAAAATTAGATCAACTTAGTGATCAATTGTCTGTAGAAAACCTTAAGTTAGCATCATCCATTTATAAGTATATAGTCAGGATGTCAACCAGACCAACCCCCTTTGGCGCATTTTCAAATGTGATGTCACTACCCGTAGCTGATGAAACACAAATAAACATACCTGAACCCATACGCCTGTATGCACGATTGGATAACAGCTGTGTGAATATGATTGCTGAACAGTTTCAAACATGGTGTGCTAATCATCAACATATGAAATTACAAGTCAGGGCAAACTCAAGCTTGTATGAGTTGGCTGGTGAATACCGTTTTGTACGCCAAAAAATAAAAGAGAATTACAACACGTATAACATGGATGCAGTTCAAATTAATCATGCTATTCAAGTCACCATACAAGCCTGTAAAAACTGGACTATGGTGAAAGATGTTGTTACTCAATTAAAACATAAATTCAGACATTTAAAAGAGTCGGAACTGACAAAATTTATCTATGATTTGCTAGATAACCAAATTTTAGAGGGTTATTTAGGTTTTGTGGTTGGGAGCAGAAATAGTTTTGACTCACTCTTGAAACGAGCCAAGAAGTCTAGTGTCGACTCAAAACTTTTGTCTCAGGCTCTGCAAATACAAGACAAGATAGCTGCCATCAATGAACTTGATGAAAGTGAACTTCCGAATAAGTTGACCCAAGTCGAGCAAGCCATTGGGCTGATGTTGCCAAATGCTGATATTAAGAAGTGGATTCATATAGATGCATTCAGATCCGGGCAACAGCAAAAATTGGGACAAAAAGAGGTCAACAATGTAATTGATACAGTACAAAAATTGGCAGGGTTATTCTGGAAACCCAGTTCATTAATACAAGATTTTACCCATAAATTCCAGCAGCGCTATGAAGATGCAGAAGTGTCTTTGTTAGAAGCTTTGGATGTTGACAACGGCATAGGATTTGGTCCTCAAAGGAATGGACGTTCACCTTTACTCAATGGTATTGGTTTTGGTCAACAGCAAGGAAATAGCCAAATTAAATGGGAGGCTCTCGATGCTTTTATGCTGGTTAGGGTGGTTGAAGCCATCAGAAAAAATGCCAGTTTATTAACCATAAAGTTGGATGATTTTGAAACATTGAAGCCTTACTTTCCGGTTCCCAAAGGTGCATTTTTAGATACAGTTTCTGTGTTAGGAACTTTTATGAAAGCTGAGGATGAAGGGAGGACATTATTCAAAATGAACAGCATAGGTGGGCCTTCGGCATTGTCATTATTGGGTCGTTTTTGCTGTGGAGATCAGTTCCTGGCAGATTCATGCAAAGACTTAGCCGATCAAGAGCAAGCCCTTCAGCCCAATGTGATTAAGGCTGAAATTATCCATGCCCAACAATCTACTATTGGGAATATTTCTGGACGCCCTCAATTGCGCAATAAAGAAATAATTTACAGCCCTGGAGATTCAGACATTGATGCTGATAATCAAATTAAATGTGAGGATTTATTTTTAAAAATACAGCGGGGCAGAATGGTGCTTTTTTCTAAAAAGCTGGGAACAGAAATTTCACCTCGTTTAGCATCAGCTCATAACACTTCTGGTTTAAATTTACCGGTATACCAATTCTTAAATGCACTGCAATACGAAGCGGGTTATTTTAGTTCACAGATAAAAAGTAAACCATTAGATTTGTTGCCATACCTGCCTGAAATAAGAATAGACAACATCATTCTCTCACCACAACGTTGGTTGATTAGTGTACATGAAATTCGATCTTTACAAAGTTGCAAGGATATTGAAGCAAAAATAGAACAGCTGAAAAAAATTAAAAAGCTTAGAAAGCTAAGTAAATTTGTGGCAATTAAAGAAGGCGATAACATTTTAGATTTTAATTTAGAATCTGCGTTTTCTTGTTTGATGCTTATCAGTGAATTAGTTAAGAAAAAAAGTACCGTTATTTTAATTGAATCTTTGAATGAAAAAACGTCTGAGTTGATCAGCCGAGGTACTGCTGTTTTTAGGCATGAGGTTGTTCTGCCTTTATTTGCATCCCATGGACAAAACGCAGAGCAAAAGGACACTGAAACAAGTACACACCTTGCTATCAGCGAGGCCAAACAAAAAGCCTCTTTACCAAATGAAGCATGGAAGTACTTGAAAATATATACAGGTGAAGCATCAGCTGATCGGTTGTTGGCAGACCACTTGTCTGGGCTTGCCAATAAGCTGGTGGCTGAAGGTAAGATTAAGCATTGGCATTTTATCAGGTACACGGATCCAGACTTTCATATCAGAATACGTTTTAAGTTGAAGCAACAATTTAAGACAGATGAGATTGATGCTTCACTCTACCCTGAAATCAAAACACTGTACCAACAAGGCTTAATCACAAGTGTGTCTGAATCATCACATATGCCTGAATTTGAGCGTTATGGAGGACCAGAACTCCTCCCCTTGTGTGAACAGCTTTTTTATCACAACAGTTTAATCGTAACTGATTTTATTCAGCAAACAGCAAGTTTAATAAATCGAGATGAGTTGCGCTGGCAATTGAGTTTACATTTGACTTGGCAACTGGCATTAGGCATGTGCGGTTCATTAGATAAATTAGAAGCTTATTTTAAACAATCCGCAGCTTCCTATGATCGGGAATTTGGGAACAATGAATTCACTAAGAAAAAGCTCAGTGAAAATTACCGAATGAACATGAAACAAGTGGCAGAGGCGGTATCACCTGATTTTTTAACCGCCCTCCAAAGTCCAGTTATAGCCAAGGCCTATGCAACTTATAGCCGTACGGTCAGCCAGTTAAAACAGGCCTGTGAAAAAAATAACAAAGATGAGTTATCAATCCTTCAAAGTTTAATTCACATGGATTGTAACCGGAGTTTTGTATTGCTTGGTAGGGCCAATGAATGGATTGTTTACCACTATTTAATGCGATACACCCGTACAGTTATAGCCAGAAAATTCACACCAGGAAATCAGGTTGCAGCTGGCTTAAGCAGACAAATCAACACTGTCAATCATGAAAATCTGATTGGATTATGAAATATCAATCATTGAACAGTTCAATGGTTATATAAGCCGTGATCAAGGTTGGTCACATTGTAAATAATTATTTTAAAAGAGAAATGATATGAAAAATTTTAACAACCAAGAGTTATCAATTGAAACCAATACAATGCGCGAGTTGACCGCCAATGAAATAGGTCAAGTTGCAGGTGGTACACATACACAGACTACAGGAGATGGTTCTAATTTGTGTCCTCCTGCCGGAACTACTGCATTTACTGCGCCTACCGGACCAGGTGGCATAACTGGTCCTTCTGGCCCAACTGGCTTCACTGGTCCTGGTGGCCCTGGTCCGACAGGCGATACTGGCCCCAGCAGTCACTGCGATAACACCCATGAAGGTGAAATTAAGTAATTTAAAATCAGCCAAAAAACACAGTTTTTTGGCTGAATTTTATTATTCAATTAAAACCGGTAACTAAGCAGGTGAATATGATGAGTTTATCAGACAAATCAGAATCTGAGACAAAACAAAAGAATTCTGCCGATACATCAGGACTGCAGGGTGAGGTGCTGTTGATTCAACCTGTGTCATTCAGTGCAATTACTTTGGCTTTGGTCTTGTTCATTGTTTTGTTTGTGGTATTGATATCTATGGGTACTTACCATCGAAAAGAAACCGTTAGTGGTTACCTGGTGCCCAGCAAAGGCATTGAAAAAGTTGTTACATCGATGGTAGGTGTGATCGAAAATACATTGATAATAGAGGGTTCACAAGTCAATAAAGGTGATGTATTGGTTGAAATATCAACCCAACAAGACACTCTGGCGGATGTCTCAGTCAACCAACAAATCATCCAAAAATTAAAGTCCAGTAAAACAGAAATAAGTAACAGAATTAAGAATGAATCTTCTGTACTAAAAGGTGAAATTCAGCGCCTTGATTCAGCCATAAAAAACTCACAACAACAATTGAATCAACTTACAGAACAAATTCAAATTCAAAATAATCAGCTTGTAATGGCTGAGCAAGAATGGCAAAAGTTTGAAAAATTGTCGTTCGATGGATTTGTTACTGAATCTGATCTTAGGGTTAAAAAAGATGCATTATTGCGAGCAGAATCAAATATAAATCAAACGGCCAGAAATAAGTTGGTGGTAGAAGCTGCAGTCAGTGGCATGCGGAATCAACTTGAAAAACTACCACTTTTACACCTCAATCAAGTCCAAGAATTAACAGAAAGATACACCTCTATTGAGGAACGAATCATCCAGTTAGAAGGCAATGATTCATACAGTATTAAAGCAAATATTGATGGCCTGGTAACTTCAGTACAAACTTACCCTGGACAGCGAGTTTCTAACAACACATATTTGTTAAGTATTGTGCCCGCAGAAAATTTGTTTTATGCCGAGTTATTTTTACCTTCAAGAGCCATTGGGTTTATCCAGCCAGGACAGCAGGTTCGCATTCGTTATGATGCTTTTCCATACCAGCAATTTGGCCAGTATTCAGGTTTGGTTTTAGATGTAGCAAAAGCGCCCATTAACCCCAGTGATCTGGAACGAACATTACCAACCCGAGACCCAGTTTATCGAGTTAAAGTTGAGCTGGATTCACAACATGTCAGTGCTTTTGGGAAGCGCATGGACCTACAAGCTGGCATGGCAGTTTCAGCTGATATTATGTTGGAAGAAAGGACGTTATTGGATTGGTTGCTGGCACCTTTTTACGCGATAAAAGGACGCATATAAATGACTGAAAACACACATGCACTGTTGAATTATAAATGGGGTAAACGGCTGCCAATAATCATGCAAACTGAAGTCGCAGAGTGTGGTTTGGCTTGTTTGGCAATGGTGGCAAATTACCATGGTCATGAAATTGATTTGAACAGCCTACGAGCCGTTCATGCTGCTTCAGGAAGAGGTCTTACACTGACTGATTTGATCCAAATTGCTGATGATTTGGCATTGAACTCAAGGCCCTTGAGGGTTGATATAAATAATCTTAACAAATTATCGAAGCCAACCATCTTACATTGGGATGAAAAGCACTTTGTTGTTTTAAAAAACATCAAACGCAATAAATTCATCATTCATGACCCTGCAGCTGGACTTAAAGTGATGAGCCAAGAACAGTTCATGCAGCACTACTCAGGTGTGGCTTTGGAACTGATGCCATCACCTGATTTTGAACCAAAAAAAGAAACTAATAAAGCCAAGTTAAAAGACTTTTGGTCTCGTATTAAAGGCGTTAAGCGGGTATTGATTCAAATTCTTGCGTTGTCTTTATTGATTCAAACTTTCACCCTAATTTCTCCGTTTTATTTACAGCTTGTCATTGATGAGGTGGTTGTTTCTCAAGACATGGATTTGCTCAAATTACTGGCATTGGGTTTTTGTTTAATGATGCTAGTTTCAGTGTCAATAACTGCACTAAGGGGGCTGGTTATCCTGTACATGGGTTCACAGTTAAATGTCCAAATTGCCAGTAATTTATTTAGACACTTAATCAAACTTCCAATGTCTTATTTTGAAAAAAGGCATATAGGTGATGTGATTTCGCGCTTTGGTTCATTGCAGCAGGTGAAAGACATATTAACCACTGGTTTGGTTGAAGCGGTAGTGGATGCTTTGATGGTGATAGGTCTGTTGGTGATGATATTTTTTTATAGCCCACAATTGGCCATGATAGTGGTGTTTGCGATTTCAACTTACACCATTTCAAGGGTGCTATTATATAAAACCAATAAACGCATGACCGAAGAAGTCATCACTACTCATGCCAGTCAAAACACCAATTTCATAGAAACAGTCAGAGCCATTCAAGCAGTTAAATTATTCGGTAATGAAAGCCAACGCCAAGTTATTTGGCAAAATCATTATGCTGATAATGTCAACGCAATGATCAAAGTGGGCAAACTGAGTGTGGGTTATAACTTTCTTAATGGCTTACTGTTTGGAATTGAAAATATCCTTATTGTGTACCTTGCGGCATCCGCAGTGGTTGCAGGTTCTTTTACTGTTGGTATGTTGTTTGCTTTTATGACTTATAAGCGGCAGCTGGTACAACGGTCTTCAGCACTGATTGAAAAAGCCATACAATTTAAAATGCTGTCCCTGCATATGGAACGACTGGGAGACATAGTTCTAACCGAAAAAGAGAAAAATACCCAGGGTCAAATTGGAGTAAGTAACATAGTAGGCGAACTTAAATTGTCACAGGTTTCCTTCAGATATTCTGATCACTCTGCCAAGTTATTTGATAACACTGAGTTACATATCAAGCAAGGTGAGTCGGTGGTGATTGTTGGGCCATCGGGTTGGGGCAAAACAACCTTGATTAAAATCATGCTGGGTTTGTTAGAACCTAACCAAGGAAGTATCGAAGTAGGAGGGTATGACATTCGAAAAATTGGACTCAAAACGTATCGAAAAATGATTGCTACAGTGATGCAAAGTGATCAACTGCTGTCAGGAAGTATCTTGGAAAATATCACTTTTTTTGATACAAATGTTGATTTTGACAAGGTCAAAGAATATGCCAAAATGGCTGCGATTCATGATGACATTGATAACATGCCACTGGGTTACCATACACCAATAGGGGACATGGGTAACAGTTTGTCTGGTGGCCAAATTCAAAGAATATTGCTGGCCAGAGCATTGTATAAAGAACCCAAAATCATATTCTTGGATGAGGCCACCTCAAGCTTAGATGTGGCATTGGAGAAGCAGGTTAATGAAACCATTAAAAAGCTAAATATTACCCGAGTCATGGTGGCTCACCGGCCAGACACCATCGCGATGGCAGATAGAATAGTTACCATTGAAGGCAGCAAACTGATTGAGCTGAATAGCGTAAATAATAAAATTGCCAGTATATAGTTTCACCATTCAGCTGTTCTCTCTACTCCAGTTTTTTATAAACTGTTCTTGTATATACTCTTGTGAGGTTTGATTCGGTCCAATAAAGCATACAGGGTGGGAATCATGACCAGGGTAATCACGGTGGCGAATAAGATACCAAAGGCCAAAGACACGGCCATTGGGATGATGACTTTGGCTTGCAGTGATTGCTCAAACATGATGGGTAACAGACCAAAGAAAGTGGTCAGTGAAGTCAATAATATGGCGCGAAATCTGCGGCTGCCGGCATGTTTAACAGCCTCAATCACATCAATGCCTTGGCGGCGTTGTTTGTTGATGTAATCGACCATCACCAAGGAATCATTAACCACCACACCGGTCAGTGCAATCACCCCAAATATTGACATCATGCTGAAGGTTAAGTCCAACAGCAAATGCCCAATGATGGCGCCAGTGATGCCAAATGGAATGACCAGCATGATGATAAATGGCTGTAAGTATGATTTCAAAGGAATGGCCAAAAGTACATAAATCAGCAATATGGCAGCGGCCATGCCAACAGCCAGGTTGTTGGCCAGATTATTCATCTCTTTGCTGTTGCCATCGAGGTCATAGCCAACCCCTGGGTACGCTGCGACAATGGGCTCATCACCCTCGGGCATCAATTGGTTGACTATGGTTTGTGGGTCGGCAATGGCTTTGTCCACCATGGCAGAGATGCGTGCTGCACGTTTGCGGTTCACCCGTTCAATGGCGTTGGGTGCTTTGCCCAGACTGACATCAGCAACTGTATGCAGAGCCAGCTCATCACCTTGGCTGGTGCGGATGCGCAAATCGTCCAGAGATTTCAGTGATTCTCTGCTGGCGCGATCGTAACGCAGCATCACTTTGACTTCATCATTGCCACTTTGCAGACGTTGCACTTCTTCGCCATAATAAGCTTGTCTTATTTGAGTACCTAGCTCGTTTTGACTCAGACCTAAATTGCGGCCAATTGGTTTGATTGATAATTCAATTTCGTCTTTGCCGGTTTCCATCGAGTTTCTGATGTCGGAAACACCTTCAAAAGTGGCCAGTTCAGTGGCCAGGATATCGGCTGCCAGTCGCAGTTCTTCGGTGTCGCTACCAACCAATTTCAGGCTGATATCAGCCCCTTGTCCAGGACCGGATAAGGACAAAGTGCCTACTTGGGTGGCGCCAGGAATTTCGCCAATGTATTCAGTCCAGCGCTTCAGCATTTCTTTACCATCTATCACTGCGTATTCATCTTTAACCAGTTCAACCACCACTCGCCCTGAAATTTGTGAGTCCAATACAGCAAACCGGTGGGTGAACACCGCACCATTGGTTTTCCCCACTGTTGCGCTGACGTCTTTGTCCAGTTGAACCAAGGCATCCTCTACCTGTTGTAACACTTCTTTGCTGCGTGCTTTGGGCGTACCCTGGGCCATGACAAAGTCTGCTTGAACAAAATCAGAAACAAAATCAGGCATCATCACATAACGCACCAGGTTGTTTTTAAATAAGCCCATACTCAAGACAAAGATGGCTGCAAAGAGGGTCATGGTCAGCATGGGTCGTTGGATGGCTTTGGCGATGGTCGGTTGGTAGTTGTGATTAATGACATGTTCCAGGCCTTGATTCACTTTGCGCTGGATTCGCAGCAACAGCCCGGGTGTCTTGGTGCCAAGGTCCGAGGAATTCATGTGGGCTAAATGGGCTGGCAGTATTAACTTTGATTCAACCAATGAAAACAACAAACACAAAATAACCACCCAACCAATGGCTTCAAAAAACGAACCAAAAACCGTGCCTACAAACAACATTGGGGCAAAGGCTGCAATGGTGGTTAAGACCCCGAAAGTTGCTGGTGTGGCGACTTTTTGGGCACCGACCACCACATTCTTCAGCGAGTGGCCTTTGTCTTGAATTTCTGCATAGGCACTTTCACCAATCACAATGGCATCATCAACCACGATACCCAGCACCACAATAAAACCAAACATACTGAGCATGTTGATACTGATGTCGGCCAAGGGTAAAAAGACAAAGGCGCCAAGGAAGGCCACTGGTAAACCCAACATCACCCAAAAGGCCACTTTGAGGCGTAGAAATAAAGTCAGGGTCAACAACACCAAAACTGCACCCTGAATCATATTGCGTTGCATCATATCCAAGCGACCACGCACATAGTGTGAAGTATCAGACCAGGTGGCAATAGAAATATTGGCCGGCATTTGTTGTTGTTTGGCGCTGACGTACTGTAAAACCCGGTCGGAAATTTCAATGATGGATTCACTTTCCACTGAACTGACGGTGATACTGATGGCTGGTTTACCATCAAATTGTCCTCGTTCAGTGTCTTCTTCAAACTCATCTTTTATGACTGCTATGTCCTCGAGTAATAAACGCGATCCATCAGGGTTGGTGCGAATCACAGTTTGGGCAAATTCTTCGCCAGTGTACGACTGACCCACTGCGCGCAATAACACATCACCGCGATCGGTTTTGATTGAGCCACCCGGTAAATCAATCGAAGCTGCTCGCAAAGCGCGGGCTATTTCATCAAAGCTGAGTTTATATTGCCGGAGGGTATTTTCTTTGACTTCAATGGCGATTTCATAATCACGGTTACCTGACAAGGCGGCCATTGATACATTGGGCAGATCTATGATTTCATCACGGATGTCCTGAGCGGCCAATAACAATTGTTTCTCAGCAACCTGTCCAAACACCGAAACCCTGATCACTGGTTGTTGAACAATGATTTCGCTGATGATGGGTTTTTCTGTTTGTACTGGGAATGAGTTGATGCCATCAATGCGATTTTTGATCTCGGCCATGACATTTTTTACATCGTAGCCATTGGCAATTTCAATGTTGGTGCGGGCAAAACCTTCATTCGCCACACAAGTGGTCTTGTCTATGCCTTCTAAGCCAGTGACCGCGTCTTCAACTTTAACGCAAATGCCTTTTTCCACTTCATCAGGCGCAGCCCCAGGGTATGCCATGGTAACCAATACTTGATTGATGGTGGTGGCTGGAAACATCTCTTTTTTCAGGGTGGCTGCTGTGTACAGTCCTGCCAACAGCAGGCACACCATCAATAAATTAGCCGCCACTGGATTGCTGGCAAACCAATAGATGATGCCACGATCCCATGCTTTATTCATTGAGGCATCTCGTCATCGGCCACAGCTGGTGTAGTACTTGTGTTGTTGTGTCGTAAAATCATGCCTGGTATGGGTGATTGAATCGGCGTGGTGATAATCAGGTCGCTGTCATCCACACCTTGATCCACGTAGAAATATGCATTGGTTTGATGCACTACATGAACTTTTCTGATCTCCAGAGTGTGGTCTTGCTTGTAGACTGCAACTTGGTCATCAGGCATCATCCAAGCCGTTGGTATTGGGTAAACGGGTTCATAAGTCGCACCTGTGATGTTGGCTACCATGAAACTGTTGAACAACAGGCCTTGGGCCAAAGGGTTTTGTATTTCAGCCACTGCATAATTCATCAGTGTGCGGCTGTCTTTACTTGACTCTAAGCGCTGAATACTGCCAGTGGTGACTTCATGGTTTTGTTCGTCAAAGAAGGTCACAACCAAGGGGCGTTCAATCAAGTCACGTTTGTGCAGTTCCAGCTTGCTCAAGTTTGTGTTGCTTAAAGGCAATCGAACCTCGGCGACAGAGGTGCCAGCAATCACACCGAGTTGTCCAGTCTGGCCGACAAACTGTCCCAAGTCGACTGCCTTACTGATGACAGTACCGTCAAATGGTGCCTTGATGGCGGTTTTTTCCAGGTCGCGTTGGGTTTTCAGTAAATCAGCTTGGGCTGCTTTCAGACTGGCTATGGCCCCATCTAACTGTGGGATGTTGAGTAACAAGTCACTGGGTTGGCCTGTTTTACCAAAAGATTGCCAGTCTTTTTTGGCTTGTGTTGATTTGGCCTGTTCCAGATCCAGGCTGGCTTGGGCACTGGCCAGATTGGCCTCAGCCCGGGCCACGGCCACACGATAGTCAGCAGGATCCAACTGCACCAACACATCACCCACTTTGAAATTGCCGCCAGCGGTAAAAGCCTCATTCATTGCTTGGACTTTGCCACTGACTTCTGCAAGTAAGTTGATTTGACGTTTTGGTTGGATTGTACCCTGCGATTCAATGTGAACAGTTAAACTGCTTGCTTGAACTTGTGCGGTGGAGACTAAAAATCCCTGAGGTTGGTCAGGCACTTTCGCCGGTTCAGTTTTCATGCTTGACATGAGCATAAGTAACACAAAAACCACAGCGATGATGATGAAGATTGGAATCAAGTGTTTGATGAACGTTGGCTTTTGATTGTCTGTCATGGTTGGTTTATCTTCTGTTGGTTAAGTGTTTGCAGCCGTCAGCCATCAAGGCAATTATTTTGCACTGAAACCTTGCGTATATTTTAAACGATATACAGCGAGGGTGAAACAAGGCCCAGGGTCTTCCCTCAGTAACTAACACCCATGGGTTCTTATCGAAATTTATTGATGCTGTTTTTCAACTCGATACAGGCTTGTTCAGCCGCTTGGGCAAAATTTTCAACCGTATCACCAGCATAAATGATGCCGCGTGAGGAAGAAATGATTAACCCTTTGCCGTCTGTTCTTAAACCGGCTTTTAAAGTGGCTTCGACATCACCACCTTGGGCACCAATGCCAGGAATCAATAATGGCATATCACCAACAGTGGCACGGATTTCGGCCAACTCTGCTGGGTAGGTTGCGCCAACCACCAGTAAGACATTGTGGTTGTTATTCCAATCACTGCTGGCTTTATCAGCCACTGTCAGAAACAAGGTTTTGCCATTGTCCAATGTAAGGTTTTGTAATTCACCCGAGCCCGCATTGGAGGTCTTGCACAGCACCACCACACCTTTGTCTTTATAGCAGGTATAGGGTGCAATGGTGTCTCCACCCATGTATGGGTTGACTGTAACTGCATCGGCGGCATAGCGCCCGAAGGCTTCGATGGCATATTGGTCAGCAGTGCTGCCAATGTCCCCTCTTTTGGCATCTAAAATGACCGGGATGCCAGGGTATTGTTGGTGAATATAGGCAATGATGGCAGTCAGCTCAGTTTCAGCTTTTAATGCCGCAAAATAGGCGATTTGGGGTTTAAAGGCACAAACATGGGCGGCAGTGGCATCGACAATCTTCTGTAACCAAGCCAGCAAATCAACGCCCAAGGCATCAATTTTCTTTTGCTGGGGGTCCAGTCCAACACAAACCAAAGATTGGTTTTGGTCTTGTGCTTGCTCTAACTGTTGTATGAACATGGTCTTGAATATTGGCAGAAAGCATCTATTTTATGAGAACACAGCGATTAAAGGAACTTTAATTCATATCAACAATCAGAAAAGCCATGAAAAATCTTAATTTAATTACCTCATCTGAAACAATCTGTAGTCAGCCAATTAACCACCAGCGAGTGACACAAACTCAAACTGATTTTGGAAGCGCTGTGTCAGTGAGCAGCTGGTCGAGCTGGCTCTTGGTCGCGGTGGTGGCGTTGTTGACAGGGCCAATTGCCCAAGCCGCCTTGCCCGCTGCAATCAACGGCCAAGCCGTGCCTTCTTTGGCGCCGATTTTGGAACAAGTGACACCGGCGGTGGTGAACATCAACACCAAATCAGTGCAGTATGTGCGTTCGCGCAACAGTGAATTTTACAGTTGGTTTTATGGCTTACCCAACACCCCGCGTGAACGCGTGACACAATCCTTAGGCTCGGGGGTGATTGTTGATGCAGTCAAAGGCTTGATTTTAACCAACCACCATGTGGTCAAAGATGCCGATGACATCTCGGTGGTGCTGCATGATGGCCGTACTTACAATGCCACTTTGATTGGTTCTGATGATGGCACCGATGTGGCAGTGATTCAAATTGAGGCCGAAAATTTAACGGCTTTGCCTTTGGCTGATTCTAAAGCCCTGCGGGTGGGTGATTTTGTGGTGGCAGTGGGTAATCCATTTGGTTTGGGTCAAACCGTGACCTCAGGAATCGTCAGTGCTTTGGGCCGCACCAGTTTAAGTGGACTGGGTTTTCAAAATTTTATTCAAACCGATGCTTCAATCAATCCAGGTAACTCTGGTGGGGCCTTGATTGACCTCAATGGTTCTTTGGTGGGTATCAACACGGCGATATTCTCGCCTTCAGGTGGTAACGTTGGCATTGGCTTTGCCATTCCATCTTCCTTGGCCGAACGCATGATGCGCCAATTGGTCGAATTTGGTACCGTGCGCCGAGGCTCGTTGGGTATGGGGGTTCAAGACATCACTGAGCGCTTGGCGCAGGCTTTTGATGTGGGTCAAAAACAAGGCGTGTTGGTGACTTCAGTGGACACCGATTCGCCAGCTGACCGGGCCGGATTACAGCCAGGTGACATCATCACTCAACTCAATGGTGACCGCATCAACAACCAAAAGCAATTCCAAAATTACGAAGGACTGCTGGAACTGGACCGCCAAGTCACCATCGACTACCTGCGTAACGATGAAGCCAAACAAGTGTTTACCCTGATCTCGGAAGCAGATCGCAATGAACTCAAAGGTCAAGAGTTGCATGCCTTGCTCAATGGCACTTTGTTGAGCAACTTGCCGGTACAATACCGCAATCGTTTTCAAGGAGTGCTGATTGAAGAGATTGAACGCAACAGCAAAGCTTGGCAATTGGGTTTGCGTGCTGGTGATTTGATCACCTCGGTGAACAAAGGTGAAATCAGCAGTCTCAAACAACTGAGCGAAAGCATCAAACGATCAAGTAAAACGCCGTTGTTGAATATTTACCGCAATGGACGTAATTACTTGTTGTTGCTGGAAGAATAAAGTAATAGAGTAGGTGTTATGAAAGACGAATTAAAACAGCAACTGAAAGACAAACTTGATCCAGTCAGTTATGAAGTGATTGTCAACAAAGGCACCGAGCGGCCACATTCTGGCGAATACAACCTCAATTTCAAGGACGGTCAATACACTTGTAAAGCCTGTGGTGAAGTGCTTTTTGACAGTTCATCCAAATTTGATGCTGGTTGCGGTTGGCCCAGTTTTGATCGCGAAATTGAGGCGGGAAAAATCAAAGAGGTATTCGATGATTCACATGGCATGAGAAGGGTTGAAGTTGTTTGTGCCAACTGCGAAGCTCACTTGGGCCATGTGTTCAACGACGGCCCTTCCGATACCGGCTTGCGCTACTGTGTGAATTCAGTGTCGGTGGATTTTGAGGAAGCTTAATACGCTTAGGTTGAATCCTGGATAGCTCACTTTTTGTTAGCAAATAAGCCACCCAGATAGGCCATTGGTAGGTAAGCAATCACTAAATCAGCTGCGATAAACCACAGTGGGCCACCAGCCATGTAAACCATGGATATACCACCAACTAAAAACACCACTCCAACCAGCAGTGCACACACCATCTGATACGTGGCAGCCAATTTAGCGGCCACAAAAGCACCAAGCAAAGTGCCCAGTGCATGAGCCAGAAAAGGCATCAAAAAGTTTTTTGGGGTAAACAATTTCATACTGGCTTTCAAACCTTCCACGGATGAAACATCGGTACCAGTTGGCAAAGGAATTAAGTGTGGGCCTAGATTAACCAAGCCCATATTGACCAGTCCGCCAACCAACAAACCAATAAGAACTGCCAACACATTTCGTGTCATGTTTTGCATTTATACCAACCTCCCCAATACCAGCAAACCAATGGTTGACTGTATGGTTTTTTATTATAATCTCTTGTTTATATATTAAAACAGCTCGGCATAAAAGGTATTTAAATCTTTTTAGCTGTTTTGCTGGCGTGCTTAATGCTGGTTGAGTGTGAGGTAATTATTTTTATTTTAGCTGGTATCAGCACCATCACAGCACCTAAACTGGTGCTGATACAATATTGACATGCTACAGGAGCGCAATGGTGGACTTTCAAAATTTTAAACAATCCATTTCAGATGTAAGCAACCAAGTGACCACCGCTTTGTTGCAAACAGAAACCTATGCGCAATTGGCCATGGTGCTGTTGATTTTTATTGTGGCGCTGGTGGTTTCAAATCGCTTGCGAAAATATTTTCCGATGATGGCCAAAGTGCCCGAGGGCGCGCCTTTGAGTCCGCTGCGTAAACTGACCAGCAAAATGGGCAACTTGCTGTTTCCTTTAATCGCCATTTTAGGCTTAAGTTTTGCAGTGGCAATCAGCACCAATTTGCTGGGCCAATATTGGTTGGTGCAAGCGGCATTGACTGTGGCTTTGTTGTTGGTTTTCAACGCCATCATTCGTGATCATGTTAAAAATGAATTCATTGCTTTTGTGTTTCGCTGGATTGGCCTGCCGTTGTTGTTTCTGCACCTGGTTGATTTACTTGAACCCATCATTCGGGTGATGGAAGGCATGCAGCTGGCGGTGGGCAATATCAAGGTTTCTTTGTATGGTGTCTTACGCGTGGCATTTTTTGGCACACTGTTGTTTTGGTTTGGGCGCATTTCAAACAGCACAGCCAAAGAAATCATCAAACGGCAGTCTAAACTGGACTTTCGCGCCAAAGAAGTCACCAGCAAGCTATTCGAAGTGGCTATATTCTTTATCATTTTCTTGCTGTTGTTGCAAGTTATGGGGATTAACCTCACTGCACTGGCGGTTTTTGGTGGTGCATTGGGGGTCGGTATTGGTTTTGGTTTACAGGCCATTGCTTCTAACTTCATTTCAGGCATCATTATTTTGTTGGATAGATCTATCTCGGTCGATGATTACATCGAGCTTGAAGATGGTCGAACAGGCATTGTGCGTGAAATGAAATTGCGCTCAACCACTTTGGAAACCTTTGATGGCAAGGATGTGATGGTCCCGAATGAGAAATTCGTCACTGGGAGCTTTATTAATTGGACCCATAAAGACAAGAAACAACGCTACCGGGTTGATTTTTCGGTGGCTTATGATTCGGACATCCGCAAACTGGTAGAAATCATCAAAGCCACAGTGGCTTCACATGAACAGGTCATCAGTGGTGATGATGTGCCCATTGAGGAGCGTCCAGATTGTGAAATAGACAGTTTCGGTGATTCAGGGGTGAATATGTTTGTTGAGTTTTGGATGATTGGCATAGATGACGGTAAAAATCGAGTTGGTGGGGATTTGTTATTAATGATATTTGAAGCCATGCGGGAAAATGGTTTCACCATTCCATTCCCACAACGTGAAGTACGGGTGCTTAAGTAGCTCTTGAATTGTTGGTGCTCCTTGTCAGCCAAGCACTTAATGGAGTCAAAAAGCCACGTGGTTATTGTGCTATTTTGCCAACACCACAGCAACCCATTGCTGCAGGCATTGGTTGAGAATACAAGATTGGAGCAAGTTTTGACCTGATTAAAACTCAGTTTTACTTGAAATGTGTGTTGTCTCAGATAAACTGTTGTTTTTTTATCCAAGGCTGACATGAAAAAATCACAAATTTTATTGGCATTTTTGCTGGCATTCAATGGTTTGTCTCTGGCTGTGGCTGACACCATATTGGGGGTATATGCTGGGGTTAGCTATTGGCAGCACGATTTGGCTGACAGCATCGACTCAGAATTGACTGACCGCAAAAACCATGAAAAAGGCAATGTGCTGTACGTGGCCTTGGAGCACCCAGTGCCTTTTATCCCCAACATTAAGTTACAGCAGAACAACATCGAAGGCCAACAAAGAGGCGATGCTCAAATTACTGGTGTTGGCGGTGTGGTTCACAACATCAGAGCAGTGAGCACAACAGACTTAAGCCATACCGATATCACCCTTTATTATGAACTGTTAGATAATTGGCTGAATCTGGATTTGGGCTTTAGCGTCAAGCGTTTTGATGGCTTTGCTTACCACCTGGGTCAAGCAGAGCAAACCGTGAGCCAACGGATTACTTTAGATGATTGGGAGCCCTTGCTGTATGGCAAAGGGCAGTTCGACTTGCCTTTTACTGGGTTCTCAGTTTACGGCAGCATCCAAGGCAGCAGTGCTGTGACGGATGTTGAGGTGGGCCTGAACTATGAAAGTAAAATGGGTCTGGGTGGCGTGATAGGCTATCGCAATTTAGACCTCGATATAACCAAGAACAATGGTTTGAGAGTCGATAACAACGCCGGTGGTTTGTTTGTTGGGGTTAACTTTCACTTCTGAGTACGCGGATTAACCTTTCAAAACCAACTGTTCTGGTTTAGCTGAGCAGAAAGTTGTTTGAAATGCTGGTTTTTCAGGGTGGCGAAAGTGTCGCAATGTCTATGGTGGCGTCAAGCTGTGTTAATATGATTGTGTTGCACAGACAGTTTAACAAACCATGGATCCACTTGAAGTCTTATTAAGACGTTTCAAAGAGCCGTTCAAGCTTTCTTTTATGGTCTATTCAACATGGGTCAGTCCGGTGTTGGTCGATCAAGTGTATATTGGGCTGACTTTGATTTTGGATACGTAAAGCGTGTCAGAACTGTTTATAAATCACTGACACACAGCAAAATACAAAAACAAGCCAGGATAGATCACAAATTCAATGCGCTCGTCCATTGTTGGTAAATTGCGGCGGCATCGAACTCTTGACGGTAACTCACTTGCGGTAATTGTTGTTGCCATTGAATCACAGTGTTGGTGACTTGGCCTATGTCCTCGGCATCAATCAACTCATTATTAGGGTGCAGAATTTCACGCGCTGCACCAATGTCATGCGCCAATACCGGTGTACCTAAAGCATTGGCTTCGGCATAGATTAAGCCAAAAGTTTCGGCAAATGTATTTTGTGGGTAAAACACACACAGGCTGGTAGCCAAGTGTTGCTTAACCTGTTCGGCTGGTAGCGCACCAAGGTAATGCACGTTCTTAATGGCTGCTGGTTGATCTTCTCGGTAACCGGGGTTGGCTATGTACAGTTGTAAGCTGTTTAACCGCAGGTTGATTTGTTCAAAGGTATTCAGTACTTGGTCAAGGCCCTTATTGGGAGCCGACAAAAACAACAGTTTGTTGCTGTCGCGCTGCTGAGTTGGGTAAGCAGCCAACGCAGCAGGGATTGGGTTGTAACAGGTCTTGATGTTGACTTTGGCATTGAATAAATTAAATAGTTTCCCACAAAGACTGTGGTTCAAAAGTTGGTTGCAGTGTTCGGCGTGGGTGTTAGAGTTGGTGATTAATTGCCAAGGCCGTGGTAGACGGATGGCACGTTTGAGCGCATACTCCCAGTTTTTATAGGTGTGAATCCACAGGTGAAAGTTGGCGCTTGGGAACTGTTGTTGGAACGCCCGCAGCTGCGGAAATTTACGCAACACAACCACGTGTTCCGGTGGCGCTGACACGGCCAAATCTGCTGGGCCAATGAATGAAATATTGTGTTGAGTGATTGGCTTGGTTCGCTGCTGTTGAAACACCGTGATTCGATGGCCTTGGTTACTGAGTATTTTGGCCGTGCGCAATAAACTCGACTCGGTACCGCCCATGGCTTGGGCAGCTAAATCAGTGAAATCATAAGCTTTGGGGTGGCTGGTGTCTGCAAATAAGATGTGTGTCATGGTGCCATGTCCCAAATGGTCACTCAGTTGTTTTTACAAATCACTTCGTTTTGACTGATGTCTTGGTAAGTGTCTTTGAGGTTGGGTAAGGTCGCCAGTTGAGTTTCGGTGATGCTGAAATCCAACCAAAATTCTGGCCATTGTTCGATGCGAATTTCTTTGTTCACCTGAAAACCTTTTTTCGATAATTCGGCGATGCGGCTGTCGGCATTGTAGGGTTCACGGTATAAACCCAATGAAATGGAGTTTTCATTGTCGCCAGAGGTGACCACATAATAATCTTTAACAAAAGCAGCTGCCAGTTCACGGCCCTTTTTCAAGGCTTCAGTGCGGCTGGCCAAAGCCGGTAAGTAGACCCAGTAACCTGCTTCTTGGGTGGTGGTGATTTTACGGATATTGGTTTTAAGCACCAAAGGCTCTAAAGTTTCTTTGGCAGCATGTACGCTGGATTCAACATCAAAAGGTCCAGCGGAGTAACACAGTTGTTGCACGTCTCCATTGAGGTTCAAGCTGGGCTGAGGTGTTTCTTCGGCGGTTTTGTGCGGTTCAGATTCTTTGATTAATTGAATTTTAGCGACCCCATCATCGACCACCTTGAAAGTGCTTTTGGCTTGAGGTGACAAGCGTTGTGCCCAGACAAAAAAAGCAATGTTGGCCAATAAAAAAATGATGAATAAGTAACGCATTAATATTAAGGGTTAAGGTCTCTCAATGGATGCTCGAATTATACGGCCTTGACGCTGACTTCGCCACTGCAGAAAGCTTTGATTCCCTGTTGGGTTTGTAACAGCAATTCGCCATGTTGGTTGATGCCTTGGTACACGCCAGTTGCTTGCAGTTGTTCGCCGCTGACTGCCAGTTGTTGGTGCAGCAGGTAGTCATGCTGTTGCCATTGGTGTAAAAATCCGCTTAAGCCATGAGCCACAAATTCTTGGTTGTGATTTTCAATGTGGGTTATCAGCTGCACGATAAATTGGCTGCGGGTGGGTGTTCGGTTCGATTTAAGTTGTGCCAAAGGTATGTTGCTGACGGCTTGCTTGACCGAGTTCAGCTGGGCTGTTGTCAGCTGCCAGTTGATGCCAATACCGACAATGACTTCGGTGTGTTGTTGTTGTGGAATCAAGTTGATTAAGATACCAGCAAATTTTTTACCTTGGTGGTATAAGTCATTGGGCCATTTTAATTGTACAGCAGCGCTTGGTTCAAAACTGTGAATGGTAGCTGTGATGGCCAAGGCGGTGGTGATTTGGTAGCCAGCCATTTGCGCTACTGGCAACGGCAGTGCAAATCGATAAGACAAACAAATGGCACGGCCTTTGGGTGTCAGCCACAATTTACCGCGACGCCCCATACCTGCAGATTGGTGTTCGGCGACTAATAAGCTGTTGGCTTTGACTGCAGTTTGGGTCGATGGCACAGACTCCAGCCACTGACAGCTGTGGCCTTTGGGCAGGTGCTGTTGGATGAAATCAACATCAATCACATCGGCATGGAACGTGTCATTGATAAGTTTATCTGTACTCTGCTGGGTCATAAACCGTTGGCAATCACAACTTCAAGATAAAGCGTTTGATGTCTTCTAATTCATCCATGGATACCCCGTGCTGAAGTGGGTACTCATGCCAGCTGACTGAATAACCAGCTGCTTTGAGTGCTTGGAATGAGCTTTGGCCTAAGGCAAAAGGCACCACAGGGTCATGGCTGCCATGAGCCAAAAAGAATGGCGTGGTCAAGTTTTTGCCTGATTGTTCTTCACTGAGTTTTTCAGCGATGGGCAAATAGCAACTCAGCGCCACCACCCCAGCTAGTTTGTGTTGGGTTCTGGTGGCAGTATGCAGCGCAATGGCACCGCCTTGAGAGAAGCCAGCCAATACAATTTGTTCGGCTTTGAAACCCGCTTTGATTTGTGCTTCAATCAAAGCCAATACCTGTTGTTCTGATTGACGGATTCCGGCTTCGTCAGGCATTTTACCGATGTCCATCATTTTGATGTCATACCAAGATCGCATTTCCATACCACCGTTGATGGTGACTGGTTGTATGGGGGCATGTGGAAATATAAACTGAATGGCTTTGTCTGGATTGACAAATTGTGGCACCACAGGTTCAAAATCATGACCGTCAGCGCCCAATCCATGCAGCCAAATGACCAATAATTCAGGTTTGTCGCCAGTTTTTTGACTGATAAAATCTAACATATGTATTGTGACTTGTTATCTATTTAAAAGCGTTCTATTATAACGTCTTTAAAGTTACCTCAAACATTTATGCCAAACAAATTCACGGTGAAAAAAATGCACTGGTCAAGTGACCGTACGTTGACCAAGGTGTCTGCAATAGCATTATTGCTGTTGGGCTTAAGTGCATGTGGAAATAAAGGTGAATTGTATTTGCCTGTTGAAGATAAAGTCGAAAAAATTGGGGCTGAAGCTGCTGATGAATCAAGTGAAAATAAACAAGTTGAACTTTGAGAAATTACATGGTTTAGGCAATGATTTCATGTTGTTGGATGGTCGGACGGTGGCTATTGACATTTCTGCTGCAGAAATATCAGAGTGGGCCAATCGCCGAACCGGGGTAGGTTTTGACCAATTGATTGTGCTGGGGCAGAGTGAGGCAGGCTTGTCCTACCGTTTTTTCAATGCCGATGGCGGTGAAGCTGAACAATGTGGTAACGGACAACGAGCCATAGCCCATTATTTACACCATCAAGGTGTAAAAGTACATAACCTCAAACTGAGTGGTCAAGGTGGGGATGTTATTTTGAATTATCTGGATGAAGATCACATCTCGGTGACTTTTGAGCAAACCATTCAAGTAGAGCAGCAGTGCATAGCTGGAATTGATGGGTATTATGTTGAAATGGGCAACCCGCATTGGGTTTACCATGAGCCACAATTAACCACCAAAGACCTTGAGCCTTTCAGTCACATCGTCAACAACCATTTCAAAACAGGTGCCAATGTTGAAGCGATTAAAAAGATCGATGATCACCACATCCAGCTGCGGGTGATTGAGCGAGGTGTTGGTGAAACGCAAGCGTGTGGCTCTGGGGCATGTGCGGCTGCCATTGCCAGCGCCACCTTGTTACAAACCACCACTCCCTTAACGGTTTCAATGTTGGGTGGGGACCTCAAAGTCAGTTATGATTTGGTTTGTGATAAAATCACCCTCACCGGGCCAGCTCGAGCCGTGTACCAGGGCCAGTTGGCTGTAAGAAAAAAATAAACAACCCGCACCAAAGTATAGAGAAGTGTATGAGCAATGATTTAAAAATCCAAAAAGCAGTCAAAAATTACTTGCTGAAAAACCCACGTTTTTTTGCTCAACACCCTGAATTGATGTCGGCCATTGAAGTGGTTGAAACTGAAGGTGAATTAACCAATTTAACCACCCACCAATTGCGCACTTTGCAACAGCAAAACCAGCAACTGAAAGCGCAAATTTCACAGCTGATCGCCAATGCCCAGCAGAGTGAATCTGTGATGAATCGTTTGTTCGACTTGTTGACCAGGCTGTCAGTGGTTGATGAGGTGGCTTACTTACCTGAGTTTGTGGCATTTGTAACTGAACATTTTCCAGCAGACTATTTTAAGTTGTTGGTAGCAGAAGGCATGGTGGAACTGGTTGAAAGCGAACATTTGGCCCTATTGAACAGCAGTCAAGTCAGCCAGTTTGCTGTGTTCAAAGCCAAGCCGGAACCCTTGTTTGGGCGGCTTAAGAAAGACCAAATACAAAGTATTTTCGGTTCGGTTGATGACATCCAGTCGGCAGTGGTGTTGCCCATTGGTGATCAGGCCCAGTTTGGTTTGATGGCCTTTGCCAGTAAAGATGAAGAAAAGTTTCACCCCAATTCTGCCAGTGATTTATTGCAAAAGTTAGCCCAAGTGTTGGCCGCCTATTTCACCCAACTTGAACCTGTAGATGAAAATCAAGTCATGTCTTGATGTCTACCTTGAACATCTAGCCATACACCGGCATTTGTCACCACTAACTGTGGACGCCAATCGCCGCGACATTGAACATTTTATGCGAACTTTGCCAGCGTCTGGTGACACGCCCATTGATGCCGTAGATGAAGCTGTGGTGCGAAAATACTTGATGGGAAGATCCGCCACAGGCGCTGCAGCCAAATCATTGGCGCGGTACCGATCACACTTGAAAAACTTTTTTGCCTTTTGCCAAAAACAACATCCCGAGCTGATGACGCACAATCCGGTTGAGTTGGTGGCAACACCCAGAATCAAACGCACTTTGCCTGAAGTGCTTGATGTTGACACATTATTCCGTTTGTTAGATATCAAGGCTGACACAGAGATTGCGCTTCGAGACAAAGCCTTGCTGGAGTTGTTTTATTCTTCGGGTTTGCGTTTGTCTGAACTGTCTGGTTTGTTGTGGCATGATTTGAATTTAGATGATTCTGTGGTGCGGGTGCTGGGTAAAGGCAATAAAGAGCGGGTAGTGCCATTGGGCAAAATGGCCAAACAGGCGTTATTGGCATGGCAGCCGATTGCGTTGTTATGGAACCAAAGCGCTGTGCCCTATGTGTTCATCAGCCAAAGGGGTGGGCAGTTAAAAAACCGCAGTATTCAAGCCAGAGTTAAGTACTGGGCCCAACAGCAAGGTTTGTGGGAACGGGTTTATCCACATTTATTGCGCCATTCTTTTGCTTCACATATGTTAGAATCTTCAGGGGATTTGCGTGCCATCCAAGAAATGTTGGGTCATGCAGATTTATCCACCACCCAGATTTACACCCACTTGAACTTCCAGCACCTGGCACAGGTGTATGACCAAGCACATCCTCGGGCAAAGAAAAAGCGCCCTGAATAACAGTTGAAATAATGGGACTGGGCAAGCTTGGAACATTGGAGCGCGCTGCGGTTAATTCATGGTAACTGTATCGGATATATTGGGGCAGCAGTTATTTATGGTTAAAGCCGTTGCTTTAGCGGGATTAAGCAATTATAATGCACCCGCTTTTATTGAAGGCGGTTGGTTTAACTTAAATTAATAGACCGCTGAGATTGGTCTGCAGAGGCTCGAATGACAGCTGAATTATCCTATAAAGAAGTCAAGAAAACAGTGTTTAAGATACCTTTGCATCAGTTGATGATAGGTGTGTTGGTGGCGGTTGTTTTCTACTTTGTGCAAGGAATGCCATCAGCTTATGCAGCCTTTGCCGGTGCTTCAATCAGTACGTTGGGGTCGCTGGTGTTTGCATCCATTGTGTTTTTATCGCCGGTACGAGAACAAAGGCAGATAAAATCACGCATGGTGACTGGGGAGCTCTTCAAAATAATAACAGTGGTGGTGTTGTTTTACATCGCGATTGTTGTTTTGGAGCTGGCGTTGTTGCCATTGTTACTCGGATTTGTCGCTACCTTTTTTACTTTTTGGGTGGCTCTATTAACGGCTTTTAAATGAGAATATTGAATGGCTGGTAAAGAAAATACAGGTGTTGGTGGGTATATTGAGCACCATTTACAAAACAATGTCCTTGAATTGGTACCTGGTAATCCTTTTTGGAATGTACACATAGACAGTGTGATATATTCATTGATTGCAGGCGGATTGTTCTTGTGGTTTTTTCGCCGTGTAGCGAAAAAAGCCACTGCTGGCGTACCCAGCAGAACACAAAATTTTATTGAAATGATTGTTGGTTTTGTCAACGATCAAGTAGTTGACTCATTCAAAGGCAAATCCAAATTGGTTGCGCCTTTGGCTTTAACCATATTTATGTGGGTTTGGTTGATGAACTTTATGGATCTGTTGCCGGTGGATTTGCTTCCAGCAATAGGTCAAAAAGCCGGCATTGAGTACATGAAAATTGTACCAACTACGGATTTGAATATCACCTTTGGCTTGGCCATTGGTGTGATGATACTGGTGTTTTATTACAGCATAGTCGTCAAAACCCCTTTGGGTTACTTGAAAGAGCTTTTCACCCATCCTTTTGCCAGTAAAAATGCCTTGGCTCAAATTGCTGTAGCACCATTTAACTTGCTGCTCAACATTGTTGAAACCTTGGCTAAACCGATTTCATTGGCATTGCGATTGTTTGGTAACTTGTATTCAGGTGAGTTGATTTTCTTATTGATTGCGGTCTTTACATTAGATATGGCCCTGTCTCAATTAGTCACTACGATCAGCGGACCCATTATGGCCACGGTGCAGTTTATTCTGACCTTTATGTGGCTGGTGTTTCACATTTTAATCATCACCTTGCAAGCTTACATTTTTATGATGTTGTCGCTGGTGTATCTAAACATGGCGCATGAAGTTCATGATGACCACTAATTTTTAACTTTAAATTTTTTTAAATCTTAATATATCGGAGAAAACGATGGAAAATTTGGCTTTATTGGCAGACATTCAGGGTATGACAGTGATTGCGGTTGCAATTATTCTGGGTATGGCCGCTTTAGGTACTGCATTTGGTTTTGCTATTTTAGGTGGACACTTGCTAGAAACTACAGCTCGTCAACCAGAATTGGCCCCTATGTTACAAGGTAAAATGTTCTTGTTAGCAGGTCTGTTGGATGCGATTTCTATGATTGCGGTTGGTATGGCATTGTTCTTTACTTTCGCCAACCCATTTGTGCCTGAAGTATTGAAGGCAGTTGGCGGTTAATCACTTTCTTTATAATCTTAAGGCGGGATAAGTAACATGAATTTAAATGTCACAATTTTAATCCAAATCTTGGCTTTCTTTGCCGTGGTTTGGTTAACTATGAAGTACATTTGGCCGCATATCTTGGGTGCCATGGAAGAGCGTGAGAAGAAAATTGCTAACGGCTTAGCGGCAGGTGATCGTGCTGAAAAAGAACTGAATCAAGCCAAAGCCAAAGTTGACACTTTGATAGTAGAAGCCAAAGAGCAAGCCAGTCACATAAAAGACCAGGCGACGCAAATGGCAACTAAGATCAAGGAACAAGCGAAAAATGATGCGTTGGCTGAAAAAGAACGTCAGTTCAGTGCAGCCAAGGCTGAGATTGAACAGGAAGCCAACCGTGCCAAAGAAGCTTTGCGGCAACAAGTTTCTGCATTGGCCATTGCTGGTACAGAACAGTTGCTTGGTAAAGAAGTGGATGCCAACAAGCATGCTGATTTGTTGGATGACTTGATCAAAGAGATTTGAAATGAGTGAATCAATCACATTAGCCAGACCCTACGCCAAAGCGGCATTTGATTTCGCCAAAAGTGAATCAGTTGTAGACCAATGGTCGAAAGATTTGATGGTTGCAGCAGGTTTAGCTCAAAACGCGCAGATTCTTAACCACTTCAATAGACCAGATGTGCTTGATGAAGAGCTGGTTCAATTGGTCGGTGGTGATGATGCCAGTGAGCATTATAAAAACTTTGTTCGTTTACTGGTTGAAAATGACCGTTTGAGTTTATTGCCAGAAGTGGCTGAGTTGTATCAATACTACAGCGAGTTGGATTCGCAGTCTTTGACTGTGGATGTATATTCTGCGGTGGCTTTAACGGCAGCTCAACAACAAGCCATGATTGCGGCACTCAGCAAACGCACCGGTAAACAAATCAGCTTACAAACTCATGTCGATGATACCATGATGGGCGGTGCCATAATTCACTGCGGAGACTTGGTGATTGATGGCTCTTTGCGCGGTAAAGTAAACCGTTTGAAGACTCAGCTTGGAGTTTAGTGGCCTGAGTGGCTGTTACAGGTGTGTCGGCTTATAGCTTGACTCACCAAAAAGAACATCAGTTTAGAGTGAAATCTATTTTCACAACATGCAGTGAAAAAAGAGTAACTATTTATAACTAAATTAAGTCGATAGACTTATAGAATACGAGGAAATACAATGCAAACGACATTGAATCCATCAGAAATCAGTGAACTGATTAAAGATCGAATTAAGGACTTTAAAGTTCAGTCAGAAGCCCGTACTGAAGGTACTGTAGTCAGTATTTCAGACGGTATCGTTCGTGTCCACGGTTTGGCCGATGCGATGCAAGGCGAAATGATTGAATTACCTGGCGACACCTATGCTTTGGCATTGAATCTGGAAAGAGATTCTGTCGGTGCAGTAATTTTAGGTGATTATGGCCACATTTCAGAAGGCGATAAAGCCAAGTGTACTGGTCGTATTCTTGAAGTTCCTGTTGGCCCAGAATTGATTGGTCGCGTGGTTGACTCTTTGGGTAACCCAATCGACGGCAACGGCCCGATTGAAGCCAAAATGACTTCACCGATTGAAAAAATTGCCCCTGGTGTAATTGACCGTAAATCTGTTGATGAGCCGGTGCAAACTGGTTTGAAATCAATTGATGCCATGGTGCCAATTGGACGTGGTCAACGTGAATTGATTATTGGAGACAGACAAACAGGTAAAACAGCTGTTGCGATTGATGCCATCATTAATCAAAAAAACACTGGTGTGGTTTGTATCTATGTGGCCATCGGTCAAAAACGTTCATCTGTAGCGGCATTGGTTCGTAAGCTTGAAGAACATGACGCCATGGGTCACACCATCATAGTTGCTGCCACGGCCTCTGATTCTGCAGCGATGCAATACATTGCACCTTACTCTGGTTGTGCCATGGGTGAGTACTACCGTGACCGCGGTCAAGATGCACTGATTATTTATGATGACTTGACTAAACAAGCATGGGCTTACCGTCAAGTGTCATTGTTGTTGAAACGTCCTCCTGGTCGTGAAGCTTATCCTGGTGACGTATTCTATTTACATTCACGTTTGTTGGAACGTGCAGCTCGAGTTAACGCTGATTACGTTGAACGTTTTACCAATGGTGAAGTGAAAGGCAAAACCGGTTCTTTGACTGCCTTGCCTATCATTGAAACGCAAGCAGGTGACGTATCTGCTTTCGTACCAACCAACGTAATTTCTATTACTGATGGTCAGATTTTCTTAGGAACTGACTTATTCAACTCAGGTATTCGTCCTGCGATTGATGCTGGTTTATCGGTGTCTCGTGTGGGTGGTGCGGCTCAAACCAAAGCGGTTAAAAAATTAGGTGGTGGTGTTCGTTTGGCACTGGCACAGTACCGTGAATTGGCTGCATTTGCTCAGTTTGCTTCAGATTTGGATGATGCAACCAGAGCGCAGTTAGAGCGTGGTCAACGTGTAACTGAACTAATGAAACAAAAACAATACTCACCTATGAGTGTGGCTGAAATGGCAGTGTCTTTGTTTGCCATTGACCGCGGCTTTATGGATGATGTGGCGATGGATGCAATCGGTAAATTCGAAGGTGCATTGATTGATCACATGAATAACACCCAAGAAGCCTTCATGAAGTCATTGAATGAAACAGGTGATTTCAATGATGAAATTGAAGCCAAGCTGAAAGCTGGTATTGAAGACTTCAAAAAAACAGGCAGCTGGTAAACTGTTTTTAGCAAATTAAATGTTAATAACCAATAACAGGTAAAAATATGGCAGTCGGTAGCGAAATTGTAACCAAGATCAAAAGCATTAAGTCCACCCGCAAGGTGACCACTGCTTTGGAAATGGTTTCTGCAAGTAAGATTAAAAAGGCACAAGATCAAATGCATGCCTCTAGACCTTACACGCATAAGATCAGACAAATCATTGGTCACTTGGCTAAAGCCAGACCAGAATACAAACACCCTTTTATGTTGGATCAGGATGTAGACCGAGTCGGTTACATCATTATTTCAACAGACCGAGGTTTGTGTGGAGGTCTGAACTCTGGTTTATTTAAGCAAGCAGTGATTCACATGCGTGAATGGGAAAGCAAAGGTTCTGCAATTGACGTGGTTACTATCGGTAACAAAGCCGCAGGCACGTTCAAAAAAACCAATGTTAATTTGAAAGCCAATATATCATCTTTAGGTGATCAACCAGAACTAACCAAGTTAATTGGTGTGGTTAAAGTGATGTTAGATGCTTATGCCAATGGTGAATTAAGTCATTTGTATTTGGTGTACAACGATTTCATCAATACCATGAGCCAAAAACCAGTTATTGATCAGTTATTACCGTTGCCTCCAAGTGAGGAAACAGTGATCTCAGAAAACTGGGATTACCTGTATGAGCCTGATGCCAAAGAAGTTTTAGATCAGTTGTTAGGTCGTTACATTGAGTCTTTGGTTTACCAAGGTGTATTAGAAAATTTGGCCTCCGAGCATGCGGCCAGAATGGTGGCGATGAAATCTGCTTCTGATAATGCTTCAGACATGATTAAAGATTTGCAGTTGATTTACAACAAAGCAAGACAAGCAGCCATTACCCAAGAAATTTCAGAAATTGTCGGCGGCGCAGCCGCAGTATAGGAGTAGTCAGATATGAGTTCAGGAAACATAGTTCAAATCATTGGTGCGGTAGTTGACGTTGAATTTCCAAGAGATTCAGTGCCAAAATTGTACGATGCATTAAAAATTGCTGAAACCGGCACTACACTTGAAGTGCAACAACAATTAGGTGATGGTGTAGTAAGAACCATTGCATTAGGAACCACAGATGGTTTGAAGCGCAGTTTAGAAGTGACCAATACAGGTACAGCGATTACTGTTCCTGTGGGTGAAAAAACCCTGGGTCGCATCATGGATGTACTGGGTGATCCAATTGACCGTGCTGGTGACATTGGTGAAGAAACCCGCTGGGAAATTCACAGAGATGCACCTAAATACGATGAACAAGCCGCATCTGATGAAATTTTAGAGACTGGTATTAAAGTCATCGACTTGTGCTGTCCCTTTGCTAAGGGTGGTAAAGTTGGTCTATTCGGTGGTGCCGGTGTTGGTAAAACCGTAAACATGATGGAATTGATTCGTAACATCGCGATTGAGCACTCAGGCTATTCAGTATTTGCTGGAGTAGGTGAGCGTACTCGTGAAGGTAATGACTTCTATTATGAGATGAAAGAGTCCAACGTACTGGACAAAGTGGCATTGGTTTACGGTCAAATGAATGAGCCTCCAGGAAACCGTTTGCGGGTTGCCTTAACTGGTTTGACCATTGCTGAATACTTCCGTGATGAAGGCCGTGACGTGTTGTTATTTATTGATAACATTTACCGTTATACCTTGGCTGGTACTGAGGTATCTGCCTTGTTGGGTCGTATGCCATCTGCGGTAGGTTATCAGCCTACATTGGCTGAGGAAATGGGTAAATTACAAGAACGCATTACCTCAACTAAGAAAGGTTCGATTACATCAATTCAAGCGGTATATGTACCTGCTGATGACTTGACCGATCCATCACCAGCAACAACATTTGCGCATTTGGATGCCACAGTTGTACTGTCTCGTTCGATTGCTGAGCTGGGTATTTACCCTGCAGTTGATCCACTGGATTCAACTTCACGTCAACTGGACCCTTTGATGGTTGGTGAAGAACATTACAACGTAACCCGTGCAGTACAAAATACTTTACAACGTTACAAAGAGTTGAAAGACATCATCGCTATTTTGGGTATGGACGAGCTGTCAGAAGAAGACAGACAAGTGGTATACCGTGCTCGTAAAGTTGAGAAATTTTTCTCACAACCATTCTTCGTGGCAGAAGTGTTCACAGGTACACCAGGTACTTATGTGTCATTAAGTGAAACCATTCGTGGCTTTAAAGGCATCATCGATGGTGATTACGACCACATTCCAGAGCAAGCTTTCTATATGGCTGGTACCATAGATGAAGTTTTGGAAAAAGCCAAGAAGATGGCCGACAAAGAAAAGGCAGCTTGAGGTAAATAATCATGTCAACCATAAAATGTGAGATTGTCAGTGCAGAAGAAGCCATCTATTCAGGCCAAGCCAAATTGGTGGTCGCCAGTGGCGTGGCTGGAGAGTTAGGTATTGCTCCAAGACATGCACCCCTGATCACACAATTAAAACCAGGTCAGGTAAGGGTCTTGTTTGAAGATGGCACTGAGGAAGATTTTTATGTTTCCGGTGGTATCTTAGAAGTTCAGCCGCACTTGGTTTCTGTGTTGGCCGACACTGCGGTGCGTGCTGATGACATTGATGAAGCAGCAGCTATTCAAGCCAAAGAAGAAGCTGAAAACTTGTTGAAAAACAATGATAAGAAGCAAGACCTTGCTATGGTACAAGCAGATTTGGCCAAAGCCATTGCACAAATACAAGCCATTACCAGGTTGAAGAAAAATCTGAAAAGATAAGTTTTATTTAATCAGTTATTCAAAAGCCGGCCCTAAGTCGGCTTTTTTTATGGGCTGAGTTTTTGCTTTTCAAGGTGGCTATAATAATCTCTTGTAATGATATTTTGCTTGTATATTTATACACTCCGAGGTATATAGGCGGTTAATGAAATCTTCATTGACAGATAAGGAGTAACTTGTGTCCAAAAGTAAAGATGCCAAAAAAACGGTTAAAAAGAAAGCCGAAAAAACTTTGAAAGAAAAACGTTTAGAGAAAAAAGCAAAAAAACTGAGGTAAATACTTAATTAATTACTGGTAGCTGGGTCCTGTTTAACTAAAACCTGATTCAGCTAATATAATGAGAGTACCAGCCAGTCATGAAAATATTGGATTTAAATGGCTGGCTATATTCACTTAAGCGCAATCCTCAAAGCCGTAATCAGCGATTCAACTTCTGTCAGTGTATTGTAATGTGCCAGTGAGACTCTGACGACACCTTGTTGCCCCCTTAGGCCCAAATTATCTATCAATTCAACGGCATAAAAGTCACCATATCGAATACCAATGTTATAACCATCAACATTTTTAACTATCTGTTCTGAGGATAAGGTGTTGTGAATAAATGAAAAAGTTGCTACGCGTAATTTGGCATCGCTGCCAGCCACACCAATGATGCGAATATTTGATACAGTTGATAAAAAATTAAACAATGTTTCTAATAAACAGGCCTCATGATTGGAAATTAATGTGTAGGCTTGTTGTAAATGCTTGCGACTGATTGATGCTGATTCACCAGCAGCTAATTCACATAAGTACTTCACCACTGCTGCCATGGCGTAACACAACTCATAATTGACATTACCTGGTTGGAATTTATACGGCGTACTTTGGATAAACGCGTGATTAAAACCAGGTATGGCCTTGAGTATTGAATGTTTGCCGTACAACACTGCTTGGTGTGGACCAAAGGTTTTGTAGGTGCTAAAAAAGTAAAAGTCTACATCCCAAGCTTGTACATCAATCAGCCGATGCGGTGCATAAGCAACGCCGTCTACGAACACCATAGCACCTTGATTGTGAATCAATTTTGTCCATTCGGTAATCGGATTGATGGTACCTAATATGTTGGAAACATGGGTGAAACAAACAAGTTTGGTTTTAGTTGATAACAGCGGCAGCAAGTCATCTGTATGCAGTTCGGCTGTGTCGGTTCTGATTTGCCAGGTTTTAATTACGATACCTTGTTTTTGTAGATCCAACCAAGCTGCTCGGTTGGCTTCATGATCAACATCAGTAATGATTACTTCATCACCGTGCTGCCATCCTTGGGCTAGACATAAGCTCATAATTCGTACCAAAGCCGTGCTGCTGGCGCCAACAATCACTTCTTCTTTGTGCTCTGCATTAACAAAAGTTTGGATTGCTTGGGTGGCTTGTTCCAGTTGCTTAGCAGCTGCTACAGAAGTGGCGTAACTGGCGCCAAGTTGCACATCATATTCGGTCAAGTATTTAACTATCGCCTCCATAGCATGGCGCACAGTTTGTGAGCCGCCGGCATTGTCCATAAAGACCATCGGTGCAAGTTGCTGTTCAGTTTGCTTTTGAAAAACTGGAAATTGTGCCCTGACCCAATCGATGTCCATGATGTAATCTGCCAAAGGGATTTATTCTAATGGTGTTACTTTGAAGAGGCAATTTAATTTACTCATTGAAACTGTGTCTCAGTTGCATAAATAATAAGCTTATTGAACTGCCATCTTACATGCAGTGTTAGTTATAAAATCAGCAATACGGACAGACACTGGATAAAGACTGAAGCTTCACACTATAATATAAAGCCATGTTTATACTGTCTAACAAGGTCCAATTGGTTGATTCAGAAATCGAATTAACGGCCATTCGAGCCCAAGGTCCTGGTGGGCAAAATGTAAATAAAGTCTCCAGCGCAATCCATTTGAGGTTTGATATTAACCATTCCAGCTTACCTGTATTTTACAAAGAGCGGCTATTGAAACTAGCTGACCAGCGGATCAGTAAAGAGGGCGTCATCATCATCAAAGCCCAACAGTTCAGAACCCAAGAAAAAAATAAAGAAGATGCCCTGAGTCGATTGCGAAAGTTAATAAATTCAGCAGTTGTACAAAGTAAAAAGCGTAAAGCAACACGTCCAACCAAAGCGTCAAAACAAAGGCGAATGGACGAAAAAAGCCGCAGAGGACAAACCAAAGGGTTAAGAAAAGCAGTTAAAAATTTCGATTAATAAATCTCCCTTTAAAGCTCAATCTTAGCCAATGTAAATGACTGGTCGAGAATAATCACTGGTGTTGATTCAAGTCTGAAATAATTGCTTTAATGTGATGAAGCCCCGCAAAAATTATTACCAGTGTTGTTAATATACACAACATAACAACAATAATTAAAAGAGGGCACAAGCATGAAAGAGTCGAATGAACACGTAGACAGCACAAGTCATTCTGTTGTAGGCATCAACTACAAAAACAAGCTGAGAGCGACTGAGATTAATAAAATCAAGCGATTTGCCAGTGAAAAGAATGCCATCTGTCACAAGGAGATTCGTGAACTGACTAAAATTATTTTAAAAATCAATCCAGCTGAAGTTGATGAGTCGTTGCAAGCCAAATTCAATCAAATTATGCACAAAGTTAAAACCCAATACTCCTAATTAGCATGATACAACCAAGTAAATGCACAACAGTGCTGAAGTGAAAGTAGCTTATTCCTGGTAGAAATTGATAATTAAACTGGCCACCGGCTCAGCTTGTGTCATATGTAAGTGGTGGTCCCCTGATATCTGTTTGAATTGTTCAGGATTTAAAGCGTCCAAACGATGAGAAAACATAGGGAAGTCCAATGCATATGTTTTGGGTTCACCAATAATCAGTTGGGTGGGTACTTGATTGGCGGCCAGATACTCTTGAATATTTTCTTCGGACAGGCGGATTAGACTGTCCAGTTTAAGTCGTTTATCGGTGCGCCAGTGATAACCTTGGGGTGTTTCACACAAACCCCGTTCAACCATAGGGCGGATGATGTCAGCGTCCATTGGAGTGGCTACTTGACGGGCTTCAATGGCCTGTTCTATAGTGGCATAAAATCGTTTGTGCACCAAACTGTGTTTGTCCCAAAGTTTCAACGCTTTGCGCAAAGAGCTCACAGCTTTACCCGGTTGATAAGGTGGAATCGGGCCTAAATTTTCTATCAGTACCATCTTGTTAATTTGTTCTGGGAAGGCTGCTGCATACATCACAGCAATGGCCGCACCCATTGAATGACAAAGCAGTGATACTGGTTGATCTGATTGTTTAATCACCGCCTGTACATCTGTCACATAGTCAATAAACCCATAGGTGTGCCCAGCTGCACGGTGGTCAGAATGTCCATGACCGGGAAAATCAATGGCGGTAATTTCTATGTCATGTTGTGCCAGCAATGGCGCTAAATGCCAAAAGCTGGCGGCATTGTCCAGCCAGCCATGTAGAGCCAGCACTTTATTTGAATTGCCAGCACCCCATTGTAAGGCAGCGATGTTGCCAAACCGAGTTTCGAAGGTGAGGTTTTTGGGTTGATTCATAACAGTGAAAGCAAAATTAAAATGGCCAATAAAATACGGTAATGCATGAACCACATAAAATCAATTTTTTGAATGTATTTCATGAACCAGTGGATACACAACCAAGCCGATAAAAAGCTCAAGGTGACAATGGTAAACACCGCGGTAAAATTAAAAGTAGTTGGTGAATTGTATATTTTTAGTCCACCGTAAGCAGTGGTCATTAATATGGCTGGTATGGCCAATAAAAAGGAAAATTTAGCTGCTTTGTCTTTACTCAGACCTAAGGCCATGCCCGCAGTTATGGTAACCCCTGAGCGTGATGCACCAGGTATCAAAGCCAAGCATTGAGCCAGCCCAATAATCAGGGCTGATTTGAAATTCAATGCCTGTTGCCGACTGAATTTTTGACTGTACCACAGCAACACCCCAAATACTGCAGAGGCTGCAGCAATTACCCACACTTCACGCAAATTATTCTCAATGAAAGTTGCCAGTATTAGACCTGCTACAGCGATGGGTATACTGGCCAAGAAAATTTGACTAAACAGTGGCCAATCCTGACCTGTTAGCAACTTAATGATGTCCTGTCGGTAATACAAAATGACGGCCAATAACGAACCAAAGTGTGCTGCAATGTCCATTACCAATCCTTGGTCTTGCCAGCCGGCAAACTCAGAGGCCAGGATTAAATGAGCAGATGATGAAATGGGCAGAAACTCGGTCAAACCTTGAACCAAAGCCAAAACCACCCATTGCAGGAATTCCACCATTATTGATTCAACTGGTGCTGGTAATTTTTCCAGTGCATGTATGGAAACATCAACCGATCTAATGGTTTAACTTCTGCCATTTTGAAGGGTGTGAGGTTGGGGCCAAAAACTTTCTGTATATTTTGCAGCGCCACTGCATCCCTATTTTGCCAAGCATCAATATCAACCAGAGCCACATTGGGGTTCATAGCAACCATTTGATTGGTGACTTTTGAAAACTGTAAATAATGAACTTGGTAACTTCCGAAGACACGATTATGAAGTCGTATATCGGCAAAGTTTCGACTCAATACCAGTACATGAGCTTGTGGGAAAATTCGTTTTATGACTGCCAGGTTAATCGGTGATAATGGAATGAAATCAACCACAGACTGGCTGTCAGAGTTGCTTATTTGTTTCAACTGCTTGATGTATTTTTTACGCAAAAAATAGATTTGAGCATGGTCTAATTCATCCAGCATATTAACTGTCCAGCGTTCAGAAATAACATCACCTCTCGCTTTGGTAGTGAAACGATCAATCAACGGCATGAATTTATTTTCCAACAACCAGCTCAAAAAGTCGTGGTGACCGGTAGCAGGGTCAGTGAAAACAAATTTGAATTCAGCTTCTGCAGGTTCACTTGCAAACCCTTGAACGGTCTTTTCTTCATTGGCATCCAGTAGAGGTATCTCGAAAGGTTTGGGCGGTTTAATGGCTTCGAAATGCTGCCATGCTTGTTTGTACTGTTGTTGTTCATCAAGTATCAAACCTGCATATAAGTGCATTAAATGGTTAAATTCTTTGGATTGTTTTTTAGGGTCGATTGAGCCAATAACAGACAAGGCCGTGTCGAAATGCCCTAACTGTGAAAGGGCGTTTAGTTTTAATTTTATGGCAGTGTTGTGGTCAGGAGTTTCTTTGAGCAATGGTTCAAGTTGGTTAAGTACCTCAACATAATTGTCATTGGTGTAATGACATTCTGCTTGCATTAGCAAAGATTGGGTATATTCTTTGCTGTCCTTGCTGACTTTGCGGTAGGTGTTAATGGCTGTTGAGTAATTTTTGTTGACTTGGTGAATTTGGCCCAGCATCAACCTGGCCTTGCTGTTATTACTGCGCTTTAACACTTCATTTAACACAGATTGTGAAGCCTCAGATTGTTGGTTTCCAGCATAGGCTTGAGCCAATGTCATCAGCCAGCTTGGGTTAGATAAACCGGTTTGGCAAACAGGGGCTAAATAACTGATGGCATCATGGTAATTGCCAGCTCTGGTATACAACATACCAATAGCAGCCATCATTTCAGGAATTTGAATTTTTTTATTCAATAATTCAGTGATGCCTTGTTTGGCTTGTTCTGGGTCGCTGTGCAATAAACTTATAGCTAAGTAGGCTTTGGCAACATGGTTTGTTGGTTCATCTTTTAACAGGTTTCTGAAATACATTTCGGCAAAACCATCTTCACCTTGTTCTAAGCGTAAGATGCCCAATTGTAATTTCACACTGGAATCTGCTGGAAATTGTAATTCAGTTTTAAGCAACAACTCTTCTGCGCCGTCATAATCACCCTCAATAATTAACAGTCGAGATAATTTGATGATTGCAGGTATCCCGTCTTGATGAACCTTAAGTGCCAAATGATAGTTTTCTTTGGCCTTTTGTGGTTCGTTTTTGATTGCGTAAATGTCTCCCACTGCTAAATAAGAAAAATACAAATTAGGATTATCTTGGAGAGACTTCTTGAATGCTTTGAGGGCATCATCAAACTGCTGGTTGGCTAAAAGCATTTGACCTTTGAACTGTTGGTATCGGTCTGAGTTGGGGATTAACTTAACAGCTTCTTTGACATGTTTTAAGGCCGACTCTAAATCATTCATTTGACTGCTTGCGAGTGCCAAACCAAAATGTGCTTCATCACTATTAGGTTGTTTGGTTAAAATTTCTTGGTAGCATTTGATGGCCTGTTCATATTGGCCTTCGTTATGTAGCTCTTTGGCTTTTTCAATTTGACTCATTGTATCTCTCGTTGTCTTCTGACTGGTCGGTTACTACAGTTTTGATGATGTGGTCTTCAATCCATGAGCGCATACCCCAGCCTTGAATAAACCCACAATGTCCACCGTGTGCAGTGGTGATGAGTTTAATCTGTGGCAAACGGTCAATGGTACTGAAATCCTTGAATGGTATCACAGGGTCATCCCAAGCGGTAATTACATGCGTTGGGCAGTTGATGGCACGGATGGTGTCGGGAGTGATTGAATAACCATTGAAATAGTCATCGGTACTGGTGTATTCAGTGTGTGCCACGATCAGTTTTTGGGTTAAACGTTCTAAATTTTCTTCTTGTTGCCAACTGTGGTCAGTGAATAGGTGTGGAAACAATCGATTTTTAATGTGTAATGAGCGTTTCCATTTACGTAAAAAATACTTATTGTACAGTTTTGAAGCATGGATGGCTTGCATGCTGTGTTTGGGTATGATCGGGGGAGAAACAGCAAACACATGGTGAAAACTTAATCCTGCTTCGTCGGCTTTGGCTGCCACCCGTAAAGCAAAATTGCCACCCAAAGAAAAGCCACACATGATGAACTTTTTGCCAGGGAATTGCTGTTGAATGTCTTGTACCGCGTGTACCACTTCTTCGATTCGGCAGGAATGAAATAAATCTTCATTCATGTGATGGGAATCACCATGGTCACGTAAATTCAATCGATAAATGTCTAAACCCTGTTGGTACAATGAATCAGCCAACAGTTGAATGTAGGTAGATTGTGAGCTGCCTTCCCAGCCATGTAATAAGATGGCCAGAGTGTCTGAATCAGTGTGGTTTTTGGTGTAAAAGCCCAGTAAGGTGGCCAGTGGATTTTCTAGCTTCTGAGGCACCTCATTATCTACCACTGGATTATTCTTGCGCAAACGCAGCAGCCGAATCTTGGCGCTGGCCAGAACCGATTGCAGGTGTTTGTTTTTAGGCTTGATTGGGGGCTGGCATATAATCATTTCTCAGCAACTCCTGTTCAATATAAGCCCTGGCCTGCAAGGTAACGGTGCGGGCACCTAAGTCAAAATCATTGACCAGTGCGCCACAGTGAATTTCTACAGTGGAATTTGGTAAGCTCAGAACGCGCCAAACATGGGTGAGGAAAAATTCATTATTCAGAAAACCCACTTGGTCATTGCGAGTACCGTCGGCATTTAAAAACTTAATGGCCACTGGTTGAATTGGTGTTTGGGTTTCAATTGCGGCATGAATCAGTTGCCGATGAAAGGTTCGCAAGTAACTGCCATCGGTCACTGTGCCCTCGGGAAAAACTGCCACTGAGCGGTTGTCATTGAGCCTTTTTTTGATTTGATTGATCACGCCTTTACGCGATTCAGCACTGCCGCGTTTCAAAAACAAGGTATCACCAACCATGGTAATCCAGCCTAAAATTGGCCAGTATTTGATTTCATTTTTAGCCACAAAACCTGCCAACATCAGAGAATGTATGATTGGAATGTCCAGCCAAGAAACGTGGTTAGCAACCAGTAATACCGGTGATTCGGGCTTTTGGCCATGGACATAAACTTTCAGACCGCAGATGAAACACAACAGGCGTGACCAGTAAACCAAGATGAATTCATTGGTGTCACGGTTGCCGAACAACTTGGCCAACAAAATTCCGAATATCACAAATGGCAGTACAAACACCAAGGCCAATAGAAAGGCGGTGATGCGCAGTAAAAAACGGGTGAAGTGGACGACAGTATTCAAAAGTATAGTTAGGGCAATTATTAAGCCGCATATTATACGAGAAATCGCTGTTTATTGCATTCTCTACCAATTGGCTAGGTGGTTCATTCGGACTTTGTTTCGAATAAGTATTTAAAACCAGCATAGGCAGCTTGGTGCAAAGTGTCCCCATGGTCCAGTTCTGCAAAGAACTCAAAACCAATGCGATTGTGCCTGTTTTGCATTGGTTTCAGGTGTGTATACAAGTTTTTAGCTGCTGATTCCATGATGGGGCCTTCTTTGCCCACTGCAATAAAAATGGATTTATTTTTAAAGGTTAAATCGCTTGTTTGAGCTAGCAAAGAGCCATCATCCCACCACAAACTGGGGCTGACAATAAGGTAATTGTTGAACATGTCAGGGTGTTTGAACAAGATTTCTGTGGCCAGCAGTCCACCCAGTGATTGACCTACCAATGTGGTGCTTGCTTGGGTGCGGTATTTGCGCTTAACCAGTGGCTGCAGCTCCTGCTCAATGAACTTGATAAAAGCAGCTGAACCTCCAGTGGTGGGAAACGCCAATTTGTCCGCTTCGTTTTTGGTGGGGTAAGTGAAGTCTTGCTTTCGATCGACATTGGCCAGCCCCACCACTATCGACTCCTGCATCATCTTAATCCATGAAAAGGAACCAAATTGGACCAAGCCTGCGATGTGAATAAAGTCTTCATCTGCACTGCCATCCAGTAAATAAATGACTGGATAAGTCTTGGTTTGGTTGCTGTGATAGCTTTGCGGCAGGTAAACATTGATGGTTCTGGATTGATCCAATGTTTCGGCATGCCAAGTCAGGCTTTCGCCTATACTGAATACTTGGCTGGTATAATTTTCTGTGGGATTCAAGTTTTCAGCAGATACCGGTTGCCAAAGCAGCAGACCAGTTAAAAGCATGAGTGGTGCGGTTATTTTGAACATAATTTTAATCTCTTATTGGTTGGCAACTACAGTTCCTGTAACTCTCTGGGAAATTGGGTTAAGTAAGTTAATCCATCATCGGTTAACACCACGTCATCTTCAATTCGAACCCCACCCCAACCTGGAATATATATGCCAGGTTCAATGGTAATGACACAGTTTTTCTTGATAGCTAAATTTTTGCCCATGCCAATAAAAGGCAGTTCATGTAAATCCATACCCAAGCCATGACCCAAGCCTTCACCTTGAAATTCAGCATAAGGTGATTGGTTTAATACCTGTTTAGCATGCTGGTAGAGCACATCGGCTTCGATTTCTGTGGTTAAAGCATCCAGTGCCGCTTGTTGGGCTTGGTAGACTGTGTGGTAGATTTCCCGTTGTTTTGCGTCAGCTGTACCAACCACAAATGTTCTGGTCATATCTGAATGGTAACCATTAACCACCGCACCAAAATCAATCAGCAGTAAATCGCCTGATTGTAATTGTTTGTCACCAGGTACTCCGTGTGGTAAGGCGCTGCGTTCAGCGGCTAACATGATGGTATCAAATGAGGGACGTTCGGAACCCAAGGAGGCCATTTTATGCGCTAACTCGGTGGCTAATTCCCGCTCCGTAACACCAGGCATGATGAACTGTAATAATTGTTCCAAAGCTTGGTCAGCTATGTGAGCGGCTTGTCGAATACTTTCAATTTCACCAGCGTCTTTGTAATAACGCAAATCCTCCACCCAGCGCGATACTGGAATCTGGGTGGTATTGAGCCAGTGTTGTTGCATGTTTGTCCAAGCACCATAACTGATGTGGTCAGTTTCAAAAGCCATTGATTTAACCCCATGACGTGCAATTAATTCAGCTATCAGCGCTGCCAAGGATTGTTTGACCCGATCTCTGCAAATCACTTTGAACTCTGTGCATTGTGCTTTGGCTTGTTCGTGGTAGCGGTAATCAACCAATAAATAGGCTTGGCTCTGCAGTATCAATGCCGTTGCAGCGTGCCCAGTGAAGCCGCTGAGGTAGGTGATGTTGTTGGCATCAAACAGCACCAAAGCATCGATGTTCTCTGCTTGCAATCGCTGGGTGACTTGATTCAATCGGTTCATTTTAAGGCTCATAATAGCTGACTATATAGAAAATTAATTGTACAAGTAAATTTGACCTATCTATAATGATTTTTTACTCAATTTAAGGACTGATCATGACCCCAGGTATTGGTGGCAGCGATGCCCAAACTGAGTTAGCTCAACTCACCAACATGACCCAACAAGTTAAGCCCATAAAACTGGCAGAATACCAACAGCGTATAGCGCTTGCCTGTAATCAAATGCAGCTGTTGGGCTGGGATGCCATGTACATCCATGCAGGCACTAATTTGAATTACTTTACCGGTACCAATTGGTATCCCAGCGAACGACTGGTGGGTGCTTTATTAACGGTTGATGGTATTTTGCAATACATTGCACCGTATTTTGAAATAGGTACCTTAGAAGGGTATATGCAAGTTGCTGGTGAGGTTCAAGGTTGGCAAGAACACGAAAGTCCTTACTGGTTGTTAAGCCAGTGTTGTCAGCAGCAGGGAGTGAAAACATTGGGTCTTGATGAGTCAATGCCGTATTTTATGGTGGCTGCTCTACAACAGGCTGATTCTGAATTGACGCTTGTCAATGGCCAAGTGGTGAGTCAGTTCTGCCGCAGTCGCAAATCAGCAGCTGAGATTGAGTTGTTACAAATCGCCAAACACATGACGCTGGAAGTGCACAAGGCCGCTGCCAGAATTTTGCGTGTAGGCATCAGTACTGCAGAAGTAACGGCTTTTATCCACCAGGCCCACAAAGCTGTGGGTGCGCCGCAAGGTTCGTACTTTTGCATCGTGTTGTTTGGTGAAGACACGGCGTTTCCGCATGGGGTTAAAAGCCCTAAATCGTTGGCTGATGATGACATGGTGTTGATTGATACCGGCTGTGAGGTTGAAAAATACAAGTCGGACATCACCCGCAGTTATGTGTTTGGCGAAATCACCGACAGACACAGGGTGATTTGGCAAGCAGAGAAAATGGCTCAGGCTGCGGCATTTGAGGCGGCTCAATTGGGTCAAGCTTGTGAGGTTGTAGATCAGGCTGCGCGTTCATATCTAGCCACACAAGGCTTTGGTCCTGATTACCAAACCCCGGGCTTACCACACCGAACTGGGCACGGCGTTGGCATGGACATCCATGAAGGTCCGTATTTGGTCAGAGGTGACAAAACCCAATTGGATGTGGGCATGTGTTTCAGCAATGAGCCGATGTTGTGTGTACCTGGTGAATTTGGGGTGCGTTTGGAAGATCATTTTTACATGACTGCCAATGGGCCCAAATGGTTCACTGAACCTTCCCATTCAATTGATGATCCTTTTGCATTGGGCTACTAACATGAACATTCATATCTTAGGCATTTGTGGTACTTTCATGGGTGGCATTGCCGCCATTGCCAAACAGCTGGGACATCACGTATCAGGTTCGGATCAACATGTGTATCCGCCAATGAGTGATCAGTTGGCGCTGTTGGGCATTGACATTCACCAGGGCTATGATGCCAAGCCCCTGCAAACAGCCGGTTTAGATCAAGTGATAGTCGGCAATGTCATGACCCGCGGGATGCCAGCTACTGAGTACTTGTTACAGTCTTCCTTGTCCTATGTTTCAGGACCAGGTTGGTTAGGTGAACAGGTGTTGCGGCACAAACAGGTTTATTCGGTGGCTGGCACCCACGGGAAAACCACTACGGCATCAATGTTGGCTTGGATTTTAGAAGACAATGGTGTTGAACCAGGGTTTTTGATTGGTGGGGTGTGTCATCACTTTCCTCAATCGGCACGATTGACTGACAGCAAGGCCTTTGTACTGGAAGCCGATGAATATGATTCAGCCTTTTTTGATAAACGTTCTAAATTTGTGCATTACCACAGCGATGTGGTTATTTTAAATAATTTGGAATTTGATCATGCCGATATTTTCCAGGATTTGGATGCCATCAAAACCCAGTTTCATCATTTGATCAGAACCATTCCACAAAATGGCAAACTGGTGGTCAATGGAGATGATGCCAACCTAAAAGCCTTACTGAAAATGGGGTGTTGGACGCCGGTGGTGACTTTTGGTTCTAATCAGCAATCTGATTATTGGGTAAAAGCTGATGGAGATGACGCCAGACATTTCAGTGTTTATCACCAATCAGGCCTGTTGGCACAGGTCAGTTGGCAAATAACTGGCCAACACAACCAACTCAACGCACTGGCGGCCATGTTAGCAGCAAAGCGCGCAGGCATTTCAATGCAAGCAGCCGCTGATTCATTGGGTCGATTCCAAAATGTGAAGCGTCGCATGGAGTTAATAGGCGAAGCCCGTGGCATCCATATCTATGATGATTTTGCCCACCACCCAACTGCCATAGAAACCACCTTGGCTGGACTCAAAGCTGTCAGTCAAGGTCGCACCATTGCTGTTCTTGAACCGCGCAGTAATTCAATGCGTGCTGGTGTCCATGCCCAAGCATTGCCGGCTGCTTTATCTGGATGTGATCATGCTTATGTGATGATCTATCCAGAGTTGGATTGGGATGATGAGATCAAAGTGAAACTGGCAGACCAATGTGTAATTTTGGAGTCAGTAGACGCCTTACTGGGGCGTTTGAAGACAGATTTACAAAGCGAGGATCAGGTGGTGTTTATGAGTAATGGCAGTTTTGATGATGCACCACGGCGGTTGTTAAAACGGCTGAAACAAAGCTGAATCTGTCATGCTGAGCATAGCCGAAGTAGCTTAAAACTGCAGAATGATTTAATGCAGCCATCGGTATTGATCTTCATAAGAACTTAGAATCGTCACAAGCAAAATTAATGATGATCAAAACGCGGTTTTCTGGGTCTATAAACGAAATAATTAAGTCGAATGCAAGCAGACTTATTATTGCTTCAACTGGCCGGTATTTGGTTGAGGTCTTTTGTGTACAGCCTTTGGGTGAAATCAACTGATGCTGTGACTGAAAAATCGGCTGTTGATTTTGCTGGTTGGGCTTAGACGGCCCACAGTTCAGTAAAAAGCCACAAAAAAACCCAGCACTTGGCTGGGTTTTCAGTTCAATATAATTGACTCAATCAGAAATTAGGTTTGTCTTCAGATGCCTCGTAGTTTTTGACTGAATCAAGAATTTCTTGCTTAGCTTCTTCAACACCGCCCCAGCCTTCAAGTTTGACCCATTTGCCTTTTTCTAAGTCTTTATAGTGCTCGAAAAAGTGGGCTATTTTGTCTAAAGTTTCAGCATTGATGTCACGAACATCAGCAACGTGGCGGTATAAGCCACTGACTTTTGAAACAGGAACAGCAATGATTTTAGCATCTTCACCACTTTCATCAGTCATTTTCAACACACCGACGGGGCGACATTTGATGATTGAACCTGGTAGCAAAGGAGTCGGCATAATCACACAGACATCAACTGGGTCACCGTCACCGCATAGGGTGTGAGGCACAAAACCATAATTACATGGATAGCGAAAGGCCGTGTTCAACACACGATCTACCATGATCATGCCTGAGTCTTTGTCGACTTCGTATTTTACGGCTTCGCCATTGCGAGGGATTTCAATCAATACATTGATGTCATGAGGCACATCACTGCCTACTGGAATATTTTTTAAAGACATGGTTTATCCTGAGCGGTGTTCAAAAACCGCGTATTATAACGGTCTAAGCAGATATGTACATGGTTTTCACGGGATATTTCTGTAAATATACCCGCAGCGAATTGATGTTGGCTTCAGGTTCAAAGGGGTTATTGTGCGGTAGATAACCCTTTAAAATGAGGACCATTTATTTAGCCCGATCAAAGCCCCGGAAACTGATTGCTTCAGCCAAGTGATTTTGTTGGACCTGTTCTGAGCCTTCCAAGTCTGCAATGGTTCTGCTGACTTTAATAATGCGGTGATAAGCACGCGCTGACAATCGCAATCGATCCACCACTTGTTCTAGAAAGTCCAGTAATGGTTCACTCAAAGGAATGTACTGCTCAATTTCTTTGCCTTGTAATTGGGCATTACTTTTACCGTGATTGCGTTGCAGTTGAAGGTTGCGGCTTTGGATCACTTGTTGTTTGATGGTGTGGCTGTTGGTGATGTTGTTGCTTGGTTGGCGCAGGGTTTTGTGTGGGATACGTGGAACTTCTACTTGTAAATCTATGCGATCCAGTAAGGGGCCCGAAATGCGGTTGCGGTAGCTATGAATTTGTCCCACTGAACATTCACAGGTGCGATCGGGATCACCAAAATACCCACAAGGACAAGGATTCAGACTGGCCACCAACTGAAACTTGGCTGGAAATTCAGCGGTTCTAGCGGCCCTTGCAATAATGATTTTTCCAGACTCCAAAGGTTCGCGCAATACCTCTAAAACGTGTCGAGAAAATTCAGGCAACTCATCCAAAAATAAAATGCCATTTTGGGCTAAACTGATCTCGCCAGGCATCGGATTTGAACCGCCACCAACCAAAGCTGGGGCCGAGGCAGTGTGATGGGGCGCCCGAAAAGGTGGCTGGCTCCAACAGGCCGGGTCAAATCCATGGGCACTGATAGAGGCCACTGAAGCGGTTTCCAGGGCTTCTTCTTCGGTTAAATCAGGTAAAATACCAGGCAAACGACTGGCCAACATCGTTTTACCGGTGCCTGGTGGTCCGTAGAACAATAAATTATGTTTGCCAGCGGCAGCAATGATCAAGGCCCGTTTGGCTTGTTCTTGGCCTTTGACATCGGCCAAATCCGGGCAGTGGTTGTTGAACAGTAAGCCTTTTAATTCGGCTCTGGGCAACTCATCAACAGTGTCCATCCATGCCGCCACTTCCAGTAAGTTACCAGCCAGCATACAATCACAGGATTGCACCAAAGCCGCTTCAATGCCATTGTCCACAGGACAAATCAAACTGCGACCCGTGGTTGCCACCGCGCTGACCACTGGTAACACCCCGCGGATGGGTCTGAGGTCACCACCCAAGGCCAGTTCACCTACCAACTCAACATCGTACAAGCGGTCACGTTTGATTTGGTCAGAGGCGGCCAGCACCCCAATGGCAATGGGTAAATCATAGCGTCCACCTTGTTTGGGGATGTCTGCTGGAGATAGATTGATGGTGATGCGGTGTTGGGGAAACTCATAGCCTGAGTTCATGATGGCAGCCCGGACACGGTCTTTGGATTCTTTCACCGCAGTTTCCGGCATCCCCACAATATTGAGTTGGGGCAAACCTCTTGAAATATGCACCTCCACCCGAACCTGCGGTGCCTGCACCCCAAATTCAGCCCTTGATAATACCACTGCCAGTTTGGTCATGTTGAATAAACCTGGTTAAAGTCCCAGTGTAAATAAACTGCAGTTATTTTGTTGTGGGCATTTTCTGATTACCAGGTAAGAAAAAATTGATGGCCGTAATGAATTGCCATAGGCTGGAAAGGGTACCCAGTAAGTCAAGGTATTTTGGGGTTCCTTGGTGAGAATATCTGTTGTCAAAATAATTTATATGTTAAGTTAAATGCCTGTTAATAAATGTGTGTGATAAATGAAAAAAACAGTGGTAATTTTATTGGTGTGTGGCTTAGCAACAGTGAATGCTTGGGCTGGCAGCCGGCAGTTAGGAACCGGGGCGGTGATGCAAGTTGAAGGCTCATCAGGCAGTGGTATTGTGAGTTGGGCCACCATAGCGGGTTATGGTGAGTCGGATGAAACAGATTTTAATGGAGCTTACACCTATTTAGACACCGATGACTATCGATTCAGCATGGTGGGAGCATCGGTTGGTTGGCACAACCGAGTAGAACTCTCATTTGCTCGACAAGAGTTGGACCTGGTAACTTTAGGTCCGGCTTTGGGTTTACCTGGGGCTGCTTTGAAACAGGATGTGATTGGCGCAAAAGTGCGCTTAGCTGGGAATCTGGTCTACACTAAAATGCCTCAAATCGCCTTTGGTGTTCAGTACAAAAAAAACAAATCCTTCTTGATTCCTTCGGTAGCAGGCGCCACCGATGACAGCAGCATTGATTATTATTTAAGTGCCACTAAATTATTTTTGGGTAACCCTTGGGGGTTCAATGGATTCAGCACACTTACGCTTCGCTCGACCGCGGGCAATGAATTGGGATTGTTGGGGTTCGGCGGTGACCTTGGTAACCGACACATCAACGCAGAGGCTTCATTGGGTTTGTTTTTAAATAAAAGCTGGGCCATCGGTTTTGATTTTCGTCAAAAACGGTCTAATTTGAGTTTTGCCAGTGAAGACCATTGGCGAGACGTGTTTGTGGCTTGGGTGCCTAATCGACATGTGTCGGTGGTTGCAGCTTATGTCGATCTTGGTACAGTTGGTACCCTACAAGACCAGCAAGGTCTGTACTTATCCATCAACGGGAGTTTTTAATCATGAAAGCCATCAAAACAATATTGTGTTCAGCCGTTTTACTGCTCAGTTTTACTACAGCGATTGCTGAAGAAACCTTGTATGAACAATTGGGTGGTCAGCAGACTATAGAGTCCATCACCAAAAACTTATTGGACAGGGTTCTGACCAACCCAAAAATTGATTTTCTATTCGTCGATACCGTACGTGAAGATTTACACCCTAAAATTGTTAACCAAATTTGCATGGAAACAGGTGGTCCGTGTAAGTATGAAGGCTTAGACATGGTAGAGACTCACAGTGGTATGGACATCAAGTATTCAGAGTTTGATATTTTTGTCGAGGAGTTTATCTTGGCGATGGAAGCTGCTGAAGTGCCCTTTAGGTTACAAAATAAAGTGCTGGCTATTTTTGCACCCATGCGTGAAGACATCACCTACGAATAAAGCACTTTAATAAATAGCCCTGCGGGGCTTATAGCAATTTCCAATCTCTGCGGTGGATGTTGTTGAGGGGGAATGACTGGCTCTTCCATCATCCGTCTTGACCTTGAAAATTGCTGTAAGCCAGGGGTATATTGTATTGCTCAGAGCCACCTTAATTAACTGTCGAATTTAATTTGTTTGAGTTGGCTGAGCACCAGTTGTACTGATTGTGGTCGGTCTTTAGGTGATTTGGCCAAACAACTTTGAATCAGTTTCTCCAGTGCCTCAGGCGCATCGGCCCATTGGTAAGAAATTGGCAGCGGTTCTTCGTTGACTTGTTTCATCATCAAGTCTTCATCACTGGTGGCATAGAATGGGCGTTGGCCTATGAACATTTCCATCAGCAGGATGCCCAGTGTATAAATATCGGTCCGCTCATCAGCCCCTTTGCCTAAAGCTTGTTCTGGTGCAATGTAGGCAGCTGTACCACCAACCAAAGCATCGGATCGTTTGGCGCTGATGACGCTGTCAATATCGGCTATTCCAAAATCCATCAGTTTAATGGAAGAATCCAGTTCAACGATGATGTTGGCCGGTTTCAAATCCTTGTGGACCACACCTGCATCATGGGCAGCTTTGAGGCCTTCACAAATGTGAATGGCTGCATGCTTGGCCGCCAGTGGACGTAACTTTTTGGCATACTTCAACAGCTGTTCAAGGGTATAACCCTGCACAAATTCCATTGAAATAAATACATTGCTGGCCAGCTGGCCAAAATCATGGATGCGCACCACATTGGGGTGAGAAATGCGCCGTGCTACTTTGATTTCATCTTTAAGTTGAGCAATTTCCGCAGCATCAGCTTGTTGGGTTTTCAGTACTTTTAAAGCCACAATTTCTTCAAGGTCTTGGTCATAGGCCTGAAACACAGCACCCATTCCACCGACACCAATATTCTTAATGATTTCAAAACGCTTATTGATGATCTTACCCGGCTCAATGATGACCTTCTCTGGGTTGTGTAATTTATCAACCACATGATGTGATTTTTTACTCAATTCCACCATATGTGCTGCCAAAGCATCTTTGCCTCTGAGGTTTTGCATGAGCTGGGTGATTGAGCCGCTGAGGTCACTCAAATCGCCACTCACTTTTTCAGGGAACTTGGCAGCATAATTACCGTAAGAAAATTGTCGTGTGGCCGCAGATATTTGGCTCAATGGTGCCAATGATTGGTTAACAAACATGCGAGCGATTAACAGCGAAAGCACAATGATGCCCAATCCTACGGCGACCAATATATTCCTGGTTTGTATGAATGGTGCCAATGCTTGTGTCACTGATACGCCATTTAAAATATAGTAACTGTGTTGATTCAACTCAGTCAGTGGATTCAGCCTGTTGGCTAAGTTTAAATTATTGACAGTTAGGTTAAACTGTTGACCAGTGGTGATGCTTTGTTGGTCATTGATTTTTTCCATCAAACTGTTGTTATTGTCTAAGTCGAGGGTGCTGGCAATGCTGGTAAAATGTTGGTCTTGCTTGGCCAAAATAAGTACTTCAGTGCCAGTTAATTTAGCAATGTCATTACTTAGTTGGTCATCAACAGTTAATCCAGTGACCAGGAAGCCAACCAGGTTTCTGCCTCGGGCTAAAGGCACCACAGCTGCTTGATAAATAGACTGTTGGTCGCGCCAGTAACCGCTGACTGGTAGCAGTTGCTGCATGGCATTTTGCAGCAACGGTGCTGCGCTTAAGTCTCTTGCAGCAGCCATGGCTTGATCTGACCGGGCAATTTGTTCACCATCAACTGAGACGATGAAAGCCACATCAAAACCATACTGTTGCTTGCGTTCTAGCAGCAGGTCAGCAATCGAGGCAACGTCAGCCTGTTGACCATTTTCAAGGTCAAAAATGGTTTGTGCCACATACGCCACAAAGGCAGGGTCGGATGCCACCACCAATGAAACCAATTCGAGCTGACGCAGTTTTTGTTGATTGAACTCTTGTTGAATTAATTGGCTGCCGTTGAGTTTTTTGTTGATCGACTCTTCAGCTATTCGGTTGCCATAATACAAAGTGATGAATACAGAAACCAACACCGTTAAAGTGATTAAAAATGCAGTCATCAACGTGAGTTTAGTGCTTAATTTAAGCCCGGTCTTATTGGCCATGATTTCAGTCTCTCGTGGGTCGGTAAGATTGCCCAAATTTGTTGCTGTGCTTAGGTACTTTTGGCCTGGTTATCACCAAGGTTTGATTGATGTTATCAATGTTGTTTTGTTGGTCCAGAACCAAACTGGTGATGTTGCCTCTGGGGTGCCATATTTTCAAAGTGCCGGCGGTATTTGGTAAGTCATTGAGGGTAAAATGACCGTTGCTGTCTACTTGGGTAAAATAAGGTGTGTTTAACACTAAAATATCAGCCTGCATGGAATGATGAACATTGCAGTGAACATAGATAATCCCAGGTTCATCAAATTTAACCGATTTAGTGGTTCCTGCAGAATAAAGGCCTAGGTCAAATTCGCTCAATGGTGAGACTGAAAAAACATTGTGTAAGATTCGATCCATATTTGGAAAACTGATTTCACTGCCAGCGGTGACAGCCAGCACACTGGGCACAAAGCGTTTATTCTGTGTAGATATTACTTTGTTGGTTGGCGCTATGTTCTGCACAGTGTTGGTGTCGTTGGGTTCAAAATACACTATGGTGTTACTCACTTCTGCATTCTGGCGACTGAGTTTTGATTGGTCTAAGGTGATGTTGCCAGACAAATAAGCGCTTGATACTGGCTTAACGGGCTCAGGCTTAACTGGTTCAGGTTTAACCGGTTCAGGTTTAACCGGTTCAGGTTTAACCGGCTCAGGTATAACCGGCTCAGGCTTAACCGGCTCAGGCTTAACCGGCTCAGGTTTAACTGGTTCAGGTTTAACCGGTTCAGGTTTAACCGGCTCAGGTATAACCGGCTCAGGTATAACCGGCTCAGGCTTAACCGGCTCAGGTTTAACTGGTTCAGGTTTAACTGGTTCAGGTTTAACTGGTTCAGGTTTAACCGGCTCAGGTTTAACAGACTCTGATTTGACATCGGTGGGTTGATTGACACAAGCTGCCAACAACGATGAAATAAGTACTGCGAGCAGTAAAGTTTGGATTTTTTTCATAAATACACACTAACATATATGGGGTAAATTGACTCACTGCGAACCCAATTATCAATCAATCATACAACTGTTAATCGTTAGCAGCACAGCACACAGTATGAGTATACATGACAATCCACTGATGGGATAATGTGAACAGTTATATTTTTGTAAAATACCATTACAAAGACAATGTTTTTAGGTGCAAGGCTACACAGCAAATAACAGTTATCTTGCCAAGTTAGGCACTGATAAGTAATGGTTAAAGGTACGCAATGGGACAAAATTGAATCAGTCTGACAGCAGTTCGAGCAAGCGCTTGAATGCGGGTGAGCCTGGGTGTATCCAGTCGAAATGACCGGCCTCTGGGATAATTTCAGTGGTTACATCAGGCAGTTGAGACTGTGTGGTGGGTACAATTTGATCGGCATCGCCATGCAGCAAGGTGACATTGTCTGGTAATTTGCGGTAGATTAAGTTGGCAGTTTGAAATGCATGGCTGCGTTCATTAGGTAGCCCTGCCATGAATGACGTGGTAGCTTGTTGGCAGCTGTTATTACCTAAGGCATATCGACTGATGTCAGTGATGGCTGCTAAACCAAAAACTTGTTTAAAAGTGCTGTGATTCATTTCACTGGCAGCCAACAAGGCCAAGTGCCCGCCGGCAGAATGTCCCATGAGAACAACCTCATTTACATTAATCTGGTGATTTTTTAAAAGACTCAATTGATTTAAAGCCAGTTTGATGTCTGCAAAACTGCCCGGCCAGCCGCCACCGGTATCGCCAGTTCGTCGGTATTCCAATGACCAAACTGGAAATCCGGCTTGGGATAATGCGCTCGCCAAAGGGTAAGTGTGATCAACCCCAAATGCATTGAGCCAACAGCCGCCATGGACCATTACAATTAAGGGTTTGTTTGATTGGTTTGCTGCTTGCCACAACAGACCATATTGTAGTGGATCCTTACCATAAGCAATTTTATGCTGGGGTTGTAAGCTGGTCAGTTGTGTCACTGTTTTGAAACTCACTTGAGGGTTTACTGTAGCAACTTGGAATGGCAGTTGGTTAAGTGGAGCTGGTGGGGATTTGGCGTTGATGGTGCAGGCCACGTTGCTGAGGAAAAGACCTGATAATCCTATTAAAAAGTATGTCAGTTTAGAATTTGAGCTCATAATTGGTATTGCGATTAAAATAACTAACCAATTCACTATAGCAAATCATAGCCTGAAAAACATTTATAATAGTCAACATGCAAAGTGATAACAACAAAACAGCCTTGATGTTACCCGGTGGTGGAGCGCGTGGTGCTTACCAGGTTGGGGTGATTAAGGCCATCATGGCATTTATGCCTGATGGCTTTCGTTTTCCAATAGTCAATGGTACTTCTGCCGGGGCCATCAACGCGGTGGTGATGGCATCTCACGCCCAAGACCAAAGTCACGGTGCAGCCAGACTCAATCATTTTTGGTCAACCATTCACTGTGCCGATGTGTACCGCACCGATGGCCGGCAAATTTTCAAAACCATGGCACAAGTGCTTGGTTCATTGTTGTTTGGACGTTTAGGAGTTAGGCCGCCGAAGTCGTTGTTAGACAATGCACCGTTGGCTGAGTTGTTGAGCCGTGAATTGCAATTAGATAAAATCCAAGTGGCTATTGATACAGGTGCGTTGACAGGTTTGTCGATAGCTGCATCATCCTACGATACGGCAGTGGCTAAATGTTTTTACCAAGCCAATGATGCCGTCATACCTTGGCACCGCACCCGCCGGGTTGGTTTGCCACAAAAAATCAAGGTGGCACACATCATGGCTTCCACTGCTTTGCCGTTTTTGTTTCCAGCACAATTGATTGACCATGAATATTACGGTGACGGTGGCCTGCGCAATTCAGCGCCCTTGTCACCGGCCATCCACTTGGGTGCTGAACGTATTTTGGTGATAGGTACCCGCGATGAAAGTCCCATCAATGTCCCACAAGAAGCTGGCGATTACCCCAGTATGGGTGAGTTGGGCGGATACATGTTGGACACCATTTTTATGGACACCTTATTGGCTGATTTATCACGCTTACAACGCATCAATCAAACCCTCGGCTTGATGCCAAAATCGGCTCAATCACAAACCCATTTAAAGCCGATTGAGACATTGGTCATTAAACCCAGTGTAGATGTCAGAGACATCACTCAGGCACACGCGCACTGCATCCCTAAGCCCGTGAAATCACTGTTGAAAATGATTGGGGGCTGGGGCAAAGATTGGCGCATGCCGAGTTATTTGTTGTTTGAACCCAGTTATACCAAAGCCTTGATTGAACTGGGTTATCAAGATGCACTGAAACAAGCTGCCGAGATCAAAGCGTTTTTAGGGTAGTGGGATAAACTCTTCGTTATCACCAGGTACTTGAGCAAAACGCTGATGGCGCCAATCATCTTTGGCCTGTTCAATGCGTTCCTTGCGGCTGGACACGAAATTCCATTCTATAAAACGTGGGCCAACTGGATCACCACCAATCATTGCGATTCGGGTGTTTCCTGTAGTGGCAGTGATGCGCACTTCAGCACCTGACAACACCGCCATGTGAAAACTGTCTATTGCTTGGTCATCAATGGTAACCTGGCCGTTGGCCACGTACAGTCCACGCTCTTGAGCGGCAGGCAGCAGCAGGCTTTGTCCTGCTTGTAAAGTGGCTTCTATATAGATGGTATCTGCGAAAGTCTTTACTGGTGAGGTTAAGCCATAAGCTGAGCCCATCATCACCCGCACTGGTACACCATTTAAATCTGTGCTTGGAATTTCAGCACTGTCATGGTGGTAAAAAGCAGGTTCAATCTCTTCATCTGCTTCAGGCAAAGCCATCCACAATTGCAAACCATCCAAATGATGGTCTTGTTGATGCACTTCAGCCCTTTCTCGTTCAGAGTGAACAATGCCTTTGCCAGCGACCATCAAGTTAATGTCTCCTGGCAGGATTGGTTCATTGGAGCCTAAAGAGTCCCGGTGCCAAATCTCACCGGCGAATAAATAGGTCACTGTGGCCAAGTTGATGTGCGGGTGTGGTCTGACATTGATGCCTTGGCCTGCTGGAAAATCAGCCGGTCCCATGTGGTCGAAAAAGATCCAAGGACCAATCATTTTTTGTTTAACCACTGGCAGGATGCGTTTAACCGTGAAGCCGCCCAAATCCCTTTCTCTGGGCGCAATGATGTGTTCGATTTTTTTATCAGTCATTTAATTCTTAGTTAGTTAAGTTGATATAAAACATTATCACATAATTTATCTGCGACTTAAAATAATAAACTGGCTGGTTTTATAAGCCATTATGAACCACTTTAGAATGGCAAGTCAGCACAAAACAACAGTCAGTCGATACCCAGTTTTTTGATTTTATAGCGCAGGGCACGAAAGCTGATGCCCAATAGATCAGCGGCTTTGGTTTTGTTGTTGTTGGTTTTTGCCAAGGCGTTGGTTATTTCGCGGATCTCAATGTCTTCGATGTATTTTTCTAAATTCATCTCTTTGTTCAATTGAGGTTGAAAACCGGTGTTTTCAAGTTGGATATCGCACTCACGTATCAATTGATTCTGGCAGTTGACAGCGGCTTTGGCTAACACCAAGTCCAGCTCTTTCATGTTGCCTGGAAACTCATGGTTTTTGAGCTTTGACATGGCTGTTGGGTGAATTTTGCACGGCAGTTTGTTCCAGGACTCAGCCAGTTGTTCCAAGCGAGCTTTGCAAATTTCACTCAAGTGGTCTTTCAGTTCTAACATGGTTTTGGTGTGAATTTCACCCACACATAAGGCCCTGATTAAGGCTTTTTTTACTCCCAAGGAGTGTTTGAACTCATCTTCACTCCAATTGGTGGTGACAATGATTCTTTGTTGGTCTGACAGTGATTTAACGAATTTAATCAATGTTGTCTGTTGTTCTGGTTTAAGTTTCTCGATGTTGTGGTAAATCAATGTGCCGTGCTGTTCAGGAGTCAATTCATTGGGTGACTCGGCACAATCAATGAAGGTGGTTTCATGACGTCTTAATTCACTGTTTTCGTGAATCAAACCAGCCACTTTTTCTTTCCAGCTGCCACTTTCACCGTAGATGATGACTGGCACATTGCTTTGTGCATATTTGCTGATTAATTCGTCTAAACGTTTAAAATACTCAAGCTCAATCCCTAAAGATGGGGACTCCAAGTTTTCGTGCTTCTTTTCATGCTTTTGTAAACCGGTGATGACCAGTTGTCTGAGCGTGTCTAAACTGATGGGTTTGGTGATGAAGTCATAGGCCCCTTTTTTGAGTGTTTCAACAGCGTGGTTGATGGTGCCAAAGGCGGTGATGACCGCGATGGGGGTATTGGGGTAATTCTGATTCACATGTTCAACCAATTCACTGCCTGAACCATCGGGCAATTTAAAGTCAGATAAACACAAGTGAAAAGTGATTTTAGAAAGTTGGTACTTGGCTGAACCCAAGTTCTCGGCCTTGTAAACTTTAAAACCCATGCGGGTCAATGAAATTTCTAATAGCTGTAATATATCTGGTTCGTCATCGACCACCAGAATTCTTTTTTGTTCAGCTGTCATAAGTTTGCTGCTTCCAATAATTCTCTGCGTAACATGGGTCCAAAATTCATTGCTTCGATGAATGAAATAAGGGGTTCCTGACTTACTTGTGTTTTGATTATATCATCATTTTCTATGGGTGCATCAACTACAATTTGAGACAGCTGTTTTGAAAGCTTGGCCGCATCTTGGTTGTTTTTAAGCTTTAATTGACATGACTTTGCACCGCGAAAACTTAAAAACTCTACTTCTTTATAACGCGCCAACAAAGTATCTAAGTCATTGAAATGGTTAAGTAAAATTTGTGCGGTTTTGGTTCCAATACCTTTGATGCCAGGGATGTTATCTACTTGATCTCCGGCCAGCGCCAGAAAGTCACAAATTTGATCTGGTCTGACCCCAAACTTTTCTGTTAAGGCTTCAAAGCCCAATGGTTTAGACTTGCCATAATCCCACCACCAGTCAGTTGGTCTGATCAGTTGCGCCAGGTCTTTATCTGCGCTTACCACACAGACATTGTGGCCACGGTTGACGTATGTTTTATGCAGTGTGCCAATCAAATCATCGGCTTCATAACTGGTGTCTGAAAACACCGCAATGCCCAATAAGCTGGCCAATTCTTGGCATTTTTTGAACTGTAATTTCAGGTCTGCAGGAGCCGGTTCCCGGTTGGCCTTGTACAGCGGATAAATTTCATTGCGAAACGAAGTGGTCAATGCTTCATCAAAAGCAGTGGCAATGTACTGTGGCTTGGTTTGTTTGAGGAAGCGAATCAAAAATCGAGCAAAACCATACACAGCATGGTTGGTGTTGCCCTGTTGGTCGACCAAGTCTGGTGACATCGAATAATAACTGCGGAACACAAAAACCGACGAATCGATTAAGAAAACAGTCGGTTTTTCAGTGGTCTCAATGGTCATTAAGCAATCAGTCCCATGGCTTCAAGCTTTAGTACGATGCGCTGGGTTGCTTGATCGGGTGAAAAATTCAAGGTGTTGATGTCCATTTCTGGAGATTTGGGTGCTTCATAAGGGTCACTGATACCAGTAAACTCTTTAATCACACCTTTTCTGGCCAAGGCATACAGTCCTTTGCGGTCACGTTTTTCGCATTCTTCCAAAGGTGTAGAGACATGGATTTCAATGAAACCACCCAATGGTTCTATCATGTTGCGAACTTCTTCACGCATTTTTTCATACGGTGCGATGGGCGCACAGATAGCCACACCACCATTTTTGGTGATTTCACTGGCCACATAGCCAATTCTTTGCACGTTGATGTTGCGGTGTTCTTTAGAAAAACCCAGTTCACTGGATAAATGTTTGCGCACCACATCACCGTCCAATAAAGTCACTGGGCGATTGATCATTTCCATCAATTTAATTCTCAAGGCATTGGCAATGGTTGACTTCCCTGAACCTGATAGGCCGGTGAAAAATACGGTAAAGCCCTGTTTGTTTCTTGGTGGGTAGCTTTTGCGCAATTCTTCCACCACTTCTGGGTAAGAAAACCAGTCTGGAATGTCCAGTCCCAGCTGCAAGCGACGACGCAATTCAGTGCCGGAAATGTTCAAAATATTTTCATTTTCTTCGATTTCCGAGACTGGAATGTACTGTGCTTTGTCTTGTGAAAAGACCATCATTTCAAACTCAACCATGCTGATACCCAGTTCTTCTTGGTGTTGTTGCAACAGGTCTTGCGCGGCATAGGGATCGTAAAATGGTTGGCCATTGGAGTCATCACCGGGTCCAGCGTGATCACGCCCCACTATGATGTGGGTACAGCCATAGTTTTTTCGAATTATGGCGTGCCACAAAGCTTCTCTGGGGCCGCCCATGCGCATTGCCAATGGCAATAAAGACAATGCTGTGGTGCGTTCAGGGTAGCGGTCCATGACTTTTTCATAGCAGCGCACGCGGGTGAAGTGATCAATGTCTCCAGGTTTGGTCATGCCCACTACTGGATGTATTAATAAGTTGGCTTCAACCCGTTGTGCTGCTCGAAAAGTCAGTTCTTGATGAGCACGGTGCATGGGGTTGCGGGTTTGGAATGCCACCACTCTTGACCAGCCCAGTTTTTGGAACTTAGCACGGATCTCGTGTGGGGTATGGCGGTGTTGTTTGTAGTCGTAATAAGTAGGCAGTTGTAAGCCCAACAGTTCACCGCCCAAATAATAATCACCCGCTTGATTGAATAAATAGTTGACCGCAGGATGTTTTAAATCAGCACTGCCAAAGACGGCTTCGGCTTCGGCTTTTTTATCCACTTGCCAAGCATCGCTCACAGTTAAAATGGCCAGCACCACACCTTCCATATCGCGCAAGGTTAATTGTCCGACTTGTTTAGCCGCTTGCATGGTTTTCTCATCCACATCCAAAGTGATTGGCATGGGCCACAATGTGCCATCAGCCAAACGCATGTCTTGTAGAACTGACTGGTAGTCAGCCTGAGTCATAAACCCTTGTAGTGGTGAAAATGCACCGTTAAGCAGTAATTCCAAATCGCAAATTTGCCTGCTAGTAAGGTTCCAATCGGGTAATTCGTTGGCCAATTTTTGGCGTTCAAGTTTTACTTCGCTGTCTGGAATCAAGTTGATTAAGCTGCCGCCATGGGCATCAATGATTTTCATAAAATTCTCTTTTAATCTCGGTTTTGTTTTAAGTTGTATTTGTTCACTTTCTGCGCAATGGTGGTGTGTGAAACACCCAATTGACGAGCAAGTTTTCTGGTGGATGGGTATTTTTGGTACCAGTGTTGAAGGAAGTGTCGTTCAAATTCATTGACCGCTTCATTCAGCGTAAGTCCTTCTAAATCAGCCTCTAAACTGATGGCACCTTCGAGATCTAAATCACGGGCTTGGATGGTACTGTCTTTGGCTGTCATAATGGCTTTGTAAATGGCATGCCTTAATTGGCTGGCATTACCTGGCCAATAGTAGCGTTTCATTTTTACGCTGGCATCTAAAGAAAATACCGCATCTTGCCCCAGTTGCTGGTTGAACTGATGTAAGAAGTGTTGCATCAAAGGTTCAATGTCTTCAGTCCTTTCGCGCAATGGCAACACATTCAGACGCAACACATCTAGCAACAGCACCAGTTCAGGTATTAGCTTGCCTGACTGTTGGTACTGGTCCAGTTTTTGTGCGGAAGAAACCATGATGCGTACTTTGTCATTGCTGCCGTTGGTGCCGGTTTGGTTGAAGTGCTTCAGTAGTTTTTGTTGAATGTGAGCGGCCATGAACTCAATGTGTGAAAAGAACAAGGTGCCAGTTTGGTTGAGTTGTAAAACCCCAGGGTGGTTGTTGGCGCCAAATAACATGGTTTCCATTTCATCACTTTTCATCGCTTGGCAATCAATCAAAGTAAACAATTCATTGCTGCGTTGACTTAAGCTGTGACAAGCATGGGCCAGTAGGGTCTTACCGGTGCCGGTTTCGCCAACGATGCTCAACGGTGCTTCTACATGGGCAAAAGTTTTGGCTTTTTGTACCACTGCCTTGAATGCAGCTGATTGATAAACCAAACTTTCCAAACCATCAATTTCTTCACCTTGCATCACATAACTGCTGGCCCTGATTTTATCGTAATCCCGGAACAGTAACATCGCACCGTTCATTTGGCCAGCCTGGTTTTTTATGCCTTGGACTTCAAGTAACATGGTGCCTGCGATGGTGTTGATGGTGACTGGCAGGTTTGAATTGGCCGCTGCATTGACTTTTTCTTGCCACCCTTCGGAAACAAATATTTGTTTCATGTGATCGGGTATTTTGTGGTTTTCGGTGTGTGGTTTAAACAGTGATCCAGCCTTGCGGTTGGCGTAAGCGATTTGACCTTTGGTATTAACTCCAATCACTGGATCGGGCATCACCTGCATCAAAGAAGCCAGCATATTTTGTGTTTCGACCCCTGGCAACACATCAATTTGGTTGACCCATTTAACCCCTGGAATTTTCATCAGCTGGCTGGCAATGGTGCCCTGAATAGGTTTTTCTAAATCTTGGGTGTGTAGGTGGATTTTGCCATCATCTACCTCAACCTTGATTAAATCAGCTTGGTGATTTTTCAACAATGACAGGACGGCATAGGTGATTCCGAGCTTATTTTCAGTTGTTATGGCTAACTTCATGGGTGTAAGCAATTACGTACATTAATTAAATGGTTTATATTCAATGACTTATGGGTTTGTCATATGCTATTGTAATGAAACTATTACGTATTCTAACTTGGTTATCACGCCACCACAACCTAAAATCAATGCATTGTAATACCAATTGAGTCGATCGCTATGAAAGTAAAACATGAAGCAAATTTTGCCACTTTGGCCATCCATGCCGCTTACGATGCCAAACAGCATCAAGGCGCATTAACTCCACCGGTGCATATCAGTTCCACTTATGCTTTTGAAAGCGTTGAACAAGGTGGCGCAGCCTTCCAAGGTGAGAATGATCGATACATTTATGCGCGATTGGGTTCGCCATCACAACATATTTTAGAACAACGCTTGGCAGCTTTAGAGCAAGCAGAAGCAGCATTGGCCACAGCCTCAGGAATGGGGGCCATAACCGCCACTTTGTGGTCGATGGTTAAACCTGGTGATGAAATCATCGCAGACTTGAGTTTATACGGATGTACCTTCAGTTTTTTAGAGCACGGCTTAAAAACGTTTGGAGTGAAAATCAGTTACGTCGATTTAACCGAACCTGAGAACCTGAAACATCATATTTCCAGCCAAACTAAACTGGTGTATTCAGAATCTCCAAGTAACCCCAATATGCGTTTAATTGACATTGCAGCATTGGCAGAGATAACTGGACAATATGATTGCAAATTAATGATTGATAACACCTATTGCACACCCTACTTACAAAACCCAATTGTGCTGGGTGCTGATTTGGTGGTGCATTCGGCAACCAAATACTTGGGTGGTCACGGAGATTTAATCGCGGGATTTGTGGCTGGCTCGCAAGAGGACATGGACCGCATCAGGATGTTTGGGCTCAAAGACATGACTGGGGCAGTGATTTCTGGGTTTGATGTGTCTTTGCTGTTGCGTGGTTTGAAGACTTTGCATGTGCGCATGGACCGCCACTGTGAAAATGCACAAAAAGTGGCTGCATACCTGGCCCAATCGCCGCATGTAAAAAACACTTATTACCCTGGTTTAACAGACTTTCCACAACAACCATTGGCAAGCAAGCAAATGCGTCAAGCCGGTGGCATGATTGCTTTAGAGTTGAATGGCACCAAGGAGCAATCAGCACAGTTTGTTAACCAATTGCAAATGATTATGTGCGCCGTGAGTTTAGGGGATGCTGAAACTTTAATTCAGCACCCTGCTTCGATGACTCATTCAACTTATACCGAAGATGAATTGTCGGCACATTTAATCAGTCCAACATTGATTCGACTGTCGGTAGGTCTGGAGCATGTTGATGACATCATTGCTGATTTGCATCAAGCCTTAGAATCGGTGTTTTCGGCAGCTTCAGGCAATTGTTTCTCACCCAGCGGATTGGCAATTTTGGCCTGATTTTTCAGTTCAATGACCAAAGTTCTGAGGTGCTCGGCAGTCACCAGCTCTGGTGGCACAGGATCGCCAACAATCAGTTCCACTTTGGCCAAGAGCTTCCTCGGTAAGCGTTTTATGACGCTTTCACTGTGGCGAGAAAACAAGCTGCCCCACAAGTTATTTAACGCCATGGGCACCACCGGTGCTGGTGTTGCAGCAATGATGCGTTCAATGCCTCTTTTGAACGGCCCAATTTGACCATCAGGAGTTAAGCGCCCTTCTGGAAAGATACACACCACATCACCATCTTCCAGCGCAGCTTTGACCGATGCAAAAGCTGCTTCCATCATTTCAGGGTCTTCTTTGGCGCTGGCTATTGGTATGGTTTTGGCTGCTTTGAACAATGGTTTCAAGCCAAATTTATTGTATATTTTATGGTGCATCACAAATTTGGTTGGTCGCCGCACCCGACCCATAATGATGGCAGGGTCAACAAATGCAATGTGGTTGCAGACCAATACCACGGGCCCTTCTTGAGGAATTTTATCCAAGCCCTTGTACCTGACTCGATACACCAAAGACACCAACAGCCAAGCGATTAAGCGCAAAACAAACTCAGGCACAATGGTGAATATATACAGACAAACAATGACATGTAACACCACAGTAATCATGAATAATTCGGGGATGCTCCAACCAATCACCCCTAATACCACCATGCCCATCACCGCTGCCACCACCATAAATAAGGCGTTGATGATGTTGTTGCCGGCAATGATGCGCGACACTTGATTGGGGTTCGAGCGCTCTTGAACCAAAGCATACAGCGGCACTATATACAGGCCGCCAAACACCCCAATGAATAATAAATCTGCCATTATTCGGTAGGCGCCATGCAGTTGTAAAACGGCTGGGATGGAAAGGTTAGATGCTTCAATAACAGGCAGTGAATGGCTGGCGAAATAAATGTCGCCACCTGCAATGGCTAATCCCAGCGCCCCCACTGGCACCAAGCCAATTTCAACGCGCTGACCGGAGAGTTTTTCACAAATCAAGGAGCCCAAGCCAATTCCGATGGAAAACATGGTCAACAACAGAGTGACTACATATTCGTTGCCATGTAATACCGTTTTTCCATAATTGAACATTTGAGCCAGAAAGACTGAGCCAAAGAACCAAAACCAAGAAATGCCCAGAATGGCCAAAAACACCACCTTTTTTTCAGGCAGTATTTTCAGGTTATTGATGGTTGCTTTCCAAATGTTCCAGTTTAATTTTATTTCCGGTTCTGCAGCGACACACAACGGAATTTTGCGGGCAGATAAGTAGCCCAGCACAGCAAATGTAACCACCGCCAGTGAAATCGGCACGATGGATTCCAAAGCAATCAATACACCACCCAAAATTGTGCCCAGTAATATTGAAATAAAAGTGCTGGCCTCAACCAAGCCGTTGCCGCCGAGCAGTTCATGGCTGTTGAGTTTTTCAGGCAGGTAACCGTATTTTACTGGTCCAAACAAAGAAGACTGACTGCCCATTAAAAATAACACGAAAATCAACAAAGGAATGCTGTTCAGGTAAAAGCCTAATGATGCTGTAAGCATGATCAGGATTTCACCCAGTTTAACCCGTCTGATCAGTACAGATTTTTCAAATTTATCAGCCACTTGTCCAGCAAAGGCAGAAAACAGAAAGAACGGCAAAATAAATAAGCCAAAAGCCAAATTAGTCAAAATATCTACATACTGGTCGGCGACTTTAAAAGTGATCATTGTGGCCAAAGATGTTTTGTACACATTGTCATTAAACGCCCCAAAAAACTGGGTTAAAAAAAACGGCAAGAAACGACGTTCTTTGAGCAATTGAAACTGTGAGTGGTTTGACATGTTTGCAAATCAGCTGAAGAATGTTTTTAAGTTTATCATCACCGAATTAATTTTTGTTTGATTGTTTAGGCTGGTAGCAAATAGCGCCACCTCAGTCGATGGATTTGACACGATTCGTTGTACAATCTCTGCCATGCGTATTGAACCGATGACTTTGGCCTTGGTGGCTGGACTGTATTTTGCGGGTCTGATGTTGATTGCTCGCCTGACTGCAGGCAAGGCTTTGAACTCAGACTTTTTTATAGGTAGCCGGCAATCGCCATGGCCAGTGGTGGCTTTTGGCATGCTAGGCGCCAGCTTATCTGGTGTCACTTTCATATCCATTCCAGGTTGGGTGGGTGGTTCGCAGTTTGCTTATTTTCAGATGGTGTTGGGGTATATCATCGGTTATGCCATTGTGGCGCAGGTCTTGCTGCCATTGTATTACCGCCATGGTTATACCAGCATATATACCTACCTTAAACAGCGATTTGGCTGGCATGTACACAAAACCGGTTCAGTATTTTTTATCCTTTCAAGGGTGGTTGGCTGTGCGTTTCGTTTGTATTTGGTGGCCTTGGTGTTACACACTTTTGTGTTGGTACATTTCGGGCTGTCATTTTGGCTCACGGCACTTATTTCTATTGCGTTGATTTGGACTTATACAGTGAAAGGCGGAATCAAAACCATCGTGTGGAGTGATTTATTACAAACCAGTTTTATGCTCATCGCTGCTTTAGGTGCTTTGTGGTTTGTTGCCAGTCAACTGGCTGCCAGCTCATGGGATGGAATCAAGTTGATGGCCGAGAGCAGCTACAGCCAAGTTTTCTTTTTTGCTGACGGTTGGAGCGACAGCAAAAATTTCTACAAACAATTCCTCAGTGGGGTCTTGATTGTGATTGTGATGACTGGTTTGGATCAAGACATGATGCAAAAGAACCTGTCCTGTAAAAACCTCAAGTCCTCACAAAAGAACATGTATTCATTTGTGCTGATTTTAGTGGCGGTGAACTTTATGTTCCTGCTGCTCGGTGCTGGTTTGTACTTATATGCTGAGGCATTTAACGTACCGTTGCCTGAAAAATCAGACCTGCTGTTCCCAACCCTGGCGTTGGGCCACTTCCCGGTTGAGTTGGCCATGGTGTTTGTCTTGGGTTTATTGGCCAGTGCTTATTCCAGTGCCGATTCGGCTTTGACCTCATTGACTACATCGTTTTATTTGGACATTTTGGATAAAGGTGAGAACGAGCAAATAAATACCAGGCATTGGATTCATCTGGGTTTTTCATTGTTGATTTTCGTTTTGGTGGTGCTGTTTTACTACTCCATGCAAACCAACGCCATCGATGCCTTATTGCAAGCCGCCAGTTACACTTATGGCCCCTTGTTGGGTCTGTTTGCATTCGGTATGTTCAGCAACAGGCAACCGAAGGGTCGCTTGATCCCAATGATTGCGGTGGTTGCACCCATACTTTCTTACCTGTTGGCTAATTATGGCAGCGCTTGGCTTGGCGGTTATCAATTTGGTTATGAAATTCTGTTGATCAATGGCGGCTTGGTTTATTTTGGCTTGTGGTTGGTGAGTCGACCAATCAACTACAAGTCCTTAGACTGAGTGCTTAGGGTAATTGAAGTGTTTGTGGTGGGCAGATTCCACCCTACCTGCCTTAAGTGATGGACGGAGCCCACCCTGCCGCAAAAGCAGCCTGTCATTGCGAAGGAGCGAAGCGACTGTGGCAATCTCCTGATGCCAACGAGGTGTTTGGCTCAATGTCTGATCCAACTTTCTTCCCGATTTTTTCGCCCTCAAACCAACGACAGCTGTCTAGGGTTGTCGGCTACAGCCGACCCATAAAACCACAGGTGTTATCACTGGTTGACTGAAGTCAACAACCCTAAAAGACCTTTTCTTTGCCGTATGACTGTATTAATTACAGTAGCTTAAGTGTTTGTGGAGGGCAGAGCCCACCCTACCTGTCTTAAGTGATGGACGGTGCCCACCTTTGTATGGCTTGTGAACCTGTGGTTGCTAAAATTACAAACGAGTATATAAATTCAAATTTCATGGTTTTGATGGCATGGTTTCATAATCTTCGCTTAATTTGAGAAATCACAATATTATCATGGTTGATCTATTCATCAACCAAGCACAATGATTGGCATTTCTTCAATCATTCCATATGTTCAGGTGGTTTTGTAAAGCTGCTTTCAGGTATTTTGGTGATACTTGCCCTAAAGTTATGCGATCACAGGCTTGAAACTTAATGAAGTCCTTGAGCGCAGTGAACAAGGCATGACAGAGGGTTTCAAGGTCAAAATCATGCGCCTCTATATGCAATGAATTGATTGCAAAAAGTCGCTCTTGGCGGTGCGCTTTACAGTCCATGCGACCGATGAATGTGTCGCGGTACAGCAATGGCAGTGAAAAATAGCCATAGCGACGCTTGGCAGCTGGGACATAACATTCTATTTGATAATCGAATTCGTACAAAGCTTTGAGCCGGTCGCGTTGAATGACGCTGTTATCGAATGGCGAAACAATGACCAAACGATCATGTCGTCGCGGCAATGGTTCTTCCAAAGTGCCTTGTTTAACCAGGAACATTGTTTGGTTGGGTAATTGGACTTGTTGTAATGTGCCTTGTGACAATTTTGACTGAACCAAGGCTTTCATTGTTTGGCGTAACTCGACATTGCGGCGTAAATAGGTCAATCCTTTGAGTGATATCAGCGCATGACAACGTAACTGTTGGTTCAATAGATGTTCAGCAAATTCTGCGGTATTGGGTAGCTGGGTATTGCATTGATTCGGCAGCACCCGTTCAGTGAGGTCATAGGTTTTTTGAAAACCTTCGCGCTTGCTGACCATTAAGTCGCCTTGCATATACAACTGTTCCAGGGCTTTTTTGGCCGGTTTCCAGTCCCACCAGGTGGCCTTACTTGTGCTGTTTGATTTAGGTATATATTGGTCAGTAACTTCTCGAGCACGCAATGGTCCATCAATTCGTATGCGGTGCAGCAGTTCAGCCATTAATTTTTGATCAGGGTTCTTAAACCAATGAGTTTGGCCACTTTTAATCGCGTGTTTGTAAGGTAAAGTGAAACGAAAATCATTGATGGGTAATAACGCGGCTGCGTGTGACCAGTATTCAAAAATGTCAGTCTGGCTTAACAATTGGTCGACCATCGCAGGCTTAAACCCCGGTACTCTGGTGTGCAAGACATGGTGGTGTGCACGTTCTATTACTGAAATGCTGTCCAGTTGCACATAGCCAATGTGGTTGATTGCCTTGCGCGTACCGACCAAGCCGGATCCGAATCTTTGGGCTTGGGTTAATCCCTGTGCAGCCAGGGCTAAGCGACGCACTTTTTTCAGTTGTTGGGAGGATTTTATTTTAATCATGGCTGTATTTTTGCTGGTTATTATTTTACAGCATTAAACCAACAAAGATATTTATTGTAGGGGGTACTTGTTTGGTTAACAATAATTTCACGATGACTTCATGGTTGTTGTGACACCATGTGGAGCTACTTAAAGGGCAAGGCTTAATTTCTCAGTTAAGTCTTATTTTGTAAATCAACACAGGAGTAATGATTATGACTACTTTATTATCAGCAGATTCACTGACAGGCAACGAAGTTAAAAACTTTCAAGGCGAGAGTTTAGGTGAAATCAAAGATTTTATGTTAGATTCTAACAGTGGTAGGGTCGAATATGCAGTATTAGACTTTGGTGGATTTATGAACATGGGTAACAAGTATTTTGCAGTTCCAATGCAAGCATTACAATTGGATACCCAAGAAAAATGTTACAAAATCAACCAACCCAAAGAGCGCCTAGAACAGGCTGAAGGTTTTGATAAAGACAATTGGCCAAACATGGCAGATCCTAAATGGCGAGCCAACATCAATAGTTTTTACATCAGTTGATAGTAACTGCTTGAACACTTTTAAAAGCGTCCTTTGGGGCGCTTTTTTTTAGGCTGTACTTATAAGGTTAAGCATATTTCAATGAGTGGTGAAATCTTCAACGTCAGAAATGTTATTGGTAGCCCATATTTACAGTGACAGTCAGCAGCGCCTTCGATTAAACTGATTGGATACTGAACTAAGTTGCTCCAAAAGCAAAAATACATGCATAAATTGTTCATCATTGGCCTGCCCAGAACGGGCACCACCAGCGTCAGTGTGGCCCTGCTTGAGCAGGGTTTTAAAGTGGCGCATACGGCATTCACCCAACGTACTTTTGAACTGGCACAAGTGTTTTCAGATACGCCTTGTTATTGCGATTATGCACACCTCGATGCACTGTTTCCAGGTGCTCAGTTTGTTTATTTAGATCGAGCTATTGATGCGTGGGTACCATCCATGCAAATGCTGTTGAGTAAAATGCAAAACAACCTCAGTGCCAAAGGGCACTTCAACCCAATCATGAAACGTTGTTTCAACCAGACTTTTGAGTTGCTGACCGCTGATGACCCATTATCAGCGCGACATTTAAGTCATTGTTACAGACAACACCAGCAACAGGTTTATGCCTATTTTACCGGCCGCAATGATTTTTTAAGTATCGATGTCAGTGAACCAGGTTGTTTAAGCACATTATTGAATTTTTTGGGTAAAAATACGCCAACCAAGCTTGATTTCCCTCACCTGAATGCCGGCCGTATGGTCACCACTTGGAAGGACATCAAACACCCTAACAAGGTGAGCTCAAATGCTTCAGGACCGAAGCGCAGGCAGTTTTTTGATTATGCAAAGTGAGGCTTGATAACTTTGGATGAGTCACTTCAAGCCTTTTTGGCATCATGACAGCTTCTTGATACTGTTAATGGTTCACGGTTTACATCGGTGCCTCAGTCTCAGGAACAGCGGTAATGGCTTTCGTTTATTTGCTGTTAAAGTCACTTGAGAGAGACAGGCTGTGTGTAGACCACCCAAAATACCTCAATGCAACATCACAGACTCAAAGTCATTTTTATAAATAACATCCCCGAATTGCAAAACCCTCACCTCTAGAGGTGTTAAGGCACGGTCATAAATAGTGACTTGTGATACGGCACCTGACGGGCTTTCGTTACCAGACCCATCGTCTCTAAATAAGTACATGCTATTGCTGGAACACATGCTGCTACCCAGCGAGTTGTCATCATAAGTGAATTGTAATAGGCCATCGATATAGCCTTTGACCTCATTGCTGATGTTTCGAGTCCAAACTATACGAAAGTATTCATCAACATTGATGGTGTCTTGACCTATATCTGAATAAAAATAGTAATATAGTTGGCCTGTTAAGAGGTACAAACCGGTATCGCTTTGTAGCTCGCTGAAGTCAACCATTTTATTGTATCCGGAAATGTTGTCCACTTAACCTTGAATCACAACTGAGTATTCTTCACATAAGCTCAAATTAAGTGAATCAAGTTTTAAACCAGTATGATGTTCGATGGATATTGCATTAACATCAACACCTTGAGCCACACCCGTTTCATAACTTTTAGTGACACCCAAATATTCAATATCGGGTGCGCCGACTACATCAGAAGATAAATTGCCAGCAAAATTATAATCTGCTCTTATTTCAGCTTGCGTTGTCATTTGTGTCATCATCAAAGTGGCACCTATTAACCATGTATGTCGCATTGAAAAACCCCTCTTTTAACAATAGTGAACATTAAGTATATCGCTGTATGTGCATAAACTAAATCATCAAATTGTGTTTTTTCAGTGATTAATTACTGGCACTGTAACTGTAGGGACAAATTAACTTATATTGGCCAATGTGTTGTTGGGGGCTTTCCTGACTGAATCAGTATTATGGCAACCAAGCCCGTAATACTCCAAATTAAACCAGCAACTAAAACACCGGGACCGCCTCTGAAATATGAAAAGGCCCAATTATGTGGTGCCAAAGAGGATAGATTTTTAAAGTAAAAAAACTCTGGTTTAGTTGCCATTCAGTTATGTGACCAATAAGCCGAGTCAACATCACACATATTTTAATAATTAAATTGGTTGAGAATTAAAAAAAGTCGTAAGCAACACCAAAGCCTAATGACCGGCCTTTTTTATACAATCTGGTGATGTCCTCGCCCTGAAGAAATTCGACTTCATCATCAAGTAGATTCTGTGCTTTGAAACTGATTTTCCAACGGTCTGCAAATTTTTGACTGTAAACAAAGTCGAGCTGTTTGAATGGTTGTTCATAAACATCAGGTGAACCTGATGTGCCAGCCTCTGATATGCGTTCACCAAAAATATTAAACAACAGTGAGGCATTGATTCCACGCTCTTTGTTGTCATATCCGACTTGAATATTGGCGACATAAGGTGATTGTCCTTGTAAAGGTCTGGTGTTGTTAGTTTGGCTGCCTGTATGATTGGTGCTGAGTGTGATTTCAGAGTCAATGTAGGCAAAATTGGCACTTAAATAATAATCTGACCAAGAGTCACTGATAAAAGAAAAGTCTTTGAAAAACTCTAGTTCCACACCTGAATTTTCAGCAAAATCTGCATTTTGAAAACTGATGGTGCCCGCAGCTCCTGGTAGAATAATTAATTCAATTGGTTTGAGAAATTTTTTGTAAAAAAAGCTCAAGGAAACAAATTCGCCCGGCGAAAAATACATATCCCAACGCAAATCATAGTGTTTGATTTTACCCACTTCTAAGTCTGGATTACCAATCACATTTCTATTAACAACAGGGTCTTTGAACTGTGCAGGCGACAACTCTTTAAAATCTGGACGTGCTGCTGTTTCTGAATAATTCATTCTAAACTGATGTTTACCCCAAATATAGGTCGATGAAAAAGCAGGGAAATAATCACTGTCGCGTAAGCCAGAAACCACTGGGCTAGAGTTGGGGTCGAACAACCTAAATGTAGTTACCGTTTGGTCAAAGCGTTCTTCTCGCACCCCTGTGGTGATGCGGAAATTTTCTTGGAAAGCATAATCAATGCTTAAATACTTTGCTTTGATGTCCAAGGCTGCGAAATAGTTATCTGTTGATCGTGTCACTTCGAGTAGCTGATATCCATTGGGAGCAATGAAGTCTGGATTTAAAATTTCACTCAAGGGGGCAGAGCTGTTGGCTTCGTTCGTTAGCGAGCCCCTGTCTTCAAAAACAAAACGCCTTATTTCTGAATCGCGGTCTTTATTAATCCAGTTTTGACCGTAATTAAACAACAGTTTGTGGCTATTACCTATCATCAAAGGCCACGCCAAGTCATAACGTATGTTTATACTGGCATCATTCAACACGCTCCAAACACGTGAGTTAGAATCATTTCGAGTCGAAAAGACAAAATCTCCTTCTTGTCTTTGGTCATACCTATAAATGCGGTTATCAGGTTCGTCAAAATTCGCCGTTGAATTGGTATATTGCCAATTTAACTTTAAGTCACCCAAAGTAGTGTATTTGTGTTCTCCAGAAAATTGAAACGATTCTAGGCTGCGTTCAGTCCACCGTAACTCAGAGATGCGTCGTGCATTTCCAAGGTCTTCATTAAATCCTTCTCCAATTTCATTGTAATTTTCAGTGTTGCGTAACCATATCAAATTAGAAGATATGCTGTGATTTTCATTTAACTCAGTGCTTAGTGTGGTAAATAATGAAGCACTGATGTTGCGACTGGTGGTGTTGGTCAGTTCTTCTGACTCTAACACTAAATTTTCTCCAGAGGAAACATAAGATCGACGCATCTCTTCGCGGTTTTCATAATCACTGCCGTATTCTAAAGCAGATGAAAAACCTAATACGGCACCAGAGTCTAAATCAAATCGCATACCCCCATTCAAATCAAACCCCAAATTTGGATCTAATGCGTTTTGTTTAATGTCATACGCATTATTTAATGACTCACCAATCGTTTCTAATTCTTCAGGTGAATAACCGCCTGGGAAAAATGGATTGGCAGGGCGTAATTCTGTGTCACCTTCTGTGGCTTCAACCAATATTCTGGGCATGCGACGTGTGCCGTCATCAAAGCCTGTCCAATCTTTACTTCCTTTATTGCCAGTCAGACCTTTTTTGCCTGTAGTTAAACTGTTTTGACCATAAGACATGCCCATACTTAAGAAATTTTCATCCGGCACTTTAATGGTTTCTAAAATAACAGAACCTCCTCCAAATTCGGCGGGAAGGGAGGCGTTGTAGCCTTTTTGCACTTCAATACTTTGAATGATTCCTGTAGGAAATAAATCCAATGGCACCACACGCCTTGTTGGGTCAGGGCTGGGCATATTGGCACCATTCAATAGGGTACTAGAGTAACGTTCACCTAGACCACGTATGAAAATAAATTTACCATCCACCAAGGTCAAACCTGTGACACGTTTCAAAGCGCCTGCGGCATCCGAATCGCCTGATTTAGACATTTGTTCCATGCTTAGGTAGTTAGCCACAGAATTATTTGAACGTCGCTCCTCAAGGACCGATGCCAGAGACCCCTCTATGTAAGGCTCCACAACAACAAACTCAGGTAACTCTGAACCTGCAGGTGTCAATTCTATGTTTAAGGTGTTATGGTCTTCAGTCAATGCCACATTGTTTTTAATTTGGCTGTTGTACTGTGAGTGTAAAACTGAAACATTGTAGCTACCGCTCATTAGGGTGGTGGTAAAATTACCTGATTCATCAGTTACCAAATGATTTGACCGCCCACTGATAAAAATTTTGGCTCCTTTGATACCTTTTTGATTTTCTATTGAGGTGACCTGGCCCGAAAAAGACACTTGAACGGTTTCTTTTTCACGCTCGTGATTCGTCTCTTTAGCCACCGTCTCATGGTCAATAGAGGATTCAGTATCAACCAAAGGCTGTTCTCCTTTAACCTTAAAATCGACCAAAACTTGTACGATTTCATTAGGTCGCAAGACCATGTTATGCTGGTATACAAAATCTCCTTCTGATTTCATCACCAGATTATGGTTGCCTGTGGGTAACTTCAATTGAACACGGCCAAATTGATCGGTTTGCCCTAGCTTTATATCGTCCTCAAATACATCAATCTGGTTTAATGGACCGCCAGTCAAAAACATATAAAAAGTGACTGAGGCATGGCTTTCTGTTGTAGCCTGAACACTTGTATTCAGGCATAAAAGTAGCAAGATTAATTTCAAATCAAATGTTTTCATAGTGTTTCTCGTGAAGGTTGGCTGTTTTTAACAACGCCAGCTTTCTGCTTCGCAGTCTGCAATAATTTTTCGGATTTCGATGGATTTTTGGAACAGTTCAGTGTCAGTTATTTGACTTAAATAGTGTTCTGATTGTCTGTAATCACCGACTTTAAAAAATGCATAAGCCAATGCATATTTGATATTTTCATCTTGATTGATACGCACGCGAAGGATGTCTTGTTCCATTGCTGCAGCTTGATCAAATTTTTCTAACTCAATTAATAAGGCCAGTCGCTGAGTCAGCTTTTGTTCCTGATTTTCTATCAAGCCATTCAATGTTAAAGCCATAAATAGCTGTCCGGCGCGGCGGTATAGTTCAGCCGATTCGCTGATTAAACTGTTATCAATCAAAGCAAAGTCATGAACTATCTTAGCTGCAGAATGATAGGCTTCATTTTCAATATAAGCAGCAGCCAATGATTTCGCCACATCGGCATTCAGGGGAAACATCAAGTGTGCTTTTTCCAGAAACTTTAATGCAGTATTCATATCACCAGACACGCGCAGTGCATTACCAATGGCTACATAATCATTGGCTTCAGCATGGTATTGAGACAAATAAATGGCACCCAACTCAGCGGCAGTGGTGTTCATGCCTAATTCAATCAAGTAAAATATTTTGCGCCGCATAAAGCCCGATTCTTCGGGAAATACCAAACTTGCTTGATCCATAACAGCCATGGCCATGGCATAGTCCTTCATTAACCAGTGACTTTGAGCTCGCATATGGTAAACAGATGGTATGCGCTCTACAGCTGCTCCTGCACTGTTTAAAGCGTTAATCACCAAAGGGTAATTTTGCACCGAAAAAGCCGCTTGGGCTAAATACACATTGATGACAGAATCTACATGACCTGCTTGTTTCGCTTTTAAGAATGCGTTAATGGCCTCTTGGTGTTTAGACAGCCTGACTGAAAGCAGGCCAGTTAAAATGTAAAATCGTTGTACATCAACACCTTCTTGAGCTAAATCAACCTGTGATAATGCTTGTGTGGCTCGATCCAAATTGTTGTCTTTTAACATCAAAGAAGCCAATTCCAAGTAATCAACGGTATCTGTGTTTTCTTCTTCAGCAGCCTGTGATGTCAAGTAACTCAACAGCAGGCAAAGTATCAATAATTTTTTCATTTGCTTAACTCAAATCAAAGCGTATGCGCTGTTTGGCCCAAGATTTAACTGACTGTCCTTGGTATTGTGCTGGTTCAAATTTCCAAGCACTAACGCCTTGGGTCGCCACTTCATCAAAAACACCTGGTGGTTCTGACTCAATTATTTTAATTTGTTCTATTTCACCGGTAATTCCTATCAATAAAGAAAACACCACATAACCTTCAACTCCTTTAGCACGCGCTCTTGGTGGGTACATCATGGGCGTTTGTACCACTGCTTTTACCGCCTGATCTACGGTGTCATCAGTCATAACTACACCTGCACTTGATCCCAGTAAATCGCTATCCAAGCCATTCAGGCCTGTCATTGAAAAATCAGGCAGACCTAAATCTAAACCTGAGAGCTGACTGTTTAACCCAAGGATGGGAGCGGGTGGTGCTGATCTGGTGCGTTTGGGTTTGGGTTTGGGCTTAGCGCGCTTTACTTCTTGCTTGGCTTTGGATTTCTGACGTTGCACATTGATCTTTACACCTTGACCATTTTTAACCGCCTCCATTTGATCTTTAGAGTCATTGATTAATATCACTGTGCTTAAAACCAATACTGTGCCAAACACCATTGAACCAAAAGCCACCAAAACCCTCTTGGTTTTTTGACCGCCGCCTATTTTCATGCTCATCAGCCAGCTCCGACTTCTTTTTCTGTTGCAACACCGACATCAGATGCACCTGCTAATCGTGCCTGATCAACCACTTCTACCAGCTTTCCTGATGGTACATTTTCATCAGTAACAACCAACACCGATTTTTGTGTTTTGGTTTTTAACAAATCGCGTAATCGTGACTGAATAACCCAAACCCTGATACTTTCGCCATTCATATAGACCTCCCCCGAATTGTCAATGTATAACCGGATTGCTTTGGTCGATGCAGTGGTTGCACTGGAAGCCGAAGGGCGTTCAAGCTCTAACTTCATGTCTTTAACAAATGTGGTGCTGACCATAAAAAAAATCAGCAATATAAAAACCATGTCAATCAAAGGTGAAATATTTAAATCTTGTACTGTTTCTTTGTTTTCTCTGTAACGCATGTTATGCCTCCAAGCCCGGGATAGGGCTGCATAAAAAGTCTTTCAATTGAGCCAAATCAATTTCAAGTTGTTTTTGTTTTTTGTCTAAAAGTCCATTTACTATCAAACCAGGAATGGACACAGCCAAACCCATTTGCGTGGTAATCAAGGCTTGAGAGATGCCCCCTGCGATGCCACCTGATTGAGAGAATAAAGTCATGTTTCCCAAAGAGTCAAAAGTTTCAATCATGCCCGAAACGGTGCCAAGCAAACCCAGTAATGGTGACACCATTACCAGTGTTTTTATCAAAACTTTGTACCTGCTAATTTCACGGTATTCTTCGGCGAAAGCATCATCTAAATGACGACGTAAATGCGTTAAATTTTGTTTACGTAAATCCATGCCTTTGTATAAAGCACGAACCAAAATTCCCTCTTTATTGCTGGGTAGTTTGCCATGTAGATAACGGTAAACTAAGTTTCGGGTGCCTCGAACCGTGCCTCGTTGTAACGACATCATTCGATATCCCAGGGTCCACCACAACACCACGGTTGCGATGACCAAAGGTGGCATCACATAGCCACCTGATGCCAAATAACCTAAGATTTCTTGGACGACATTCATCTCTATTTACTCTGCTACTTTTTGGTAAACATTGATGGCACGTAAGGCCGCTTTTTCCATGTCATCTTTGATGCGCTCCGCCCATCCTGACAAAATATTACCAAACATCAATGCAGGAATTGCTACAGCCAAGCCCACTTCTGTGGTTACCAATGCAATAGAAATACCACCCGACAATAATTTAGGATCACCGGTACCAAATTCTGTAATGATGTCGAATGTTGAAATCATTCCAGTTACTGTACCTAACAAGCCCAATAAAGGAGCCACAGTAGCAATCACCATAATCAAAGAACCAAATCGATTCAATTGAGCAGATTCATGCAAAATTGATTCCGAAATAATGTCTTCTAGGTGGTCTCGGTCTCGATTCAGATTACGTAAAGCAGACAATAAAACCCGTGCCGATGATGAAGATTTTGAACTGGCATAGTCAATGGCTGCTTGCAAATCATTGGCTTTGATTTTCCCTACCACATGAGCCAATAATTTCTCAGTACTGGCTGAAGCGCTTTTCAGAAAGCCAATTCGCATGGTGATAAGTAACAAGGCAAACAAACCCAAAATAGCGATGACCCAAGCTATTACGCCACCTGAGTTAATTACAGATAATACTGTTTTACCTTCTTTTTCCTCAATTGCTTTGACAGAAGATTCATATAAGAACACAGGAAGCAAGCCTGAATTTTTACTGCCAAATACATCCACGTCTACGGCTTGTCCGTTGTCAGCCCAAACTTTGAATTGTATTTCACCTGCTGGTGCCAAGACACCACCACCTTGTACACTTTTACCGTATGAGGCCACTTGGCCCACATGTAAAATTTCACCTTTGACCTTGGTGCCGTTAGGCAGGAAAAATTCACCTGGACGTTTTGTTATGGTTGCCTGTTTTTTAATCAGCGCATTGGCTTGATTGATCAGCAGTGATATTTTTTTCAAATCGCTCAATGAGCTGTTGTCTCCGAAGCCTTCGAAACCATACTCAGTCAAGGTCGATGACGCTTGAATGAGGGTAGATTCCATCAAGCCTTGATTGTCTTGGGCTGATTCTGAATTCCGTTGAATTTCATAAATTTCATCCTCTAGTGATGAGGCTTCTGTTTCTGCATTCAGCAATTGAGTTTCAAGGACTGAAATTGCGTCTTCAATTTCGCTTTTTTCAGATTCAGCAGTTGCGTCGTATTGTTCGATACGGGATTGAATATTGGCCACCTGCCCACTTAAAAAAGCATACTCTTTTTTGTAGGCCAGCTGAATATCAACCTGAGACTTTGCTTCATCAACCTTAGGTAATGGGGCTGTTTCAACAGCTGCTGTTTCAGTATTTTCTTGTGCCCATGTGATGGCGCAGAAAGCCAACAATATAATAATAACTATTTTTCTCATGATGTACTCCAATCAACCTTGCGTTTGTAAGTTCAAAGGCAAAGTAAAAAGGCCTTGTCTGATTTGTTTTTTCAATGAATCGAATAACGTTGCTACCGCTTCTGCTTCTGTGGCATTTTCAAAAACATTGAATTCCCATGATTGGCCTTGACGAACAGCTTGGCCATAGAAATTGTCGCGGGTTTTAAAATACATCATGACCGTGCCCAACTTCGCTACATCAACCAACACATTTTCACCATTCAGTTGAACCGTTTGCGAGTAAATGGCATTTTCTTTGGCCAATCGCATTTCATCTTCTAAAAATGCCCACAATCGATTGATGGCATGTTGAGAGGTGATTTTTCTGCCTATTAGGTCCCTTTCAACACCTTCAACAACAGATGTTCTTTCTATTACCTTAAAAGGAATCCCGTACTCAATGCCTTGTTTAATGCTTGCAGCATAAGACATTACATCTGGAATCATTTGTTCGGAATCGGCACCCAATGATTTGATCTTTTCTTGCAACTTAAGCAGTTCAGTCTCCGACTGCTTAGTCTGTAATCGCTTTCTGTCTAGATTGGCTTCCAGTTCTGTTTTACGTGTATTTAAGTAGGTCATTGATTGCGTGTGTTCAGCTTTCATGATTTGCAGTTCAGCTTGCAAATCTTCTACTTGCCCACGCAATTTGATTAAGTTTTGAATCAACTGCTCATCGCTGCTTTGAGCCAAAGTGACGTTTGCGTAGGTTGAGACCAAAGTCAATAAGGAAAACTTTAAAGCCGAGGCCTTAAAGTTGCATTTCGGTAGTTTGAATAAAGTCATGATGGAATTAATTGCATAAAATTTGCGGTAATTTTATGAACCTAATATGACAGTTAGGTGACGTCTGTGACATTTTCTTTAAATATAAAACCTTTTTATATATCAAGGAATAGGGAGCTTTGCTGTCACACAATCTTCATATTTGTGTCACAGAGATGACACAGTATCTTCTTATCATTGACGTTTTCTTTTATTTAAAAAACGAGGTTTTTGACATGAAAATGACTCCCATCAAAACCGCCATCTTAGGCGGCCTATTTGCAGCAACAGCAGCAGATGCAATCAATGTAGATGCCAATTTTAATGGCCTTTGGTACAGAACAGACGTTCAAACAAGAACTGGCTGGGCTTTGGATTACGTTAAAGTTGGGCCAGAAAGGGGTTTGCTGAACTTAACCGGTTATGTTTATGACACAGCAGGTCAACCAACTTGGGTTTCTGCTCAAAGCTTTGTAAATGCTGGCGACAGCAGTGTTGACTTTGCATTAAAAACTGTAGAACACATAGGCAGTACTTTAAACTCATCAGGTACTGTTTCTGTTCTTGATTTTGCTGATTTAACAATGACCTTTGATAGCTGTACTAAAATCTCAGCTACAATTGATAACATCAGCACGGATTTGATAGATAACACTGACTTAAGTTTTGAACTCACTCCTTTCGATGGCCAAGGCTTGAACGCTCGTGATGCCGATGTATGTCCTTACCAAGTTGAATTCACATCTTGTCCATCATTTTCAACACCAGCACAACAGCCTAGAACTTGTATCATCCAAGGCACTTTGACCGGCAACAAAACGTTGACTAACAACACCAATTGGGTGTTGAATGGACCTGTTTTCGTTGGTGAAGACGGCGGCACAACAGCCAATTTAACCATCGAACCAGGTACACGTGTTTTGGGTGTGTCGGGTAATGATTTCATGGCAGTACAACGTGGTTCTAAAATTTTTGCCGAAGGCACACCAACAGCACCTATTGTGTTTACAGGCCCATACAATGCATCATCTCCAGAAGCTGGTTCAGGTAATTGGGGTGGATTAATCATCTCTGGTAAAGCGCCATTGAATATTTGTGATGACTCTGTTCCTTTCGGACAATGTGAAGCAGTTGGTGAAGGTGGTTCTGGTTTATATGGTGGAGATGACCCCTATGATTCCAGTGGTGTAATTAAATACGTGCGCATTCAATTTGGTGGTTTTCGTATCAACGACGAAGACGAATTAAATGGTTTGTCTGTTCAAGGTGCCGGTTCAGGAACTGTTTTAGATTACATTCAAATTCATGCCAACGAAGATGATGGTATTGAATTTTATGGTGGTACAGCCAATGCCAAGCATTTGGTAATGACAGATATCAAAGATGATTCATTGGACTGGACCCATGGCTGGCAGGGTAATTTACAGTATGTCTTGGTTAAACAAAACCCAAACGCTTCGTCAGTTAAAGAGCGTGGTATTGAAGCCGATAACTTTGAAAACAACAACGAAGCTACGCCCCGTTCTCAGCCTATGATCGCTAATGCAACATTCATCGGCGGTCCTTCTGAGGATAAAACGACTACGGGTATGGTTTTACGTCGTGGTACAGGTGCTAATTTTACTAATGTTATTGTAACTGGATTTGAAGAATGTATTGATTTGGATTCTGTAGCTACTTTTGATGCTGCGGGTACCCCAGAAAATTTAACCGGTACGTTGACCATGGAAAACATGGTCATCAGTTGTGACCTTAACTTCAAAGAAGAAGCTGAAGATACATTTACAGTGCAATCTTTTTTTGAAGCACAGCCTGGTAATAGGGTGATTGACCCTGCTTTAAATGGCATATACCCAACCACAGATACACCTACTGGTATGGCTATTGATGCGGAAAAATGGGGACCTTTCTTTGATAAAGTGAATTACATTGGTGCCTTTAAAGACCAATCTACAGCATGGACATCTGGTTGGACTGAATTCTTAGATTAAAGCCTAAGTTGCTGTGGTTAACACAGTATATAGTTCGATAAAACGCCCACATCAGTGGGCGTTTTTATTGGCAGTAATTAAACTGCAATAAAAGACCATAATTCTTTGTGACGCCAACTGATCTTTACTTTTGCTCTGCATAATAGCCTGAAAAGTTTTTGCCATGCAACAGGATAATGACGTTTGCAGCTGCTTTATTAGCTACATCCATCTGGCGCATTTTTAAATCTTGGTTTTGCGAGTTGAAATTAAAGGTTTAGACTGCAAAAGGATAAGCAAAGCCGTCTAAACCTTATTGAACTTCACTGTATGTGATGCATATGCGGGCACACATAGCGACTTAAGTTATACTTACTTAATTCACAAAAATCTTATGTGATTGTTTATTGTTCGCTGAGCAAACGCCAAGCCAGCGTTTCACCTGCTTTATAAGGTGAAACCAATAAGGCTTGTTGACCAAAGGTGGATGGTATTTGTTGATTTTCTTTGACTAGAGTGATTTTCTTTTGGTTCACGGGCAGGCCATAAAAAGCCGGGCCATTCAGTGACGCAAAAGCCTCCAAATTTTCCAGTGCACCCTCTTCTTCAAACACCTGTGCGTAGTTTTCCAGTGCATGTGGTGCGCTGAAAATACCGGCACAACCACAAGCACTCTCTTTATCACCAATGGCGTGTGGTGCAGTATCGGTACCGAGGAAGAACTTTTGACTGCCTGATGTGGCGGCTTTTCGCAGTGCCAAACGGTGTATTTCACGTTTAGCAACAGGTAAACAGTACAAGTGTGGTTTGATACCACCGACCAGCATGTGGTTGCGGTTGATTTGTAAATGATGCACGGTGATGGTTGCTGCGATGTTCGCGCTTTGCGATACAACAAAGTCGGCTGCATCTTGGGTGGTGATGTGTTCAAACACCACTTTCAATTCGGGCAAGTCACGCAGCAAAGGCTGCATGATCTCATCAATAAACACCGCTTCTCTATCGAAAATATCAATCTCATTACTGACCACTTCACCATGTACCAATAAGGGCATGCCGATTTTTTGCATGGCTTCAAGCACAGGATAGATTTTCTTGATGTCGCTGACACCAAAACTTGAATTGGTGGTGGCATTGGCTGGGTAGAGTTTGGCTGCGGTGAATACACCTTGTTGATGGCCAGAGATCAGCTCCTGTGGCCCGATGGTGTCGGTCAAATAGGCGGTCATCAATGGCTTGAATTCAGGGTATGCTTGCGTGGCTGCCAAGATGCGCTGACGGTAAGCGCTGGCCATGGCAACAGTGGTTACTGGCGTTGGGAGATTGGGCATAATGATGGCGCGACCAAACTGGCGTGCCGTGTACCCAGCTACTTGGTGTAACATTTCACCATCGCGCAAGTGAACATGCCAATCGTCAGGTTGGGTGAGGGTGATTGATTCCGTAGCCATGATTTTGTTTGATTTTTGAATGGGTCAATTATACCGAATCAAGTGAGTTGGTAGTCGAAACATATCCAAAGATATTTTCATCCGTATAGTGTTGGTTGATGAACCGTGATTTAATTGGGTGATAGTGACTGGCCTGGGTGCCATCAGTTTATCAAGTGCCTGTAGTGTTTGATGAAACCAATTTAAGGCCAACAATGCCTGAAATGATGAGTAACAGACAAAATATTCTTAATATGTCTTTAGACTCATCAAACAACAACATGCCCAGTATAGCCACACCCACTGCACCAATCCCAGTCCACACGGCATAGGCTGTGCCAATGGGAATGGTTTTCATGGCGACTGACAACAGCCACAAGCTGATGGCCATTGCAGTTAAAGTCAACACAGTAGGCAGTGGTTTAGTAAAACCATCTGTGTATTTGATGCCTATTGCCCAAGCACATTCAAACAAGCCTGCCACTGCCAAATAAACCCATGCCATATTTAATCTCCTTCAGGATTTCCTTAAGTAAGTGCTTTGATCAACAATTCACATGCCTGGTCCTCAGCAGCAATGTAGACAGTATCACCGCTGATGCTCAGCGACCAATGCATATTGCGTTGAGCGAAAGTGGCCAAAGCTTGAACCTGTGACCAATCGAATTGATAGAATTTAACCTTGCTGAATTGCTGTACTTTGTTTTTAGTTTGTTCCCACCAGGTATCAGATTTGCTGTTGAAACTATAGACTTTGACCTGCGGTGCCAAGCGGCTGGACTTTTTGATGCGATCCGCTGAAGGTTCGCCCATGTCAATCCACAAAGTGATTTGATCATCCAAGGTCTTGACCCAAATATCTGGCTCGTCAACTTGTGAAAGTCCTTTGGTGAAAGTGATGTTGTCTTGCATATTGAGGCAGTAGGCCACGATTCTGGCCATCATCCTTGCCAGGTTTTCTGAAGGGTGCAGAGCAACAGTCAAACTTACCGTGTCATAATAATCACGGTTAAAGTCTGAAATGGCAATATTGAGTTTATATATGGTTGGCTTGATTGCCATAAAAATGGTCTCTTAAAGTGGGGTTAATCACAGCAATTACGGTGCATGTATTCCTGTTGATTGTTCAGCTTGGGGGATAAAATGCTGCAATCTTTTATTGTTTGAGTGGTTCATCAATTATCAGTGGGTTTTTCTGCAAAATGCAACAACACACCAGCGGGGTCCCAAACATGGGTAATTAACAAACCCCAAGGCATCAATTCGGGCTGTGAAACTTTAGTGCCTTTAAACTTTTCCACCAACTGCACTGCTTTGAAATGGTCATACCATTGTTGAGCAGAGTTGACCATAAAATGCAACATCAAGCTGTGCGCATAATTATTATGATTTTTTGGCAGCAGTAAAAAGCGGAATCCAAAATTGGTGTCTATTTCACAAACTTCTCCATCATCCCAGTTTACGCTGAAACCCAGGCATTGGTAAAAGGCTTTCGATTCAGCATAATCATTTGATGGAACAAAAGGCTTGAAGTCATTTATTTTACGCATCAGCCTTCTAGTATGACGTCGAATCCACCGTAGATTAATCGCTTGCCATCAAAAGGCATTGGGTTTTGGTCTGGGTGCATTCTTGGGTCTTCCATTATGGCTTGCCAACCAGCGTCTCGAACTGCTTTAGATGGCCAGACAACGGTGGAAAAAACCACGGTTTCACCGGCCTCACATTTCACCGCCATGGGTAATGAAGTCACTTCCCCATCTGGCACATCATCGCCCCAAGCTTCAGTGATTTTCAGTGCGCCATGGTCTTTAAAAACCTGAAACGATAATTTCGCATGTTCAATGTACAGTTGTTTATTTTCTGTGGGTACTGCGGCCACAAATCCATCAATATAAGACATTCAGTCCACCCTGGTGTTTTTGTTGTTTAGGTTTTATCGACAACACAATGCTGTGATTCCAAATGATATTTTACCATGGTTGAACGGACTCAGAGATAAATAGCAATACAAGGGGTTGATTCAGGTTGAATGTTATTTACGGTGGCTTTGTTTATCCATGTCTGTGACTTTATTCTACCGGTTTAATTTCAATCGGGCTGTTGTTACACATTTTATCCATGTCTTGTCGCAGCGCGGTGTATTTTTCAGCACTAAAAATACAGTAACCGACGTCCTCACCTACCCCGTGGCGGGGGCTGATCTGATCACCTGGTTTGACCTTAATATTGGCCTTGGTTAAGGTCGGGTAATCGCTGTTATCAGGTGGCGTTATGCTGGTAACAGTGCCTGCACCGGGGTGCAGTAAAACGGTGCCACAAAAGCGGGCTGCATCAGCAGGTAAGTTCTTGATTGGCAAGCCCAGTTCAACTTGGACAAATACCTGCCAAGGATCAAAGTCATAGGCGCGCTTGATTAATTCCATGATGTAACCACCAGGTGGGCGCAGTGCAACTTCGCCAAACAGTTCACCTCCCGCATGACGGTAGTATTCAAGGTGGGTCAAACCCCATTTGATATTCAAGGCCTTGATGACTTTGGCATTCAGCGCTTGAAGGCGAGCAGTCTCGTCTGCTGCAAAGCCAGCGGGCACTATATTGGCTACTTTATTGGTGTGGTATTCAGTTAGGTTGGTGAAGATGATTTTACCGTCTTCAACAAACGATTCGATGCTGCCTTCAACGGCAGTAATAAATTGTTCATACAGTCGTTGAGGAGCCAATAAGGGCTGCAAGGCTTCAGCCGTTGCAGCGACCACTACATTGCGCCCACCTGAGTTTTTACGGTCTTTGACCACCACCGGTAGACCCAATTGAGCAACCAGCTCTGCAGCGGTTAAGCCTTTGTGATGGGTGACAAAACCGCCCATGGGTATGTCATGTTTACGCAAGTACTTTTTCATTGCCATCTTGTCGGTACAACGGATCAGCAGTGTTTTAGAAGAGCGTCGAGCTGCATAAATTCGCCTGAGCACTGCAGCAGGGAAAACGCCTGCTTCAGTGCCAGCAATCACATGGGTGGGGGTGTTTTTAAGGTTTAGGTCTACTGCATCTGATGCTTTGCTGATTTGTGAAAAAGGTGAAATCAACACTTCATCTACACCAGGCGGCCTGGTTTTAAGTGGTTTTTCAGTCACCACCGAAAATGGGATGCCCAATTGATAAATTGCTTTGGCCAGTTGTTGGCGGTAGCCAGTGATCAAGATGTAATGTGACACAAAAGGGCTCCAAGTTCGTTCAGTCAGCTATTGAAGCCGATTTTTTACTGTAACTGTGAATTAAAACCAAGCTCCTAATTACTGACTATTTAAACTGAAGCGCAGCAAAAAGAAAATAGAAATCAGATAAGTCACTTTAAATCCAACTAATTATTTCATTTTTCCTGCTGATTTAACCGTCAAAACTGGCTAATTTTATAAATCAATTGCCTGGTAAGGTGTGTATTCAGTACAAAACTCAGAAACTTAATGGCCGGCATAGGTAAGAATAAATTACCTGAATTTTCTACAATTACACACAATAATTATGTGAACCAGTCCAGTATTTGTCCATCCTTTATACCTTAAAGTAATTTGGCGATTTTATTTTCATGTTTTGGGTCAGCAGAAAACAAGCTGCTTGGCTCCAGCAGTGATTTTAGTAAAAACGTAAATTATAAATACCTATAAAAGAGGAGAAATTATGAATTATCATCACTCAACGATCAGCAGTGATCAACAGGATGAATTGGTTTTTCAAGTCAAAAATCCAACTCAACGGATAATTAACAACACCAGATATATGTGGTTAACTGCTGTCTTTATGTTTATGGCAAGTGCCACAATCAATGCAGCAAGTAACGAAATAGAGCATTTGGATTATTTTGCCAGTGCTTATCAGCTTTACCCTGAAATCCCTTCGGGCTATCTGGAGGCAATGGCTTTTGTGAATACCCGTTGGCAGCATCAGGTGCCTACAAATAAGGCGCTTGAGGGTCACCAAGAAAGGCCGCAAACAGTTGGTATCATGGGTTTGCATCAAGGTGATTTTAATTACCTTGACCAAGTTACAACCGCAGCTAAATTGTTGGGTGTTTCACCAGCTGAGGTCAGAAACTCTACTGAAGTGAACATCTTAGCAACAGCTGCATTGATCGCTCATTACATCAAGAAGACCGGCAGCAAACAACCTGAACTGGAAGACATGGCAGCTGTAACCGACATGATGTTGGGCAGTCCTAAAAATACAAAAACCAATCAGGTGGGCGAGTTCATTGCTGCCAGTCAGTTCTATGACATGCTATTGGTGTTAGATAAAGGTCATGATGACCACGGTGTTTTTATTTTGGATAAGAACATCCAATGGACCGAAGCTTTCAGTGCTGATATGTTGGGTATACTCAAAGCGCCAGCAGTCAGGTTGAACCAAAAGCAAGGTACTGTTACGGTGCCTAGTTTGGTGGTTGACCCAATTGACGAAACCTACCAGCTTACAGTAACAGAGAATAAAGCAGCGTCTCCAGATTACCCAGCAGCCAATTGGATTGCATCACCTTATCATGGAACGCGTTCAGCTTCGATCAGTGCGGTGGCAGTTCATACCACCCAAGGCAGTTATGCAGGCACCTTAAATTGGTTTCAAAATAACCCTTACAGTGTCAGCGCCCACTATGTGATCAGAAGTTCTGATGGTCAAGTGACTCAAATGGTACGAGAGTACCGACGGGCCCATCACATAGGTATCCACAACAGCGCAACTTTAGGTATTGAGCACGAGGGTTTTGTCAATAATGCCGCTTGGTACACCACTGCTATGTACAATGCCTCAGCCAACCTGACCAAACACTTTTGTCAAGCCTACAACATCAACTGTGCCTCCACCTACAGTGGCTCAGCGCACAGTGGCGTTGTGGTTTTGTCATCGGCAATCAAGGTCAAAGGACACCAACATTTCAGTGGTCAGAACCACACCGATCCAGGCATCAACTGGGATTGGTCCAGATACCATCAATTAATCAACGGTGGTGGGACTGCCAGTAATATCATGCTGGATAACTTTGAACAAAGTGAAGGTCGATTCAATACCACGCCCACCTATTCGGGCAGCACCACAGGTATCTCCTCGGCGTCATTTGCACAGCGAACCAGTCAAGTTAAGCGTTCGGGCGCTTACAGCGAACACATTCAGTTACGTGACAACCCCAACACCTCATCAAGCTGGTCGGTGCGTTTTCTTTCTGCTTCAGGTTCAAGCAGCAATAACCCTAAATTGCAAAAAGCTGGTGGGCGCATTGGGTTTTGGGTTTTGGCTGCTGGCAGTGGCATGCAAGTAGCCGTCAGTGTGGATGACAATGATGGCACTGAGCGTTCGGATAAAATTGCTTTGAATGCCAACCAATGGACCTATGTAGAATGGAACCTAGATAACGCTTCACAATGGAACCCATGGTACAACGGTAACGGGGTACTAAGCAGTCAAGTGAGCTTGGATGCGATATGGTTTTTCAGGGCCCAAACCAGCTATGTAGTTAATATGTACATTGATGATGTGCAGTACCGGGCTGGAAATTGAATTAATTCATTCATTGAGACAGACAAATTTTTGACTGTCTCAATGGGCTTCAATCAACATCTCAAGTTCGGATTCAGAGTATTTGGTTTCAGCATAAATGGGCTTTTCAACTACCCGCTTCAAGCCTCGCATGGTTTGAAAAACAGATTTTTTTATCATTGAATGGTTGATGGGTTTAAGCGGTATTTTTGGGTCAATATACACTTGGTAAGAAACTGCCGTCACACCTTCGGCTAAGGACTGTAACCGCCATATCATTGCTACTTGAGTTACCCTCACCATGCCTTTGTTTGATTTGCCATGGTTTGGTTTAGCTGCTAGGGTGATGGTAAACAACTTCTTATCTGGATCATAGAGCACTTTGGACTGCAGGTAAAAGTCGCGATCCTTGAACCACAAAGGTGAATGAATAATGGTGTGGTAAATACGTTCAGAAACATCATTCATACCTACCATTTTATTAGATACACAGTTATACACCCATTCAGCACAGGCTGCAGTGTCTTGCAGAGCGGCTAAGATGGTATCAGCATCTTTTTCAATGCGGGTTTCGGCTTTAAAGTGTTTTAATTTATGGCCAGGTTGTTGCAATGAATACAAGCGAATGTCGTCCTTATCCTTCTCTAACTCCCAAGCCATAGCCACACCAGCAAAGCAACTGAGTATCAACAGTGAGCAAATCTTTTTCATAGCAACAATATACAGCATGCCAAGTAGTAATCATGGATTAATATTTTATCCAATTGCTGAATCACTGCCAGAAGTGTTTGATCAATACCGTTAAACCCATTTTTGAGGTCTTGTTTCAGCACCAATGAAGTTATTGGTAGCTAAAGATCAGTGTGAGTTTGGCTTGATTGCATTGCCCGCTCTATTCGTTTATCTGGTACCAGCCACATCAGTGCCACTGCGACATAAATGAACTGTGCGGCCCAGTGAAATACAAATGACAAGCCAATTGCGGTCAAATAAAGTACGGGTGAGAGCTTGCCTTTCCAGTCCGAGCCAATGGCCTTGCGCAGCACTGAGCTGCAGCCATCTGTAGCCATGATACATCGTTGCAGCAGGTGGTAAGAAATTGCTGCCATAAACAACACAAATCCATAAACAGCTGTAGGCAATGGTTCAAAATGGTTGGTGCCCATCCAAGCGGTAGAGAAAGGGAACAGTGAAAGCCAAAACAGCAAATTAAGATTAGACCAAAGGACACTGCCTGAAACTTGACCAGCGGCATGTATCAAATGGTGGTGGTTGTTCCAGTAAATGCCAACATAGACAAAACTCAGCACGTAACTCAGGAAACTGGGTAACATGGCAACCAAGGTGTCTATTTCAGAGCCAACTGGTATTTTTAATTCAAGCACCATAATAGTGATGATGATTGCCAGTACGCCATCACTGAATGCTTCTAATCTATTTTTGCCCATAACTCACTCATTGATAATTCAGAATTAATTATAAATCACAGGTTTCAGCATATGTGGAGGTTTTTTTAGCCACCATAATTTTATCGAGTACTGGGTTTTCAGAATAAAAACTTTTCCAGACAGTTACTTTCGTTTGGCTTTGGCTTGTCTAATGGCTTTGCGTTGTTGTTTGTTGGGAATGTTTTCTCGGGTGCTTAAGACTGCTTTTAATTCTTGATAGGCTTGCTGCCATTCAGCGGTGTTTTTGAATTCAATTTTATCAGTGCTCGGTGGTTTATTTTGTCTTGACAATTCAGGTGTCTCATCACATTTGAGTAGCGCTTTTCGCCGATTCATTAATGTACCAGTGTGCATTGCCTCGAGCTCTGAGAGTGTTTTGCGTTCAACCAAATTAGACATAGTTCCTCGTTTGTATGCTCTTTTAGACCACTCAAATTAAGGTTAAATTAGTCTGAGTATTCCGCGAATTTTTTGAGATATAACTCGATTAATTAAAAAGATTTGCTGATTGAAAGTTCCATTGTTACTTTGGCTGACGAATAAAAGATTAAATCACCGTTAGGCCTTGAGTTTGTTTTTGTAAATGAATCCACAGATAGATATGATACCACTCAAATAAATAAACCAGTCACCAATAGATCGAAAGACCGAGTAACGACTGTTGAGGTTAAGAACATGAGTTGAGCTGGTTTTTTGATAAACTGGTGTTATAGAACCGTCAAGAACCATTCCAGACTCTGAAATAAAAGCCCCATAGCCTGAATTATTGACTTTAACTGTTGGCATTCGTAATGAAACAGAGTTCATGACATTGATTGATAAATCAAACAAACCAATAAAAGACTGTTTGAAAATTCGATTATTAGATTGTATCACCAATAGATTTCCACCCAGTTCTATACCCGCTAATATCAGGTCAATTGAATGCGCATCAAAACATATTGATGGGATTATTCTCGCCTTAGTACTCTCAAATAAACTCACTTTTTTGCCTACCATATAGTCTTCAGTAATTTTCAATTTATCAACTATAAATTCATAGGAAAATTTCTTTGGTATATGTTCAACAAGTGGAAATAAATTGTGTTTATTGTACTGATTAACCAATTCACCATCAGGATCAAGAAACCTCGATTGATTGTAACACTGAGAGCTGCCGTCACTGACTTTACACTCATTGCATTGATAAATTAATGGTGTTTTAATTTCTTTAACAAAAAGGCTGATTTTATTTTTTATGTAAGTATTATTACAATCAACCGGCATGCCATTTTCCGGCCACACAATGAGGTCAATTAGCTTATGTTCTTGCATAAGTTCTCGAGTCATTTCTATATAAGACAATGCCTGTCCTTGTTTGCTGTCCCTTACAATGGCTAGCGGACTCAACCGGCTGCCTAAGTTTGCTTGAACACTGGCGACACTTATATTGTCTTGCTGATTGATGTTGTTAATATTTAATTGGTAATAGCCGTATCCGAGCACCGCAATCCCAGCTGTCATTAAACCCATTAAGCCGAAATAGAATTGTTTAGGGAGCAATTTTAATCTGTTTTTGTATATCCACATGTTATGTATTGCATGGCTCAAAGACAAATTAACAAATACAATTACCCAAAATAATAAAGAAACACCGCTTATATCAACAATCTGAATAACCAGCGGATTGTCATACAAATGAAAGGCTAAATTGTGGGTAAAAAGATTTGAGATTAAAACAGTAAAAGTGGTTAACAATGAGCTTAAATAAATTCTATTTGCTATGGTGTTGTTGCGGAACCATGGGTAAATTACCCCAAACAAAACAAACGGCAATACATAGAGAAAAAGAAAGATAAAAGTTAATAAAGCCGCAAACGAATCAGAAGTGGTGATGGCTGTTGTAGAAACATAGAAGGGTGACCACAGGTAAACCAAGTAGGCCAATGCTGCCATAAAACAACTGTTTATTATGCAGTTCCACCGGCTGCTTGTTTCTAAAACTAAGAGCCAGGGCACCAAACAAACCCATACCAGTAATGGATATGGGTTAGATGGAAATGACAGTATATAGAGTAATCCAGAAAGTCCAGATGCAAACAGTCGAAGTAAATTCAATTTAAATTGTTATTAACTGCGCTGGGCTATTCAAAGTTATTTCTGAAAATTATCTCATCAATAATAGGTAAGGGATCTGTATAGTTTATTCTTGGGAAGCTTTCAATAGATTCAAATATGTATTTGAACTGAACCTGTGATAAATCCAAAACACCGCAATAAGTGCAAGGGAAGGTGGTGCCGGGATACCATTCTTCATAAAATAGCTCTGGTGTTTGGGTTACAGTAACGGGGTCTTCAATCGAAAAAAATGTGACTGTATCGGGAGAGATTTTATCTAAACCAAGAAAAAAGGTCATAATCTGATCCCCATTATTTATATCAATGGACTCAACATAATCATTATTTTCATCGTAATAATCTATATACAAATCTTCTATACTTCCTTCATCAGGATCAACAACAACAATTAAGCTACTCACTGACATTTCAAATTGGAATGCTGAATAATCAACGCCTGGTAATTTGTACCCTAAAAAGTCGACTATATAAACTTCAAAGCCCGTTATTATGTCAGTTGCGGCATATCTAGGTTGAATAGCCAATGGCGCACTGTTCTGATCCACCGTAATCCAGAAATGCTTTTCTTCCCAAAGCGGCAGTGCGTAAGTCGTATCATCTACTTGGAAGGCCTCTTCGCCTGAGGTGGCAATAAATAACTCCCCATCTTCGTCCTGATAATCAAACCCTATCCATGCCATCACATCTCCAGATTGTGCAACTGGGAATGATGCGCACATGGCATTGACGCCACACACTATGCCTGATCCATTTTTGGTGTTTGGAATACTGTGATAAAATGATTTGCCAAGCAAAGATGCAGGCATATTGCTGCGTTCTATTGCCAGCATGTCTATTATGCCTGGATTACTGTCTACACCGTCTGGACAGCCTGGCATCACACAAGGAAAACGCCCAAGGCTTTGAGCGTGTGTGGTAAAAATTAAACCGCCTAAGATCAGTAAAAAAGCAATGGTTCGATTGTTCATTAAAATTCCCCTTATTGTTTTAATCGCATCTAATAATGTGTTTTTAAGAAAATAAAAAATATTTTAGATAACATACAGTTAAGTCATAGTAACACAAAATTTGTAATTAACTAAGCAAAAAACTTCCAGGCACTGCTTTTACAGAGCCTGGTAAGGCAAAGTTCAGTTGAAGTTTTCGCCATAATCTGTAATTGGTTAGCAGCTGTGAATCAAGATTGAAGGGTCTTTCATTCTGTTGTCTCTGCCAATGGTTTGCCAAGGTCTTTTGATACCAGTGTACCTATTTTGAAAGCAGTCTTCGCAGATTATAAAGTTCAAATTTTGAACTCCAATCTACACTTAAAAAATCGGTGTTGTAGGCTGATTTCATAAGCGTATGCTTGAACCTTTTTACAATTCATTGTGTTTTAGTTGTCATGAATTTCTGTCCATTTGCGAAACAGTATAAAGACGAAGAAGAGTTGTGGCTTAAGCGTTATCAGCCATGACAGACAAATAAACTATTTCAGGTGGAAATTATGCAAATTATTATATTATGTGGTTTATTATTTATGACTGCTGTCAGTCAAGCAGGAACAACAATTGTGGCTACTGTAGGCGCTGACCCAAGTTGTGACTACAGCAGCATCACGGCAGCCAGTTTCCAAGCGCCAACCAGTGAGCTATTGGAAATCAGGGTGCCTAAAAATTACAGCTTAACCGGTCTTGAGCTGTTGGCTGATCGTAACACCACGCTTAGGGGTGGTTATGACACATGTTCAGACACCACAATTTCAGGCAAGACAGTATTAACGGGCACTGGCTCAAGCGCAATTTTTGTGGTTGTTGAAGGCACCAGCACCACAACTTTAACTCGACTTAGTCTGATCAACTTAGAAATCAGTGGCGGTAACTCTAACAGTAATGGCGGTGTGCTCAGCCTAACTGGAAGCTGGGATTTAGTCTTGAACAATACTTCATTACTGCATAACCACAGCAATCAAGTTGGTGGCGCGATAGCAATCCAGCCAGCTTCTGATGTCAATGTTTTAGCTCCTAAGGTGAGCATATATGGCAACAGTATTCTGAGCAACAATACAGCCGTAAATGGTGGTGCCATTGCTTGTGATGGACAAGGATCTGTTTCTGTTTGGAAATCACAACTGGCATTCAATGATGCCGAAATGAATGGTGGTGCTGTGTTCGTAAACAACGGTTGTAAATTTTATCAATACGGTGGCGGCTTGTTCCAAGGCATTCTGTTAAACACTGCCGGCCAATCAGGTGGTGGTATCGCTGCATCAAACGATTCATTGGTTTATATAAACAGCAATGTATTCAATGCAGGAGCTGCTTTTGTGTCATCCAACAGTGCGGCCAATGGTGGTGGTATTTTTGTGTCAGGGGGGTCAAGACTGGAAGCGTTGGATGCCTTAATAAATAACAACAGCGCAACCATAACAGGTGGTGGTATTCGTTCGACTGCAGGTCATGTGAATATAAGAAGAACCAAGCCTGGGGCCCAATGTCACAGAGAAGTGCGTTGTTCTACTGTATCAAATAATTCTGTATCAAGTACCGAGCCAGCTTATGGAGGCGGTGGTGCAATAGCTACATTTGGTGGTACTCTAGAAATCAAAGGCACATATATTGAAGAGAACAGTGCCAATTTTGGCAGTGCCATCAGAGCCAGACACATGCCATTCGAGTTTGACAGCAGTTTTACCATGGTAGGTAATGTGGTAGCCAAAAATAGCAACGCGCCACAAGTATTGTATTTGGATGAAACTTCGGCACAAGTTGCGTTCACAACATTTGTTGATAATGAAGACATGGAAAGGGTGATTGAGGTGTCTTATCCGACCACCTCCAATGATGGACATGAAGTGCTTGTTTCAGGGTCAATATTTGAGCATGCGGGGAACACATTACCATCAGCTGAACTGACTACTTTTGGCGCATTTCCGGTAGGCGATTGTAATCGCAATGAGTCCGCTTCTACAGGTGACTTGATTGGCCAACCCAGATCATACACTTTTGCCATTGCATTTGAAGACCAAGCAGGTGGTGATTATCGGCTGCAAGAATTTTCGTTTCCAGTAGACAGGTGTGACTCAAGTTTCATGGGTGTTTTGTCTAATGTTTCTGCCAATGGCTTACCAAGGCCGTTCGACAACAGTGTGCCAAATGTGAATGGTCCATACGATTTGGGCGGTCTTGAACGCCATGATTTTGATTTGATTTTCAAAGATAATTTTAACTAAAAGATACTGTGGTTTTAGGTTTTAGGTTTTAGTTGTAAGGGTCTGAGCTGCACTCAGCCCTTACATGCTGCAACTATTTTATATTGCTTATCAATCGAACCAACCATAGCCTAAAGAGATGAAGCGCAGCCATTGTGGGTAATTTGGTGAAGGTGTAATTTATTTGAGATAATCAATTACCTGGTAAATATGCCACCTAAACCCAATCAAACACTGGTATAACATCCAATGACAGCCTTTTCCTTAGTTGTTTGTGCTTGCTATTTGTGATCAGATTAATTAAGTTACATTCATAACCATCTTAAGAGATTTCATCATGTACAAAATCCGCTTTGCCCTGACATTATCATTCATTTTAGTTATTTTTTTAAGCCCAAATGTTGTGGCAAAAACAAGCAACAAAGCTGCCATTGCTAAGGCTGTTTCAGGGCTCCAAATACGTGGTATTGGTCCTGCATTGATGGGTGGGCGAATTGCTGATATTGCAATTAGTCATACAGATAAAAGCACTTGGTATGTTGCTGTTGGCTCTGGCGGTGTATGGAAAACCACCAACAGAGGAACCACTTGGACCCCCATCTTTGACAGCCAAAAATCATACTCCATTGGTACAGTAACCATTGACCCTAATAATTCAGAAGTTATTTGGGTGGGTACTGGAGAGAATGTAAGTGGTCGCCATGTGGCTTGGGGAGATGGTGTTTATAAAAGTAAAGATGGTGGTAAGACGTGGCAGGCCATGGGCCTGAAACAATCCGAACACATTGGCAAAATTTTAGTTGACCCAAGAAACAGCGATGTGGTGTTTGTGGCTGCTGAAGGACCGCTTTGGTCTGCAGGTGGTGAGCGTGGCCTGTATAAAACCACAGATGGTGGAACAACTTGGCAATCGGTGCTCAAAATTGACGAAAATACCGGTGTTACCGATACAGTATTTGATCCATCCAATCCTGATGTCATTTATGCAGCAACTTATCAACGCCAAAGAAAAACATGGTCATTTATAGCCGGTGGTCCCAATTCTGGTATCTACAAGTCAACTGATAACGGTGATTCATGGCAGCAAGTCAAAACGGGCCTACCAAAAGGTGATATGGGCAAGATAGGGTTGGCTGTTACTCCCGCAAACCCCAATCTGGTTTATGCAACCATTGAAGCCAATGATGAGGAAAAAGGTTTTTATCGGTCAACGAATAAAGGCGAGAGTTGGGAAAAAAGAAACAGCTATATATCAGGAGGAACCGGCCCACATTACTACCAAGAAATTGTAGTGTCACCCCAAAATGCCGATCTTATTTACCAAATGGATGTGTTCTATCACGTCTCGCGGGATGGCGGAAAAACCTTTGATTATTTGGGTAATGGAAGTGAAAAGCACAGTGATAATCACGCCTTGTGGATTAATCCAGAGGATGGCAGGCATTTGATTTCAGGCACCGATGGTGGATTGTACGAGAGCTTTGATGAAGGCACCACTTGGCGGCTTTTTCCGAACTTACCCATTTCGCAGTTCTACAAACTTGATTTGGATAATTCGGAACCTTTTTATAACATCGTCGGGGGTACTCAAGATTTAGGTACTTTAATTGGACCTTCCAGAACAATGAATACCGAAGGTGTACGCAATCAAGACTGGTATGTGCCTCTGGGTGCAGATGGATCTGATGCGGTTTTTGACCCAAAAGATCCCAACATTGCTTACCTGCAAATTCAACAAGGCACTTTGTACCGACTTGATCGCCGCACTGATGAAGTGATCAACATCCAGCCCCAAGCAGAACCGAATGAGCCGCCCGAACGCTGGAATTGGGACAGCCCCATTGAAGTGAGTCCGCACAATAACAAACGTGTTTATTTTGCCTCACAAAGGGTCTGGAAAAGTGAGGACCAAGGCAATTCATGGACTGCCATCAGTCAGGATTTAACCACCAACACCAATCGTTATGAGCTGGCAACCATGGATAAACGTGTTTGGAGTGTTGATGCACTTTATGACAACAGTGCCATGTCTAAATATGCAACACTTACAGCCATTTCAGAATCGCCTCAAGTCGAAGGTTTGCTGTATACCGGTTCAGATGATGGGCTGATACATGTCAGCGAAGACGGTGGCCAAAATTGGCGAAAAAGCACATTGCCAAAAGTGCCAGAACGGGCTTTTATCAATGATGTCGAAGCATCTAGTCACAATGCAAACACTGTTTTTGCGGTAGCAGATGCGCATAAATTGGGTGATTATAAACCCTATCTTTACATCAGTAACGATCGGGGTCGCCATTGGCAGTCAATTGCAGGAGATTTGCCCAAGGACACGATTATTTGGGTTGTCAAACAAGACCATATTGATGAAAATCTGTTATTTGTTGGCACTGAGTTTGGCCTGTACTTTTCACCCAACAAAGGGGTTAATTGGATCATGTTAAATGCTGGCGTGCCTACCATTGCGTTTCGTGATATAGAATTGCATCAAAGAGATGATGATTTGGTTGGAGCTACCTTTGGTCGTGGGTTCTATGTGCTGGATGATTATGCGCCGTTGAGAGGTATCAGCAGCGCAATAAAAGACCAAACAAACAAACTTTTCCCAGTCAGAGATGCTTGGTGGTATGTGCCCAGTGTGCCGATGCAAGCCAAGAGCATGCCAGGACAGGGCACCACCAGTTTCGCGTCAGAAAATCCACCTTTTGGTGCTGTATTTACCTATTATCTGAATGCTGTGCCAACAACCGCAAAACAGCAACGGCAGCGTTCTGAAAAAGCCTTGGTAGAAAAAAATGCCAACATTGCTTTCCCAGGATGGCAACAGCTGTTGCAGGAATCTGGAGAAGATGAACCGCAAGTGTTGTTATTGGTCAGCAATGCAAACGGCCAGCCTGTGCGCTGGATAAAAAGTGCCGCCAAAGAAGGCTTACATCGCGTCAGTTGGGATTTGAAATTAGCAGCTCCAGACCCAATCAATTTAACCCAACCCGCATTCAAACCACCTTGGGTTAGTGATGCAGAAGGTCCGCTTGCAGCGCCTGGTAACTACCATGTGGCATTATATATTGCGCATGATGGAAAGCTGGAATCAGTAGGTGCGCCGCAAGCATTTAAAGTTAAACCTGTTTCCAGCTCAGCTGCTGACTTTAATGCCATAGCTGCCTTTCAAGCAAAAACCAGTGAGCTGTCTCGGCAAGTTTCTAGCGCTGGCAGCAAACTGAGCGAAGCGGGTAAGCGCTTAAAACACTTGAAAAATGCGCTGTTAAGAACCCCTCAAGCGACCGAAAAAATGTTCCAAGACCTCAAAAATTTGGAATTGGATTTAGCCAAGCTACAGCAACGCCTTTATGGTGATGCTGTGCGTCAAAGTTTAGATGAAAGTACGTCGCCGTCCATCAGAGCAAGGGTAGGACTGGTTGTCTGGGGACATTGGCAAACAACTCAAAACCCAACAACAACTCAGCAACGGAACATTGAAATCGCGACAACAGATTTCAAAACCTTTCGAGCTGATTTGAAGGCTTATTTCAATACATTAGCAAACTATGAAGCAGCGCTAGAAGCCGCTGGCGCACCTTATACCTTTGGGCGAGGTTTTGAATGATCGTGAAGTATTGAACGAGTTTTAAAAGTTAATCAGGGTGCTCCTGAGCGGGGCACCCTTTTGCTTTATTTAATGGGTTCTGGTATTCATCGTCTTCATGTCGCTGCGCGGGTATGAGCAAAAGCCCGGGTTATAAAAAGCCATGTGTTGTAGGTGTTTTCACTAATTAAACAGGGTATTTATGCTTTGGTTTAACTGGTCTTTACGCCATTCTAAAAATTTATTTTTGCAGGCTCTTTCTGTAGCAAAAAACAATGTTTTTAACGGCTCAAATTCACTTGGTCTTTTCGCTTTTGTCTTGATTTTTATCTGATTCCTTTGGGGTGCTTTCAGCTTCTTTGGCTGTATTCTTTTCAGTCACTGACTTGCGCATGTAACCTATATTTTCAGGAGCAATGACCACCGCCTTGTTATTGTTTTGGTCATAGAGGTAAACGAACCGTGAGGTACTGCCTAACAATTCAAGTTGTTTTGATGAAACCTCTTCACCGTTTTCTGAAAACATCACTTGGTAACTGTCTTTGCCATGAGTTTTAATCTGCTCAGCATTCTTGACTGCCAAATCACGCATCATTATCACTGTGAATAACAACACGATGCCCATAACCATAATAGGGTCGGTGTACTTGGCCTTCATTCGATTGTGCACAAAATTATGATAAAATTTAAACCGTTTTCTGAGTAATGTATCAAACCAGTAGGCTGCCAACATCAATAAAACAATAAAAGTAAACATGAACAGCGAGCGCGGCTCTAGTATGGCCACAAGCAGAAAGTCACTCAGGTCGGCAAACTTAATGATGTTGATATCGAATTCACCATAAAAGAAAAAACTATAAATAGTTCCAATGGCTGTAATCAAAACATAACTGAGGGTTAGGACCATCGTAGGATGTTCTCTGGCAAAAGATTTAACAGCGGGGTACATGCATAATCCAATCAGTTGAAATTTGATGTGATTATAACTTAATTATGGTGGTGAGCAGAGTGTCATAAGATGGGTTTTACTGACCAATAACGGGTTAAACATCCGTCTTCTTTAAAACAAGAGGCCAACCACAATCATACCAATCCCAATAATTGTTTGGATGTATATGATTGTTTTGAACAGTGTTGGGTGTTCTTCTTTGCTGACATCAAACCATGCCCACCACTCCAACAACAACACCGTGTCAGTTTCTTCTCTTTGGCTGTCCCAATAAGTGATTGCCAATAAAATAACACCAAATAATATCAAAAAATCCATACCTGACTGTATTTTTGAAATAACTCACTTTAGCATTTTAAATAAATAAAACAAAGTTCAGCCAGATAGGTTGGGCTGACCTCCGCGAAGCCCAACACCTTAAATTACTGTAATTCAATAGAATTGTACGGCATAAAAACCAACCTTTAGGGCTGTTGACTTCAGTCAAACAGATACAAAATTTGCGGTTTTGTCGGTCGGCAGCAGCTGACAACTCTAAACAACTGTTGTTGGTTTGAAATATTCAATTAGCATGGCTAAAAACCACCATTTACTGAATCATTTTAACTGTATAGGCAGGGTTAGACTCGCCATAAACCGTTGGATTGCGCTGTTTAACTTTGGAGGCGTTTGTAGGGAGCAATTCAGTTGTACTGCGACCGTTTAGTCACTTTATATGACCGTTAATCCGATAGTTAAGATAATTTTGAATTAAATAATACGCTTTTGATTATAGTAAAAGCTTGTTATTAAACAGTATGGAATATTGCAGATGTTAAGCCGAACTTGTGGGTTTGTATTGGTATTGATTTGGTGCCAAGGTGTTGGCGCTTATTGCACCTCGGACAGTATTTTTAAATCGGGTGTAGAGAACCTGTATCCGGCCGCCCCGAGTAATTCCTTACTCACTGATCAAGCGGCTGCTCGCTTGTTGTATCAGGCCACCTATGGAGCCAAGTTGTCTGAAATTCGTCGCTTACAAGCGCTGGGTGTGGATCAGTGGATAACTGAACAAATCAATCAACCGGCTACTTTGCAAGAACCCTGTATGCAAGCCATTTTGAACAACCCCGAATGGCCTTTGTATCAAAATTCAAGGATGGAATCATGGTTTCTTAACTCGGCAGAAGGTCCTGATCAGTTACGCCAACGCATGGCTTTTGCCTGGTCGGAAATATTTGTGGTGTCCGATGGCGCCAGTTTAGGTAATGAAGTCATGGGCTTGGCTAAATACTATGACATGTTAGCCATCAATGCCTTTGGTAATTACCGGGACTTGTTGGAAGATGTGACGCTCAATACCATGATGGGGTTTTATTTAGGTATGTTCCGAAATGCCAAAGCCGATCCGGTACAAGGCACGCAGCCGGATGAGAATTATGCCCGTGAAGTTTTGCAGTTATTTTCAATTGGTTTGCATCAACTTAACTTAGATGGTACTGAAATTTTGGATCTTGATGACAACCCCATTCCCACCTATGATCAAACCACTATCGAGAACTTTGCGCGGGTTTTTACCGGCTGGAATTATGCCGGTTGTCCTGAATGGAATTGGTTGTGGTGTAATCCAACTGAAGCCACTGTTGATGCTTATGCACCAATGGAACCCTTTGAAAATTATCATGACATCGGTGCCAAAACCCTGTTAAATAATGTTCAAATTCCAGCCGGACAAACTGCCTACCAAGATTTGACTGCGGCATTGGACAACATTTTTAATCACACCAATGTACCACCGTTTATAGCCAAACAACTGATACAGCGATTTGTCTCCAGTAACCCATCGCCGGCTTATGTGCAGCGGGTGGCAGAAGTCTTTGTGGACAATGGCGCCGGTGTGCGGGGTGATTTGGCAGCGGTTATTCGGGCCATTTTAACTGACGATGAGGCGCGTAATCCGAGTCACCTCACTGATCCTGCATACGGAAAATTAAAAGAGCCGCTGTTACGTTATCTCAATTTACTGCGCGCTTTTGAAGCGCGCAGTCCCACTGGTCGTTACGGTAACTGGAACCCTGAATATGGTTATTTACAACGGCCTTTGGGCGCTCCTTCGGTGTTCAATTTCTTTACACCAGGGTTTCAATTGCCCGGACCTGTTCGTGACCAAGGTCTGGTGTCACCAGAATTTCAGATTACCAGTGAAACCACTGTCATCAGTGTCGCCAATGAAATGAATGAAGCCATTAACCGGGGACATCACTTGGTGACCCATTGGAATGAAAATATGCCACGCTTGCAGTTACAGCGAGAGCTGCTGTTGATTGATACCCCGGCGGCATTATTAGATCACTTGGATTTGTTGCTGTTTTCCGGACAAATGTCGACCCAGACCAGAGCTGTGGGTATGAATTTATTGACTGAGATCAATCAGGAACCTGCAATTACCCGGCTGGCTTCCTTAATCTATGTTCTGGTGTTATCACCGGATTTTGTGGTGCAACGTTAGCCCGAACATTTCGCGTAACCCATAAAAATAAGTAATATTAATATATGTTTCATAAATTTAAACAAATTCTGAGTACAGTGTTTAACTGAATGGTTTTATCCCTAAATTCCATTCTTACATGAAATATTCGGGCTAGGAGTTATAAGATGAAAAGAAGAGATTTTTTACAGCGATCCATGTGCACCGCTTTGGCTACCGGAGGGTTGTTGTCTGCCGGTGGTGTATTACAACTGGCTCAGGCGGCTGCGTTGAATAACAGCGGTACTCGGGGCACTGGCTATAAAGCTTTGGTCTGTGTTTTCTTAGATGGTGGGAATGATTCTGCCAATATGGTGGTACCAAGAGGTGTGGCAGAACACAACGCCTATGCGCAGGTTCGTGGTGATTTGGCCTTGGATCGCACTGGTTTATTGGCCATTTCTCCAGCCAATAACGGTGGTCGTAATTGGGGCTTACACCCTAATTTAACCGGTATTCAAAGTTTATTTGATCAAAATAGGGTGGCTGTAGTGAGTAATGTCGGTTCCTTGGCATACCCGATTAATCAAGCAGAATACAACAACGGGTCAGTACCGGTGCCAATTAATTTGTTTTCTCATTTAGATCAGCAAATTCAGTGGCAAACATCGGTGGCTGACAAGGCCTCATTATCTGGTTGGTCTGGCCGGATTGCCGATTTGTTGCACAGTTCCATGAACAGCGGTAATGACTTGTCCATGAACATTTCACTTTCAGGCAGTAATCAGTTGCAAGTGGGTGAAATTATCAATCAATACCACATGACCAATCAAGGCAGTTTAAGTTTAAATGATGTGCAGTGGGGAGCAGGTACAGCACGATTAGCTGCAATCAATGCACTGCTGAACGAACCTCAGACCAATCTTTTTAAACAAGGGTATGCAGATATTTTTCGACGTTCACTGGATTTAGACGGCGTGATTTCAGTGGCTTTAGACAATGCCAATCCTTTGAGCACGACTTTTCCACCACAACAAGGCAGGAATACATTGTCAGAACAGCTTGAGATGGTGGCACGCATGATCTCGGTCCAAAGTGATTTAAGTATGAATCGGCAGGTGTTCTTCTGCCGCTTAAGTGGTTTTGATAACCATGACAACCACCTCAATGACCATGCCATCGGTATGCAAAATGTTGATGGTGCGCTAACGGCATTTCAAGCAGCCATGGCCGAATTGGGGGTTGAAGACCAAGTGACATTGTTTACTGCTTCAGACTTTTCTCGCACCTGGGTGTCCAATGGTCAGGGTTCAGATCATGGCTGGGGTGCCAGTCATATTGTCATGGGTGGTGCGGTAAATGGCGGTGATTTTTACGGTGATATGCCCATCATCGAACCGGGCAGTATTGATTCCGTCAGTGATCACGGTCGTTGTATCCCAACCACCGCCGTGGATGAATATGTGGCCACCATTGCCCAATGGTTTGGTGTGGGTATCAGTCAGATTCCTGACATTTTGCCCAATATCGGCCGTTTTAACAGCAGTGACTTGGGTTTTATGAATATCACCTAATGCGACATGTATGGTTGTTATTGGTAGGGTTTTTATTGGCTGATTCGAGCATCGCTGGCATCAGCGGCTGTGATGATCTGAGTGCCATTGTTGCAGCACCAAATGTAACCATCGATCATGACATACAACCGATATTTGATAACCACTGTATCGCCTGTCACGGTCCGCCTGATCCGATTGCCTTCATGGACTTAACCCTGGGTGAGCAGGACACAGTAGCGGTTCCCAGTTTCCAAATCCCGGAATTAAATCGAGTTGAACCCGGATTGGTCAGCCTGAGTTATCTGTTCTTTAAAATAAACTGCAGCAACCAATTATCAGGCAACCGCATGCCTCGCGATGCACCACCTTTGAGCCTCAATGACCAAGCCTTAATTCGTGATTGGATTAATCAGCTTTTGATTTTTAAAGATGGTTTTGAATAGCAACTGCAGTAAAAACCTGGCCAATCATTTTGTAACCAAGCACTTTGTAACCAAACACTTTTCAGGGTGTATTTACCTGATCAGGCTGAAGGCAGGTTTTGTGCCAACCATTGTTTAAATTGCGACTTAGGTAAAGCGCCAGACATGCGAGCCACTTCTTGACCGTGATGAAAGATTATTAAGGTAGGGATGGATCGGATATCAAAACGACCTGCGGTATTTTTATTCAGTTCAGTATTCAACTTGATAAAACAAGCCTGGGTAAATGATTCACCAGCAACCTGTGCAAAAGTTGGTGCAAATTGTTTACAAGGACCGCACCATTCTGCCCAAAAATCCACAACCACCGGCAGATCATTGTGCTCAATGAAACGCATCAAATTTTGGTCACTGCCAATTACTGGCAGAGTTGCGAGAACCGGCTGCCGACATTTACCACAAAGTGGCTGGTCATTGAGTTTACTGTCAGGTACACGATTTTTCGCACCACAACCAGAACAAACTATTTGAATGGGTGAATTTGTCATAATTAAACCTTAAAGTGAAAAGTCTTTACTTAATAAGCTTTCAATATGGGCTTGTCAGCGCCTGATTTCAAGTGGACGCCGACTTGAGCATTGTTGCCTAAATAAATGGTGCCTAAACAAAAGATACCTACCAAATACATAAAAAGAGCCCTGTCATTACCACAGCATGCTGCTACCAACTGAATTCGCCAAGCAACATCATGAAAGTATGCTTTCATGATGAAAAGACTCTCTTTACAAGCGGTAGTGGTTTATTGGGCTGGTCATTGGGGCTATGGAAGCCAATTATCCAATAACCAAAATTTCGGCGAATATTTTAAAAAATGTAGGTTGGCGCTGAGCTTGCGAAGCCCAACAATAGGTGGTTGATTTGATGATGCTGTTTATTTCGAAAGAGATCTATATTTCTTAAATTTTATAGCTGTTTTTTTTATTGAATATTTTGGTGTGACTGAAGGTTTGATGTTGGGCTGCGCGGAGCTTAGCCCAACCTTGTATGCTACCCATTCTTTAAATAATTCAATCACCAAATTAATATAACTAATCTGGTTTGGTTGTATTATTAGGGAAATGTCGGGAAGGTCGCCCCAACCTTAAGCCACAATTGTGAGCTTGTACGTAGATAGGCCTCCCGCCCTCTTTGTCCAAATCGTGGAGTATCCGAGGCCTCGAACAAGTTCCTGAGCCTGAATCTACAAGGTCGATTAGCAAGGTGACAGGGTCGGGAAACCTGATATTTATTATAAGTGAATGATTGGTAATTTTGGAGTTTGTTATGAATGTTTGTGGTGTCGATGTAAGTAAAAATACTTTTGATGTTGTGATTGTTTTGAATGGTAAGGATTCTCAGAGTCTACAGTTTGAAAACGATTCAGCTGGTCACAAAAAGTTCATCAAGTGTTTGTCAAAACGCAAGGTGTCTCATGTCTGCCTTGAAACGACAGGTCATTATCATTTGGACTTGGCATTGGCACTGGACAAACAGCCTAAAATAAAGCTGATGGTGATTAACCCGAGGGTTGCTCATAACTTCTCTAAAGTATTAATGCAAAAGTCTAAAACCGACCAAACTGATGCCTATTTATTGGCTCAATTCACTTTAAGAATGGAGTTTGAAGAGTGGCAGGCTCCAGAGGAGGCTTTGTTTGCCATACGCAGCTGTAGCAGGCACTTGAGCCAACAAATCAAAGCACAAACCAAACTTAAAAATCAGCTTCATGCTTATCAATCCACAGACTTCACACCTGAGTTCATCATTGAAAACATGAATCAAAGTTTAAAGCAATTGAAAGAACAAATTGATCAACTGGTTAATCACACCATTCAAATCATCTCAGATTGTGATGTTGCCAAAGCCATGTATGAACGATTGATTGCCATCAATGGCATCGCAGATAAAACAGCAATCAAACTCATAGGCGAACTGGCGCTGTTAGACCCCAACATGACATCCAAACAACTGGTTGCTCATGCGGGTTTGAACCCAACCATTGTGCAGTCTGGATCTTCAATCAACAGAAAATCAAGAATCAGCAAAACTGGTAACAAATACATCAGAGATGCACTGTACATGACTGCATTGAGGATGGCGCACCATAACATCAATGTCTCTGCGTACTATCAGCACCTGATTAACGACAATCACTTGGCAAAAAAACAAGCCATATGTGCCATCATGCGGAAGCTATTGATGTGTATTCATTCCATGTGCAAACAAAACAGCAACTTTGGTTCACAAAGGTTTTACCGAGTTAGTTCAACTTGATTGAAATTAATGCGAAAAATCAAAATGGTGCTTGATGTTATACAGAGTATCTACCTTGCTTTTGGCATTTGGCAAAGGTGAGGATGATTTGCCTTATTCCTTATCCGCTTACCTTGATTTGGTGGATTTAACCGGGCGAGTTATTTTGGCTCATAAACGCGGGTTTATGCCAGCTGAGTTATCACCGATTCTGGAACGTTTGAATTTGAATCCTGATACTTGTTTGGTTGAATTAAATGGCTTTAAATCTATCGGAATAACAGCGGTTGGAACTGTTAATCAACTGAAAGATTTCAGTAAACAAGCTGGCAAGAAATTCAGTGTAGGATTAAAGCTTATTCCAGCTTTGGAATAGCTAAATAACCACCAAGGCCATATCAGCAGATTCTGTCTGCAGCCACCCAAGTCGTTTACAATCAAGTAAAACCGCTGAATATCAATCTAAATCATCAACAAACCAAATTCGTTAATACATCATCCAGCATTTCTAAACAACTAAAACAAAAAGTCAATATGAAAACTCAAGCTGGAATCTTTGAAAAGTGTGTGTCCCATTTATAGATAATAATTAAAATTATTAATAACTTAAATAAAATAAAATTCGTTAATACTTTTAAATGTCAACTCACAAATTAAAGTTATGCCTATCAATAGAAGAAAGTTATTAAAAAGTGGATTACTTGGCTGTGCAACATTAGGCGGTTTAAGTTTGGCTTCATGTATGCCAAAAAGCCCATTACATCAGACTCCAAAGATGGTTATCAATGGCAACATGGTCATAACCTCCGAGTTTGGTGATCCATTCGATGAAATCACAAAATCTCAATTGCATGAAACGGGTTTAACTGCTTTCAAATTATCATTAGGCGGTAGCAAAAGCACTTTCGATGAATGCAATGAAATCTTAGATTCTCTGCCTTCTATTTACGCAGCCAATCCTAAAGAACTCATGCATGTCAATTCATTTGATGACTTAATGATTGCATACAATACAGGAAGAACTGGTATCATTTATTCATTTGAAACTGCCACCATGCTGGTTGATGATTTAAAAAACATCCAACATTTTGCAGAGCGTGGTGTGCGAATTATGCAACCTGGTTATAACATCAGCAATGTTTTTGGCGCTGGTGTCATGACAAAAAAACCGCCATTTGGCTTGACCCAATTAGGTGAAGATGCGGTTGAAATGATGCAAGATTCAGATGTGCTGGTGGATTTATCTCATGCGCATGAACAAACTGCATGGGACGTATTAAAAGTTAACAAAAGGCCTGTCGGGATGACACATACAGGTTGTTACACAGTGAACCCTCACCAACGGAATAAAAGCGACTCTCTGCTTAAAGCCATCGCTAACCAAGGGGGTGTGGTTGGCATCTATGAGATGAGTTATCTTACACCAGACCTTGAACAACAATCTCTTGATGCTTTTATGACGCATATTTTACATGCGATTAATGTTTGTGGTGTAGAGCATGTTGGAATAGGCAGTGATACGCCTGTTTTGGGCTTTGATACTGGCCCTGAAAACATGGCAATGTGGAATGAAATTAACGCCATGCGTAAAGAGACTGGTGTTGCTGCGCCAGGGGAAGGGCCTCCTCCCTATGTAGTTGGTTTGAATGGCCCTCACAAAATGTCAAGTATCGCTGATGAATTGAAACGTCGTGGTTTATCACCAGCTTCAATTGATAAAATATTAGGTGTTAATTTCGTTCGGTTGTTTAAAGAATCTTGGTAAATGAAAAAGATAAAATATTATTTAAACCCAATTGAACATAGATAAGCAATCAGCGATTGATAAATCGACTGTGGTTTTAAATACTCATATAAGGCAAAACAATTCAGACTAAAAAATGTCTGAACTCCCTTAATAAACTGGACAGTTATTAATAACTAATTATGGTCCAAAATGACAAGAAAATACGCATCATTTACAAAAGAGTTAAAACTAGAAACTGTCACCGTCTCGACAATCAACTATAGTCAGAACATACTTTTTATACACAGGCTTTAAGATTTATATCTTGTGAATTATAATTTCTACAAAATACATCTATTATGGGGGAATATGAAAAATATTTTAAATAACAAACTGTTTATACTCACTTGCTTTATGAGCATCAACATCACCCAAGCAGCGACTGTTGTCGTTGATGGCAGCGATGGCATGGTGGCAGATGATGGGGTTTGTACAATTGTTGAAGCCATAATTGCTGCAAATACCGACACCGCATCAGGTGCAACACCAGGCGAATGTGTGGCAGGAAATGGTGCCGATACCATTGAATTATCCCAAGATGTAACGCTGGCGGTTGCTGCAGAGACTGCTAATGTAAATCACGGCAACACCGGTTTGCCTTATGTTACGTCAACCATTATTCTCAATGGCATGGGGCATATGCTACAAAGAGATGAAAATCTGCTTTGTAACGGTGATGACACCGCAGATGCTTCTGAATTTAGGTTGATTAGAATTGAAGGTGCTGGTAGCCTGAGTCTTGAAAACATCATCTTGAGCCATGGTTGTACTGATGGCAATGACATCGTTGATAAGTTTTTTGGGGGCACCATTTGGAATGATGGGGTTTTGTCGCTTGAAAACACTGTCATCAGTTCGGGTAAATCTCATTTTGGGGCGGCTATTTTTAACCTTGATACCATCAGCTTTATCACCAACAGTATCTTTGTTAACAATGTAGCCAGCCGCAGTGGAGGCGCCATTTATACTAGTTTCAATACCAGCATTCCACTGATAAAAAACAGCCTGTTTTTAGACAATAACACCACAGACCGAGAAGGTGGTGCAATTTACAGCAGAGGTGTGATCACTTTAATTGAGGACAGCAGTTTTATCAGTAACCATGCCGATTCAAGTGGAGGCGCGATTTACACCAATGAAATGCTCAATCAAATTGTAAATACCACTTTTTCAGGTAACAGTTCTGCCAGCTATGGTGGCGCCATCAGCAATGGAGAAGTACTCAGCAGCATCAACAACAGCACCTTTATTGACAATTCCAGTGGACAATTAGGCGGTGCATTAAACAGTTCAAGTTTTCTGACCACCGTCAATAACTCTTTATTCAGTGGTAACACTTCATTCTTTGCCAATGGTGCAGACTGTTTTATATCCACTGGCTCGAGCAATCAACCATCCTTTGCAGGCAGTCATAACATATCGGACCAAGACAACCAAAACTGTCTGCTAACCATGGACAATAACCTCACAACATCTACCATAGCTAACCTTGAAGACAATGGTTGTGTGATACCGTTGGCAGATGGCAGCTGTGTTCTGACACATGCCTTGCTGGTGGGCAGTGAAGCCTTAGATGCTGCCGATGTTATGACCGCCACCACCCTAGACCAACGTGGCTTCCCAATAGAAAATACCCTACGAGACATCGGTGCTTTTGAAGCCAATGTAGATTTAATCTTTATCAATGGCTTTGAATAACCAAGCAATGATTTGTTTCCAACCATGACTGTGAACGCACTGTTGAAGTTAAGCCACTCTCAAAGATAATTGAAATTATGTGAACAATGAAATCCTTAAAAAAAATACTCTTTGCACTACTCTGTTTTCTGCACACCACAACATGGTCGCATGGTCTTGATGAGACATACATCACTGAATGGAAGAGTTTCTATCCATCAAAATCACTGTCAAGAGGAATGCATGCTTCCATTTTTCAATTTGAAAATTTTTCCCAAAACAACATTGAAAAATGGCTTAGCTTCAATGAACAGGTTTTATTAAAGCTTTCAAAAACAGTCGCTGAAATTGATAATATTGATGCTCGATTATTGCGTGTTCAAGTTCTGTCAGAAATAGATCAATGGAAAAAATTGTCATTGCACAAAAGCTCTCTGCTGATGTACACAAAACTGATTGCTGGTGCCATCGATCCAATACTAAAAGTAGATTATTTAATAACACCTGAAAAACACGATTTGATTTGTCAACGGTTAGACCAGGTATCAGAACTCAGTCATGCAGCAAAAAACAACCTCATAAAGGTTGCCGAAGATGATTTATCAAAAGGCATCAAAAGTCTGGATAATTCTTTAGCGTTTTACAAAAATAAATTGAGTCAATCTCTTAAAGCTGAATTCTCAACTATAAGTTGTCAAGACTATAACTTGAAACTTGAAAATGTAATCAATCGTTTGGATGCGTTACATTCATATGCAAAAGGTGCACTCAGTGAAAATGTCTTAAAGCCAAAGAAAATCATTGGTTACGACGAATATGCCAGAAGACTTAAACTCTACACTGACAGCGACTTGACTCCTGAAGCGCTTGCTCAAATGGCATTGGAAGAAATAGAAATTGTCAGGACTTTGATGGGAGAGGTATCAAAAACGTATTTACAAGCGACCTACCCTAATGAACCCATTCCCGATAATTACCATGAGCTTACTGCAAAGGCACTGGCTGACATGGAAAAGGATGCGCCGTTAAACGCTGAAGAATATCTTCAATTTTGGAATCAACTCTCGGAAGCGGCTGTACAATTCATCAAAGAAAATGAAATAGCAACATTACCCAAGAATAACACCTTACGCATCATCACTGCTCCTGAAAGTGCAGGTCCTGCAGCAAGGATTGGATGGGTAGCCAGTGCGCCACCTTTTGACCCTAATCCAATCACCACATTGAACTTACCTTCCATTCCTGAAACACTTCCCAAGCAAGAACAGCTGGATTTTTGGGCATCATTCAATAAACCATTCAATCGCATGATCGTCATCCATGAATTATTTCCGGGTCATTACATGCAGCTTAAAATAAGCAGGGAAACTGCGCACCCAATACGCTTGTTATTCCCTTATGGCACCTACACAGAAGGTTGGGCGACATTCACCGAAAAAGTACTGCTTGATGCTGGCTGGGAAAAAGAGAATCACTTGACCTATTTGGCACATTTACGCAAACGGCTTGAAAATGCAAACCGGGCATACACCTCAATGCAAGTACATTGCAATGGATGGAGTCAAGATCAGGTCATGAAATTTTCAACCGAGACCTCATTGCTGGCACCACAATTTGCAAAAAGCCTATGGGGAAGAATTATCAGTTCGCCGATGCAATTAACATCCTACTTTTTAGGAGGAAGCCAATTCACTAAATTATTGCATGCTGAAAAAGAGCGTCTTGGCAGTCAATTTAATTTAATGCTGTTCATGGATACGATTATGAAAGCGGGTCCTATCCCTATTGATGAGTTTTACAAAATATTTGCTTTAACTACACCCAGTTAAATCATGAAATATACTCGAATTGATGAAGTATAAAACACTTGTTCCCATTTTGCTGATGGTGGTTTTATCTGGTTGTATTGAACCCGATGCCAGTGAACAAGAAATTTTAAATCTTCAGGCTTCAATGTTGAAAGCCCTGTGTGAAAATGAAGCAGCTTGCTTTGATAAAATTGATTCACTGGCTGAAACCTGTCATCAGAAATACCAAGGTGATTTCGATGGATTGAGTGGAACTAATCAGGGAACTAATCAGAACTAATCAGACAACTAATCAGGCAACTAATCAGGGACATACATCCCGTAGAGCAACTAATCAGCAACTAATCACAACTAATCAGGGACATACATCCCGTAGGAATATTCTTACAGACTCATCAGAAAATTGCTACAGATAATTTTGCCTTGAAAGTCCAAAATCATATTTTTAAATGGAATTTCATATGACTTTAGCCCGGAATAGGCAGATATGTGTCGAGGAGACGCCGTATTATCACATTGTCTCTAGATGTGTAAGAAGAGCCTTCTTATGTGGTGTAGATATGGTATCAGGTAAGTCGTTTGAGCATCGACGTCAATGGCTCATTGACCGCATCAAAAAGGTCACTTCTGTATTCGCCATAGATGTGTGTTCATATGCCATTATGTCGAATCATTTCCATATCGTTCTGAAGATTAATTCAACTGAAGAATGGAACGCCACTCAGGTACTTATGACTTGGTGTTCTTTATACTCACTGCCTGTATTGTGTGATCGATATCTGAAAGGTGAAATTAAAACCGAAGCTGAGCTTCGGCGTGTTAAAGAATATGTCATTGAATACCGCGACAGATTGATGTCAGTATCATGGTACATGAAAGCGATTAATGAGTATGTTGCTCGCATTGCTAATGAAGAAGATAAATGCACAGGTCATTTTTGGGAATCACGTTTCAAAAGCCAAGCCTTACTTGATGAAAGAGCCCTTTTAACTTGCATGGCAGCATAGGCTAAAAAGTGATTACGGTTTTTGCGAAGCAAAAGAAGTGGTTACTTTATGCCGCTGTGCGTGTTGATTTGAACCCGATTAGATCGGCAATGGCCAAAGATTTAAAGGGTTCTGATTTCACTTCAATTAAAGAACGCATTGAGAATCAGAGCACTTGGTTATCAGGGTTTGGAAAAGATCTCAGTGACCTACCATTTTACCTTTCCAGTTACATTGATTTAGTCGATGAAACTGGTAGGTGTATTAGGGATGATAAGCGAGGGTTTATCTCAGAAAAAACAGTCAAATTAATTGATGAAATCGGCATAAACCCTGATGCTTGGCTGGATGAGCTTAAGGGGTTTAAATCAATTGGATTTTATTCGTATCATCCCTGATACTTACCCCTTCGGGGCTAACGTGAAAAATCGTTCCTGACGATTTTTTCAGCGGTTGGAACAGCTGAACAACTTAAAGAATATTCAATTAATACAAAGCGCAAATGGACCCTTGGAATTAAGCTCGCATCCGCTCTGGAATAGCTCAATTAACATCAAAAACACATCAGCAGATTCTGTCTGCAACCGTGCAACTCGAATAAAATCTACTAAAACCACCTTAAAAGCATAATTAGTCACCGCTTGTTCTCTTTCTTAGTGATTTCACAGCTCGCATTAACAATTTTCAAAGCTAAATCACTTCAAAAGATCTGATTTACTATTCTTAAATGATGCCTGATGTGATGAACGCCCCCAGGACGGTATCAAAGTACCTGGCTTGTATAATAACAAGGACTAACAACCGGAGACA
>CANNAM010000001.1 GCA_947502595.1 uncultured Marinicella sp. | reverse complement strand
CCGCATGGCGGGTTAAATATGCTGACACCAGCTGAATTCGCTAAGCAACATCAAGAAAGCATGCTTTCTTGATGTAAAAGTCTCTCTTTACAATTGGTAGTGGTTTATTGGGCTGGTCACCTCAACAACAATAGAACAATATATAAATTAATTCAATTAAAACAAATATATTTGTAGAAATATGAAGATATTTTCTATTCCAACACCTTTTAATGTTATTTATTGGTTTAACCATTATGAAGGCTGAAATAATAATATGGAAAACCCAACAGCGAATATGCTGCCAAACTGCAAACTCTTTTTATGATTAATTAATAAACCCCAGTCTCGCCGATTCAGTGGCTAAATACTCGCTATTTTGTATTGCCACCATATAAATTTGCTGCCCTTTGGTACAAAACCCAAGAAGTAAAAATATATTTATCATTTGAAATCGGCATATTACCCCTGTGCGTGTGGGTGAATCCAGCTGGCGCTATCACCAGGCTGCCTTGTTTTGGTTTGGTCACCAATTGCTGATGATAAAATTCGGTTTCACCACCCTCTTCCACATCATTCAGGTAAAACATCCACAGTAATTTGCGGTGCAATGCATCATTCTCAACATCATTGGGGTGCGGGTAAATTTCAGAGTGATAATAGAAGTAACCGCCCTCATTTTGCTTATACTTTTGTATATTGATGGCACCTAAACGAAACACGGCTTGGATCAGTTTTCCCAGTGACTCATCATTGATTTTTGGAATATCTACATAAGATATTTGTTCGATACCATTGGGTGTTTCTACTTGTAATGCAATAGAACCCACCAATACAAAGGGGTATTTTCTGACATAGGCCACCAAACCGTTCAACACCACTTGTTGCAAATGATTGACCTCTTGCTGCCAATGCTCAGAATGGGTGATGGTGATATCGGTGCTGTTTTTCTTAATTAAATCAACACCATGGCCAGTGCGTCCTTTTTGTTGCTCACTGCTTTGGTTGAATTTATCTAAACACTTTTGACAAAACGCTGCATCCAATGCCTGCTCATAAACTTCAATAAAATGATTCAAATTCAACCCTCAATTGTATTTTAAAGTATGCATTATGGTGAAACATCTGGACAGAATCAAGGACTCTAAAGACTTATTCTATTTTCAGCAGGATCTTGGCATTCACTCACTGACAGTCTGATTCTTGCCGTTATTTTTAGCTGTATATAAAAATCGATCGGCCCGCCGAATGGCGTCCATAAATGATTCATCAGGGCGTTTTTGACTGACGCCAAGACTGAGGGTCATATTGTCTTTGTGCATGGCTTCAGGCAGTGGTATGCCAGCAACAGCAGTGCGAATTTTTTCAGCAAACTCATAAGCTGTAGCCAAGTCTGCGCCAATTTTACAAATTGCAAACTCTTCACCGCCCCAACGTCCTATTGCGGCATTTTTACTGATCATACCATACAAGGAATTACCTAGGTCGGCCAAAAACTTATCACCTGCTACATGACCCATGGTGTCATTGTAAATCTTAAAATCATCTAAATCTGCAATAATAAATGACAATGACTGGTTGTTTATGATGGCCTTTTCATTCATTGCAGAAATCTTACTTAACATGCCCCGGCGGTTATATAAACCAGTCAGTTCATCGGTATTGGCCAAGGTTTTTAATTGTTCATTCATCAAGGCATGGTCTACTAACCACTCTTTAACACCAATGAACAACATGATGAAACCAATCAATAAGGTGATTTTTTCCCAAATGGCTGTGTAGAATTGGCTGTGCCAATAGAATTGGTCGAGCCCATCAACCAACATAGACACAAACACCATGAAAAACCCAATACTCAAGAACTTATAGTAAGACTTACCTTTTAAGCTGTCTATTGAGAGGAATAAAATGGCTGAAAGCATAGAAAAAGAAAACTCTATGAAGACGTTAAAAACTCGGATTTCATCTATCGTCTCTGTGTAAATATAATCATAAGAAACAAAACCTATGACCGCAATAATGATTGAAAACAGTTTTTTTAAATTCAGCAAAATAATCACCGGTAGTTTAATCAAATTGATTCTGAATACTTCGAAGCAAAGTCAGTAAAGACAATAAAAACTCAGAACAGCACCAATAATTTACCACCAAATTACAGAGATGGGGTTAATTTTACCTAAAAATTCACCACACATTTTAAATTACACAAACCTGGGTATATATTTTGGATAAAAAAAAGGCGTCAAATTCATGACGCCTTAAGTATAACGCTGAGGAAGAGGGAGGAAAACCTCAGCTATTTTCGTATGTGATGATCACATACATGAAATCTTGCGATTTCAGGGGAACAATGAAAATTGTAAAACTTAATTATACCCAGCAAATATGAATATAATGTGAAGACAATAAAGTCTGTTTAAATCATTTCACTTATACCCTTTGAGGGCTCAATCCAAAGAAAGTTCAAATTATTTTAATTAACTTAAAAAAAATTAAACAGTCGTTTGAATTGCCAATCGAGGTGTATTTTACAACCATTTTAGCCATTGGCAAGCTAATTGTTTTTATGCTTCGGATAAGTTACACTAATCCGAAATCAATGAATTACCTAAATGAGCACAAAATATAAGAACATCCCACCATTGCGCGCCATCAAGGCATTTGAAGCTTCTGCTCGCTTACTGAGCTTCACATTGGCCGCCCAAGAATTGCATGTAACCCAAGCAGCCATCAGCCATCAAATTAAAAACCTTGAAGAATTCACAGGCGTTAAATTATTTGAGCGATTCAACCGTGCATTGAAACTGACTTTTGAAGGAAGACTCTACTTGATGTCAGTCAGATCTGCATTAGAAAGCATTGAAATAGCAACCCGGCAATTAAAAAACAAAGACACCACTGGTACTCTGAATATTTCTGTACTGCCCTCTTTTGCCACCAAATGGTTGTCCAAAAGAATTTGGCGATTTCAGCAACAGTACGAATCATTGGATGTCAGGATTTCTGCATTTGAATGGCTGACTGACTTTAAAAAAGACGATTGTGACATTGCCATCAGGTACGCCACCGAGCCCAACTACCCAGGCTTAAAAAGCGAACTTTTACTCGAAGAAGAAGTGTTTCCAGTCTGCTCTAAACAATTGTACGATTCCTTTAAAGGCAATTTAACCACCGAGAAATTACTACAAGCCAATTTATGCCACAACGATTTCACCACCGAAGATTGGCATGACTGGTTTGCCGCAGCAGGAATCGAGGCAAAACCCAATTTAAGGGGCACCCGATTCAGTCACATGGTAATGATGTTGAATGCAGTTGAGAATCACCAGGGATTTGCACTGGGCAGAACACCCTTGGTGTTAGATGACATCAACCGCAACCTATTGGTCGCGCCTTTTGATATAAAAATCAAAGGCAAGATGTCGTACTACTTGGTCTACCCAGAAAGTACCGCCAACGACCAAAAACTACAAATGATACGCCAATGGCTGTTGGCTGAAGCCGAACAGTTCAAACAACAAGTCGAACAGCTGGAAAATCAGCTGGTTCAAGACAAAACTCACTAAGCCCATTCATCCTGATCTGCAAACAGGTAATCAGCAATGTCTTTAATTAACGGCTGAAGACCGGTTTTATTGATTGAGGAAATTAAATAGTACTTGTCCTGCCAGCCAATTTTTTGTGCATATTCACTGGCCAGTTGCTCCGCTTCTGCTGTTGTAGTCACGTCGGCCTTGGTGAATACCAACCAACGCTGCTTTTCTTCTAATTGCTCTGAAAACTTAACCAATTCTTCTGACAGCTGATGGAATTGTTCTACTGGATCAGACATGCCTTCATAGGCTGGCAGCTCAATCATATGTAACAACAAACCAGTTCTTTGCAAATGCTTCAAAAACTGGATACCCAATCCAGCACCCTCTGCTGCGCCTTCTATGATTCCCGGGATGTCAGCCACCACGAAACTGGTGTCTGCGTCAATTGGCACCACGCCCAATGCTGGGTATAAAGTGGTGAAAGGGTAATCGGCTATTTTAGGCCGGGCTTTAGATATGGCGTTTACAAAAGTTGACTTGCCGGCATTGGGAAAACCCAACAACCCCACATCTGCCAATACTTTGAGCTCCAATTTAATTTCACGTAATTGTCCAGCTTCGCCAGAGGTAAACTGTTTAGGCGCACGGTTTACCGAGCTTTTAAAATGCATATTACCTAAACCACCTTTACCACCTTGAGCAATCACCAACTCCTGATGATGTGCTGTGATATCACCTAACTTTTGATCGGTTTCAAGGTCATAGACCTCGGTACCTGTTGGCACCCTGATGATTAAATCATCGCCCCCCTTGCCGTACATTTGACGCCCTTTACCAGATTTTCCATTACTGGCATCAAAACGCTTTTTGTGTCGGAAATCCACCAAAGTATTCAAGCCTTGATCACCCTGAAGAATCACACTGCCTCCATGACCACCATCACCACCATCAGGTCCACCATAAGCCACAAATTTCTCACGACGAAAACTGGCGGATCCACTGCCACCATTGCCTGCTTTAACCGTTATTTTTACTTCATCAACAAATTTCATGGGATTATCTTATGGGTCTCTGTACAAAAAAAGCCCACTGACCAGTGAGCTTTTAATTGTTTAGTTTGCAGAACGCTGTTGGTTCTTAACTTTGTAATTCTACGGTTACGTATTGACGGTAATTTTTGCCTTTCTTAACAAATTTAACCACACCATCTTTTAACGCAAACAAAGTGTGATCTTTACCCATGCCAACATTATCACCAGCATGAAACTTAGTGCCTCTTTGACGCACCAAAATGTTACCTGCAGTGGCTGCTTGACCACCATACATTTTGACACCAAGGTACTTAGGATTTGAATCGCGACCGTTATTAGTACTACCTGCTGCTTTCTTATGAGCCATGACGTTTTACCTCTTATCCTATTTTTGTGATTTTCAATTCAGTAAAATTCTGACGATGACCCATTTGTTTCATGTGGTGCTTACGTCTTTTGAATTTAATGATTCTTACTTTTTTATGGCGGCCATTTGACAACACTTCAGCTGAAACGGTTTTGCCGTCCAATAAAGGTTGACCAATTTCAATGTTCTCACCATCTGAAACCATTAAAACTTGATCCAATTCAATTTTATCACCAGCCTCAACTTTCAACGACTCAACTTTAATGATGTCGCCTTCTTTGATTCTGTATTGCTTGCCACCTGTAGCTACAACTGCGTGCATGAAACTACTCCAATTAGGTTGTTCTTAAAATGAGCGGGGATTTTACTTAAATAAAGATAACGGGTCAACCTAATTTTCAATAGAATTAGGAATCATTGGCCAAAGCCCCAGTTTAAGCCTTAATAAAAGTAAAAACTCATCCTTGAAGCACCTTATTAATGGGGTACTTCAAGGGTGATTGTCCCAGCAACGGGTTAACTACTTGGTCGCGGTGACCAAATGGTTCAATGAGTTAATTGCCACCATAATAGTTGGGTAATCAACGTTTTTCTCATGTTTAATGGAAGTCATCATGTCTTTGACATTTTTAACTTGTTGACCAAAATCTTGACTCCACTCAGCCAATGCAACCTCACTGCTCTTCTGTTTACCATAACGTTTAAGCAAAGAAGCCGTCAATTGTGCATGGTGTTCAGTCAAATCATCACGCAAACCACCTCGGGCATGAACGTGCCATTGGTTATTGACTTCCAGCTTTTCAACCATGTTCTGTAGCCAAATCAAATTCAGCATTTTACCCAATGGAAAATACATGTCAGCAGCCTGCTGTACAGATACATTTTGGTCATTAGCCACACGCACCACATCAAGCGCCGAACTTAAATAAGGTAAGGCCGCAATGTTTTGTGCCAGCTCAGTTGAAAAACCTTGTTTATCTAAAGCATTGATTACACGTTTCATTGAAGCTGCGTCTGCATCATTGATATATTGGCTCAAGTTTTTACGGAATTGACTGACGCCTTTGTGTAAAGCAACATACTGCTTTTCAATGTTTAAATTGTGGCCTAAGTTGTTCAACACCCAGCGAATGGTTTGTCTGACAAATTTCCAAATTGCTACAAATGCTTGGATTTGATTGGCTACATCAACTTGACCGTCATGGGCTTCAATACCGTGCCACAAGTCATTCAGTTTAAACAGCTCAACAACTATATAAAACGCCTGGCACACGGCACCCACATCAGCACCAGTGTCTTCTTGCATCCTGGTAACGAATGTTGCGCCCATGCGGTTGATAACTTGACTGGTTAATAGGGTGCCAATGATTTCTCGTTTTAAACGGTGATTGTCTAAATATTTAGCATCAACTTTTTGCAACTTCTTAGGGAAGTACTCCACCAACAAGCGACGCAACCAAGGATCATCTAATACCTTAGATTTAAGCACCTGATCATACAAATCCAACTTAGAGTAGGACAGCAGCACGCTCAACTCAGGGCGAGTCAGACCTTCATTGTTCATTCTGCGACGTTCTAACTCGGCATCACTGGGCAAGTATTCAATTTCACGGTCCAGCAAGCCTTTGCTTTCAAGCAAGCGGATTAAGTGCGCTTTGGCGCCCACCCTGTCAGCACTCAAATGCTCCATAAAGCTCAAAGTTTGGGTTTGCATGTAATTATTTTTCAGCACCAACTCACTGACATTATCAGTCATGGATGCCAATAACTTATTGCGCGATTTGATGTCGTACAAACCATCTTCCATCATCGCTTTGAGTAAAATTTTGATGTTAACTTCGTGGTCAGAACAGTCTACGCCAGCTGAGTTATCAATGAAATCAGTGTTGATTTTGCCACCATTTTTGGCATACTCAATTCGACCTTTTTGGGTAAAACCTAAATTCCCTCCTTCGCCAAACACTTTACAACGCAGGTTTTTACCATCTACTCGCAATGCATTGTTGGCACTGTCACCCACTTCAGCATGACTCTCATCAGCGCCTTTTACATAGGTGCCAATACCACCATTCCAAATCAAATCAACTTCAGATAGCAACAACCTGTTAATCAAATCTTGTGGCGCCAACTCGTCGTCTTTGATTTTCAACCAGGCTTTCACTTCAGGCGAAATTGGAATGGCTTTGTCAAACTTAGAAAACACCCCTCCACCTTTTGAAATCAAGTCTTTGTTGTAGTCTTCCCAGCTTGACCGAGGCAGTTTAAACAACCTTTGACGCTCTTCCCAAGAACTGGCTGAATCTGGACTTGGGTCTAAGAAAATATGCATGTGATTGAATGCAGCCTTCAAACAAATGTGCTTGGACAACAACATACCATTACCAAACACATCACCCATCATGTCGCCAATACCGACCACACTGAAATCTTCTGCCTGACAATCAACCCCTAACTCACGGAAATGGCGCTTAACCGATTCCCAAGCACCTCTGGCAGTTATCCCCATGCCCTTGTGGTCATAACCCGCTGAACCACCTGAAGCAAAAGCATCGTCCAGCCAAAAGCCTCGTTCCTCAGATATGCTGTTGGCAATGTCAGAAAAAGTAGCAGTGCCTTTGTCAGCCGCCACCACTAAATAGGTGTCATCACCATCATGTCTGACTACATTTTCAGGCGCGATGATGCGCTTACCCTTGATGTTATCGGTGATGTCCAGCATGCTGCCAATATAGATTTTATAACAATTAACCACTTCTGCCATCACTTCATCACGGCCGCCGGTAGGTAGTTTTTTAACCACAAATCCACCTTTAGAGCCAACCGGTACAATGATGGAGTTTTTGACGTTTTGAGCTTTCATTAAGCCCAATACTTCTGTTCTGAAATCTTCGTACCGATCAGACCAACGCAACCCACCACGCGCCACTTTACCCATGCGCAAGTGAATGGCCTCTACTCGAGGTGAGTAAACAAATATTTCACGGTAGGGCACAGGTTTAGGTAAAAAGTCCAATGCTGAAGAGTCAACCTTGATGCTGATGGCTGGCTTGAAACCACCTTGTTTATCCAGTTGGTAGTAATTGGTGCGCAAAATGGCACCAATGGTGTCTACTACATGCCTGATGATGCGGTCTTCATCTTGAGATTTCACAGAGTCCAATAAAGCAGCAATCACTTTGTTGATTTTGTCTGCCATATTGGTCCTGGAAAACTTGCGGCTTCTGACGTATTTATCTACACAATCTTGCTGGTATTGATTCAATTCCACATTCAGATGATCACATTGAATAATGAACTTTTCATTGAACTTATCCATATAAGCCCTCACTTTTTTCGGCTCTACTGAGTCCAACCTGGGTGAAAACTTAACCGTAAATAACTCAACAATCCAACGTGAAATGTGTGGGTTTTGAATCATCGCTTTTTCAATGTAATCTTGACTGTACGGCAACCCAGTTTGCAGCAAATACTTAACTAAACCACGCAAGAAATTAATCTGACGCCAACTCAAGCCACCCAAGATAATCAATTTATTCAGTGGATCTGACTCCAGCTCTCCATTGACTACTTGAGCAAATGCCTCATGGAACCTGTCTTTGACCAAGTCCAATTCCAAACCTTTACCTGAAGCCAGGTTCAAATCAAAATCCTGGACCCAAATACTTTGCCCATCAGCCATCTGCAATTCATAGGGACGCTCACTGACTACGTGCAAGCCTAAATTTTCCAAGTCAGGTAAGACTTCACTTAATGGTATGGTGTGTTGGTGACGAAAAACTTTGAATCGAAAATCACCTTGGCGCTTCACTCGAGGCGCATACAAACTCATTTCAATTTGACCGTCACCGTTCAACTTATCGGCATTCTCAACATCAAATGAAGCCACCCAAGGACTGACATCTTCACGGTATGCTACCGGGAATGAGCCTTTGAATTTATCCATTAAGCGCAGGCTTTCACCACCACCCAAACGCTCTTTAAGCGTTGCTGCCAACTTGTCTTCCCAAGTAGTCACCACTTCAATCACATCGGTTTTAATGGTTTTCAGCAATGCTGCACTGAATTGTTTGATGTCTCGAATGACCACGTACAATCGCGCATAGTGCGAATCATCGATGGCCACCGCAAATTCAACTTCCACACCACCCACAGCAGCGGCCAACAAAGCTTGTATTTTAAGTCGGGTGCTGGTGTTAAATAAATCGCGGGGCACATAAACCATGAATGAACAAAAACGCTTAAATTTATCTTGCCGCGCAGTTACTTGCGTGGTTATCTTTTCTTGAATAACCAAGGATTGATAAACCGCATTAAATAACTCTTTGGTATTTGACTGCAACACCTCATCCCGCGGCATGGTGTCTATTATGTGCATCAACATTTTGCCTGAATGTGAATTGGGATCAAAACCAAACTGTTTAATCAAGACTTTTATCTTGCTGTTGATGTATGGAATTTTTAAAGAGTTGGTGTTGGTCGCAATCGAGGTAAACAAACCAATGAATCGATGCTCAGCGATTACTTTGCCTTGCTCATCAGTTTCTAGCAAACCAATATAATCTAAATTGCCTTTGCGGTGAATTTTTGAGATCACATTGACTTTGGTGATCACCACCAAGTCCGATTGTTTGTTGATATTATAATCTTCAACTGCCAGTTGGCTGGCATCATTGGCATTTGCGTCTAAATCAGGGCTTAATAAGCCAAGGCCACTGTTTTCATCTGCTACCAATTGACTTTTCTTGCGAGCGTATTTGCGGTAGCCTAAAAATGTAAAATTATCATCGACCAACCAATCTACAAATGCTTGCTGCTGTTCTCTGACTGCATCATCTTGTAGTTTACCTAAACAACCACGCGCATTTTTCATTGCCTTTAACATTGGCTTCCAATCATTGACCGCCGTTCTGATTTGACCAAACACAGTGGCCAAATACTGTTCAAAAGCTTTGGCTTCTGACTGGTCATTGATGCGATTCACTTCAATGTAAATCAATGATTTTGCTTGTGTCTCACCTTTTTTAGATTTTTCTATCAACACCCGATTTTTATCTTCACCCTTAATTTGTAAAATAGGGTGTGAAATTAATTTGATGGTTAACCCAAACTCAGCACATGCCATAGTGGCAGAATCCACCAAGAACGGAATGTTGTCATTAACCAACAACACCTGGGTGATTGATGGGTCAACCTTCGAGTGGTTGACTTCAATGATCGGGTTTTTGAGTTTACGAGCTGACATGCTTGATATCATGTCATTGAAGGTTTGTACCCAATAATCAGACTCGTGACTTTCAATCTCATCAATAGACATGTGGGTAAACATTTGTTTGCCCATTTGTTTGATACTGTCTTTATAGGGTGAATCGGTTTGGTTGACTGTATTAGAAAATTTTTTGATGAACTTTTTATGTTCAGCGGTAAGTAGTGATTGCATCAGATTCTCAGTTTCAATTTCATTAACAATATGGTGGCAGTCGCTGATCTGGCTCAGTTCATGCCGCTGTAATTGTGTTACCTGGTGATTGGGTTCTCTATGAACTTAAATCAGCGAAAACAACATCTTGAATTTTAACGGTTTACCCGGCTGAAATACAGCCCAAAAGCATATATTAATCTGTTTCTAAAGATGCACGCCCAATGTCTGTACTTATACAATTACTTCACTGTTGTAGTGAGTATTTCAAGCTATTTCATGCCAATCATGCATTGAAATCAAGTGAATTGCCTATAGGATAAAGTATATCGCTGTTTCACTTGACAATACGCATGCGTATGGTGAAAATAATTGATTCTCTTTTTAGCAAGCAAACTTATGATTTTTAAAGATTCAAAAGTGGCTGTGATTGACGGCTTAAGAACACCGTTTATGAAAGCACCATCAGGACACGCACAAGACCTCAAAGCATATGACTTGGCTCGTGAAGCCATCAACAACCTAAAACACCGCCATCCGTTCTTAACCGATGAATGTGATTTGGTTACGATGGGCAGTGTGATTCAAAACGCATCAACTTCAAACATAGCCAGAGAAGCAATGATTGGTGCTGGCTTAAACTTAAACACCCCAGCCTACTCAGTAACCATGGCCTGTATTTCATCAAATGTAGCCATCACCAATACCGCCAACTCGATTCAATTGGGTGAAGTTAAAGTGGCCATTGCTGGCGGTGTGGAGTCATCATCGGATGCACCTGTACGTATTTCACACAAGCTAAAGAAAACGTTGTTACAAGCACAGAAAGCCAAAGGATTTAAGGGTTTTTGGCAAGTATTCAAAGACTTTAAATTCAATTCACTGGCTCCAGAAGCCCCTGCCATTGCTGAATTTTCCACTGGTTTGACCATGGGCGCTGACGCCGATCAATTGGCCGCTAAATTTAACATCAGCCGCGAACAACAAGACGAGTTTGCTTTACGCTCACATCAATTAGCCACTCAAGCATGGGAGGCTGGTGTATTCAAAGATGAAGTCTGCGCGTTACCCATCCCGCCTAAATTTACTTTAGTTGAGCAAGATGACACCTTTTATCCCAACTCGTCATTAGAAAAACTAAGCCAATTAAGGCCTGCTTTTGTGAAACCACATGGCACTGTCACAGCTGGTAATGCCTCACCCATAACTGATGGTGCAGCGGTCAGCCTTTTGATGGATTTTGAAACCGCTAAAGCGCACAAACTAAATCCACAAGTGGTCATCGAAGGTTATGCGTTTTCTGGACAAAACCCACAAGGTGAGCTGTTATTAGGCCCCGCTTATACCATCCCCAAGTTACTCAATGAGGCTGGGTTGAAAATCAAAGACATTGATGTGTTTGAAATCCACGAAGCTTTTGCCGGTCAAGTATTGGCCAACTTAGCTGCCTTACAAGATGAGGACTTTTGTAAAAACAGCTTAGACCTGCCTGGTGCATTTGGCGAGATTCCAATGGATAAAATCAACACCCAAGGCGGCTCATTGTCACTGGGGCATCCTTTTGGTGCCACTGGATCGAGGTTGTTGACCTCTGCCACCCGGCGTTTACTAGACAGCAAAGGCAAATACGCCCTGATCAGCGCTTGTGCAGCAGGCGGATTGGGTTCATCGATATTACTGAAACGAATAGGATAAACAGCATGGCTAATTTTAAACTCACCAAAGACAATGAAATAGCAACCATCTGGATGGATCAAGCTGGATCAGAAGTGAATACATTGTCCGTAAAAATGCTGGATGACTTCAGCGGCTTATTGGATCAAATCGAACAAGACAAAGACATCAAAGCAGCTGTTTTAATCTCTAAAAAAGACAATTGCTTTATTGCTGGTGCAGACATCAAGGACTTGATGGCAATCGAAGACTCTAAAGAAGTGGAACAACTGTCTCGTGAAGGCAACCAAATCTTGATGCGCCTATCCAAACTCAAGAAACCAGTTATTGCAGCCATCAATGGCGCTTGCTTGGGTGGTGGACTGGAAGTGGCCATGGCCTGTCATTACCGCATAGCCACTACTGACAAGAAAACCGTGTTTGGCTTACCTGAAATGAAATTGGGTTTATTGCCTGGCGGTGGCGGCACCCAGCGACTGGTTAAATTAACCAACTTACGCTATGCCCTTGATGCCTTACTAACAGGTAAAAACATTTACCCTTTCAGCGCTAAGAAAGCTGGCCTGATAGACTCTTTGGTGCACAAAGAGGGCTTGTACCAAGCGGCTTTAAAAGTGGCTGCCAAACCCATCAAACGCCAAACCAAGAAAACCAGTTTAGTGGACAAAGCTCTGAACACCAAAGCCGGCCGTAATTATGTGCTGAAAAAAGCCCGCGAAACAGTACTGCGAAAAACCCGCGGTAACTACCCTGCACCATTAAAAATCTTAGACTGCGTGGAAACAGGTTTAGAGCACGGCATGGCTGCAGGCTTAGAGGCTGAAGCCATGGGCTTTGGTGAATTGCATGCCACCCCAGCATCTAAAAATTTGATTGGTCTGTTTTTGGCTATGCAAGAAAACAAAAAACTGAAGAACAACAACAAAACCGAAAACGTGGATTCTTTGGCCATGATTGGCGCTGGCTTTATGGGCGCTGGTATCACTGAAGTTTCTATAAAAAATGGTTATGATGTGATTCTTAAAGACATCTCCCAGCAAGGCTTGGCCAGCGCCTTGAAAACCATCTGGACTGATTTCAACAGCCTGGTAAAAAAGAAAGCCATGGGAACAGTTGAACGTGACCGTTTGATGGCAAAAATTAAAACCACCACCAATGACGAAGACTTGAATGCTTCAGACTTGGTTATAGAGGCGGTATTTGAAGACATCGAGTTGAAACAACGCATTTTAGCTGATGTAGAAACACGCTGTAAGAAGTCCACGGTATTTGCCACCAATACATCTTCATTACCACTGGCAAGCATTGCCGCCAAAGCTGCTAACCCACAAAACGTGGTTGGCATGCATTATTTTTCACCGGTGCCCAAAATGCCTTTACTGGAGTTGATCGTTACCGACAAAACCTCTAAACGCGCTCGACAAATGGCCACCAATGTTGGTATTAAACAAGGTAAAACCGTGGTCACGGTTAAAGACGGACCTGGTTTTTATACCACCCGTGTGCTGTCAGCACTGACCCATGAAGCGATCAAGGTACTGCACGATGGCGCCAAGGTCGAAGACATAGACAATGCCATGAAAGATTGGGGATTTCCAGTTGGTCCGCTGGCCTTAATGGATGAAGTTGGAATTGATGTCGGTGCACACATTGCTCGCGGCTCACTGGGAGAAATGTTTGTCAATCGAGGTATCGAACAAGATGACACAGTACAAAAACTGGCCGAAGCCAAACTGTATGGCAGAAAAACTGGCAAAGGCTTTTACCTTTATCCCAAAAAAGGCCGCAAATCAGTTAACACCGATATATATAAATTTTTCGGCGGTGAAGAACGCAAAGAATTTTCCAAAACCGACATTCAAAATCGCATAGGTTTGGTTTTCGTCAATGAATGTGTGCATTGCCTAGAAGAAGGGATACTGTTTACGGCAAAAGACGGTGATTTAGCCGCCATCTTGGGCTTAGGCTTCCCACCATTCACAGGAGGACCATTCAGTTACATTGATGCCACTGGCGCCAATGAAATTGTTAACACCCTGTCTGCACTGGAAGCCACTCATGGCTCCAGATTTACACCGGCAAAACTGTTGGTAAAACATGCCAATGACGGCCAGGCATTTATTGGTTAATTGCCAATACTTTTAAGCGCAATGGTTAATAGCCATTGCGTTTTTTCAATACTGAACTAGTAAAGCTTAATGAGCTAGATTACTGAACATACATCGCAACTCATTGAAGTCTGAACCGACACTGTGATCCACAAGAATCACCAATTTACAGCCACTACAAGCTTCCTTTGCAAGCTTTGAAACAGGCTTCATACCGAGTGTGCAAAACCACTACGCAAGAAAGTAATTGGATAATGTAGTTAAATCAAATAACCACAAAACAGGCCTGTCAATTCAGAATAAAGCTTTAATCACAGCACTTGCATAATGCCATCAAGCTTGTTTAATTTGTTCCTGCTTTTTATTGGCTTGGATGTTATCTATTGAGCCGGCTGTGAACACCCTGTTTTTTCCTGCAGACTTGGCTTTATACAAAGCTTGATCGGCGCGTTCCAAAGTCTCTTTACACACAGATTCACTGGTATTCCATTGAGCCACACCCACACTGATGGTAACCTTAAGCTTCAATAAACCTTTGATGTTGAACGTATGTTCTGCAACTTTGCGTACCAACTTATTGGCTACTTGTTTGGCTTCAAACAATCCGGTGACAGGCAACAAAACGACGAACTCCTCACCACCCCAACGGTAAATACTTCCTGAATCATTGACATGACGTTTAAATATTTGACTTATTTGGGTCAAAATCACATCACCAGCTGCATGCCCATATTGATCGTTGATGCTTTTGAAGTTATCGATATCGACAAGTAACACCGACAATTGACTGTTTGAGGACGAACAAAATTGCTCTTCTTTTTGTGCATGTTGCGCAAAAGCCCGTCGATTCAATAAACGGGTTAACTCATCGGTTAACAATTCGTGCTGCATCAATTGCTTTGTTTCATTGTGTTTTTTTGACCATGCATTGATGCCATAAAAACCCAATAGATAACTGACGATGAACAGCAGTCCAGCCGCATACCAAGTCAACTGAGTTGGCACAGAAAATACCAACGACATAACCAGTGTAGTCATTGCCAAGTAAACAGTTAAAAAGCTCAAGGCCATGGTCCTGCCCTTGAAGTTTACTGCATTAAAATCGTTGACTACGAAGACGTAAAAAGAACTGACAGACAGCATCATATAAACAAAGGTCAATAGCCAATCGATATGCTCTTGGACACCATAAGTTTTGTGGTAAAAATAGGCAATAGCAGCATTCACCAGAACAAAAACCAACACATAAATCACCACACCAAATAATTTTGGTATTGAAGACTTAGAACCAGTTTTTATAAGATACATCTGACACCGAGGCAAAAAACCCAGTGAATATACCAGCAAATACATTTGAAATCTGTGACGTTAATCGCAATTTAGTTTTTATTACGGGCAAAAAAAAGACCGGTAAAAAAAACCGGCCTTTGAAAAATGCTGCTGAAGCGCAGTGCTTAACGTTTCGAGAACTGAACTGAACGACGTGCTTTGCGCAAACCGACTTTCTTTCTTTCCACTTTTCTTGCATCACGTGTCAAGAATGAATATTCTTTTAAAGCAGGACGCAAAGTGTCATCAGACTCTAATAAAGCTCTTGAAAGCCCCAATCTGATTGCACCTGCTTGGCCAGTGGTTCCACCACCAACTACAGTTGCTTTGATATCAAACTGATCAACCATACCCAATTTTTCCAAGGGTTGAGTGGCGATCATTACCCCAGTTTCTCTACTGAAGTATTCGCTGATGTCTTTATCGTTAACGATGATTTTACCGGAACCTGGTGTTAAGAATACACGTGCAGATGATGATTTTCTTCTGCCTGTTCCATAATATTGTTGAGTTGCCATAATATTCTTATACCTCTAGTACTTTTGGTTCTTGAGCTTCATGTGGATGAGCAGGACCCGCATAAACTTTTAATTTACGGTACATTTGGCGACCCAAAGTATTTTTAGGCAACATGCCCTTAACCGCTTTTTCAATCACTCTTTCTGGGTGCTTGGCCAACAAATCTTTCAATTTGATTGATTTCAAGTTACCTACATAGCCAGTGTGATGATGGTACATTTTGTCATTCATTTTATTGCCAGTTACCGCCACTTTATCAGCGTTAACAACAACGATGTAATCACCTGTGTCTACATGAGGAGTAAATTCTGGTTTGTGCTTTCCACGGAGCCTCAAAGCAATTTCAGAGGCCATGCGACCTAAAGTTTTACCTTCAGCATCAATCAAAAACCACTCACGGTTGACTTCTTCTGCTTTTGCGCTAAATGTTTTCATATTAATTCTATTCTAATTATTGGGCTTCGTCTGACAAATTTCACGGTTGAAATCAGCCTACAGACCACGCCATTCACAAAGAGCGGGAATGGTACTTAATTACGTGTTTGGTTGCAAGTATTTTATTGATTAATTTATACTCTGAGAATGAACTGCACTGGTATTTAACTCAATGTACAACATCATCACCCCAGTACGAACATATTCAGTGATTTCAATGAAGTCCAATTCTTCACCAGTGACTTCATCTTCATCGTTTTCAATGCGCGCAATTTGTTCCATATCCCGCATAAATTCACTGCCCTCTTTAGACAGCCTATTATCTGTCATTCCAGTGGTACCTAAGGCAGATAAAAAAGTGGCCACCCATTCAGACAACACCGAAACCCGATTGGCTAAACTGCTGTTGTCTTGCGGCAACAACAATTGGTAAGAATAATCATCTTTACCCAGCTGATCTTTGGCATAATCGAAAACTGCTGACATCACCATGTTAAAGTTAGGGTCATGGGGGTTTTCTACACAGTACTCATTAATCATTTGCTTCAACCAAAGCTCAAATGATGCTGTTTTATTTACGCACAACACAGCAGATGCCTGCGCATGCAATTCAGATGGTGAGGCCAACACACCAATAGACTTTAAATGGTCAGCAAATGGCTGATATGGAATCATTTTTTTATTAATCTGTAAATATGCCGGGTATTTTATGATATTTTTCATCAACTTGTGTTAATTTTCTCATATCTTTGTTGACCTTTAGGGATGAACAAACTATATTTATTCGGGTATTTCACAATCTACTAGACTGTGCCTTAACCACAACTTACTAATCTTGTAAATCTAACCTGGTGTTGACGATGGATGACATAAAACTTTTAGAAAGAACCACAGATCAGATGATTGATTTGTTAAATAAAATAAAAGCTGAGAACAAAGCACTGAAAAACAAGTTAGAGGAGTTGACCCATGAAAAGTCACAGTTGATGCAAAAAAATGACCAAGCAAAAACCCGCTTAGAATCAATGATATCTCGTCTCAAGACTTTGGAGCAAACCGCATGAGCCAAACCAAAATCTCCGTTCGCATCCTCAATAAAGAATACCAGTTTGCTTGTGATGAGCAAGACCGTCCCTCGTTGTTGTCTGCTGCCGATCATTTAGATAAAACCATGCACGAAATCAAAGGCAAAAACGGCACCATGTCCAGTGACAAAATAGCCTTGATGGCAGCCCTTAATATCTCACACGAATTAATCAAAGCACAATCCATCAACCAACATTATGATGTTGAGGTTTTATCTACAGTTAAAAAACTCAACGATAAACTTGAACAAGCCATGACAAACGACTAAAATCTACTTAATGGTGTTGACTGCGGTGTTCGAGGTATACGCATATGCCTTGGCCCTAATTATGTTTTACAGGGAATTTTTATAACTGTCAGTGCGCATGCTCACCTTGTAGTGAGAAGCCTTAGCCAGTTGTTGGGTTTCCGCCTTGTACCTTTGGTACCAAGGACGCCAGTATACAACGGCACATGTGGTCAACATCTACACTTCTTTTATGACAGTTCAAATCAGCACAGCTACTTCAAGGTAAACCCGATGAATAAAACCCGCATCAGGTCACTGTTATTACAGCGCAGAAAAAACCTCAGCCAAAAACAAATCACAGCTTTAAGTAAAAATACCGTTAATCACATCAGACAATCCACCTTATACCAACAAGCGCATCGCGTGGCTTTGTACCTGCCGTTCAATGGCGAAGTTGATATAAGCGATTTACTTAAGACTGGCAATAAAATCCACTATTTACCCAGCATTCAAGGCGAGCAGATGCAATTTCATCGTTACACCCCTGAACTGCAGCTGATTCACCATCGGTTCGGCATCCAACAACCTGAGTTCATTGCTTCACTACCAGCAGCTGAGTTGGACTTGTGTCTGCTGCCGTTGGTTGGTTTTGACCTACAAGGCAACCGCCTGGGAATGGGCGGTGGTTTTTATGACCGCTACTTTGCTGACCACAACACACGACAACACACTCAATTGGCAGGTGTTGCCTACCAATTCCAACAACAGCAACGATTGCCCGCTCACAGCTGGGATGTTAAAATCAATCACCTTTATACAGAACAAGGATACTTTAAGTTATGAACTCAGATCAACTCAAACAACAAGTGGCTCAAGCCGCACTCGCCCACATTGAAGCTTATAACTTTAAAGTTGATTTAGGTGTAGGCACCGGATCAACTGTGAATTTACTGATTGATTTATTGCCACAAGTCCGACACCGCATTGGCGCCATTGTGTCCAGCTCTGAAGCCTCAACAAAGCGCTTAGAAGCACTGGAGTTCAAAGTTCAGGAACTGAATCAAACCGGTGATCTAACCTTGTATATAGATGGAGCAGATGAATGTGACGCCCACAATCGATTGACCAAAGGTGGCGGTGGCGCTTTAACCCGTGAAAAAATCATTGCTGCTGCCAGTAAAAAATTCATTTGTATTATTGATCACAGCAAACAAGTCGACATACTGGGCAAATTCCCCTTGCCCATAGAAGTGTTGCCCATGGCACGCAGCTACGTTGCCAGGCAAATGGTTAAACTTGGCGGTCAACCCATCTATCGCGAAGGTTTTGTTACTGACAATGGCAACCAAATCATTGACATCCATAACTTAAAAATTCTGGACCCAATTGAACTGGAAAATAAAATCAATCAAATCCCTGGCGTGGTCACCAACGGTCTGTTCGCCCAAAGAAAAGCCGATTTGGTGTTGATTGCCAACCAGCAAGGTGAAGTGACAGAACAGTAAAAATTCTGACCGGACTGTCTAACCACTCATCACATTTATGACACCCTTGAATGAAACAACACGGTTCAGATAAAAATTTATGAGCACCTAAAGTTTTTATTAAGTGGTTAGAATGGCGCGACCGGAATGGGTATTCCGGGTTCCTCCCACCAGCACCAGTGCGCGTTGGTTAAATCACCCCAGACAATTTAATATATAAGCACCCTTGATTACATCATAAAACATACTTTTAAAGAAAAGTCACAAAATATATACCAATCAAAGTCAATCATATTCATTGCCAACTTATAAGAACCCAGTGGCTAATCACAAACGCCAAATAACCGATACACACATGCAAAAATAATCTGTGAGGCTAAATTCACAATTACAACCATTTGGAATGGCTTTGTTTCAGTGGATTAATACTGATCTATTGTAAATTCATTCAATACTCAACCCACTGATTAAACCGCATACACATAACATATGTAAAACATCAGACCATGTACACCACCCATACTTGAACATATAAAACCTAGGCTACCTCCCTTCCAAAGCTTTGATATATTTCTTCATTTTTTTAATTTCAAGCTCTTGAGCAACAATGATGTCATCCGCTAAATGGCGCACCCGCGGATCTGATATATTGGCCCGTTTACTGGTTAATATGGCAATTGAATGATGCGGTATCATGGCTTTCATCCATGCCACATCATCCACGGTGGATTGCGAGCGTACTAAATAAAGGGAACTGCTAAATACCACCGCACTGGTTATAAAAATCACAGTGTTGGCTTTGGTGTTGTGATAATGCTTCAGCATAAAAAGTAACATGACAGTAGCCATTATTGCCCCCATTATGAGACTCATATAAGCGCGTGTTTCGCTCCAAAAAACATGTTCCCATGCATAATTATTTAAGTACATGGCCATATACATAATAATTACAGAGGTCGTGATCATTAACAGAAACCGTTTATAGGTCATAGCTTCCTCCTTTTTGATATAGAGTTTAATAGTATCCTAACAAAACATGTTTAATTTTTATTTACTTACTAGTGGCAAAACAGGCGATTAAGCCACTGCGTTTACCTTTTCTTATGACCAATGTATGTGGGTAATAAGCCACTTGCCATCGATTTTAGAAACCACAATTGTTTCCATTGAAATACTTTCTCGGCTACGCCCTGCCACCGTTCGGGTGTTTTTAAATTGGGCTGTCGATATAGCTAAATCCGCATTCACTTTGATCTGATGCTCAATGATTTCAGAGCTGATGGTTGCTAAATATTGCATGTCTGCTTTCATATGACCTGCAGCATATTCTTCGGCTGAACGTTCGGCCGTACCAGATTCATAGATAAGCACATCATTGCTTAAAACAGAACGCGCTAAGTCCGTATCACTGGTTCTTAAGGCAGTATGAAATTGTTTAACAACTTGAGCAGCTTCAGTATCTAAGCCACTAAATAATGGTTTTTTTGACTCTTCATGTTTTTCATCGCCATGGCTAAAAGCAGCCAGAGATAATGTTAAAGATAGCAGTATGGTAAGTATTGAAATATTTTTTTTAGTCATTTTATTTTTCCTATGGTTTTGGTGATAAAAAGTTCAGAAATTCTGCTTAGCTTGATGCTATAAATAAAGGAATTGTTATCTGAAATCGAGTGTTCTTAACATCTGATTTAACCTCAATACAGCCGTCATTGGCTTCAATCAATGCCTTAGCAATGGCCAACCCCAAGCCGGCACCTTCACTGTGACGATTTCTGGATTTATCAACCCGGTAAAATCGATCAAAAAGGTATGGCAGGACATTTTCCGGAATCGGGTTTCCAGAATTTATGACAGAGATTAATGCCTGCTTATCATTAATAACTCGGGTTTCTATGATGACTTGGGATGCTTTGGTAGAATGCCTGATGGCATTTGATAATAGATTAGATAAGGCTTGACGAAGATGCGATTGGTCCGCATCAATGATTATTTCCGGACCAGTAGAGGCTAATGCGACGCCAGCTTCTTCCGCAAAAGCATCAAAAAATTCAAATAACACTTCAATTTCAGTGTGGCTATTTAAAGCTACTTTATCGGGTTTTATTAAACCATTATTCACTTTTGCAATTCTTAACATATCATTAATCAAAACACTTAAACGTTCGAGTTCTTCCAAATTGGAAAAGAGCATTTCCTGGTATGTTTCTTGGTTTCTTGGTTTTGATAAATTAACTTGAGTTTGGGTAATTATATTGGTTAAAGGGGTACGCAATTCATGCGCTATATCGGTCGAAAAGTCAGCCAGCCGCGAAAAACTATCTTCGAGACGGTCGAGCATCTGATTAAATGATTCCACCAAATTCCTTAATTCTACCGGCACTTTACCGGCATCCAGTCTGACATTCATTTTATTGGCTTGGATATCTGCCACTTCATTACTTAATGCCCGTAATGGATTTAAACCTTGATAGATCGCTAACCATGCAGCCAACAGAATCAAAATCGAAGAACCGGCCATAATCATCCATAAACTCTGTTCGAATTGATTTAAAAAGTGCAAATGAAAGTCGATATTGATGGCGGTAATAACCTGGTAAGTCTTTCCCGATACTGTTAATGATGTCACTAAACCGCGAAAAGTTTGATCTTCAATGTACCAAAGTTGAATGTTTTCATCCGTAAATTGAGTTGCAACAGGTGCTTCCTTTGAAACCGTTACAAAATTAAGTTCTGAATTTTTATATATGAGCTCACCGTCCGAGTTACGTACATCATAATAGACACCATGGTGACCGGATACGGCCCGTTTTAATTGATCGGATAATTGATTATCTGTTGTAAATTCCGCATTAAGATTAGACTCTATTGCCTTAATAATCACTTCTAACTCACCGGCATCTTGTTGTTGAAAATGATGATCAATTGAGCTATTTATAAGACTGGCCATCAAACTAAGGCAGACAGCAACAGTCAATGCCACAAACAATATCACCCGCAAAGTGAGTGACAAAGGCAACTGTTTTTTCAGTTTACTCAACATTTTCAGCTTCAAATTTATAGCCCATTCCTCTCACGGTATGAATTAATTTCATCTCAAAGTCGTCGTCAATTTTCTTTCTTAAGCGTCTGATAGCCACATCGATTACATTGGTATCACTGTCAAAGTTCATGTCCCAAACTTCTGATGCAATAAGTGATCGCGGTAAAACCTCACCCTGTCTACGCATCAATAATTCCAACAAGTTAAATTCTTTGGTGCTTAAAACGATGCGCTGACCATTTCTCATAACCTTTCTACTACGAATATCGAGCTGTAAATCGGCAACATCCAATCTATCGACCTCAGTTTTGCTGTCCCCTCGCCGCAATAAAGTTCGTACTCTGGCCAACACTTCTGAAAAGGCAAAGGGTTTAATCAAGTAATCATCAGCACCCAGTTCTAGACCTTTAACGCGGTCTTCCACACTGTCACGCGCAGATAGAAACAATACCGGCGTATCATTATTTGCTGCTCTTAAGGCTTTGACGATTCGCCAGCCTGAAACATCCGGCAACATTACATCCAAAACGATAAGATCGAAAGATTCAGTCATGGCTAAGTGGTGACCGTCCAAACCATTGATGGCCAACTCAACCCTAAAACCGGACTCGGAAAGTCCTTGTTTTAAGTAGTTTCCGGTTTTTTCTTCATCTTCTACAATCAATAGGCGCATGGTTAATCCATTACAAACAAGTTTAAGTTTACCGCAATTACGATAACAACAAGATGATAAACACATTACAAAGTTGTCATCTTGGTGTCATGCCTGTGACATGAGTGCTTGTTTATAATTGCTCTTTTACTTTTTACTTTTGAGTTTATGACAAATAATAATCTTTTTCCTAAAAAGTTTCAGCGGCGCCAGTTTGTTCAAGGGCTGGTTGCAGGCGGCGTGCTTATGGCTACGCCTAAACTACTTAAATCCGCTATTTCTGCTGAACTGGGTACCTTAACCGGAGATGCGCCGGTTCTAAGTGGCAAGCTGATTGAATTGGTAATTGCTGAATCTCCGGTTAATTTTACCGGTGTAACACGCATGGCTACCACCATAAACAATTCAATTCCGGCACCGTCATTACACCTACGTGAGGGCGATGAGGTAACCATAAAAGTGACCAACAAGCTTTCAGTACCCTCCTCTATTCATTGGCACGGTATTATTTTGCCTTACCAAATGGATGGCGTACCCGGTTTAAGCTTTAACGGCATCATGCCAGGTGAAACTTTTGTCTACCAATTCAAGTTAAACCAGAGCGGTACCTATTGGTATCATTCTCACAGTGGTTTCCAGGAAATGACAGGCATGTATGGTGCCTTGATTATTGAACCCCGTGAACAAGAGTCTATTGTTTCTGACCGTGATTATATTGTTCAGCTTTCGGATTGGACTGATGATGTTCCGATGCATGCATTTAAGAAATTGAAAGTCCAAGGGGATGTGTATAACTACAACCAACCAACCGTCAAAGATTTTTTCCAAGATGTTAGACACAATGGTCTTAAAGGTGCTTTAAGCAAACGCCAAATGTGGAATCAAATGCGTATGAGTCCAACTGACTTAGGTGATTTATCTGCTGCTACCTTAACCTACTTAATGAATGGCAAGACGCCCGCGGCAAATTGGCGGGGTTTATTTAAGTCAGGTGAATGTGTTCGGTTGCGCTTTATCAATGGCTCCAGTAATACCTTTTATGATGTTCGTATTCCTGAATTACCCATGTCTGTAGTTCAAGCAGATGGTCAAAATGTAAAACCGGTAACCGTCGATGAATTTAGATTTGGGCCGGGTGAAACCTATGACGTGTTGATTAAACCCACTAAAGAAGCCTATACTTTATTTGCCCAAAGTATGGAGCGAACAGGTTATGCCAAAGGAACATTGGCCGTTAACTCATTTGCTGAAGCCCCAGTACCGGCTATGGACCCCGTTGAATGGCTGGCCATGTCTGACATGATGGGTGACATGAGCCATGGTGCAGGCGCTGGAATGGCTATGAACTCTATCCATATGGACCATGGCAAGATGGATCACCAACAACACAATCCAAAATCATTACAAAAGGCTTCTACAGAAGTACGGCATGCTAAATCTGAATACGGACCTTCTGTTGATATGCGGGTTGATATGCCTCGAACAAATTTGGACGATCCGGGTATCGGATTAAGAAATAACGGCAGGAAGGTGTTAACTTTGGCTGATTTACACTCAGTTGATGGCCTCATAAAGCAACAAGTGCCTGAGGCTGAAATTGAGTTGCATTTAACCGGTAATATGGAACGCTACAGCTGGTCATTTGATGGTTTGGAATTCGGTAAAAGCACACCGGTTCATATGAAGCAAAACCAACGCATCAGGGTTATTTTACAAAACGATACCATGATGACGCACCCCATGCATTTACATGGTATGTGGAGCGATTTAGAAAATGAACAGGGTTACGCTCAAGTTCGTCGCCACACCATTTCTGTTCAGCCTGCCCAAAGAATCAGCTTTTTAACGACCCCCCATGATGTTGGACGGTGGGCGTGGCATTGTCATTTACTGTTCCATATGGATGCAGGTATGTTTCGCGAGGTTGTCGTATCATGAGTAATATTAATTCTAATCGTTATCTAGTTAGTTTATTTTGCAGCGTGTTGTTGTTAATCTCAAGCCAACAGGTATTGGCCCAATCAGAAAACGAGGCTGCCCCAGTAAAAATGAACGAACACAGTCACCACGATGATGGACTTCATAATGAACATAATGAACCTACTGCAAAGGCAAACGACCACACGATGGATCATGGCGACATGAATCATGGTGATATGGATCATGGCGATATGCATAAGCAAGATAATAAACCGCCGGCCAATGCAAGAGATCCCCATGCCTATGCCAATGGCACCACCCTGACAACAGGACCTTACTCAATGCCGAAAGAAAATCGGCTCAGGTTAGCTGATGAACATAAATTTTGGGCGGTTTTGGGTGACCGGCTAGAGTTTAATGACCGAAATAACGACATAAGCTATGATTTTCAAGGCTGGTACGGGACTACTTTTAACCGTTTTGTGATTAAGGCTGAAGGTGAAATCGTGTCAGGAAATTTTGAAAAAAACCAGACAGATTTGCTTTGGGGACATGCCATTACTCCCTTCTGGGATACGCAGCTTGGAGTTAGGCTTGACAATTATAAGCAAGGTAAGAACAGGCAGTGGCTGGCATTTGGTGTACAAGTTCTGGCTCCCTATTGGTTCGAGCTCGATATCACCGGCTATGTAGGTGAACAAGGTAATACAGCACTCACCATTGAGGCTGAATATGAATTATTAATAACCCAAAAACTGATATTTCAACCGCGTGCTGAACTCACTTTATATGGCAAGGATGATCTCGAAAACAATCTAGGTAGTGGCTTTTCCAGCAGTCAGTTAGGCTTTAGATTGAGGTATGAATTCTCCCGTCAATTTGCGCCCTACATTGGTGTCGAATGGTCAAACATGTTTGGTAAAACAGCCGACTTTTTGGAATCAGACAATAATCAAAGTAGAGACACCAAGGTATTAGCCGGATTAAGATTCTGGTTTTGATTTCCCCATTTTAATTTAATTATATAAATTCATCAGAGGTGAAAAATGAAACTTTTTAAAACTATATTAATAACGACAACCGCCATGATTGCATTTTCAGCGACAGCCCATGTTGAATTGGCTAAAACCATTCCGGCAGAAAATGCCCAACTGACAAACAGTCCGCAGCAGCTTGAGTTGGTTTATAGCAGTCCAGTACAAATGGTTAGAGCAAAACTACTCAATGCAGACAAGCAATCCATAAACTTTGGCTTTAGACCTTCAGCGGATGCTTTAGCGGAATACACCTGGAAATTACCTGCCTTAAAAGAAGGTAAATACACTATTGACTGGGTTGTGTTAGGACAAGATGGCCATAAAATGTCAGGTACTTATCAATTTAAGATTACTGGTGAGAAAAATGAAAAAATGGATCACCAACAACATAACCACAATCATTAATAGCGATTAAATTATGGAATTCCTTGATTGGTCAGCATTACTTTTAATCGTAAAAATCACCAGCTATGTGGCAATAGCTGCTTTGGCTGGTGGTTTATTAATCAACTTATTATTGAAATCAGCGGCAGATACTGAATCGGTAGAGGCCTATTTAAAACCCATAAAAAAATGGCAATTAGGTTTTTTATTAGCCGGTTTACTCGCTGCCATGGCGCAAATCCCAATTGAAGCTGCCTCACTTTCAGATAGCGGTTGGCAAGGGTTGGTTAATACCTTTATGCTCACTATAGTCTGGCAGTCGGTTATCGGAGACCAGGCTTTACTGCGAATAACAGGTTTATTCTTGGCATTATTGACCGTTATATTTTGGCAAAAACCCTATCAAAACAGAAACCCACTGAATTTAATTGCAACCCTTGCTGCGCTGTTAATAATCGCCATTAGTTTTTCCATCACTGGCCACTCTGCCAGCGATGCCTTTTGGGTACAAGCCATTTTAAGCATGCATGTTGTAGCTGTTTCACTGTGGATTGGATCACTCTGGCCACTTTATAAATCATGCAGTTCACTACCGACTCAAACAGTCAAAACTCTTATGGAAGACTTTGGCCGATTTGCCCTAATTGTGGTCCTGCTATTAATTAGCTGTGGTGTGGTCTTGGTAGTTCGCTTTGTTGACTCAATAGCTGATTTGTTTACTACAGGCTACGGCCAGTTGATTTTACTGAAATTATTGTTGGTATCCAGTATGTTGATGATGGCAGCTTGGCATAAATTGGTGTTAGTACCTAAACTGATACAACAACATAGTATAAGCGCGTTACAAAAATCCATTGCCGTCGAAACAGTTTTTGGTTTTTTAGTAATCGTTGTGACGAGTGTTTTTACAACAATAATCGGGCCTGCATAACCCTTAATTAATAATACTGACTTTATATTCTGTCTTATTAATCACTTTAAATAGCGAAGTCGAGCTTTTGCTTATCGACTTCGCTTTAAGAAAACGCTAATGGACTCAAAGTGATTTAACTGTAAACTGCAAGTCACCTTCCACCTTATGACCATCGGCGCCAATAAGGGTCCAAAAAACCGTATGCAAACCCAATGTTAACGCTTTATCTATCTTAATAATAAATTCTTGGCTATCTACTAATGAAGGCTTAAAAACGGTGTCTATAGTTTCATTTTCTGGCGATAATAATTCAAATTTAACCAGCTTGGCTGGTTGGGTAAAGCTCAAAACAATTTGCTTTGGAGCTTCAATAAGAGTTGCCCTGTTTTCTGGCACTGAATCCTCTAATGCAGTATGTGCCCATAAGTAGGGACTTGTAAATATTAATGTGATTATCAATATGTTTTTAATTTTCATAGTTTTACCTGTAAAGCTTATATTTATTAATTTGAAAACAGTAGCGTTAGTGATTCAACAGGTATCACCAACGCCACTATTCGATGGCTGTGTAACCCCTATACGGATGATTAGAACTGATCCGAATACTGATTAATTACAGCATAGGGGGTTAATTCACCAGTTATATCAAATGCCATAATGACATATGGACTAAATTTATTTTGGTATTCCATGCCAGGACTGCCAATCGGCATGCCTGGTACCACTAAACCCAATTGATTCTTCGGCTTTTCTTGCAAAAATTTCTGGATGTATTTTGCCGGAATATGACCTTCAAAGACGTAGCCGTCTTGGCTAACTGCAGTGTGGCAAGAACGGTAATTATCCGGCACTTTGTATCGGTCTTTGAGGCTGTTTAGATCGATGGTATTAATGGCTTTAACAGTGAGCTTATTTTGCTCAACGTGATCAATCCACTTGACGCAACAACCACAGCTCGCGCTTTTATAAGTGGTTAAGGTTACATTATTAGATAGCGATTTAGAATCACTTACAAACACAAATGAGGCCAAAGCGGTGGAAGCCACAAATACAATTGCTACGATTGAAATATTTATTTTTTTCATAGTTTCAGTATGATACATATGGCTCAGTAAAGTTCAATCAATTCTGTATTACATTACAACAATGTAATGTAATTAATGATTCGACAGCTTTGAATAAAGTAGCTTCATTAAAAACGTCGATAATCAAACAGAGTTTACCTTATAAAAATTTATGTGTTTCTGCCAACTTAAATAAAACCACTTAAACTACCTACAAGCTCTAGCAGAGGATGACGCAGTACTTAATTTCAGCGGCTATCGGAGTAGAAATATGCTTGAGATTTATGATAAGCCAATAGCAACAGTTAAACCATCAAGTGATTGAAAGCCATGATTAATTTTACGTAAAGGACAATTGGATAAATATTATCCATAACTTATGTCATTGATTTGATGTGAAAAAGTGGCGCGCCCAGCAGGAGTCGAACCTGCGACCTACCGCTTAGGAGGCGGTTGCTCTATCCACTGAGCTACGGGCGCTTATTGGGGTGGTCAATCATGCAAGGTTGGGTATTTTATTCGCTGCGGGTTTTTTCTGCAAATACTATGGCAATCTTATTGGCTGTTGGGTTGGTGGTAAGTCGACTGATTTGCTGCAAGTCTTGGAATTCGAAGGTGTGAATATTTTGCCATTTTTGCTGGTCTGTACTGATCAGCAAAGCGTTGTTTTGACCCGCCCAAAACCGACCTTTTGAATCAACGGTAAAATCCTCAACGCCTGCAGGTAATGCCATGATGTCTTTGGCTTCATGCAATTCACTTTGTCTGGATTTTATTCGCCAAGGTGTGGTGTTTTTATCTACATAGTAAATCAACTTTTTAGTGGCGTCATTGACAAATGTTCGGCCGACATTTTCACTCAATAAAACAGTTTTTTTGTCTTTGCCCATATGGTATAAATCACCACCATTGGAGTCATTCAACACAAAACTCCAGTTTATATCACCTGTGGTCCAATTAAAATACCCCACTTGTTTGAGGTCACTGTACCGCTTCATTGGATTTTCAGCTTCAGCATCCAAAATAACTATATACTGATCACCTGATGCATCAACTTGGACCACGCTCAAACTGGCTCCATCAAGCATCGGTGTTGGCGAGTATTCACTTTCTGCAGTGCTCAGGTAAGCCTTGGTTTGACCGGTTAACAGCTCGTATTGATAAATGTCCATTTGGCTGCTGTTACCTGCTTTCACATCACGGCTGTAGTACAAAACAGTGCCATCTTTGGAAAAACGTGGCTGTGAGTCATAGCCAATTCGTTGGGTGATGTTTTTACCCGCAGACAGTTCAATTATGCCACCTTGGCCTTGTATGATGTCAAACAACAGAATTTCACTGCCAGGTACTGCTGCAACAGCTTCGGCTTCGGCCTCGGCAGCCTCAGGTGCTGTCAAGACAGCTTGTGCAGACAACAATAATAACAACAATACATTCATGATTTCACCCCAAGCCAAAAAGCCAGAAAACAACAAAATGTGGTGGCCACTGTATACATGATGGCTTTGGTTAATTGATCATTTTGTATCATCACCACCGTCTCCATCGAAAATGTTGACCAAGTGGTCAGCGCGCCCAATAACCCAACCGTAACAAACAACCGGGTAAGCTCATTGAGTTCAACCTGGTTGTTAAAATAGTTGAAGGCTTTACCCATCAACCAGCAGCCAGCTACATTAACCAATAAGGTGGCCCAAAACAGTGGGAAACCCAATGCCTGTGAGACCAACTGATTAACCACATAACGAATACTTGCACCTGCTGCACCTCCCAACGCCACTGCAAGCAATGCCATCATTGTGGTTTTCCTTTGGCCTGTTTATTTGATTGAGCGGCTGCACGTTGGGACCTGATGAACTGTAACTTGTCAGCAATTTTCCCTTCAAGCCCTTGTCCATTCGGTTGGTAATACGCTTTTTCACCCATTTGTTCTGGAAAACCCGTTTGGTCGAAGGCCACACCACCTGCTACATCGTGGTCATATTGATAACCTTGACCAAATCCTGATTTTTTCATCAGTTGCGTGGGGGCATTACGTAAATGCATCGGTACTGGCAAGCTACCATATTGATGGACATCGGCCTGGGCTTGTTTGAAAGCCGAATAAACTGCATTGCTTTTGGGGCAACTGGCGATATAAGCCACTGCTTGTGCCAATGCCAGATCACCTTCAGGCGAACCCAAGCGTTCATAGCTTTGCCAAGCATCCATACAAACAGACAGGGCCCGTGGATCGGCATTACCAATGTCCTCAGTGGCCATGCGTAAAATTCTGCGGGCCAAATAAGCTGGATCACAGCCGCCATCTAACATCCGCGCCAACCAATACAATGCAGCATCAGGGTGCGAGCTTCTGACGCATTTATGTAAGGCAGAAATTTGTTCATAAAACTCATCACCACCTTTATCAAAACGCCTGGCTTGACCAGTGGTGACCAAACCAATGTCCTGATCCTTGACCACACCATCTGTCACATAATCCAGTAAGATTTCCAGCAAACCCAGCAACTTCCGGCCATCACCATCAGCCGCTCTGACCAGGGCCATTGACTGTTGTGGGTTGATGGTTATTTTAAAGCCTGCTGTTTCAATACTTTGCTGTAACAACTGCAGCAAATCATCGTCACTGAGGTTGTTCAATATATACACTTTTAAACGTGACAACAACGCATTGTTCAAGGCAAAAGAGGGGTTTTCAGTGGTGGCACCTATCAGCGTGATTAAACCACTTTCTAAATGCGGTAAAAAAGCATCCTGTTGAGACTTGTTGAAGCGGTGAATTTCATCAACAAATAAAATGGTGCTTTGTGGCAAAGCTTGTTCGGCTTGGGTGATGGCTGAGCGAATGTCTTTCACACCCGACAGAACTGCAGATAAATTAATCAGTTGGGCATCCACAGTTTGGCTCAGTATACGCGCTAAAGTGGTTTTCCCTGTACCTGGCGGCCCCCAAAAAACCATTGAATGTATGGTTTGGTTGGCAGCCATCAAAGCCAGTGGCTTGCCATTGCCAACCAGATGTTGTTGGCCAACTATCGCAGACAGTGCCTTTGGCCGCAATAAATCAGCCAGTGGTTGGTGTTTGATGTCAGTGAACAATTGTTTACTCAATTTCACCCGCAATGGCCTGTACTACATCCACGCCCTCAGGCGGCTCAAACTCAAATAAACCGGTTTCAAATTGAGGGTTCTTTTGAATGGCCTTGAACTCAAATATCATGGTCTGACCAAAGTTATTAAATACTTTGATTTGCTCAACAGTTTGGTTTTTTATTGCCAGCCAAACGGCTTTGACTTCTTCATTGTGAACTTTAGGTGTCAAACTGATCCAATCAATTTTCTGTTCAGTGGTTTCATATTTAATTTGGTAGTGCTGCTGCGACATTTCGTCATTGATAATGACATATATTGGATTCATTTGATTGTCTTGTTGCTTAACTGTCACCTGCTCCAAGTCTTCGTCATAAACCCATACTTGCTTGCCATCAGCCACAATCAATTGTTCAAAAGGTTGGCTGTAATGCCATCTGAACATGTCTGGAGCTTGCATCCATACCAAGCCTGAGTTGATGTCTAGCTTGGCCCCTGATTCAGCCAATTCATATTGTATGAATTCAGCTTGTAAGCCAGTTAACCCGTCTCTGACTCCAGCCAACAATTGCGCAGCATTCACCGCCGTTTTTTCTGCGGGGTCAGCCGCGACTTGATGGACTAAACCGGACAACAGCACAGCACCCACAATCAATAGTTTTTTCATCATAATAAATCCAACAAAAAACTTATTGTAACCAATCAAAATGAACATGAGCTAAATAATTAGGTTTTTACGCCGAACGACCACGAAAGATACATTATTATTTGACATTATTTAACAATTATATTAATTTGTTTGTTGTGTGTTATGAAGGGGGGCTTCATTCATATTGTCTTAATCTGAATACATCCTCACTTTTATTTATTTAACTTAATTTTAAAATAAAAATACCTGGAGTTACTATGATCAGAGGGTGGACGTTTTATATATTTTTAGCAGCTGTACTCATTGCCTCAAACAGCCAAGCTCAAAATCGATTTTATCATGTGTATTTAGACAATGACAGCGATCAAAGCACAGGTTGTTTGGTCAATTTACCTGATTTTTCAACAGCCATTCAAGGCGCTGACTCACGAGTCACCGTAACCACCGACAGTGCACTGCCACCAACCATCACCAGCACCCAACTGGCCACTTGTGATGGCACTGTATTCAATACCCCCAGCAGCATAAGCGCTGCTGCCTTGGGATTAAATACAGGGCTTAATAGCAATGATGTATTTGAAATAGCAATACCCCCATCGGCCATCAGTAATAACACCAAAGATCGAGCCACCTTGTATTTTGTGACTGATTCTGACGCGGTGTCAGATATAGTTTTAACAGGTACCAATGGTGGACCCATCACATTGGGTTTCCCACAACCTATACCAACCTTAGGCCTGTTAGCAATGGGCATATTGTTGCTGTTGTTGCTACTGGTTAGCCGCAAACAACTGAGTCGAAAATTAAGTACCTCAGTTGTGCTGATTGCCTTGTGTGGCATTGCTTGGGCCGCAGTTATTATAATTGATGGACAGACCAACGACTGGTCAGGCATCAACCCAGCTGCCTCTGACCCCATTAACGACACCTCTGGAACCGGCAGTTATGCCGATTTAACCGCAGTGTTTGCAACCCAACAAAATGACAGTTTTTATGTAAGACTGGATGTGGTTGATGTAGAAAACCAAGCGCCTGTAGCAAACCCCAGCAGTGCAGCAACCACAGAAGACACTGCAGTTACAATCACTGTTTCTGGAACCGATGCCGAGGGTTCTGCCATCACTTTCTTAGTTGATACCCCTCCCAGTAATGGCACCCTCAGTGGCTTCACTGTTATTAATGCGACCACCTCGACAGTCCAATACACTCCTGATGCAAATCACAATGGTTCTGACAGCTTCACCATCAGAGCCAATGACGGCCAGATCACTTCTGCTCCAGCGTTGGTGAACATCAACATATCAGCAGTAAATGATGCACCATTTTTCACCAGTGGTGGCAATGTCAACCAACTTAAAACTGCCGGTGTTTACAGCGAACCTTGGGCCACCTCAATATCTCCAGGAGCTACCAATGAGTCCACGCAAAACTTAACCTTTACTGTTTTAAGCAATGACAATGCGGCAATTTTCTCCACCCAACCCAATATTGATTCTGCTGGTACATTGAGTTTTGAAGGTGTACTTGATGCCACTGGCACGGCTAACTTAACCGTTAATTTAACTGATGATGGCGGCACCGCCAATGGTGGTGATGATACATCTACCACAGTAGGTTTTTCAATCACACTACAAGGGGTGAATGACGCACCTTCTTTTGTTGTAGGCGCTGACCAAGTTGTCAATGAAGATGTCTCTGCTGTCACAATAACAGCTTGGGCTACTGCTATTTCTGCGGGCCCTGCTGATGAATCTGGGCAGGGGTTAACTTTTACAGTCATTAATAATAACAACCCTGCACTATTCAGTGTGGCACCACAAGTCAATGCCACCAGTGGTGACCTGACATTTACACCAGCTGCTGATGCCAACGGAGCGGCCAACTTATCGGTGTTTCTGATGGATGATGGTGGCACTGCCAATGGCGGTCAAGACACTTCCCCCACAGCCACATTCAACATCACAGTAACAGCAGTAAATGATGCGCCCTCATTCACGGCAGGACCGAATGAAAGCGTCTTAGAAGGTGCCGGAGCACAAACGGTTAACGGTTGGGCCACAGCCATTTCACCTGGCCCTGTTGATGAAGCCACTCAGTCAACCAGCTTTAATGTATCCAACAACAACAATGCTTTATTCAGTGTGCAACCAGCCATTGATAATGCCGGTAACCTAAGCTACAGCACAAATCCATCTGCTTTGGGCACTGCAACAGTCAGTGTATCAATTTCTGATGATGGCGGCACTGCCAATGGTGGCGTGGATACTTCAGCGATTCAAACATTCGATATCAGTGTTACCATGGTGAATGACGAACCGTCATTCACAGTTGGTGCAAATCAAACAGCCAATGAAGACGCGGGTACAGTAACTATTCCGAATTGGGCAACCAATATTTTAGCTGGACCACCGGATGAAGCAGGTCAGAACCTGACTTTCAACATTACAGCGAATGACAATGCAGCGATGTTCAGTGCGGGTCCTGCTGTGGATGCCAGCGGCACACTGAGCTATACACCTGCAGCTGATGCCAATGGTGTTGCCAATATCTCATTGGAGTTAATGGATGACGGAGGTACTGCGAATGGCGGTGATGACACGTCCCCTCCGCAGAGTTTCTCAATCACAGTTGATGCAGTCAATGATGCACCCACTTTCACTGCAGGTGCCAACCAAAGTGTATTAGAAGAATCCGGCGCACAAACTGTCAATGGATGGGCAACTGCCATATCACCTGGCCCTACTGATGAAGCAGCACAAACAGTGGGTTTTACTGTCACCAATAACAACAATGCCCTATTCAGCATACAACCTGCTGTTGATGCTGCAGGCAATTTAACTTATACCCCTACTTTGAACACCAGTGGAGTGGCCACAGTAAATGTGACGGCAGTTGATTCAGGCGGAACTGCGAATGGCGGAGTAGACACTTCAGCAGGGCAAAATTTCACCATTACTATTATCCCAGTGAATGATGCGCCCAGTTTTACTGCTGCGACCAACCCAGTTGCAACTGATGAAGACGGTGGTGCCGAATCACTGACTTGGGCTGCTGCCATTTCTGCCGGCCCGGCTGATGAATCGGGTCAAACTTTGACCTTCAATTTAACCCAAACCAACATTGATGCAACCCTAAGTTTTGCTGTAGCACCCACAGTAAACAGCTCCACGGGCAACGTTGAATACACCGCTGCTTCCAATACTTTTGGCAGTGCAACATATGATGTGGTCTTGATGGATGATGGCGGCACCGCCAATGGTGGAGTCGACACCTCCAGCCCAGTTGTGTCACTAACAATAACAGTAAACCCAGTAAATGATGCACCCACAGTGACAGCCCCAGGTCCCTTCCCAGTAACAACCAATATCAGAATTGTAATTCCTGATGGCGCCAATGATCTGTTGGCAGGAGCCAGTGATATAGAAACGGGAACTACTTTAACTGTTCAAGGTACTGGAATCATCACAACCACTCAAGGTGGAACTGTCACAGTTGACAACAGCACTGGAACTTTTACTTATGACCCAGCACCTGGATTCACCGGAACTGACAGTTTCAATTACCAAGTCTGTGACGATGGCGTCCCACTGCCTTCCGCTTGTAGTGCTGCAGCCACTGTAACGCTGAACGTAGCTGGAAACACCGTCTGGTTTATTGACAATACAGCCACAGCTGGTAACGGGACGTTGCAAACCCCTTTTAACAGTTTGACGGCATTCAATACCTCTACTGATCCAGGCACTGGTGATTATGTTTTTATAGCCACTGGCACTGGATCTTACAATGAGGCAGGTATCAATTTATCTAACAACCAAATTTTATTTGGCCAAGGTACAGCAGGTGATTTTGACACAATTACAGGCCTCACTGCTGCCCCACTGAGCATCAACAGACCCATGCTTAACGGCTCAAACCCTGTCATTACCAGTACAAGTCAAGGCATAGTCTTGGCTCAGAACAACACCCTACGTGGCATCGATATTAGCAACACTGTTCAATATGGCCTGGTAGGAACAAATGTTGGCAACCTAACAGTTGATAATGTCGCTGTAACAGGCAATGGTGGCGCGATTGAAGTGAGTGGTAGCGGTTCATTTGGTAATAACGTTAATTTCAATCAACTGGACTCCAATTCCAGCGCAATAAGTGGCATAAACCTTGTCAATGTGACAGGCACTATGTCAGTTAGCCTCGCAGGTACTGGCTTGACCAATAATTCAGCATCCCCTGCAATGTTGATTTCTGGCGGTAATTTAAATTTAGCTTACCCAGGAAACATTACTAATTCAGTAGGCCGCTCATTGGATATTTTCAATAAAACTTCCGGCACTATTAACCTGACAGGTAACATTGTAGATTCAGGCAGTGGTATAAATTTAAGCAATAATACTGGCGCAACTCTGAATTTAGCTTCGATCAATTTGACCACTACAAACAACAATGCAATCACTGCGATTAATGGTGGTGTCCTTAATATTACCGGTAACAACAACAGCATTGTTACGACAACCGGTCGAATCATCACTATGGACCAAACCACCATCGGCTCATCAGGAATCACGTTGAGAAGTATTAACAACTCAGCTGGAGATTTTGGCATCACAATTGTTAATGGTGGCACATCTGGGTCATTTACTGTCACAGGGACTGGAACGATAGCTGGCAGCGCAGGCATCATTCAAAACACTTCTGACAATGGTTTATTTTTTCAAAACACCAACAACATCAACATCAGCAACCTCAATGTCAATAACGGCACCAATGAAGTGGCAGGCTGTTTAGCGGGCGTTTCTGGCTTAATTGGCAATTGTAATGGCGCCATTGAGTTTAACAATGTGAGCAACATCAACTTAGTGAATATGACCATCGATGGTGATGGTGATGCCTCTGATGAATTAGGTATATTTGCGCAAAATGTCAGCAATTTTGATATGAATGGTGTAACGATTCAAAATGTTTCAGATGCACAGGATGAGCACGGGATTTATGTAGTCAATTTGGCCGGAACAGGATCTGATGCCAGTCGTTGGCAAGACCTTACGGTTAACAACACAGTTGGTGACACGGCGATTTTAATCACCCAAAACAGTGGTAACGCTGAACTGACTATTGATGGTGACTCCACCATCAGTAATGCAAGAGAAGGTGGTTTTGAGGCCAGAACCACCAATGCCGCAGCTAACTTAACCGTTACCTTAGGCGACGCATCTGCTGTTGGTGTTGGTGAGACTGTACTGTTTGAGAACACAGGTACTGGCGCATCATTTATTGCCGACAATGGCGCCATTTCAGCCAATGTCAGAAACACTGTTTTCCAACCTGGGGCCGGTGTGGCTTCTATAATCAGAGCCGGATCGGGTGCCAATGGGGTGATGTTTGTAGGGATGTCAGCCCAATCCGGTGGCGCATCATCTTTGTCCATATTAAACGCCTCAGGCAATGACATAACTGAAGAAGACGGTGGCGCTGGTGGTACCGGCCGAGCAGGCATGGCATTGGGCGGCTCAAGAAACATCAATGGCAACATCATTGACAACTTAGTCGAGTCCAATGATGAATATGTCCGTGGCTTTTTCACTAACTTTATCGGTGTAGGTAATTTAGCAACCAACACCATCAGCATTGATAATAACATCATAAACATGACTGGTTCAGGTGGTAATGAAACCATTGTGGGCATTGAATATGTGGCTTCCGATAGTAACGGTGAATTGTCAGTTACCACCACCAATAACACCGTCTTTTCAGCAGGAGACAATGGCTTTTCCGGTGGTATATTTGCATTGGTAGGTGACAGTGGTGGCGGTGACAACAATACTTTATGTACCGACATCATTGGCAACAATGCCACAGCCCCTAACGCCATTGCTGTAGATGGTGAGGATTATGGTTTTGTGTCATTTGCTGGCACTGTATTCCAACTTGAAAACCCCATAATTGGCGCCTTAACTGAACCACAGGTTGATAATCACATTATAAATAATGATTCAGGCACCAGTCTTGCAACAGATGTGAATGTGTTTAACGTTGGTGGTTCGTTCACAGGGGTCAACAGCAGTTGTCCACAATAATGAGCTGTCACGGTATGACATACCCACTACAAAATAAGTTGGCAGTGGGTAAATGAAGACATCAGAAGCACTGAAACAAAGTGCTAAATAAATAATAATAAAGGAGGCGAGTATGAGCAATAATTATCTTTTTACCGAAACAACTAACCACAAGGGGGGATTATGTCAGAACCATTCTTAGCAGAAATCAGAATCGTCGGTTTTAATTTTGCCCCCAGAGGTTGGGCTTTTTGTGATGGGCAAATATTACCCATTAACCAAAATCAATCGTTGTATTCCTTATTAGGAACCACTTACGGTGGTGATGGCAGAACATCATTTGCGCTGCCCGATATTCGAGGCCGTGTGCCTATACATGTTGGGCAAGCTGACAGCGGTCAAAATCACCCATTGGGTCAAAAAATGGGTCAAGAAACACATACTTTATCCGCAGCAGAAATGCCACAACACCAACATGGCATCAACGGGACAACCAATACTGCCAGTGAAGCCATGCCATCCAATACACTTTTACCTGGTGCCAATAATGGCAAGCCATACGCTGCATCAGGAACAGCTGTCATGGGTGACAGTACAATTGGCAATGAAGGTAGCGGGCAAGCTCATAATAACATGCAGCCTTATTTGGCAATGAATTATTGTATTGCTTTACAAGGCTTGTTCCCATCACGAAATTAGGAGAAAAATTATGTCAGAACCATTTGTAGGCGAAGTTCGTATGTTTGCGGGAAACTTTGCACCACGAGGTTGGGCTTTTTGTGATGGGCAATTATTGGCCGTATCACAAAACGATGCCTTATTCAGTTTACTTGGCACCATTTATGGAGGTGATGGTCGGACGACTTTTGGCCTACCTGACATGAGAGGGCGATTGGCACTTCATGCAGGTCATGGACCAGGATTGACTGATCGCAGATTGGGCGCAAAAGGAGGCACTGAAACAGAAACACTGACTGTTAATCAATTGCCCAGTCACAATCATGAAGTTTCAGCAGCCAACTCGTCAGGATCTTCAAGCAATCCAACAGGCAGTTTAGCCAGAGACATGGCTGGCTCAAATTTATATGTTCAAAGTTTATCTGCTAACAGAACTGAGCTCAGCAGTAATGCACTAAACAATATTGGCGGCTCCAGAAGTCACACCAATGTAATGCCCTATCTGTGTATACACTATATAATGGCCTTAGTTGGCATCTATCCATCAAGAAATTAAGGGGAAATACAATGTCAGAACCATTTATTGCAGAAATAAGAATATTTGCTGGCAACTTTGCGCCCAGAAGCTGGGCCTTCTGTAATGGCCAGTTATTACCAGTATCACAAAACACCGCACTGTTTTCACTCATTGGCACTACCTATGGAGGTGATGGGCGTACGACCATGGCATTACCCAATCTGGAAGGCAGAGCTGCTATGCACCCAGGAAACGGGCCAGGGTTGACAACCAAACGATTGGGACAACGTGGTGGGGTTGACACAGTCACACTAAACGAATCCCAACTGCCTTCACACAAACACAGTCTAGTAGCCGATGCTGCAGCTGGTGGCATTTCAGGGGGTGGGGCCAATACACCGGAACCTATAAACCACTATATGGCCAACACCTCTGTTAGTGGCCAGTTTTATGCAGACGGAACAAGCAACCTTGCAGCTATGAGCCCAACTTCTGATCAAGGTGGTGGACAAGCGCATAATAACCTACAGCCCTTAATTGCCATTAATTTCATCATAGCCTTACAAGGCTTATACCCCTCTAGGAGTTAACTATGAACAGAAGAAAATTTGCAAAAACAGTTGTTGGGGGCGTAGGTGCAACCATTTTTAGTGGTCAGGCTATGGCCCTCTCAACTGCACCAAAGTCTGAACCAGCTGTTTTTGAAGCTGGACATTCCATGCAAACAAATGATGGACTTAAGATGACTTTAAGCGGACATCAATTGCCGACCAAAGACCGAGACCAAAAACAATTTGTTTTGACTTTTGATGTGCATAATGCGGACACAGCGCTGCAGGAAAAAATATATCAATTAACTGATCATAAAGGCATTAAACATGAAATTTTTATGACCCCAGTTGATAACAACCAACTGCAAGCAGTTTATAACTTGAGAACGCATGCCTGACAGCAGTTTATCAATCTGCGACAGCTCCAATTGCATTGCTGGAGGCGTTACATTCAAGGCCATATCTGATAAAGACATGGCCTTTTTGTCAGAACTTTACTGCTCTACTCGCTGGCAAGAAGTTTTACAAGCACCATGGGATGACCAACAACGCATAGACTTTTTAAAACAACAATTTGCGGCTCAACACCTGCATTACCAAAGTCACTACCCTAATGCAGAGAAGCTTATAATAATTAAAGACCAGCAAAATATTGGCAGGATTTATATTGACCGAGATGATCACTCGATTTGCCTGATAGATGTGGCCTTATTAACGCCTCAACGCGGCAACGGACTGGGAACACAGTTGCTAAAAAAATTGTTACATGAAGCGCAATCTGAAGGTAAAAAAGTGGTAATCCATGTCGAGAAATTCAACCCTGCATACCAATGGTACTTAAAGCATGGCTTTCAACAAGTTGAAGACAAGGGTGTTTACCAATACATGGAGTGGTACCCGACTTAACAACAGTTAGTCCTCAGTAAATACTCAGCTAAAAACCGCTTCGTAATGCACGCCTTTATCGTCACCAAATACAGGCACTAAAAATAACTCAAAAGTTCCTAATTCGTGGTGTGAAATCTTATACACACCTTGATTGAACACTGTTGGTTCAGCACAGCTAAACACCACGGAGAACTGCTCTTTATGGGTATCACTTGGTGGCTTTAATCCAGCTTTGATTTCTTCAATTTGGCAACTCAACGCTTCACCCTCGGTAAATGTGATGTCAAAGTTGTCTTGTGCGTGTGAATCGAATTGTTGTTTTGCAGGTAAATTCATCGGCCCTTAGGAATAAAATTGAACTTAAATATTATAACTGAAAGTACCTAATTAGTTGTTGTGAATTGGCGCATTAATGGGTTTTATTGAGCCACAAAATGCCAACATTTATTCATCGGCTAACTTCAAAGCCAGCACCTGATTAACAGTTAAAATGGATTTAAAGTGTAGCCTTGTTGTTGTAACAAAGCATGAGCAGTCATTGCTGATAGCGACATATTCACACCAGGCAACAGGTGCTCAACTTTTACATCATAATATGCGGCACTTTGACCACAGACATAAAACTTCACCCCGTTTTGTCGCAAGCTTTCAATCAAGTCTATATTTCTATTGCTGACTTCGCCCTCCACCATGCCTTGGTAAACAGCTTGTAGGGTCATGTCTTTAACAGCCGCACCATGAACCACCACCGCCAAATCAATGTTTTGTTCAGTTACCCCAGCTTGACGGTGCATATTAATGAATCTGGCCACACTGTCTAAAGCCCGGCTGACTTCACCAGGCTGGGCCGCCTTGGCTACATCAAAACTGATCTTAAACTTGGCATCGGCTGGTAAGGCCAACTGACCAGCCACTGGTGCAATCATGCCATATTGAGGTATTGCATGCCCTGGTTTGAAAGCATCTGAATCAGCAAAAGCTACTTGTCCAGAGCCAATCAGACCTAAGGTAAATCCGATGAATATTTTTAACATGGTAGTCTCGTTTATTATTCTATTGATGGTGGTGGCGGCGCCAAAACTTCTCGAGCACCGTTGTGTGCTGCGGCAGATACCACACCATTGGCCTCTAACTGTTCAACAATGGTTGCCGCTCGGTTATAACCCACACGCAAACGCCTTTGCACATATGAAATGGAGGCTTTGCGGCTTTCTGTGACCACAAACACCGCTTTGTCATACAACTCATCGACATCATCCTCTCCCGCTTCTGGCAAGCCAGTTTCACTGAGCATTTGACCGTCATCTGTCAGTTGAACATTGTCCAAAATACCTTCCTGATATTCAGCTTCATAATGACTGGTTAAGTAATTAACCACAGAATGTACTTCATGATCATCCACAAAAGCACCATGCACCCGATCTGGCTGTGCTTTACCAGGCGGTAAATACAACATGTCGCCATGGCCTAACAACATTTCAGCGCCACCTTGATCCAAGATGGTTCTTGAATCTATCCTTGAGGACACTTGGAATGCCATCCGGGTCGGTATATTGGCTTTGATTAAGCCAGTGATCACATCAACCGAAGGTCGTTGGGTGGCCAAGATCAAATGCACCCCAGCGGCACGCGCTTTTTGGGCCAACCGGGCAATCAACTCTTCAACCTTTTTACCAACAATCATCATCATGTCGGCAAATTCATCAATGATAACCACAATATAAGGTAGTGGCTTAAGTGCCTCTTGCTCAGAACCAAAAGGTGCTGTGGTCGCATCCCAAAAAGGATCCATTATGGCTTCACCGGCATCAATGGCTTTTTGAATTTTCTTGTTGAAGCCAGCTAAATTTCTGACCCCCATCGCAGCCATCAATTTGTACCGCCGCTCCATTTCAGCCACACACCAACGCAACGCGTTGGCAGCTTCTTTCATGTCGGTAACCACCGGCGCCAATAAATGTGGAATGCCTTCATAAATAGACAGCTCCAACATTTTTGGGTCCACCATGATCATCTTAACCTGTTCTGGACTGGCCTTATATAACAATGAAATAATCATTGAATTAACCGCCACAGATTTTCCAGATCCAGTGGTACCAGCAACCAATAAATGTGGCATTTTGGCAATGTCTGCAATCACTGGATTGCCACCAATACTTTTACCCATGGCCAAGGTCAGCGGAGAACGGGATTTATCAAAACTAACTGAGCGTAAAATTTCGCTTAAATACACAATCTCTCTGCTGGCATTGGGTATTTCAATTCCAATGTAGGGCTTACCAGGTATCACATCAACAATTCGAACACTGGTGATTGATAAACCACGGGCTAAATCTTTGGCCAAGCCCATGATTTTACTGGCTTTTATACCAGCTGATGGATTAACTTCAAAACGAGTTACCACCGGCCCTGGGTACACCCCAACCACTTCAGCCTTAACTTTATAGTCGGCCAGCTTCAGCTCAAGCTGGCGTGACAACACTTCCAATTCTTCATTAGAGTAACCAAATTCTTGGTTCTTGGGGCTGTCTAGTAGTGACAATGGAGGCAACTTACCAGCTGGCAGCGCATGAAATAAATTCATTTGCTTTTCTTTGTTTGAACGCTTACTTTCAGGCACTTCGGGTTCAAATTGCTCAATCACAATGGGCTCCCTTTTTTCCTGTACCACAGCATCAATTTTGCGCACAACTTCACGCTCACTGCGGGCTTGTTTGCCTGCGCGCCAATCTTTAAACTGTTCCCATTTAAGACCCAACCAATGGAAAAACTTAACCGTTAACTGACCGACTTTATCTGCCAAACCTAACCACGACAAACCAGTGAACAAAGTGATGCCCGCCAAAAATGTAGCCGATAAAATCAAAGTAGCACCAATACCACCAAAGCCAGCATATACCGAACTGCCAACCACATCACCAATGATACCGCCGCCAGAAAAAGGCATACCACCAGTATCAGCATGTAAATGGGACAAACCACAACCGGTTAACAATGAAGCCACAAAGCCAAGCAGTTTAATAAAGGTATCTAACCAACTGTCCTCATGCGCTGCACTGTCTTGGTACATTCGCCATGCGATATACAGCAAGCCCAAAGGGATAAAATAAGCAAAGTAACCGAGGAAGTGGAGTAAAAAATCAGCAATATAGGCACCGGTTAAGCCACCTAAGTTATTGATTTTTATCACATCAGAGGTGGCGAACGAACCGGGATCTTGTGGATGATAAGTGATTAATGACAGCAGGAAATAAGCAGCCACAGGAACCATGATAAATACCATACTTTCCCTGATACGATTCCTGACTTGTTTTGAAACTTGACTCAAAAGCGTTCACATAGGATTGGATTAAAACACTAAGGATAAGCCTTAATGCGCCAACAATCAATCCATCAATTCAACAAATTTTAATTGGCTTACTGAACCCTATAAACCTTATAAGTTATCCAACAGCGTTGTAACATTGCCTTACAGCTCAATCTTACGTTTAACTTGCCCTTCCAAGTTACTAATTCAGTGCAAAGCATTAAGCACTTATTCAAAACCACTGGCAAATATCACATCACTGAAATCAGCGTCATTGATTTCAACCACACTGTTGCCATTGGTATAAAACAAGCGACCTGTTTCACTTTCACCAAAGCCATAAACGCTGCTGGTTAAATCCACCAACACAGCAGTTGACCAATTACCCGGTGTGTTTTCGGTGGTAACAAAGATTTCTCCAGTACAAAAATCTGCATAAACAACAGTGCCGTACCAAGTAGACTCAATACCTCGATAACGATAACCGCCAGTAATTGAGCACCTACCTGAAGTATGGCTGTAATCTACTATGGGGTCTTCAAAGGTACCGCTACAACCACCCGGTCCACCAATAAAACCCTCACGACAATTCCAGCCATAATTTAAGCCACCAGCTGAACCTGCCAATTCAAGATTGACCTCTTCCCTACTTCCAGCCCCAACATCAGCAATCAACAGGTCACCGGTATCAAGATCGAAACTCCATCGGTATGGGTTGCGGAAGCCAATTGACCAAATTTCATCCAACTCAGTTGAACCCACAAAAGGATTACTCGGTGGTACCAGGTAAGGAACTGTAACCACAGTCTCTACGCTGGGCTCTATTCTGAGCATTTTACCCAATAAATTGCCTGTGTTTTGTGAGGTGGCACTGCTGGCGCCACCATCACCCATGCCAATGTATAAATAACCATCTGGTCCAAAGTGTAAATCACCACCATTGTGATTCCCTGCTGGCTGTCCAATGGTTAAAATTTCCTCACCTGAATTTGGGTCAGCAATCATAGGATTGTTGGCATCCACCTGATACCTGGCAATCACCGTAGTCAGCGAATCGGTGCCATCTCCATCTCTGGTGTAGTTGACATAAAAAAAGCCATTACTCTGAAAATTTGGATGAAAAGCCAAACCCAATAAACCGCCTTCAAAAAAAGTATCAACCAAGGCAGAGATGTTTAAAAACAGTGTAGAAGTGCTTTCATCAGAAGGATCAATAACCCTGATGGTACCAGCACGCTCAATCACAAACAAACGGTTGCTGCCATCACCTGCATTTCTGACACCTAAAGGTGTACTAAAGCCGCCGCCAATTGGGGTAAATACTGGGTTTACAATTTGTGCCTTTGCTGGCACCCATACTGACAATAATATCAGGTAAAAAATAATCAATGTCTGTTTCATGCTGTTCCTCGCTAAAAATAAATAAGTCCAAAGCAGCAATACAATCACTGTTTATTTGACCCGTTGATCACCGATTAACTATAACCGACTGCACATTCAATAAATGTTATCAACCACACAAAATCGACATTTAAACAATGGTCTTTCGCACCCAAACAACAGTCAATTCATGTATTCTAAAAAAGCAATCGTCATGACATATTTAATCTAATTTACAATCAGCGCACTTAAGTATATGATTTCAGTTTTGAAATTTTCGGATCATACAGATGAAACAAGAACACCATAAACTCATCATTGTCGGTTCAGGCCCAGCCGGTTATTCAGCTGCAGTCTATGCAGCCCGTGCCAATTTAAAACCAGTTATCATCACCGGTTTAGAGCAAGGCGGCCAACTCATGACAACCACAGACGTAGAAAACTGGCCGGGTGACCCTGGTGATTTACAAGGCCCTGAGTTGATGGCTCGGATGCTACAACATGCTGAGAAGTTTGACACCCAAGTTGTTTTTGACTACATCAATACAGTTGACCTCAAACAAGCACCGTTCACACTCAATGGTGACCAAGCGACTTATACCTGTGATGCCTTAATCATCGCCACTGGTGCCAGCGCCATGTACCTGGGACTGGAATCTGAAACAGCCTACAAAGGCAAAGGTGTGTCTGCCTGTGCAACTTGTGACGGGTTCTTTTATCGCGACCAACCGGTGGCAGTGGTTGGTGGTGGCAACACCGCCGTTGAAGAAGCACTGTACTTGTCTAATATAGCCTCAAAAGTTTACTTGGTACATCGCCGCGATGAACTGCGCTCTGAAAAGATATTACAGGACCGCTTGTTTGAGAAAGCCAAAAACGGCAATGTTGAGTTGGTCTGGGACCATGAAGTTGATGAAGTGCTCGGTAACGCTGCAGGGGTCAATGCTTTGCGGGTTAAAAACGTTAAAGATAACAGCACCCAAACTTTAGACGTCCAAGGGGTATTTATTGCCATAGGCCATAAGCCTAATACCCAAATATTCGAAGGGCAACTGGACATGCAACATGGCTACATCACTGTTGAATCTGGCCAACAAGGCAATGCCACACAAACTTCTGTACCAGGTGTTTTCGCTTCAGGCGATGTGGCAGATCATATTTACCGCCAAGCCATCACTTCAGCTGGCTCAGGGTGTATGGCCGCCTTAGATGCTGAACGCTTTTTAGACGCCAAAGACAAAACCTAAGCTGATTCAGGCATGGGTGGTTAGCACCCAGTCACACATGCCTGATTTAACCGCCACCACAGCACCAAAACCATGTTGCCATACTTAGATGATTCAGCTGCATTCCCTGACTGCGAAACAGCTTTAATTGAACCCGATGGTTTATTGTGCTTTGGCGCTGACTTAAGCACCGAAAGGCTGATGCAAGCCTATGCCCGAGGTATTTTTCCTTGGTACACAAAAAATGAGCCCATCATGTGGTGGTCTCCAGCCAACAGAATGGTGTTGTTTCCCGAACAGTTACACCTCAGTAGAAGCCTGCAAAAAGCCATCAAAAAACACCCACCGACTTTTTATATCAACCGTGACTTCGATACAGTAATCAAACACTGTGCGAACATTCCAAGAAAGGATCGCGGCACTTGGATTCACCCTGAGATGATTGAAGCTTACACGGCGTTATTCCTAGCAGGCCATGCTTTTTGCTTAGAGGTAGAAGTTAATGACCAACTAGCCGGTGGTATTTACGGAGTAAAAGTTGGTGATGTGTTTTGTGGTGAATCGATGTTCTCGCTACAAAGCAATGGTTCTAAATTAGCCATGTACGGTCTTTGTCAATACATGCTGCAAGGAGGTATTAAGCTGTTGGATTGTCAGATACATAATCCCCATTTAGAGTCTATGGGCGCCCAATTAATCAGTCGCAAAAAGTTTTTGGCTTATTTAACTTAAGCTTTTACCTTTTCAGTCTGGCAGGGATTGGTACTGCGCATGCATCAATATAGTCATGTTGATAAACAAACCATTCACCCACCCGGTTTTTTCTGGCTAGTAACAATTGTTTGAAAGAGTCAGAGCCGGTATCCATGACCTCGATTTGTTTCAATTCACTGGCAGGTAAATCAGCGGCAACATGAATTGACTTTATGACGTTATGCTGGGCCAAATCCACAGCACTGTTCAGGTCTTGGCTCCTTTTCAATGCTTGTATATGCGGCATGCCATCAATCACCCGTCCAAAAACAGTGACATTTCGATCTAAATAACGTTGTGCTGAACCAATGACGATGTATAACTCTGTGCCACCAGAGTTCAATTCATTGCCACGTCCCATCCCTAAAGCACCATAACAATGCAGCAACCAACTTTCACCAGTCTTAAAATCTCGCCCCACTGGAAAGCTGTGAAAAAAGCCAGTTTCATCAGCATATCCATCGTTCGCATCAAAACCAATGTAGTGTTTACCTAAATCCAGTTGATAAGTTAATTCACTGGGCACGCTGTATTGGCCCTCAACCAATGGTTTCATGGCATTATTTGAATCAAACAAGGGGCCACCTTGAGCCACAAAACCATCCAACACACGATAAAATTGGGTGTTATTAAAAACCCCTTGGCGCACCAATGCTTTGGTGTTTTCAACATGTAAAGGCGCTAAATTGGGTAATAATTCAATAATGACAGTGCCGTTGATTAACTCCATATACAAAGTATTTTCAGCATCAAGTAAACGCCACTCATCAGCTTTAGACTGAGCAACCACAGCTGCAGGCGTTAATGAATATTGATTAGAATCAGTTGATTCAATGGAATTGAGATTGGCTTTTTGACAGCCCAACAGCAACAAAAACACACCCATCGTGGTTATATTATTCATGGCTCACTCTGATGTTATAGCAATGACTAATATAACTCAAAACACCCCAGGAGAACAATCAATCACTGTACCGAAAGCTCAGAACTTTGTTGCCTTTAATAGATAAATACCTGTAGCGTCCTGCTTTGTACTGGGTGTACTTGGCATGTTTTCTGTGTACCCGACGAAACAGTATTTCTTCACCATTGGCCAAGCTTGCATACAAGCTGTATTTATAGCCGATGGCATCATGTAACTGAACTGATTCTGCCTGTATTCGCTTGCCGAAATGGGCTTTGAAGTGCTTTGCTTTGGTTTTGAAAATGGCGTTGTGACCCTGTTGTAAGCCGACACATAAATGCGCCAATTCATGGCGGATGGTGGCATCCAGTAAATTGACCGCAGTGGTACCAACAAATGCCTGGTTGATATACACCACTCCTTTGTTATCGGCCATGCCGTATTTGGTTTTATGTCGAGTGGGTTGTAGTTGTTGTGGCTTAAGCTGCCAATTTCCCAATGGCTCTAAAACAGTCAACTCATCTAAGATACATTGGTACTGTTGTTGTATGTAATTCCAATCAATCAACATAGGTCATTCAGCATTTGTTGAGGGCATAAAAAACGGCCTGAAAGTATAAACCATCAGGCCGTAAATTGCTGCTGTTGGTCAAAGCAGCAGCGGATGTAGGTAAGCGATATCTCTTACTTACAACTTGTCAGACTCAGTCGACAAGTATTCAGCCACACCGTCTGGTGATGCATTCATGCCTTTGTCGCCATCTTGCCAACCAGCTGGACAAACTTCGCCATGCTCTTGATGGAAGATTAAAGCGTCAACCATGCGCAACATTTCATCAACATTACGGCCCAATGGCAAATCATTAACTACTTGGTGACGAACCATGTTGTCCGCATCTATTAAGAATGAAGCCCTGAAAGCAACGGCACCATCTGGAGTTTGTACGCCATATTTTTGACATGCTTTGTGAGTAACGTCAGCAAACATGGTGTACTTAACTGGACCAATACCACCTTTATTGATTGGGGTGTTGCGCCAAGCATTGTGTGTGAATTGTGAGTCAATAGAAACAGCAACTACCTCAACACCGCGTTTTTCAAATTCTGCCATGCGCTTATCAAAAGCAATCAACTCAGAAGGACAAACGAAAGTGAAATCCAAAGGGTAGAAAAAAACCACTTTCAGTTTACCTTCGGTGGCACGTTTGAAGTTGTAGTCGTCTACAATTTCGCCAGTTCCTAATACTGCTGCACCTTTTAAGTTAGGTGCTTTTCTTCCAACTAATACGCCCATATAAATATCTCCGTAATTGATTAAATAAACAAGTTACTATTTTAACGGATTGACCCATTTTCTACATTACTAAATTCAGATTGATACTTTCGATTTTTTGCATAACAGCAAAAGGTTTTATAGCTCAATCAGTCTCAATAGATGGTTGCTCAACTTTGCTTGTGGTTTTCAATCTTGTGTTTAACAGCCCATGCGAGGCCAAACGTCGCAAACGATTCAAAAGCACACTGTATCGCTGTTTTGACCACAGGCTTAAATCGTCCAACCAACAATAAATACAAGGCAATAAAACCAAGCTGATGATGGTGGAAAATGTCAAACCACCAATGATGGCACGGGCCATCGGGAAATAACTGGGTCCATTACCACCGCCCACTGCAGAAACGCTGATACTCAAGGGCAACAAGCCCACCACAGTGGTTGAAACAGTCATCAACACCGGTCTAATTCTGTCCATCCCTCCTTGTACCACGGCATCGAAACGGTTCAAACCCTGGGCCCTTAAGTTATTGATGTGATCAATCAGTACAATTCCATTATTAACCACCACCCCAACCAAAATCATGGCGCCAATACCTGCCATTACATTAAAGGTGGTGCCAGTGAGGGCAAAAAACAAAAAGATACCTAAGATGGAGAACAAGATAGTATTGTACACACAGATAGGAAACAGCAAGGATTCAAACATGGCTGCCATAACCATGAATATGACCAACAAAGCAATCACAAACGGCATAATGAGATCAGCCAATGAAATATTGGCACCGTTACCGTCTAAATTAAAGGTCCAAGTATAACCACTGGGGAAGTTGTAATTTGCCATCACCGTTTCGATGGCTTCCCTGACTTCTTTGACATTGCTGTCATCCTCTACATCCAAATCAATTTGTACCGAATTCATTCGCCCTAAACGAAACAGGCGTTGTGGAGAACTGGTCGATTTGATGTCCGCCACATTGTTCAATGGGATTGATACGCCGTCTGAATTTTTAATCGGTAAATTCATCAGTTGTTCAATTTCAAACTGACCTTTTTTGTAAAAGCGCATTTTGACTGGAATTTCACCGGTCTCAGACACATACTCTTTTAAATTCATGCCGCGCATGGCAATAGATACCGACTGCGCAACATCTGTTGGGTTCAAACCTAAATTCAAGGCCCGTTCACGGTTGACATTAACCTGAAGTTCTTCGCGGTTATTTTTTTGTTCAACTTGTACGTTGGTGACGTTTTCTACATTACCCAGCATAAACATCACTTCATCCAGCATTTCATCGCGAATAAATTCAGCCGACTCTCCCTGAATATAAAACTTGATGCCTTGCGAGCCTATATTGCTGCGCCATTGAAATGAAGGTTCGCCCATGGCAATTTCAGGCAGGTCAGCTATGATTTCTTGTTTGATTTGCGCCACAGTTTTGGTGGCCTTCTCCACATCGATCAAAGAAATCATCGATGATGCATAACCGTTTTCATTGTAATAGGAATACACTGAGTCGATTTCAAAACGGTCCTTGTTGGCATACAAGTAATCTTCTATTCGATCCACATCTTTTTTCATCCTTTCCAAGGTGAATGTGCCATTGACATGGTAAGGCAACCAAAAATTTCGACTGACAGATTGTCCAGTACCGTCATCTTGACGCATCGAAAAATAGAACACCATGCAAACCACAATCAACGACAATGAACTGAACACGGTAACCCAGCGGCGTTGCAGGAAAAACACCAAAATAGACCGGTAATTCCGCATCAAAAACAAGCTGAATAAAAAGAACATGGAAACATAAGCGAAAATTGCAAAGTTCTCTGTAGGCATTTGCATGACTTTCGATAAAACATACATCAGTATGTAGGCACCAACAATCAGTAGAAATTTATAACGTTTTTTAACCTGCCCCCAACGTTCAAACAAACGGGCTTCTAAATCAGCCTTATGTACTTTTTGTTGTTTTACAAACAAACCAATCGCCATCGGTACGACCGAAATTGAAAGCATCAATGAAATGACCAATGAAGCGATGATGGCCACCGCCACATGGGTTAAAAATATAGCCAGTAAATTGCCTTCGCCGACAATTACTGGTAAAAAAACACAGATGGTGGTTAAGGTGCCTGCAATAACAGGTTTTATGACTAATTTAACCCCTCTGATAAGAGCTGCTTGAGGGTTGCCTGGATCAAGCTGTCTTTGGGTGTAAACACTTTCAGTGATGACCACCGAATTATCCACCAACATGCCTACTGCCAACATCAAACCCATTAAAGACAGGTTATTTAAACTGATGCCAGTGAAGTACAACACACCCAAGGTGATGATGATAGAGATGGGGATTGACATAGAAATAATCAGTGTCATCGGTAGGTTACGTAAAAACACAAACAGTACAATCAAAGACAACAATGAGCCGGTTATCCCTGCAGTCACTACATCTTTTAAAGAATTGGTCACACCTTCAGCTTGGTTGTCTAAGAAGACCAATTTAATGCCACTCATTTGGTCGGTTTGACTGATTTCATTGATGGTGCTCAATACCTGATCACCTACCGCTACAAGGTTGGCTGTTGATTCTTTGAAAATCTCAATGCCAACTGAATATTTACGGTTCAGATGACGGGCATAATCACGTTCACCATTGATTAACTCAATGCTGGCAATGTCCTTCAACCTGATGTTGTTTTGATTTAATATCAAATTACGGTACTCATTGATGTCCGTAGCTTGCGATTTTGGCGACAACCTGATGGCTTGATTGGCAGTGAAAAAATTACCCGACTTGATGGTGAAATTGAGGTTACTTAACTTGCTTTGTAATTCATTAAAACCAATGCCATAACGCTTCATGCGCTCATTGTCTAAATTGATGCTGATTTCAAGTGGTTCAATGCCTTGCAGTTCAACCCTGGCAACTCCTGGAATGCGTTGCAGAGGTTTCACCAAGTACTGGTTCAACACATCGTAAGCGCCCTCTAAATCGCGGTCACCTATGATGCGAATCTTCATCATCGCTTCACTGCCAGGTTGTTCCTTGCGGATAAAAATTTGCCGAACGTCAGATGGCAAGTCACTGCGAATCAAATCAATTTGTTCATTGACCAGCATGATTTTTTCATCAATATCAACATCCAAATTAAACAGCATAAAAGTGTTACTGGCATTGGTGGTTGAGTTGGAGTTCATTTGTACCACATCACCAATGGTGGCTAAAGCTTCTTCCATAGGTCTTGTGATGCTCCTTTCAACCTCTTGCGGTGTGCCTGCGTCATATGGCACCACCACAATCAAAAAGGGCAATTTAATTTCAGGCCAACTTTCCAGCGGCAAGAGCTTAGAAGATATTAAACCAAATGTCACCAACGACAAAAACAGCATACTGATGGTAACTGGTCGGGCCATTGAAAAGCTGGCCAATCGAGTGATGCCCGTGGCTTGGTTATCTGTTGAAGGTTGTGAAATTTGTTTCATTGCTTAGCTGACTACGTCTTGTTGGCTGTCATGCCTGATGCCGGGGTGTTGTCCTTGATCAGTCACAGCAGCATGCTGTCGCTTGTCTGGAGTCAACAAAGAAAACATCACTGGAATAACAATTAAGGTCAAAAAGGTAGAAACCAACAAACCACCGATTACTGTTATGGCCATAGGTGCTCTGATTTCAGACCCTGCACTTGATTCACCAAAAGCCACCACCATCGGCAACAAACCCAAAACTGTGGTCATGGTAGTCATTATGATGGGCCGCAAACGTGATTTACCGGCTTCAATAATGGCGGTGGTTTTATCCATACCTTTGTCAATGGATTGTTTGATGAGGTCAATCAAAACAATGGCGTTATTGACCACTATCCCAGCCAACATAATCAAGCCAATGAACACCACCACTGAAATGGAGGTGTGACTTAAATACAGTGCCCAAACCGCACCGATAAATGCCAATGGCACTGAAAACAGTATCACAAACGGGTGTATGAAAGATTCAAATTGCGAAGCCAAAATCATGTACACCAAGAACACTGCCAATGACAATGCAAATACCATCGATTGGTTGGAAGATTCCAGGTCTTCGTTTTGACCTGTTACTTTGGCGATCACCAAAGGATGAATATTGGCTTGACTCAACAGCTGTTCAACTTGTGTAACAGCATCACCTAAAGCGATGTCTTTGATGTCTGCAGAAACCACCACCGTGCGGTCTTGATTGCGCCTTAAAATATAACCAGGACCTTCAGCAATTTTAACTTCTGCCACATCAATTAACCTGATTGGGGCGCTGCTCTCTGGGTTGATAATTAAGTTTCTAATGTCATCAATAGAGCTGCGTTGTGACTCCATGGTACGTACCCGCAAGTCCATTTTTTGGTCTTGCCAATGTACTGTGGTTTCAACTTTACCCAAAACCTTATTGACCACATTATTTGCCACAGTGGCCACGTTCAAACCCAATGTCGATATTTTTTCTTGGTCAAAATACAACTGAACTTCTGGATTACCTATTTCAACACCACTGTCGACATTGATAAAGTGTTTATCTGTCGCCAGCTGTTTGGCTAACCGTTCTGCTTGCTGTTTAAGCAGATTCAAATCATTACCAATTAACTCAATTTCGATGGGCTTGGCTAAATCAAAAAATTGCCCGGCTTTCAACTCACTTTGCAAGCCAGGTGAACCATTGATTAGCTCCAAGGCTTGGTTTTGAACCGTTAACTTATCGGCCCCGGGTTTGATTTTCAGCGTAATTTGACCTGAATTCTCGCCACCAGACAATGAAGATGTGTCTAGCAGGTTACCTTCACCGCTGTAACCATAAATCAGTTCCACAGCTTCTGAGCCTTTCAGTTGTTGACTGATGCGTTTAAAGAAGCCATCTGTGGCTTCAATGGTAGAACCTTCTGGTAGTTTAAAATTTATTTTAACGGTACTGGCATCCATATCAGGAATTAATTCGACACCAATCTTCGGTAAAATCATTAACCCTGAAATAAAAGCAAGTGCTGCCAATAACATGACCTTAAAACGATTGCGTAAAGCCCATGGTAAGAATTTGCGGTATGCTGAAGCCAAGGCATTGAACATTGCATTGATGATTTTTGTTGGGATCATCAGTAGGTACTTTAATACCCATGCAAGCATTCCAACCGGTAAGGTAACCAAAAGCAAGACAACGTCAACCAAAACATTGAAAAAGGTTCGCCTACCATGTCTTACAGCATGGCCAAAACGGGTTTTGCTTTGGTACGGCAATTCTCCTGTCTCAGCGTTGTGCTTGGGCTTTTTATGTTTCAGGGCCGACAGCATTGGAATCAATATTAAAGCAAAGACCAATGATACCAACAAGGTAAATGTCACTGTCAAGGCTTGGTCCTTAAACAATTGCCCTGCAATGCCTTGCACAAACACCAACGGCAAGAAAACCGCAATGGTGGTTAAAGTAGATGCAGTAATGGCTCCACCTACTTCGACTGTACCTTCACGCACCGCATCAATCGGCAGTGTATTTTGGCGCATTTTCGCGTTGATATTTTCTAACACCACAATACCGTTATCCACCAACAGTCCAACCGCCAGTGCCACTCCCCCGAGTGACATGATATTAAAACTGACCCCAGCACGGTACATAAAAAAGAACCCAGAAATAACCGAAACTGGAATCAAAACCGCAATAATCAGTGTCGCCAATACATCGTTCAGAAATAAATATATTATCAATACGGCTAAAACCCCACCAACCATGGCTGCATTGATAACATTGTCGATTGCATCTTTGATGAAAGCAGATTGATCATCAATCACGACTAAATTGCTACCAGCAGGCAATTGTGCTTTGATAGTTTCTAACTGTTTTTTGACTGCCTTGGCTACGGCAACTGTGTTGCTATCACCCTCTTTGTAAATTGCCAATTCGATGGCTTCTTTACCATCCAATCGATTGATGGATTTGCGGTCTTTATGGCCTAAAATAACTGTGGCGACATCATTGATTTTAATGTTGCGGCCATTGCTGCTTTTAATGATTAATTGTTTAATGGAATCAAGATTTTCAAATTGATTAACCGTTCGCACCAAAAACATTTTACTGCCCTGTTTAATAGCACCACCTGATAAATTGATGTTTTCTTGTCTTAATCGTGCAGAAATATCATTGATACTTAGACCTAATTGTGAAAGCTTGAATTGATCAGGCAATATTTCAATTTCTTTTTCATAACCACCACTGACTTTGACCGCAGCGACACCTGAAATGGGGTCTAATTTTTTCTTCAGGTCATTGTCAGCATAAGTTCTTAAACGTTTCAAAGCAGCTTGGTTGTCATCACCACTGATGCTTAAAGACAATTGCATAATTGGGTCTGTACTTGGGTTAAACCGCAACAAAATCGGCGACTCTACATCTAATGGCAGTTGCACCGCATCCATACGATCTCTCACATCGTAGGCTGCACTTTTCATGTCTGCATCCCAATTGAATTGTAATTTCACATCAGATCGACCAGTGGTTGAGGTTGAATAGACTTTACTCAAACCTTTTACCACTCCGATACTCTCTTCTATCGGCTTAGTAATTAACAACTCCATTTCTTCGGGTCCGGTGTTGTCATACTCAGTCCGAATGGTCAGTGTTGGGTATTCAAGTGATGGCAAAAGTGTAACAGGCATGCTATTCATCGCAATAGCACCAAATAAAATGAAGCCAATGGCAAGCATAAATACCGTCACTCGGCGAGTGATGGCAAATTGTGTGATGGAACTAATCATATGGATTCGTCGTAATTAACCACGTTAACTTTGACATCAGGAGTTAGGTTATTTTTTCCGGTAGTGACCACTTCTTGACCAACCATTAATCCTGAAACAATTTCATAAGAATCTAGCATTTCGTACCCTAAAGTGACAGCCACTTTAATTACCTCTGTACTATCTTGCAATACATAAACATAGGATAATTCATCTTCTCTAATGATGGCGTCTTTATCTACCAGTACCACATCATTGCGCTGATCAAAAACAATTTCAGCCATAGCAAACAAACCTGGAATCAACATATTATCTGAATTATCAACTGAAACAGTAACTTGAAATGTACCTGTTGCTGAATCAATTACCGGACTGACTCTGATGACTTGACCATTGACTGTCATACCTGCCAAAGCATCAAATTTAAAATTAACTTGTAACCCAGAGTTCATGATGCCCAGCTGATGTTCTGGTACATCAATTTTAGCCTGCAAAGAATTAAAGTCTATGACTTCAAAAACTGCAGTGGCATTTTGAATGAGGTTACCAATTTTCACATGCCTTCTTGTTATAATCCCGGAGAAAGGCGCTTTTACTTGGGTGAATGAAAGATTCATCTCCGCTTGATCCAATATGGCTTTTAATGCCTTGGTATCAAACTTTAAATTATCCAACTGCTCTTTATTTACCAAGCCTTTTGCTACCAATTGTTCAGCACGCTGGAAATTGTTTAAACTTTTTTCATAATTAGCAGCTGCAGATTTCAATGACAGCTGTTGTTCATCAGACTCTAACACCAATAAAACTTGGTCCTTAGTCACAAGTTCACCTTCCTCAACTAAAATATCTAATATTACTCCTGCTGATTTGGTGGTAACGGTTGCTGCCCTGTCGGCTTCTAATACAGCTGTAGATTTAAACGTTGCTATCGATTTACCAGAATAGGCCTTCGAAGTTTCGACATTAACTATTACTTGGTCTTTATCAGCATCATCTTTGTTACCGTTATTTTCGTTGGCAGAGAAGTTACATGCAGTTAATAAGACAAACATTATGGCAGTAAATTGTGTTTTCATAGAACAAGTGTATTTTAGGAGCGTTTATTTTACCGTTCAGAGTGTGATATACATGTGCTTTTAGTCATCAAAAAAAAACCCATCTTAATGATGGGTTTTTCTTCACTTATAAAATTAATTATCTTAAGGCGTACACTGTGATGGTGGGATTTGTGGGGAAACAATTCCCAAACATAAATCTCTACCTTCAAATTGAACTACGGCAGAAGGTTCGCCACTGCCGGCGAAGAAAGTACACGTAGCTGAAAATGATTCATTGTAGCCATTGATATTGGCATTGATAGTTGCTTGAGTCATGCCGTTTTCGTTAGTAGGACCAGGAGGCTGTGAAACACTGATACTACCACCAGTTGAAGTACACTCGGCAAACAATGCAACATCAGCAATACCTACACCATTTGCACCGAACAAAAATAGGTCAATCACTCTAGGCCCGCCATTGGCAACAAAGGCAGGAGTAGCAACCAAATACACTGCACCAGGATCAGCCACTTGAATACATACATCACCATCAGCATCAACACAAGTAGTGGAGCCTACATTGAAGATAAAGCCATTTGATTCACTGGCTTCAACCACACCCAATACTGCAGCATTTCCAAAAGCACAACCACTTGAATTTGTGCGATTCTGCATCACTCCAGAACCTAAGACACCATCAATACTGCCATTACCTGATCCACCTACATAAGCCCACTGAATACTTGCACCTTGAATTGGATGAGAAGCAGCATCATAAAAACAAACTTGAATAACACTCTCTTGGTTAGCAGGAATCACAGGTGGCGATGCTATTAATACTGGCGCCCTGTCTGTACCTGCAACTGATGCAGCACCAGGGTAAATTATATTTTCTACATCAGTAACGCTTCGGGTTACTCCATTAACTGTAACACCTTGACCTTTAGCGTATATACCCGCAATTTTACCAAGTTTTGAAACCGGATAATTAAGTTCTGTGCTGGCAACACCATTGCTATCAAGAATTGCAGTAGCATGAATATTGCCATCTACTGCTCGACCAATGATGTATGGGAAAATACCAAAATCATTGTTTACTGTGCCAGTTAAATTATTTAAGTTGAATGATTCCGAAGTGGTTAATTGCGTTTCAGATTGTACTGATTGCACAGTCATTGCACTTTCTAAATCTTCATTGGCCAGAATCTCTTCACCGTAAACCAGTAAGGTATCACCAGGTTGAGCTCCACCTGCGGCTGTTAAGAAACCACCTGAAACTGAAGTGAATGAGCGTCCGCCTTCTTGAGGATCACCATCGAGTCCTGATATTACAAAAGTACCAGGACCTTCATCAGGGAAACCTGATACAGGACTGTCAATTAAGCCAAACTGAATGGTTTGTGGCAAAGCTGGATTACCACCTTTATCTGTGCCGATTGCACTGATGGTAATTGAATAACTGCCATCTAGATTGCCTATACCGCCTTCTACAGTTGCACCTTCATCCACATTGTTTATGAATAGACTGTTTATCCGAGGGATAGTTATATCTAAACCGAATAATATACCATCACTGATCACAAAACTGTCTTGTGTAGTAACTGGATCTTGTAAACCATTGTCTACATTGTTATCAGCACGGTCAGTGGTGGCAGTAACAATAACAGTATTTGGACTTGAACCACTTAATAATTGAAACGATGAAACACCATTGCTGGTTGCAATATTAATAGATTGACCTTGTACATTCAACCCTTGAGCATTGACACCAGCTACTTTTTCACCGCTATTGGCTGCATCTGTGGTGATGTCAATCATCACATTATTGAAGCCATTAGGGTCACGTACTGGCACATTAACACTCGCTTCAACAAAAGCCTGAATGGTTTGGCTTTGTGAGCCACCTGAACCGTTAATATAATTAGCACCTGATCCAGCTAATTGAATAGACCTTGGTAAATCATTTGGCAAATCTCCACCAACAGTAATATCAAGTTGTTCGCTGATGTTTTCGCCAGTAAACGGATCCAAAGCAGATACTGTAATGGTTGCAACACCAGGACCATTGGCCCACACAAATATCTTACCTTTACCAGCCGTCATATCTACTGGACCAGAGCCTAATAACACAAAGATTTCATTTACAGTATCAGTTTCCGGATCGTCTAAAGTTGAAAATGCTGCAACTGTTAACGGATTTATAGAAACACCAACTGTAGATGTATCACCATCAGGATTTGAAGGATTAACATAATTACCAAGTGGTCCTCTGAAGCTGATTTCTACTTCTGTCATATAAACAGTCTGAAAAGCTTGCTCTGGAGAAAGGTTGAATACATTCGCTGGAATTGACTGAGCTTGAGACTCTAAAGACAATCGATCAAATGGGGCTGGTCCTTCTACTACAGTGTAGCTGAATGTGGCTCTGGAAGTTCGGCTGGTTTCAGGATCTACTGCAGAAGCTGTTAACGTCACTGTTCCAGGTGATAAACCATGGATAAAAAATGTACCATTCCCGCCACTTGACTCATTGGGTACAGAACCAAACAAAGTAGTGAATTCGTTGATGTTTGTGGTTTCAACATCATCTAATGTTGATATAGGCGCAACTTGTCCATTGGATGTAGATAACATGATATCTGTACCGTCTGGTATAGGAGTGCCGTTATCGAATGTTACTTTCACATTCAATTGCGTCATGAAAGGTGAATCCAAAAGTATTGGATAATCTATGGTATTTGCAGGAATATTTGGTTTCACTGCATTAAATGTAATTTTTAGATTTGATACAGACGGACCTGGTGATGCACCACCACTGTCACTACTGCCTCCACAAGCTGATAATAATACAGCGACGAAAGTGCATACAATGAGTTGTTTTGTGTGTTTTAACATATTAAACCTTCAGTTATATTTATAGACTATCTTTAATGATTGTAGGAGTCACGAATATCAACAACTCCGCCTTATTATCTTGAACTGCTTTATTTCTGAACAAATTACCAATACCAGGGATATCGCCTAAGAAAGGTACCTTTGATTTAGTGGTTCGACGAACTTGCTCGTAAATCCCGCCTAAAACCACAGTTTGTCCATTATTAACCAACACCCTGGTTTCAACTGAACGCGTATCAATTGAAGGTACACTACCGCCATTGGAAGTAGATATTTCTTCACCGATTGCATCCTGGTCAACTTTCAGGGTTAAATCAATTCTTTCATCCGGGGTTATTAACGGCACTACATTCAAAGACAATACGGCATCCTTAAATCGGATGGATGTGGCACCACTGGAAGTAGATTCTTCATACGGAATTTGTACACCCTGTTTAATCACTGCTTGTGACTGATTGGCTGTAATGACTCTTGGAGATGAAATGACTTCGCCCCGATCTTCAGTTTCTAATGCTGAAAGCTCAAGATCTAGCAAAAAGTCAGCAGCTAATATACTGGCAGCCCAACGACCTGCATTTGATGCAGCCGTAGGCAAGTTTACATTCAACCGTTCACCTAACGGCGCTCCTGGAATATTATTGTACAATTCACTGTCTGGGGTAAATGTAGGTAAACCAGATCCGCTTGGAGAAGCATACCTTCTGTTCAAAGCCGCATTGTTCAAACGGTCAACGCCTGCAGCACTACCACCGGTACTGATGATGTTACCATATTTATCTTCATGTGAACCGGTTACTCCAAAACGCACACCCAGTTCATCACCAAATTTTTCAGATGCCACTACAATCCTGGATTCAATTTGTACTTGTTGCACTGATCTATCTAAGGTGTTGACTAATTCTTGTATAACCACCAAGCGATCAGGCACATCATTAACTAACAAAGTATTGGTTCGTTCATCAAAAGCCACTGTTCCACGATCAGACAAAAGAGAGTTACCGCCACCTTCAGAACCCTCTGCACCGCCACCACTGATTAGTTGAGCAAGTTCTTCGGCTTTGGCATAATTAACTTGGATAAATATATTATCTAATGGTTCCAACTCTTCTTTTTTACTCAATGCTTCAAGTTTTTCTCTTTCTCGTTGAGCGATTTCAGCAGCAGGTGCAACCCAAATCACATCCCCTCTGCGTCTTTGATCCAACTGCTTGCTTTGTAATACGATATCCAGTGCTTGATCCCAAGGCACATTGTTCAGCCGGAGGGTTACATTACCTTCTACATTATCAGCCACAACTATATTTAATTGTGAAGCATCAGCAATTAACTGAATAACTGATCTGACAGGTATGTCTTGAAAATTAAAGGAAACTAAATTACCTGAATACACAGGCTCATCATCAATTAATTTCGACTTACTGCGATCATCTAAGGTTGGCTCATTAATTTCAATTGTATAAAGCGATCCAGTTTGATACACAACTTTTTCAAAAGGGCCTGAAATTTCAATGTCTATCTTCACGGAATCACCTGATTTTCTGGCATCCACATAAGACACTGGCGTAGCAAAATCTATCACATCAAGCTTTTTGTCCATTGATTCATCCAAATCACTGTTTGCAACTTCTACAGTTATTTTACCTAATGATTCTGAATAATTAATAACAGCATCTGAATTACTTAATCCAATTTTGACCACCCCTTGGCCTTCAGCCCCACGTCTAAAATCTACATCATGCACACGAGTTTCAGTTGCTCTACTCACTTGGCGTCGAGTCGTGTTGTCATTCAATAGTTTCAATGAAACCACATTTTGACTGGTAGATAATTCGTGTGCAAGTGGATTCATTAAATCAATAACAACCCTGGTTTTATCATTACTAGATACCACCCTCATGCCTTTGGCCCCGCCATTACCAATGATCACATTTCGTTGGTTGCTTGAATTTGATGTAGACGCAAAATCCAATGCCAACCTAGGCGGCAAGTTGGTTGAAAACACTTCTGGTACCATGGTTGCATCTGTGAATTTAAAGTCAATGACCACAGCACCATTTTCACCAGTTCTGACCTCAATGTCTTCTATATTCGATTGTGCAAATGCTTGATTGACTACAAATAAACAACACAGAGCAAGCAATCCGCTTTTTATGTTTACCACGTTTAAAAATAAATTTTTCATTTTCATAAATTCACTCACATTCATTCTTCTTTCAAAGCCATTGCAGCACTGCGTTCACGCCACGCCCCTAAGCCATCATTGATCCACTCTTGTAATTGGACTTCATTTTCAAATATCGATACAACTTGACCATGATTATGGCCTAAATAATGTCCCTCAGAAACACGGTGTATGGTTCCTTCAGGGTCGACGACTAAGGCCCAGTAATCTTCTTCCTGCTGATAGGTTCCAACCATCAACAAACTGTCTAGTGGAAAAGATTCTAAATACTCTTTACGCCTGGATAAATCAGGCCCTTCACCGCCTTCAGCCACAAGCAATGATGTTTGTTCAACTGAATCATTCACTTCCAAGTCGTTTGAAAACGGGTCTCTAGCACCTGTGGCATTGTATTCAAAAACCTCATGTGGTTTTAGCTGAGGCAATGGATCAATGGGCCTAACAGGCTTGGTTTTTTGATGTTCAATGAAATCATTGAGGTCGCTTACACTGTTATTACAGCCAGTTAAAAAAGTAAACAAAAGCATAAAAAGTACAATTTTATTCATTTTTTGCCCCCTTTTGCTTTTGCAGTTTCTAAATTCACCATTTCCTCATCATCCAAGTAGCGGTAAGTTTTGGCAGTCCCTTCAAGCAACAGCCTTCCACCTTGAATTGAGTCACCCAATGGTTTCAAAGAAATATCATGCATTGTTAAGATAACCACACGAGGTAAAGAAGCCACACCACTGACAAAGTTACCAAATTCATGGTAATTGCCCTTCATCTTCAAACTAATAGGCTTTTCAGCATAAAAATCTTTGAGTGTTTCAGCACCCGGCTCAAATAATTCATTTTCAATCCCACTGGCCAATGCGGTTTGTGAAACATCAACTATTAAATCAGACATTTCGTTTTTGCTTGGTAATTGCCGTAACATGGATTGTAAGATGATTTCCATTTCTTCTAGTTGCGCCTTATACGCATCTAATTGTGCTGCTTTTTGGTATTTGTATGAGTAGGTGTTTTTTAACTCAACTTCCTTCTTTTGAAGAGACTCGAGCCTAACTATCATGTCTTTAACAAACACATAATATCCACCAACCAAAATAGCTACAACTAAAGCAACTACAGCTGTAATCTTAACTGTAGATGGCCAACCACCTGGGTTGTTACCATCTAAACCACTGAAATCATCTATGAAACTCATGATACTCCTACCTCATCTACTGCTTCGCCATCTTGCTTGCGATTTGGGTTGACCAGCTGCACACTTAATTTAAATTTTTGCTCGTGGGTCCCTAAGGTGTCATCGGCTTTTATGTAGTCTAATTCAATTTTAGTGAACCACTTTGACTCGTCGAGTCTGCGCATATAGTCTGAAACCCGAGAGTGTGACTGTGAGTAACCTTCCATAGATATGGAGGTACCCTGTTGTGTGATTTTCTCTAAAAACACACCATTAGGTATCGTTTTAACCAGTTCATCAAACAAATGAACCATCTGGGTTCTGTTGGCCTGTAGCTCTTCAATCACTTGTTGCCGGGCAATTAAACCCGCTTTCTTGGCTTCTAATTTATCAATTTCGACAATTTTACGATCTAATTTTGCAATTTCAGTATCCATAAAACTGTTTCTTTGATTTTGGAACTTTACACTTTGATCAAAATAGTAGTAAGTCAATGCAAAAACCAACAACGCGAGCACAGCTGAAAGCCCCAACAAGATATAAAACTCTTTGGTTTGTTGTTGACGCTTTTCTTCACGCCAAGGTAATAAGTTAATTGTAGTCATATTAATCAAAATTCCTCAATGCTAATCCCACCACCGACATCATTGCCGGCGCATCTGCCTCAAGCGCTTCTTTACTGACTTTAGAGGAGACTTTGAAATTGTAAACTGGATTAATCACTTCAGTTGGAACACCTACTTGATCTTCAACCAAAACATCTATTTCAGGAATAGCAGCACAACCACCACCCAACAGTATCCTGTCAACATTACCAAACTCAGTGGCTGAAAAGAAAAACTGTAAAGCGCGGCTGACCTGCTGAACCAATGTATCTTTAAATGACTGCAAAACTTCTGATTCATAGCTCTCTGGCAAACCACCTTGTCTTTTTGCCAAACCAGCTTCCTCATATGACAAACCATAGCGCTGCATAATTTCTTCAGTCAATTGTTTGCCACCGAATGCTTGTTCTCTGCTGTATATGCCAGTTCTTTTGTGCATGGCATGCATGGTCATCGTATTGGCGCCAATGTCAAATAACGCCACCACTTCTTCGTCATTTATTTCGTACTGATCTCTGACTAAATTAAAACAACGCTCAATGGCAAATGCTTCCACATCCACTACTTTAAGATCCAAATCCGCTCCAGCAAATGCCTCTATAAATACATCTACATTTTCTGAACGCGAACTGGCTATCAATACGTTATTGACTTCGTCATTGCCCTCAACTGGACCCAGCACACAAAAATCTAGACTGACTTCATCTATTGGGTATGGGATATATTGGGTGGCATCCATTTCAAGCTGAATTTCAAGCTCTTCATCAGTTAAGTCGCTGGGCATCTGTATTATCTTTGTGATCACAGCTGAGCCAGAAACCGCAGTTGCGGCACCTTTAACTTTTATTCCTGCTTTGTTGACAGCTTTACTGATGGCAGCAGAAACCAAATCGACTTCAGCTATGTTGTTATCAACCACTGCATTAACTGACAGCGGCTCAACAGCATACCTTTCAACTTTCAAATTATCTAAGCTGCCAGACAACTGTAATATTTTGACTGCTGATGAACTGACATCAACCCCAATTAACTGTACTTTATTTCGACCTAACAATTGCAAAATCATCTCTCTCTTTAATATTTGCCTAACTTGCCCTTCTTAACAGTGTCAATTAGACACGCGCCTTATGTTCTTTTCTGTGCCGTTAATCACAATTTACATGAATACTTTACTTTTTTTAAGAAGGCAATGCAAGAGTAACCTTTAAAGTACTGAATAATCAAGACATATTTGAAAAAATTATATGTTTTATTGGCATTTATATCACCAGCTTATGTGCCAACAACTGATTCATTTTGACAATAGTTTGTTCGATCGGAGGAAAAATAAAAGATGGTGGGCCTGGTAGGACTCGAACCTACGACCAATGGATTATGAGTCCACTGCTCTAACCAACTGAGCTACAGGCCCGGATAGAATAGCTGCAAATTATAACTGATGACTTTTACATCTGCATCACTTTATTCAAGCTAATTTTCGCCGCCAACAACTGGCTATATAAACCGTATATATGATCAATATTTTGGTTTAACGTACGATATGTTCCACTGTTATTTATGACATCAGTAGCGAACCTAAATCGGTCTTGCCTTTTTGGTTGTGCAGCTAAAATAGATTCAGCGAGTTTTAAATTGACCTCATCCCTGCTCTGAATCCTGTCTAATTGAATTTCTGGATTTACATCAACCACCAACACCCGATCAAAATCAGGGTACTCAGCACCGCCGTCATACAGTGGAATAACCCAGAGTTCTACACCACGGGACACCAACTTTGACTGTTCAAAACAGGCTTTTCTTATCAAGGGATGGGTGATTGCATTCAATACAGCCAACTTTTGCTCATCTTGGAACACCAGCCGTTTAACCACAGACCTGTTCATTTCACCTTGTTTATCCAAAATGCCGGTGCCCAAAGCTTTCACCAATTGTGCCAACCCCTCAGAACCCTTAACAACAACCTGCCTGGCCAGTACATCAGTATCAATCACGGCCTCACCCTTTTCTGCGAATTTATTCGATACGTAAGTCTTTCCAGAAGCAATGCCACCAGTCAAGCAAACTGTCAGTTTCATTAATTACAACCCAGGGAACAACCAATCAGTTATCTGCATCCCATACAAATAACTAACAAGTATACCAATCGAAAGGTAAGGCCCAAAGGGGATTTTGGCCTGGCCTTTTTTTCTCAAAGCTTGAACCAAAGCAAAAATTAATCCACTGACAGAGGCTATCAACAAAACAGCTATCAACAGCTCAGGGCCGAGCCAAGCGCCACCTGCGGCTAACAGCTTAAAATCGCCATAACCCATACCCTCTTTACCAGTGAGTAATTTAAACAGATGAAACACCGACCAAAGTGACAAGTAACCCAGCAAGGCGCCTTGTATGGCCTGCGCTGGCGTAACAGAAAATTCAAATAGGCTGACAAATAAGCCGAGCCACAGCAAAGGCAAACTGAGCTGATCCGGTATCAAGAAAGTATCAAAATCAATCCAAGTAATGATTATCAGCAACCACAACAACACAATCGCCGCAACAAATGCCCAGCCAACACCAAAATTAACCGCCATTAACAGCGTCAACAGTGCAGTTAACAGTTCAATAAAGGGATAACGGAATGAGATTTTAGCTTGACAAAAATGACAACGGCCTCGCAGCAGCAAATAGCTGAATACCGGAATATTGTGCCAAGCTGAAAGTTGCTTCTTGCACTGCGGGCAATGTGATCTGGCTAATGCAATACTGGGCGGCTTATTTTCTCTGAACGGTGTTTCAGTGAACTCAGCAAACTCTGCTTTCCAAGAATACTCAAGCATAGGTGGTAACCTCAAGATCACCACATTAATAAAACTCCCTATCAACAAACCGACTACAAATGCAACCCCGTAAAACAAGAACGTGTTTTGTGACAATACATCAATCAAACCTGCCATTTTAAAACACAGAGGCCATCTTAAAGATAGGTAAGTACATAGCAACGACCATAACACCCACCAGACCGCCAACCAATACCATGATAATAGGCTCCAATAAACTACTCAGCGCATCGACTGCATTGGACACTTCTTGCTCATAATAATCAGCCACCTTTGCCAACATTGCATCCAAGTTACCTGATTCCTCACCAATGGCCGCCATCTGGATCACCATATGTGGAAACAAGTTGGTTTGACTCATGGCCAACTGCAACTGATGCCCAGTAGATACATCGTTTTTAACTTGTTGCACAGCATCTCTGAACACCACATTACCCACTGCACCTGACACCGTATCAAGGCCTTCAACCAAAGGCACACCGGCTGCAAAAGTGGTTGACAAGGTTCTGGAGAACCGTGCCACCGCTGCATTGAATAAAATACCACCAACAATAGGAATTTTCAGCGACAAACGATCCAAAGCATGGGCAAATTTAAGCGAGCGTTTTTTCAGCTGTATAAAACCAAATATGACACCCCCAAGAATCAATACCACCATAATCCAATATTTTTGCATGGCATGCGAAGCATTGACCACCACCAAAGTAAGGGCTGGCAAATCTGCACCGAAGTTATCAAACATATTCTGGAATTCCGGCACTACTTTTACCAACAACAAGATTGTTACACCAATAGCCACAAACAACACCGCTGCAGGATAAAACATGGCCTTTTTAATTTTGCCTTTGATTTCTTCAGTTCTTTCCTTATAAGTGGCAATGGTGTCCAACAATTCATCCAAAACACCGGCCTTTTCACCGGCGCTGACTAAATTACAGTACAGCTCATCAAAATACACCGGATGACGCCCCAGCGATTCAGCTAAAGTAGAACCCGATTGAATTTCGGTTTTCACATCATTCAGCAATTTTGCCATTCGAGGGTTAGATTGCCCACCTTCAATGATTTCAAATGCCTGCACCATTGGCACCCCTGATTCCATCATGGTGGCCAACTGTCGACTGAACAAAGATATGTCTTGGGCCTTAATGGCTTTACCAGCAGAGAACAATGATTTGGATTTCTTTTTAATACTCTTAACTTGAATGCCCTGCCTGCGCAGTTCATTCTTGGCCAATACTGCTGACTTTGCCTGTTGCTCGCCTTTGAGTTTTTTACCTATCTTATCAACGCCGACCCAGTTAAAAACCTGTAGCTCGTCTAATTTTTTTGTTTTTGCCATAATATTTAATCCACGGTCACTCGATTGGCTTCTACCAAGCCTATGAGTCCGTTTTTAACTTTTAACAGTGCTGATTTTCTCAGATTTGAAATGCCATCTTTATCAGCTTGATCAGCAATCTCCAATGAGTTGCCTCCTTCTAAAATAATTCTTTTGATGTTATCGGTGAAAGGCATGACCTCATAAATACCTACTCGGCCTTTATAACCTTCATTGCATTTACCACAACCTACTGGGTCATAGATGGTCCCTTCCGCTATGTCTTGTTCAGTTAAACCCGCTTCTAACAGCGCTTCCTTAGGCAACTCTGTGGGTTTTTTACAATCACATAACCTTCTTGCCAAACGCTGCGCAATAATCAATGAAACAGCTGAAACAATGTTGAACGGCGCCACCCCCATATTCACCAACCTACTGACAGTTTCAGGTGCATTATTGGTGTGCAAAGTAGACAACACCATGTGTCCCGTTTGTGCTGCCTTGATGGCAATTTCCGCAGTTTCCAAATCCCGAATCTCACCAACCATTATGATGTCAGGATCTTGTCGCAAAAATGACCTCAAAGCAGCTGAAAACGTCATGCCTTGCTTGGCATTCTGCTGAACTTGATTGATGCCATCCACACGAATTTCAACTGGATCCTCAGCTGTAGATATGTTTCGGCCATCGGTATTCAGAATATTCAATGCCGTATACAAAGATACAGTTTTACCACTACCTGTCGGCCCCGTTACTAGCACCATTCCATAGGGCTTAACTATGGCATCCATGAATAATTTTTTCTGATCATCCTCATAACCCAACTTATCAATACCCATTTTGGCTGCAGATGCATCCAAAATACGCATCACAATTTTTTCACCAAATAGGGTAGGACAGGTACTTAAACGAAAATCTATAGAATTGCTTTTAGATAAGTTAAGTTTTACACGACCATCTTGAGGCACACGCTTTTCAGCAATGTCCAGTTTAGACATGACCTTTAACCGTGAAGCAATTTTATGCGTCATGTTTTTGGGTGGTTTGATCATGGTTTGCAACATACCATCGATCCTGTAACGGACCCGGTAAGTTTTTTCATAAGGCTCAAAATGGATATCAGATGCACCACGCTTAATGGCGTCCAATAAAACCTTGTTGACCAATTTAACCGCAGGCGAATCGGCCAAATCCTCCACTGCATCTGATGTGTCGGTATATTCCTCATCGTCATATTCTAGATTTTCTAACCCTTCATCACCTAAATCATCCATCACTGATGAAGACTCTTTCATGGCCTCATCTATAGCAGCTTGCAAATTGTCTTGGCGAATCAAAACTGGTTCTACTGCTAAATTGGCATGAAATCGAACCTCTTCTAGAGCACGTACGTTGGTCGGATCAGAAATCCCTATAAATATTTTTTTCCCTCGCAGAAACAAAGGCAGAACTTGATGCTTTTCAACCAAATTATCAGAAACCAAACCCTTTGGCAGCAAACTCATATCAATGGCAGCAACATCGAGTATAGGCACACCATATTCATTGGAAGCAGCCTCACACAAATCACCGGCATCGACTAATTTATTATCAATCAAGTAAGTGAACAGAGGAATTTTCTGTTTTCTTGAGGTCTCATTGGCTTCGGCCGCGACTTCCATTTCAATCAGCCCGTTTTGCACCAAGCGTCGCAATGCACCACTGACCATAGTTTTTGTATTTGTTACACTCATATTTTTCTTAGCTGAAGTTGATATCTCGACTTTTTACCTCAATACTTTACCTGAAAATATCAATTGATTACAACTGTTTAGCTCGATGATTTTAAGGAACTTACAAAACAACCGAGCAAATTTCTTTCCCATCCGTCGCCACACAGCCACAGCCAGCATACAATTTCAGTCAAACCCACGTAAAACTAAATCACTCGACCCCGAACTAATTCACCTTTCGCAGCGCATTCGATTTACAGATTATATAACCCAACACCATATTTTTTGCGACCACATTCACAGTTAGCCATTAATGCACCCAATCAGCCAACCAAGCGCTGTCAACACCACTGTAAGGAGCGCTAATTTGTTATTCCAACGACAACCAAGACACAGAATGCCATCCACTTAATAAAATCACACAAAATCGATGTGATTTCAGCTAAAATACAGCGCGTCTTTGTACTTAAGTAACTGGGTGATCTTTTACGACTGCCCAAATTATTAATCAGGTCCTCACACCATTAAACAAACTGAGTCTAAAATATACAACTCATATTGTAGCTTGTGTGTATTAACCTCATAACTAATTAACCAGGAATCCAGAATATGAATTTTCATGAATATCAGGCCAAAGAATTATTTGCCAAATACAATATTCCAGTGCCGAATGGCGAAGTTGCCAGAACGCCAGATGAAGCTGTTGCAGCAGCAAAGTCTCTCGGCTGTGACATGTGGGTTGTCAAAGCCCAAGTCCACGCTGGAGGTCGAGGTAAAGCTGGCGGTGTTAAGTTGGCAAAAACACTAGAAGAAGTCAAGCAATATGCCACAGACATGCTTGGCATGAAAATCACCACTTACCAAACAGGCGGACTTGCCCTACCTGTCAACGAAGTCTTGATTACTGAAGCAGCTGAAATTGAACAAGAGATTTACTTGAGCTTATTGGTCGATCGTGCCAATAAATGCCTGTCTTTTGTGGCTTCAGCAGAAGGTGGGGTTGAAATTGAAGAAGTGGCTCGCACCAACCCTGAAAAAATTCATACCATCAAAATAGACAACACCGAAGGACTGTTCCCATACGCTTGCCGAAAGGCGGGTTTTGCCATGGGCATGAACTCAAAACAAGTCCGACAATTGACTCACATCATGATGCAAATGTATAAAATGTTCAATGACTTGGACTTGGCATTGATTGAAATCAACCCATTAATCATTGATGACAAGCAAGACGTGGTTGCATTGGATGCTAAAATTGACTCAGATGACAACGCCGCATTCAGACACCAAGACTTAGCAGCCATGCGTGACATCACCCAAGAAGATCCCGCCGAAGCCAAAGCCCATGAGCATGAGCTTAACTACATCAAGCTGGATGGCAACATTGCATGTATGGTTAATGGCGCTGGTTTAGCCATGGCCACCATGGATGTGATTAAACTCAAAGGCGGCGACCCTGCCAACTTCCTCGATGTGGGTGGCGGAGCCACTGCAGAACGAGTAGCAATCGCATTCAAAATCATCCTGTCAGACCCCAATGTAAAATCAATCTTAGTCAACATTTTTGGCGGCATCGTCAGATGTGACTTGATTGCCAATGGCATCATCTCAGCGATCAAAGAAGTGGGCGTTGAAGTGCCTATCGTGGTTCGCTTGGAAGGCACCAATGTTGATGAAGGCAAAAAAATATTGAATGAAAGTGGTTTGGCTGTGATTTCAGCTGATAATTTAGATGACGCTGCCAACAAAGCAGTGGCAGCGGTAGGAGCATAAAATGAGCGTATTAGTAAATAAAGACACCCGCTTACTGGTTCAAGGATTCACCGGATCACAAGGCACTTTTCACAGCCAACAAGCCATTGACTATGGCACCAACTTAGTTGGCGGCGTTACACCAGGTAAAGGCGGCGATAAACATTTAGACCGTCCGGTATTTAACACGGTTTCTGATGGCGTGAATGAAACTGGTGCCAATGCATCTGTCATTTTTGTACCACCACCATTTGCAGCTGACGCCATACTAGAGGCTGTCGATGCCGGTATTAAGTTGATTGTCACCATCACCGAAGGCATCCCAGTGTTAGACATGATGCGCGTCAGAACTGTTTTAGACGCCAACCCAGACGTGGTTATGATTGGCCCCAACTGTCCAGGCGTAATCACTCCAGGCGAATGTAAAATTGGCATCATGCCTGCAGCCATTCACCAACCTGGCCGCATTGGGATTGTGTCTCGATCTGGCACTTTAACTTATGAAGCCGTACACCAAACCACCTCTGTAGGGTTGGGCCAGTCCACCTGTATTGGTATTGGTGGTGATCCTATCCAAGGCACCAATTTTATTGATTGCTTGAAATTATTTCAAGCAGACGACCAAACCGATGGCATCATCATGGTCGGTGAGATTGGTGGCTCTGCTGAAGAAGAAGCAGCAGAGTATATCAAGGCCAACGTAACCAAACCTGTGGTGTCTTACATTGCTGGTGTAACTGCCCCTGAAGGTAAGCGTATGGGCCATGCCGGTGCGATTGTGGCCGGCGGTCAAGGCACTGCACAAGCCAAGTATGAAGCTTTGGAAGCAGCCGGTGTTAAAACCGTTAGATCACCTACTTTCTTAGGTCAAAGCATCAAAGACATGCTATAAGCCAATATGCGGCGACTTGCAGTCGCTGAAACAAAAAACCAACAGCTAGCCAGCTTGTTGGTTTTTTTATGCCCCTAAGAAAAGCGCCTACCACAAGCTTCACCGCTCAGCAAAAAGCTGCTAACAAAGCTGTTTAATCATAAACAATACAGCCAATTAATTGTCTTTTTGCAAGGTGTTGAAAAGCAAAAATTGTGTTATATTATTAACAACACCCCATGTAACTGGAGAAACCCATGAAAACACTCAAAGCATTGATTATCACAAGTTTACTTTTACTCGCCTCAATGGCGGTGGCAGAACAAAAAACCACCCAAGGCAACTACGAACTACATTACAACACGTTTCCTTCAACGTTTTTATCCAAAGAGGTGGCCAACACCTACCAAATCGTTCGCTCTAAGAACCGCGGTATTGTCAGCCTTTCTGTGTTGGACAAAAGTCAAACACCTCCAACTGCCCTAGAAGCAGAGATTAAAATAACCGCCAAAAACTTATTGCATCAAAACAAAGACATTAAATTGATAAAAATCATCGAAGAAAACCAAGCCGTTTATTACCTGGGTATATTTGCTATGAACAACCAAGAAGATGTTCATTTCAACGTAAGCGCCACCCCCAAAGGCAGCGATGAACAAATATCGGTGAGCTTTTCTCGCGAATTCTTTACGGATTAAGCCATGAAACCATTTTTATTACCCACACTTTTACTGATTTCTTATATGAGCCAAGCCAATAACAGCATCACCATATATTCAGGCAACCACCAAGGGCACCTGAACCAAAACCAATTACAAAATGCGCACAGCATTCCTGGTTACGCAGTGGTTAAACAAACCAAAATCAGGACCTTTCAAAAAGGTGAGTTTAATTTGGCATTTGATGACGTGGCAGAACACATTGACCCAACCACAGTCACCTTCAAAACACCGGAAAACCCCAATGCCGCTCGGGTATTGGATCAAAATTTTCAATTTGATCTGGTTGGCACCGATAAGTTGTTACAAAAATACTTAGACCAAACCATACATGTGAACCACAATGAGGGCACACGAAGTATTGAAACCAGCGGTAAGTTGCTCAGCACCCATGGTGGCATCACCTTACAAACAAAAACAGATTCAATCATCACTATCCAGCAATGGAATCACATCAAATTTCCTGAATTACCTGGTGGTTTACTCACCAAACCAACTTTGGTGTGGTTGCTTGACTCAAATTCTGATGATGAAGAACTGGTGGCTTTGACTTACCAAACACAAGGCATGACATGGTGGGCAGACTACAACATCACCATCGAAGGTGAAGACCAAGGCTGTGAATTGGACTTATCCTCATGGGTCTCTATAGTCAATAAGTCAGGGGCCAGTTTTTCAGACACCCAGTTAAAACTGATTGCCGGTGATGTCAACCGCGTTCAAAGCAACCAGCGCCCACAACAGTATGTGCGTGAAGCCATGCTCAAAACAGCCAACCAAGATTTTACTGAACAAGCTTTGTTTGAATACCATCTATACAAGTTACCTAGGGCCATAGATTTGCCCAATAATTCAACCAAACAAATCCAGCTGTTAAACCAAACCAGTGGCATTGCTTGTGAACGAAAATTGATATTTAACGGCACTGGGCAACACCAAGTAAACTACCACCGCCCCATCACTGATGCAGGTTATTACGCACAAACTGACAGCAAAGTTGAAGCCCAGTTGCGCTTTGAGAACACTGAAAAAAACCAATTGGGGATACCTTTACCTGCAGGACGCGTTCGCGTCAACATGACAGATACAACTGATGGCAGTCTGGAGTTCATCGGTGAGGACAGCATTGAACACACACCCAAAAACGATACAATCACGCTGAAACTGGGCAATTCTTTTGATGTCAAAGGCAAACGGGTACAACAACATTTTGAGTTAACCAATGACGGTTTGATTGAGCAGTTTGAAATTTCTATCAGCAACCAAAAAGACATTCCTCAGCAAGTTGAAATTATTGAACCACTGTACCGTTGGTCTAATTGGCAAATCACACAACATGATGAACATTACAATAAAACCAATGCATCAACCATCAATTTTATGCTCGAGGTACCGGCAGAATCCACCAAGAGCATCAAGTACACAGTGCAATATCAATGGCCAAAAAATCTGAAATAACCACTGATATTACTGATTCTATGCGCTCGAACAGCGGATGTGACACCATTCACATATTCTTTTCTCAGTGAGTGGTATGCTTTCACAACACATGCAAATCACACGCACATGAGTATCAAAAATACAGACGATAAAGTAGTGAACATCAAGCCCAAGACTGCAGAAAATGTCAATCTGGGCTTGATATTGCCTCAAGTTCACAAACTATTTATTAAAGGTTTAAAGCCAACCATACGTGATTACTACGATAAATTAGACGATGCTTTATTTGACTTGGCTGAAAAAGCACAAAACAATGAAAAACAAAATCACTATTTTGAAGCCATGCGTGAAGTGCGTAAGAAAAAGGAGTTGATGGTTCGCAAATTTTCAGAAAATGTGCAGCATGTATTCAAACAATTCAAACAGGGTAAATTGCACTATTTTGATACCAACATCAGCGTTGACTCAAACGCAGACAGTTTGTCACTTGTTGATGAAAAGGAACTGGATCAAAAACTGGCAGCAACAAATTTAATTGATAAAGCCAACTCCTATTTACACCAACACTTACATGCATTTGAAAAAAGATTCACTCTATTAGCGGGTGGCAGTGAAGTAAAAACCAATCAAGTCCCAGTATCACCTGCTGTGATAGTTGGCTCTTTTGCCAACACTTTTGAACATTTAAACATTGATGACACCATGTACATCATCATGCTCAAGCTGTTTGAAAGAAGTTTGATTCAAAACTTGGTTCAACCATATCAAGATATCAATCAAATGTTAATAGAAGCTGGTATCTTACCTAATTTGAAATTCAAAATAACCAGGCAGGGTGTGAGCAGTAGCCAAAGCCACTCATCGGCAGCATTACAACCCAACAGTGAGTTGGTAGAGCAAATGGTTCCAGTTCAAGCCCATAATGAAAACAGCATCAATCCTGCGAATATTTCAGATGCGCACTACCAAGCCATAGCTTCAGCCTTGAGCCAAAAGCACAACCAGAATCAAAGTGCTGTGGCTGGGGTTCCTATGTTTGATGCTTCTGTTGTGAACAACGCTTTAAATATCTTGCAGGTTGAAGCGCTGAACAGCTTAAACTCCAGTCAAGAATCATTGAGCCCCACAGAAATTAAAAATGCCTTATTGGCACGCTTAAAAGATTTGGATCAAGAAGGTGAAAACAAACAAGTTAAACAACAAGATGAAGACACCATAGACTTGATTGGGATGCTGTTTCAATTTCTGGTTGAAGACCGCAATTTGCCGGATCGGATCCAAGCACTGTTGGCTAAATTGCAAATTCCTTATTTACATTTAGCACTGAAGGACCGTAAATTGTTTGCCAACAAAGATGACAACGCCCGTAAACTGTTGGACATCATTGCAAAGGCTTCTATTGGCTGGAATGAATTGGATGATAAGCGGGGTCAATTCATCAAAAAAATTGAATTTATAGTACAAAGCATTTTAGAAACGGACCATGACGAACTTGATTTTCCTGCATTAATTGACGATTTCCAAGCATTTGAAGCGAAAAACTCAAAACGCACCCAAGTCATAGAAAAACGCACTTCTGAAAAGACCTTGGGCCAAGAACGCATTCACAAAGCCAAACAACTGACCGCAGAGCTGCTTGAATCTAAAATGAAAGACCATCCGCTACCTAAGATGGTCACGGTAATACTACTGACACCTTGGGCAAACGTGTTGATATTGGCTCACTTGCGTCATCAAGATGAACCAGAAAAAATCGAAAGTTTCAGTAAATTTGTTGACAAATTGGTGTTTGTGTCAGTTAAAAACAAAAAGCGAATGGCAACCAATGCCCAAATCAGCCATGTTTGCGACCAACTCTGTCAAGGCTTGAGACTGGTGGCATTTGATGAACACAGCGTACAAACCAAAAGCCAAGAGCTGTATGATTTGTTATTGACCATTAATGGTATCGAAGAGACCACCGACGAAACATCACATGAGTTTGTGTTGCCTAAGGAAACTTTTGATGCCAATGAATATATCGAGGAAGAACAACCCGAAATCATTCATTTCATTGCCAATAAAAAACTCAATAACTTAAATAATGACATCCAACACATTGATGACGCCTATTACCAACAAGCAAAAGACTTGCAAACCGGCGAATGGGTTGAATTCATCTGTGCCACCGAAGACCAGTCCAGTGAAGATTCGATACAAGATAGCGACGCAACCAACGAATGCGTCAGAGCCAAGCTCTCATGGGTTAGTCCCATCAGCCATAAGTTGTTATTTGTGAATGCCCGTGGTGTCAAAGTGACTGATAAGAGCTTGGATGAATTGGCCCATGATTTGCGAGTTAAACAGGCCACAGTGTTACAACAGATTCCTTTGTTTGATCGCGCCATGACCGCCATCGCTGAACAAGTTACAGCCAATCAAACAACTGAACAGGAGTCAACTCAAGCTACTGTGAATCAGCAACCCAAAACTGATTGACACACAGCGGACACAGCTGAAAAAAAACCTTCGGCTCACTGCACAAATCTTATAAACTGGCTTCGTAAGTGTTTTGCATCAAGGTTGCTACCGTCATTGGCCCGATACCGCCAGGCACCGGCGATATCCAGCTGGCTCTTTGAGATGCAACAGCGAAATCTACGTCACCACATAAACCGCCTTCTGCTCTGCGGTTGATGCCAATGTCTATAACAATGGCGCCAGGCTTAATGTCATTGGCATCAACTATATTTGGGTTACCTACTGCCACACACAGCAAATCTGCTTGTCTTACATGTTCAGCCAGGCCTTGGGTGAAGCGGTGACAAATGGTTACTGTGGCGCCCGCAAACAGCATTTCCAACATCAATGGCCTACCAACTATATTAGAAGCCCCTACAATCACACAATGCATGCCTTTGGGGTCAATTTGATAGTGATTTAATAAGGTCATCACGCCACGCGGAGTGCAAGGACGCAAACCAGGTTGACGCAAAGCCAAATGCCCTACGTTACTGGCATGAAAGCCGTCCACGTCTTTATGCGGTGCTATGCGATTGGTAACCTCTGCTTCATTGATGTGCTCTGGTAACGGCAACTGCACCAAAATACCATGAACTTTGGGGTCAGCATTGAGTTCGTCAATCAATTCATACAAGGCGATATCTGAAGTTTGTCTGGGCAAATAGTGACTAACAGACTGAATACCAGTGGCTTCACAGGCTTTGATTTTATTTTTCACATACACATGTGAGGCTTGGTCGTTACCTACCAACACCACAGCCAAACCAGGTGCTTGGTGTCCTGCTGCAACTCTTTTGGCAATGTTTTCTGCAACCTGTTGCTGAATTATTTGCGATACTTTTTTTCCGTCCAGTAATTGATGCTTGGTCATTGCTTCACCTTAAAGTTAGTTGCCATGCGACAGTGCGCAGTTTGGATTGATGTCTGGCGGGTATTTTAACACTTTAAAGTGGTGATTTAGCACATCATAAGTCAGCAATTTATGTTGCAAGCCATCGCCCAAGCCGGTTAAAAACTTTATCGCCTCGGTGACTTGCAACAAGCCAGCCAAACCAGGCACTGGAGCCAACACACCATCAGCATTGCAATCACTCACTACACGGTCATTCAGTCCTGGAAATATACACTGGTAACAAGCTTGATTGGACTGGCCGCTGAAAAAACCCAGCTGGATGCTGAATCCTGTCACTGCGGCATATAACCAAGGTGTTTTTAGCTTTAAACTGAATCGATTGATGACTTGCCGGGTGTCGACGTTATCACTGCCATCAATCACTAAATCAACATCTGCCATCAGTGCTTCGGCATTTTCAGCAGTTAACCTTTGTTGGTTGGCGTTAACTTGAATGGCTGAGTTCAAGCCTTGTAAATGTTGTTGAGCCGCCAGCGCTTTACTGTTATTTAAGTCTTTTTCTTGGTAAATAATTTGTCGGTGTAAATTATGCAAGGCCACTGTATCATCATCAACCAAAGAAATTTTTCCCACCCCACTGCCAGCCAAATACAACAAAGCCGGAGCTCCCAAACCACCTGCACCAACCACCAGCACATGAGCACGCGTTAATTTGTTTTGTGCTGTAACACCAAAACCAGCCAATTTAATTTGACGCTCATAGCGAAACATATACTGATCAATCTCAGGTACCTCTGTCGGCAAGCCTTGCGACTGCCAAGCTTTAAAACCACCTTCAACAGAGTGACAAGTCGAACCAAATTGAATGGCCATTTGTTGTGATTTTTGACCGGTATAACAGAGGATAAATATATCCGTATACTGACTGAGCAATTGATGATGCTGGGCAAGCAATTCATCACTGGACATCATTCTTGCCTCAACAGGAATACCTTGCCCCCATGCGGCAGGTGAACGGATATCAACCAACACTGCTTGCCTTTGCTGACATAATTCAGCCACTTTTATAGGGTGTACAATGGCCACTGTGTTTACACCTTAAACTGAGTGAAAGGTTGAATGAGGACAGTATCACCGGTGAATAATTGCTGTTCGGGCTCACTCAACACAATAAAACAGTTGGCAGCAGCAACAGATGCTATGCGGCTGGATTGTTGAGCCCCACAAACACTGACTTGCAACTGTCCTTCTGAGCTGACTTGAAAGTACCCACGCATAAACTCCCGGCGTTGATGGGACTTTTTAACCTCATGCAATAACTGGGCAGACCAAGTGATTATATCAGGTGATTGTTGGTTCAAAGCCTGTAACACTGGAAACACATACTGACACAAGGTACTGTATGCCGATACTGGATTACCTGGCAAACCAAAATACAGTGCAGCACCCAATAAGCCAAATACCATTGGCATACCTGGTTTAACCATGATTTTATGAAGCAGCACTTCACCCTGCTCTGCCAGCACCGAAGGTATCCAATCTCGATCACCCATCGACACCCCACCCACAGAAACAATCACATCCAACTCGGTTGACCGCAGCGCCTGCATGCGCCGCTTTATTTCATGCTGTTGATCAGAAAGTGGCTCTAGTACCTTAACTTCACAACCCATTTCTAATAATGTTTGGCTAAGAAACACCGTATTGGCATCATAAGTTTGGCCTGGCAAACTCGTCTCCCCGGGTTGTACCAATTCATCACCCGTTACCATCAAGGCTACTTTTGGCTGTCGATAAACAATCACTTGGTGCAGCCCCAAAGACGCCAACAGTCCAAGCTGCGATGCATTCAGTCGAGTGCCTGCCTGAATCACAACCTGTCCCTTTTGCAGATCTGAACCCGCAAATCTGATGTATTGGTTTTGGGCTGGCAACTGATCAAAGCACAGGCAGTTATCAACTACACTGGCCTGTTCTTTCAACACAATGGCATCGGCATCATCTGGTATCAACCCACCTGTCATGATGGGTAAAGCTTGGCCATTGCACAAGCGCACAGATGATTGTCGCTCGGCATGAATGGGTTCACCTACCGGTAGCTGGAATCCCGCCTGTGTCTGATTGTTTAAGCCATAAGCTCGGCTTTTAAGTTGGGCTAGGTTGAGCACATAACCATCCATCCGACTGCAATCATACTGTGGTATATCGTCAGGGGCCGTGATTACGCTGGCTGTCACCCTGTTATTCGCAGCTGATAAAGGCAGTTGTTCCGTAGTTGTCATTCGATTGACTGCCTGCGCGTTGATTAATTTAATGGCAAGGCTGTGGTCAATTGACTTGGGGAGTGACATGCTATTCAGTGGTCAGTAGACTGCCTACTCATGAGTTGTGCTTAGGTTTGGGTTGGTTGTGGGCTTGTTTTCTGCGCGACGGGAACTTCCTTTCTTTGCCTGCATTGTCTTTGTAAGGGTTTTTACCGTCTTTGAACTGCATGATAATCGGCACCCCTTTCAAATCAAATGCTTTTCTGAAGGTGTTTTCTAAATAGCGCTTGTATGAATCTGGTAATTTGGTGGTGCGTTTGCCATGCACTACGATGCGCATTGGATGGTTTCCACCTGAGTGCGCAAACTTCAATTGGGTACTCAAACCTTGAACCAAAGGTGGTTGGTGCGCTTTATAGGCTGCATTCAACACATTGGTCAACTTATTGGCTGATAATTCTTGGTCTGCCGCATCCATCAAACGGTCAATGCGCTCCATCAACACCCGCAAGCCAGAACCGTGTAGTGCAGAAATATACAACAACGGTACCCATTCAAATGCTTGCATCTTCAGGTTGATTTTTTCTTTGACGTAGTTGCGATGCTCTTCAGTCAGGTTATCCCACTTATTGACCACCAATATCACTGGTTTTGCATGGTAAGCCGCCAAACCCATAAGGTGTAAATCTTGATCAGTTATGCCTTCGGTGGCATCCATCATCATCACACAAACATGTGAGAGCTTAATTGATTCAATGGTTTTAAGGATACTGAACTTTTCGATGCCTTCACCGATTCTGGCCCTTTTCCGCACCCCAGCCGTATCAATTAACGTATAAGGCAAGTCATCCCAAATCAGTGGCAAACTGATACTGTCACGGGTGGTGCCAGGTAAATCAAAGGCCAAAACACGGTCCTCACGCAACAGGCGGTTGACCAAGGTTGATTTACCCACATTGGGCCTACCAATAATCGCTATTTTTGGACCATGGTCTTCTATAACTTCAGTCTCAAACTGTTCTTTATTGGCTTGAAAATATTGATTTAGATATACTTTTAGTTCAGACAATCCTTTGCGGTGTGCTGAACTGACAGCCATTAAATCAACCACGCCCAATTGATAAAATTCAGACACGGCTATTTCATTGACTTGACCTTCCGCTTTATTAACCAACAACAATATTGGTTTAGCAGCCATACGGATGCGTTCAAGGATGCGTTCATCATCACCAACCAGTCCATCGCGAGCACTGACCACAAATAAAACCAAGTGGGCTTCTTCTATGGCCTGAATGATTTGTTGATCCATCAACTCAGTCAAAGCACCTTCATCGCCCAACATGCCACCAGTATCTATCAAAGTGGTTTGAAAGTCTTCTAATGGCAATTCACCGTACTGACGGTCTCGAGTTAAACCAGGCATATCCGCAACCAAAGCATCGCGGGTATTGGTTAGTGCATTGAATAAGGTTGATTTACCCACATTGGGTCGGCCAACTATGGCAATAATAGGAGTCATGTGGCCTGTTGCTCTTTATTTACTGAAACGCAAGGCACTGAGTGTACCATCGTGACTATATGTGAATATCACATCACCCACCACCAACGGTGAGTGGTAAAACTTATCCGAACCAACACGAACGCGATTAATGATGTCGCCAGTTATGCCGTCCAAGAAATGCACATACCCAGCTAAGTCACCTACCACCAAATCACCTAAGTAAAAACTTGGCTTGGTCAGTTGACGATTCAACAGCTGATCTTGCGTCCAGCCGCGTGACCCATCAGCACGATTCAATTGGTGCACTACGGACTGGTTATCAGTTAAATACAGTGACCGCCTAGAAACAGTTACGCCAGTAACTGAACCTATATTTTGACTCCACAATGGGCGACCTGATTCCGTCGCTACTGACATGGTCTTGTCAGCCGCACTGGCAATATACAAATCAGTGGCTACCACGGCAATATCGCCGTCAATATCAGCAATTCGATCAATTTCAGTTTTACCTTGGCTATTGATTACATTTTGTTGCCACAATACAGCACCATCCATGATATTCAACGCCGCCACTTTACCATTATCAAAGCCGATGTAAACACGACCACCTTTGGCCACTGGTGTGCTGTTACCTCGCAAGGTTAAATTAGGAATATTGGTATCAAAACTCCAGTCACGGTGACCATTTTGAATAGAAAACCCGTATATGCGGCCATCTTGAGTACGCACCACAACTTTGTTGCGATCAATCACTGGCGGGCTGAGCACTTCAGATGACACGCTTACTTGCCAAATTACTGAGCCAGTATCAATGTCCATAGCCACAACTTGACCCTCTGGGCCACCGACCACCAACACTGTATCACCAACACCCGGCCCAGCACTGATTTCTGTGGCTAGATCTTGTTGCCAGTTTGTAACACCTGTTTTGGCGTTCAGACTGAAGACTTTACCAAATTGGGTAGCAACAAAAACGTTGCCATTTTTTTCTGCGGGAATTAATTTGTAACCAAAGGCTTTATCTGAGGCTTTAAACTGGCGTTTCCACAAAGTTTTGACATTGCCTTGTGAAGCAACATCAACCAACTCATTGGGCTTAACTTCATCTTTTTTATTACCACAAGCCACCAAAGCCAACAGCATTAAGTACAGGGAAAAACGTTTCATCAATACCTCTTTGTTGTTTAATTTCAAATTGAATGATTTTAATTGACGACTTTGATGTCAGCTAATTTCATTTCAATGATTTGCTTACCCGAATAACCTTCGCCTTCATTCAGCGCCAGCTGGTAAGCATCTTGTGCCTTGCTGTGGTTGCCTTGAGCCACATAGATATCACCCATAACTTCTTCAACAATGGTCTGATAAGCTTTCGACTGTACCAAACCCAGTTCGGCTGTGGCTGCACTGAATTCATTTTCAGAAACCAACAAACGGGCCAAACGTAACCGCGCCATTTCAGCAATGGGTTTATCAGGCTTAGCAGCAATCAAAGCCTTGTATTGGTCTTTGGCTGCAGCCAAATTTCCATCTTCGACCATTTTGTTCGCCGCTTGCATGCGTGCTTGAACGGCATAAATATTACTGCCATATTGACCTTCATAGTCTTCAATTAACTGATCAATTTCGCCAGCTTCACTGACTTTTAAGGACGCTTCCAGAGCTGCGAATTCTGTCGCAGCTGAATGGCTTTTCATTACTTGTGAATTTTGCCATTGGCCATAGCCCCACAGTCCGCCAATACCTATAGCAATACCAGCAACAATGGTCAACCAGTTATTACCCAGCCATTCCTTGACCAATTGTTCTTGTTCGTAATCATCATATTCTTCAAAAGCCATATTATTATTCCAACGGTGTTCAGTTAAACGAAGCGAGCTATTTTACATGATGGCGTGTAAAATTTCATCATAGTAAATACACACATACTTTAATTTCTGGTTTTATATTCAGGCAAAAAAAAACCGCTTGAAACTATTTTAAGCGGTTTTTTAATATTTGGCTCCCCGGGACGGGCTTGAACCGCCGACCTAGTGATTAACAGTCACCCGCTCTACCAACTGAGCTACCGGGGAAAATTGGTACGTCATGCTTCACATGAGACGCGCATTTTACCCCTTCGAGAAAAACTGTCAAGCAATAATTTAAACCAGTTGTAAAATTTTCTCATTTTTTGATGTTCTTACGCACAGCACTCAAAAAACCGCGCAAAATATCCATCTCATGTTTCTCAATGCGCATGCGATTGAACATCATCCTCAGTTTCTCGGTCAGTGAGTCCACATTTTGAGTTTGCATGAAGTCCACCTCATGCATCACAGCAAACAGGTGGTTGTAAAAACTTTGCATTTTAGCTGCATCCGCAAAGGGCAATTCTGCTGTTATTGCAGAACCACCTTCAATTATTCCTGGTGGTGCTTGCAGTTCTAAACATTGCTTGCGAATTTCATAAGCTGCAACCTGTACCGCTGCAGCCAAGTTCAATGATGAATACTCTGGATTTGCTGGAAACTTAACCAAATAATGGCAGCGCTGCATTTCTTCATTGGTCATGCCATAGCGCTCTTTACCAAATAACAACGCCACTTGTTGGTTGGCTGCAGTCGAAAGCATTAATTTAACTGCCTCGGCCAAATCAATTACCGGAATATCCATACCGCGATTGCGCGCACTGCTGCCAAACACCAAAGTACAGGGTGCTATGGCCTGATCTAAGCTGTCATGTACGTTGGCATTAAATAGCACATCATCTGCACCTGAAGCACGCGCAGTGGCTTCAGCACTGGGGTAATCAGTCGGACCAATTAAATGCAATTGTTTTAAGCCCATGACTTTCATCGCTCGAGCAGACGCACCAATGTTACCGGCATGAGAGGTATTTATCAGCGCAAAGCGAATGTTTTCTAATCTATCCACAACAGTGTCATTCAAGTTAAAGATTTGGTATCATACGCGGTTCGAACTTTTCCATCAACAGCACAGACCAACGGATCCTAATTAGCTCATGTCACCTGAACAAAATATAGCCAAAAAAGCAGCGCTGAAAGCCGCTAATTCAATAGAACAGTTGATGTTTAAAAATGAACTGCTGTCAGTCAATAAAAAACTCAACAATGGCTTTGTTGATCAAGCCATAAATGTCAGCTTAAACGACATCTTCTACACTTTAAAAAAGGCTTATCCGGAAGATGAAATTCAAAGTGATGAGCAAACCTTAACTGAATACACCAACCCCGAACGCGTGTGGTTGATTAATCCACTGAGTGGCGTGACCAATTTTTTACATGCCATTCCACACTGTGCCATCAGTATCATCTTGATTGAAAACGGTAAAACCAAGGAAGCCTTGATTTACAACCCCATCACTGACGATGAGTTCACTGCCAGCAAAGGCGGTGGTGCATTTTTAAACCAACGACGTTTGCGTATCAGCAACCACAACGAACCCGAAGAGTCATTGGTTGCAACCAATCACTCAGGTGATAAAAGCAAATCAGCAGCACAAGCCCTGGCCTTAAGAACCATCAATAAAACCACTGCCGATGTCCGTATAATGGGCAGTCCAGCATTGGATTTAGCTATGGTAGCCGGTGGTAGCCTCAATGCATACTGGCAAAACGACATGCCAAATTCAGAAATGCTGGGCGGCATTTTATTGGTTGAAGAAGCTGGTGGACAATGCATGGATTACAGTGCCAAAAGAAATTTCAGCAGCACCCGCCAAGTCATCGCTGGTAACCTCAAGCTTTCAGCCTGGTTATCCACTCAATTGAATTCCATCTACAACAGCTGACCTGCATATAGCTGGCCAGCCAAAACTCTGATATACATGTCATAAAAAAGACCAGACATTGCCTGGTCTTTTTGCTGTTAAAACAGATTCACTGAACCGGCTTTATAAACTGAGACTCATCGCATTTAAGCCATTGATGTTGATATCGAAATTTTTGGTTACCTGCTGCACCTTGTTGGCATCAATGTCACCATCCATACTTATGTATACAAATTCATCACCAGGTGTATAAACCAATACCGTTATATCGCTCAACTTGGTACCATTGACTTTGGCCAGCACGTGTACTCGCTCATCACCATCCGCAATTTTCACAATTTCCAACAACCCTTTGCGCGATAAACTATCCACAGTGGTTTGCAACCAACCTGCCAATTTGGTGGCATCAACAGAATCTTTCAGTTCATAAACACTGATAGATAAATCACGCAAACCAGCCAGTATGGCTTGGGCTTCAGGTTCATCTTTGGTGAATAAGTTAGCTAAACCCAGCATACCTGGACCTAAGGTAATTTTTACATCGGCCTCAACACCCAAAATCTTTTCCAACTCATCAACATCATTGGCCTTTGCCGCGAATGAAACCAAACCAATAATCAAAATCATACTTAATACTATATTTTTCATAACCACCTCTTCTCGTTCAACTGTTAAAATTCTTGATCCGCCATGGATTTATAAAGTTAAAACGAGGGGTTTTATATTTAGTTACAAAAAAACATCTCGCAAATCAAATCACCGACTGGATAATTGAGCAGGCATAAAAAAGCCCGATTGAATCGGGCTTTGGGTCTATAAATTAACGTCTGGTATTCGACTTATGGAATGTGGTCAAAACTTGCACCCTCTTTCTCAACTGGAATCAAATCTTCACGACTGATACCCAGTGCCAAAGTGCTGGTGGTCGCAACAAAAATGGAGGAGTACGTACCCACAAAAACACCAATCAACAAAGCAAAGGCAAAGCCATGAATTAAATCACCGCCGAAGATGAATAACGCCGTTAATACCAAGATGGTGGTGAATGAAGTGATTACTGTGCGGGACAGGGTTTGTCCAATTGAGTTATTAATCACATCCACTGTTTCGGCTTTACGCCCTTTGCGGAAGTTTTCTCGTATGCGGTCAAACACCACAATGGTGTCATTCAACGAATAGCCAATCACCGCCAACAAAGCCGCCAAAACAGTCAAATCAAACTCCACTTGCCAGAGGGAAAAAACACCTGCCGTGATGATGATATCATGCACCAATGCTGCAATTGCACCCAGTGAAAAACGCCACTCAAAACGAATGGTAACATAGATCAAAATACCCATAATGGCATACAACAAGGCCAACGAACCCTGTTCTATCAGCTCATCGCCGACTTGAGAGCCGACAAAATCGGCTTTGGTGATTTCAGCCGATGCATCCAACTTTTGTAGCACCTCCAACATGTCATTACTGAGCTTGGCATCATCTACAACCAAACCTGTAGTTGCATCAACTTGTGGAGGCACAGTGATTTCTACATCTTGACTGGTACCAAAATTTTTAACCACCAGCTTTTCATAACCCGCTGCTTCAAGTTGCTCCCTGACATCTGCCGGCGAAGCTTTTTGGTCAAAGTTAACCACCACCACTGTGCCTCCAGTGAAATCCAAACCTAAGTTCAAACCACGGGCAAACAAGGAACCGAAAGCCACCAAAATCATTATTGATGACAGTATCAAAGCCATCTTGCGGTGGCCCATGAAATCATATTTTATGTTTGCAAGTAAATTCATGTGCTACTCCTTAAATGGCTATTGACTTCAAGCGTTTTTTACGCCCATAGATCAAATTAACTACCGCTCTAGACAACACGATAGCGGTGAACATCGAAGTCATGATGCCGATGCTTAAAGTGACCGCAAATCCTTTGATAGGACCGGTACCAAAAGCAAACAAAACCACAGCCGCTATTAAGGTTGTGACATTGGCATCAGCAATGGTTGAAAAGGCTTTTTCATAGCCGGACTTGATGCTGGCCTGAACAGTACTGCCGTCGCGAAGTTCTTCCTTTATCCGCTCAAAAATCAACACGTTGGCATCCACCGCCATTCCGACAGTCAATACAATACCAGCAATGCCAGGTAAAGTTAAAGTGGCACCAAATAAAGACAAACAAGCCACCATCAACACCACATTAATGGTTAGGGCAATGTTGGCGATTAAACCAAACATGCGGTAATACAACAACATAAACACCAACACCAAAGCCAAACCAATTTGTACCGACATGACGCCAGCATCAATGTTATCCTGGCCTAAAGACGGCCCAATGGTGCGTTCTTCAACAATTTGCACAGGCGCAGCCAATGCACCAGCACGCAATAACATAGCCAGTTCATTGGCTTCTTTTTGACTGCCTAAACCGGTGGTCTGAAAGCGGTTTGAAAAAATACCGTTGATGCGCGCATTACTGATGACTTCTTGTTTGTCTCGGTACTGCATTTCACCGGCTTCATTTTTACCGATTGGTATGCGTTCCTTGAACACCACACCCATAAATTTACCGGTGTTGTTTTTGGTGAACTCCAACATTCGGGCAGCACCCATGCTGTTTAACTGAACATTCACAGCCGGTTGTCCTGATTGTTGGTCAATGATTGATTGCGCACCAATCAACTGATTACCGGTAGCGATGACTCGATTTTTCAAGTAGATGGGCTGGCCATTGCTTTCAAAATACAATGTGCTGCCTGGTGGCGTTCTGCCAGTTTGGTATATTTGCGCCGCAGCAGCGTCATAACTTTCTGTGGCGCGGTATTCTAGTGTAGCAGTGGCATCTAAGATGTTTTTCGCAACTGTGGTATCTTGAACACCTGGCAATTGCACCACTATACGATCTGCACCTTGTTTTTGAATAATGGGCTCCGCCACCCCAACCTCATTGACCCGAGAGCGCAATGTGGTTAAGTTTTGCTCTAAAGCACTGTCTTTAATTAACTTAAGCGATTGCTCACTCAACAGACCATTCAATTCAAAAATATCACCACTGATATTTTCACTGAGACTCAACTCGGTGTATTCTTTTTTGATTAAAGTTTTAGCGGTCGCTAAATCGGTGGCATTCCTGAAACCAATCACCAACTCATTGCCTTCCCAAGATATTTTTGTCTTAGGGGTTTTTTGTTTGATTAAACTGGCAGTAACATCTGATCTAAGCTGTTTCTTTTTATTTTCCGTGGCTTCGGTCATATCCACTTCCAACAAGAAATGCACACCCCCGCGTAAATCCAGGCCTAAATTCATTGCCCTGCCACCCAAGTTTTCTAACCACTCTGGTACATTGGGTCTGAGGTTCATGGCAGTGTCATAACCCTGCATTTGCTTTTTCAACAAATCCTGAGCTTCACGTTGTGAGTCTAAATCACTGAATTTAATTACCGCCGTTTCACCATCGATAACCACCTGATCATGCGCAATGTTACCTGAGGTTAAGATAGATTCAACTTTTTCAATGGTGGCCTGCGTTACTGCCACATCATCCTTCGCCTTGATTTGCACCACTGGACTTTGACCGTATATGTTGGGTAGTGCATACAGTGTACCCAAAGCCACAATCACCAGAATCAGCACATATTTCCATAATGGATATCGATTCATTGTTTTCTCTTTTTATATTATTGTTATAACCCTAACTTTCTAGGGGTGAACCTTAAATTGTTATTTCAATGACTTGATGGTGCCTTTTGGCAACACTTTAGCCACTGCACTTTTTTGCACATGAATTTCAGTGCCAGGTGCAATTTCGACCTTAATAAAAGCATCATCAACAGCAACAATTGAACCTAATGTACCACCATTGGTGATCACTTCATCACCGACGCCAAGGGTTGAAACCATTTCGTTGTGCGACTTCATGCGCTTTTGTTGCGGACGAATCAACATGAAGTACATGATGACGAAGAACACACCAATAAAAATAAAAGAACCCATTGGGTTAGCAGCTCCACCACCTGACTGAGCCATGGCATCAGATATAAAAAAATTCATCTTTAGTCCTGTATCTAGTAAAATAAAAGCGCGCTATTATAGCACCACAGATTCAACGATATAGGACTCAAATGTCAAAAAGTCAAGAGCAGCTTGTAGCAAAAGTGCACACACAGCGGGAGATTAATGGTGGCTGCCATTGTCAGGCGGTAAAGTTCTCGGCAACTGTAGCAGCTGACACAACAGTTTTACACTGTAATTGCTCCATTTGCTCCATGTCAGGATTCCAGCACTTGATAGTTAAACATAAAAATTTTAAGCTGTTGTCTGGGAACAAAGAGTTGCGCACTTATCAATTCAACACTGGTCAAGCAAAACACCTGTTTTGCGGTATCTGTGGAGTTAAGGCTTTTTACCAACCTCGCTCCCATGCTGACAGTTGGAGCATCAACACCCACTGTATAATCGATTTCAAAGCCGCCGAATGGGACCATCAAGACTTTGATGGGCAAAATTGGCAACAAGCCCACCGTAAACTTTAACCGAGAAAATTCAATATGCCCAGCATACGCACCGCAAGATTATCCATAAAGCCCACCCATAAAAATTGCTGGTCAATTTATGACCGCCTGGATGACCAATTAATTGGTAAATTATTTTTTCGGAACAACTGGTTCAACATCTTGCTAAAGCCACAGTCATTGCATCTTGGAGTGGCCAGTGAAGCAAGTTATGGTCTAATGAAAGCCCTGAACAGCGCTTGTTTTTATGCAAAAACCGATTTACCTCATGCCCAACAGTTTTTGTTTGACCTTGGATTCAGCCAACAAGACAAGTACTTTGAAGTCACAGCTGAAAACTTAACCTGTATTGATTTGTACAGTTCAATCAATCACAATTTGGGTATAGATACCGACGCAATACCACATAAAAAACATGCCACAGCGGTGCAGTTGGTTGATTCAGACATTGACTGTTTTTCGAGACCGACCAAACTGCATCCTAGCGCCAATCAAGCCTGGCAAGCTCTAAAATCTGCAGCAACAGCAGATGGAATAAAATTACAATTGGTATCGGCATTCAGATCTATGCCATACCAAGCTCAATTGATCCGGAACAAATTGGACCAAGGCCAAACATTAAACTCCATTTTAAGCACCAATGCTGCACCAGGTCACAGCGAACACCACACCGGTTGTGCAGTAGACATAACCACCAACGACTTCCAACCACTGAGTGAAGAATTTGAACACAGCCCTGCTTTCGCTTGGCTAACTACACATGCCGTCAGGTTTGATTTCAGTATGAGCTACCCGAAAGACAATGACCAAGGCATCATTTATGAACCTTGGCACTGGCGTTATAAAAGCAGTATAGATTGATACAAAAGACTTGAGATTTAACAACGAACTGTATATACTTATTTTTACATAGCTAGCGTCGAACATGACCACAATAGAAATACCGATAACATCAAATAAATTGAAATGGCCCATACGGTTGGGGCTCATGATACTGTTCATGCAACTGTTAACCGTTACAACAATGCTTGTCAACAATGTGAATGAGGTTGATGCAGTCGTTAAAACTAAAATCAAAAGATTAATTAACCTTGAATATATTGGCATGGTTCAAAGCGTATCAATCAGACAAATAGGTCCTTTGACCTTTTTCAAATACAAATTCTTTGCACAAGATGAACAACAAGTCAGCGCCAAAGCCACTCAGTTTTTAGGCTTCAATCCACAATTTACCTGTGTTTCTTCCAGTAAAAAACACCTGTGTCAGTGAACTTTCTCAACCGCTGACCCAAACCACTATAAACTACCACAACAGTATTCACATCCAACACTGCTGAGAATTAATCACCCACTTATACAATCTGTCGCACCTATGGTGTTTTTATGTGAACTGGTTCACATTATTGCCAGAATCATAAGATGGATATTGGACCAATACAGTTAATTTAAAATATATCTTAATTAAGCTTCAAATTGTGCACACTGATATGCTAAATTGCTTGGGTGAAATTTAGCCTACACACGCCTGAGGATAATTTAAAAGAGTCAATTCCCAGCCAGTTCGGTCTCAACTGAGCTATTTCAGTCAGTTGGCCTTTCACAAAATAATTTAAAAGCAACCAATTCAAATACAATAACAAGCGGAGGAAAACAGTGAGTCCAAAGAAACTACTGATGGCCAGCAGCATTGCATTAGCCATATCTGGATCCCAAGTAGGTCATGCATCTGTCGAAATACAAGAAGAGATGAAATGGCTGAAAAAACAATTACCAGTTGATAAATCAATTGAACCAATGGTGGCCTACTATGTGCGCTACTCGCAAAATAACAGAGCCAATGTTGAAGCACACTTGCTAAGCAATGGTGCAAAAATCAACCATCGTTTAGATGACTACAACACCTTGTCGGTTTCTTTACCAAAGAACCAAGTACAATCTATGCAATCTATGGCTGGAGTTGAGTTCATGGAACCCGTTCCTGAGCGCAAACCAATGGCTCAAGTGGTTCCTTGGAACATTGATCAGTTCCAAGCACGCGATGTTTGGGATGCCGATCGAGATGGTATCATTGATGACGGCGCACCTACTGGCGCTGGTGTTAAATTCTGTATCATCGACACTGGTTTCTATGCTGCACATGATGACTTTCAGGGCATTACTCATACCGGTGAGTCGCAAATCTCTGGAGAAGCTTATACCGAAGATGGCAACGGCCATGGTACGCACGTAGCTGGTACAGCCAACGCAGTAAATAATGACATCGGTGTGGTTGGTGTGATGCCAGGTGGCGCGGAGCTACACATCATTAAAATATTCAATAATGCGGGCGTTTGGAGTGCCGGTGAATCTGACCTGGCTGCAGCGGCCTTATTGTGTAAAGATGCTGGCGCCAATGCCATCAGCATGAGCTTAGGTGGCCCATACAGCGCGACAGAAGAAGCTGTTTTTCAAGACTTATACGACAACTTTAACATCGTCAACATCGCTGCTGCAGGTAATGACGGCAACAACACTGCCAGTTACCCAGCCAGTTATGACTCAGTCATTTCCGTAGCTGCTTTGCGCGAAGATGAATCAGTAGCGTCTTTTTCACAATTCCCTCCAACCAGTTACGACCCTAATAACCCGCCAGCCGATGTTGAGTGGGACGTGGTTGAGTTATCAGGTGGCGGTGAAAATGTACTGAGTACTTGGCCCACCCCAGACGGTAATGTGCCTGTAATTAGAGTCACCAACAATGGTGTCGATTACAGTGGCACCCAAGTTGAAGACAGTGCATCTGGTGATGTCACCAGCACTTTAGTAGATGGTGGCGACTGTAACACAGCGGCTACTGGTGGGGTTGATGACCCCAGCGGCTGGAGTGGCAACGTGGTTTTATGCCAAAGGAATGTCATCACATTTGCAGAAAAATTGAACAATGTGGCAGACAATGGTGGTTTAGCGGTAGCCTTATACAACAACGAACCAGGCGCACTGAATGCCACTTGTGGTGGAAACTGTACCTCTGGTGCTACTATTCCTGCAGTGGCCATCACCCAAGAGCATGGCCAGACCTTACAAAGTACCGGCCTGGGTTTGTCTACCAATGTATTGGTTGATGATGGTAGTGGCTGCGGAACTTGTACCGGTGGCTACAACACCATCAGTGGTACCTCTATGGCTACACCAGGTGTGGCAGCTGGTATTGCATGGGCTTGGTCTGCATGTGGTGGACCAACAGGAATCACCAACAAAGAATTGCGCCAATTATTACGTGACAGCGCGAAAGATTTGACCACGGCTGGTTACGACGTCAACACTGGGTTTGGACTGGTGCAACTGAAAGATGCCCTTGAGCTTGGTAATGAAAGATTTGGTTCTACATGCCCAATCGGCTTATCAGTATCACCCAGCACTATTGAGGTTTGTACATTGCCAACAGCTGCAACAGCTGATTTCACCGTGACTTTATCAGAAGACTTTACTGGTATCTCTAATATGAGTGTTTCTGGCGTTCCTGCTGGTGCCACCTCTGCATTCTCGGTCAATCCAATTGTTTCTCCAGTTGATTCAACTGTATTAAGTGTATCTGATCTTGATGGCCTGGCTTCTGCCGAACACCTGATTGGCATAACTGCGACTGATTCTGTTGACCCAGCGAATGAAAATTCTGCCAATGTTACTTTAGTGACTGTAGATGGAGTGCCAAGTGTTGCAAGTTTAACCTTACCTGCAGATGCTGCAACTGGTGTTGCCAGTCAACCCAGTTTTTCCTGGGCAGACTCAGCTCAAGCAAGTAGCTACACTTTTGAATTGGCCACCGATAACGGCTTTGCCAACATAGTTGAATCTGCATCAGGATTAACCAATCCAACATATGACTTAACCATGGCATTGAGCAATGAAACCACCTATTTTTGGCGTGTAACTGCCAGCAATATTTGTGGTAACCAAGCATCTACCGCCTATTCATTCACCACCGGAACAGAAGTGTGTCAAATATTCACCAGTACTGACGTACCAACCCCAGTTGGCCCAAGCGCAGGTACGAACACATCAAACCTGAACATTGCCGTGGCCGGTACTATTTCGGATTTGAATGTGGTTGAATTTACCGGCACCCACACTTGGATGGGCGACGTAACTGCTGATTTGATTGATCCCAGTGGTACTTCTGTCACATTATTAGACAGGGTATGTACCTCTGACGATAATTGGGATGTCAATTTTGATGATGAAGCTGCCTCAGCTACCCTGCCATGTCCTCCTACTGATGGTGGCACCTACATACCACCCAGCCCATTGTCTGCCTTTGATGGCAAAGAGCTGTCTGGTAATTGGGTGATGAGCATGAATGATGCAGCAAGTGGTGATGGTGGCCAGCTAGAAAGTTGGGCCGTAGAAGTGTGTTACACCCCGTCTGGCTCTTCAACAGGAGCCACTGATGACAATTATACTTTGCTTGAGGACTCAGGTTCACAAAGCTACAGTGTAATGGCTAATGACGCTTCTAATGGCAGCGCAACCATTTCTTCAGTAACGACTCCAGCGAATGGTACAGCAGGCATTGAGGCAGGATTTACCAGCGTCAGCTATGCGCCAAATGCGGACTATTGTGGCCCTGACAGCTTCACCTACACTTTAAATGATGCTTCTACAGCCACTGTTAACTTGACTGTTGAGTGTGTGAACGATCAACCTTCGTTTGCCGCTGATACCAGCATCACGCTGAATTTAACTGGCGCAGCCAACCCACCAGCCAATACAGTGGCTTGTCAATTTGACATGGGTGCAGTCGACGAAAATATCTCACAATCAGTCAATGACTTTATTGTTACTGTGGTATCAGACCCTGATGGTGTGCTGACTTCAGTTGATGTCAACAATGACGGTACCATCAATGCTGTCTATGCCGGCAACCTGGGTTCTGCTACAGTAAGCGTTGCTTTACAAGATGATGGCGGTACCACCAATGGTGGCATTGATACCAGTACAGCACTGCAAATTGAAATCAATGTTGAAGATTACATCTTCAGAAATGGTTTCGAAGATGTGGTTACCACTGAAGTTTGTCAATGATCAGCAGTTAACCATAACCAAGCCAATTAACTTGGCTTACAAGCATGACAAAACCCCTGTATATCAGGGGTTTTGTTTTTTCTATGGATAAATATTTATTGCTTGATGATGAACTGCAAGCAGTTCAGTTAAGCAGTATTGATACTGATACATTGATTCAGAAGCGGCAAAGCCTAACCTCAAGAGAGGTGCAGTTGGATTCAATAATCAGTAATTTTTGAGTACAAAATCATCCAGGATATCAATGAATTGTTGGGCGATGTTATCCCCTTTTAGGGTGTGTGTTTTTTCACCACGGATGAAAATAGGTGCAGAAGGGGTTTCACCAGTACCAGGCAAAGAAATCCCAATATCGGCATGTTTTGATTCACCTGGCCCATTTACTATACAGCCCATAACCGCAACATTCATGTCTTTAACGCCCGGATGTGATATTCGCCATGCTGGCATTTTGGCATCCATGTGCTCAGTGACTTGTTTGGCCAACACTTGAAAAAACTCACTGGTGGTTCTTCCACACCCTGGACAGGCAGTGACTTCAGGTTTAAATGATTGCAACTCTAAACTTTGCAGTATTTGCTGCGCAATTTTAACTTCTTCGGTTCTGGCCTGATTAGGCTCTGGAGTCAACGATACCCTTATGGTGTCGCCTATACCTTGCTGCAACAACACCGACAAAGCTGCAGTAGAAGCCACAATCCCTTTGTGACCCATTCCCGCTTCAGTTAAGCCCAAGTGCAAGGCATATTGGCAACTGGCATGCAGCTCTTGATAAATCCGGATTAAAGACTGTACGCTACTTACTTTACAGCTGACGATGATCTTATCGGCAGACAGACCAAAAGATTCAGCTTGTCGCGCACTGGTTAGAACCGATTCAATCAAAGCCTTTTCTATCAAAGCACCACTGGATAATGGTTGCGGTAGCTGGGCATTTTCATCCATGAGTTTTGCCATTAATTTTTGATCTAAACTGCCCCAATTACCACCTATCCTTACAGGCTTGTCTAAGTCTTGAGCAATTTGAATTATTTCCTCAAATTGTTGATCACGTTTTTTACCAAAGCCCACATTCCCTGGGTTGATGCGGTATTTAGCTAGTTTCTCTGCACACAAAGGATAGTCCTGCAACAAACGATGACCATTGTAGTGAAAGTCACCAATCACTGGCACATGGCAATGAGCAGCATGCAAACGATCAATGATTTCCGGTACAGCAGCAGCTGATGCTTCGTTATTTACAGTGATGCGCACCAATTCAGATCCTGCTTGATGCAATTGATAAATCTGTTGTGCAGTTGCTTTGGCATCGGCAGTGTCGGTGTTGGTCATGGATTGCACCACAACGCGACCTGCACCGACCTCAACATCACCTACTTTTACAGCAGTTCGTTTTAATTTATTGTTTGTGGACATGGGCATCATCTTGAGGGTTTAAAGCACTGTTGAACTGAGTTAATCCGACCAAAAGTTGTGAAAACTTACGGGCACCCAGCACAGATCGAAATAATGTGAGGTGCACACATTGCTTAGCATAAGGTGTTTTAAATTTTAGTAACAGCATGTGCGGCAAATACCAATAGGCTTTGATTTCAACATTTTCACTTGTGACATTGTTGTCTGCAACCAAATCCACCCTGGTTTTTGATACCATCAATCGTCCATTGGTACGCATAAAATACTGTAACTTGGCTTGATTTGTTAAATGTTGGTGATTCAATAGTAACACCGTCAATAGCAATGGCACCAGCAGCATAAACATCCACTGGTATAAAATGGCTAAACAAATAACCAGCACCAACATCAACAGTAGAATCATTTGACTGAACCATAAACTGTTAAAACATTGGTTACTTTTTATGGTAACCGGCTGCACAAATTTGCTCCACCAATGGTTTAAACCGCAGGGTTGTATCAGCAGGTTCAGTTTTTCCACTGAGCCAATACCAAAGCAACATGTCTTCTTCAGCCAGCATGTCATCAAACAGCTGCTTAGTGGCGTTATCCATGCGACTGTACTCTGCATCCAAATAACGATTAAGAATGAAATCCAACTCTTTCATGCCGCGGCGCACTCGCCAACGGAAGTAGCCTTCAGTCAATGCAGCAGTAGCAGGTCCATTCATCGCATTGCATGCATTAGAGGGCGTGTCTTTCAGCAATCATTTTCTTAATTTCACCGATGGCTTTACCAGGATTCAATCCTTTCGGGCAAGTGTTGCTGCAATTCATGATGGTATGACAACGATAGACTTTGAAAGGGTCTTCCAAATCTTCCAAGCGCTCACCGGTGTATTCATCACGTGAATCAGCCAGCCAACGGTATGATTGTAACAACACCGCAGGACCTAGATAACGGTCACCATTCCACCAGTAACTGGGGCAAGAAGTTTGACAACAGGCACAGAGTATACACTCATACAGTCCATCTAGACGCTCACGCTCTTCTATAGACTGCAAGCGCTCTTTATCAGGTAATGGCACCGAGTCGGTTTGCATCCATGGCTTAATTGAAGCGTATTGGGCATAGAAATGGGTCAAATCTGGCACCAAGTCTTTGATGACTTCCATGTGAGGTAAGGGATATACTGCAATCTCTTTGCCTTTGAATTGTTTGATCGAAGTGGTACAAGCCAATGTATTGGTGCCATTGATGTTCATCGCACATGAACCACATATACCTTCACGGCAAGAACGCCTGAATGTAACAGTTGAATCCATTTCATCTTTGATTTTAATTAATGCGTCCAAAACCATCGGCCCGCATTGGTCCAAATCAACTTCATAGGTATCGGTTCTTGGGTTTTCACCATCATCTGGAGACCAACGATACACTTTTACCGTAGCGAGGTTGTTGCCACCACTTTTTGCTGGGTGGTGTTGGCCTTTTTGCACTCTTGAGTTTTTGGGTAGTCTAAATTCTGCCATATTGATTCTCAGTAAGCCTATATTTATCAGTAAACGCGTGGTTTTGGAGGAACAACTTCACACTCATCAGACAAGGTGTACATGTGTACTGGTCGGTATTCAAAACTGATTTCACCGCTGTCATTAATGTATGCCAATGAATGTTTCATCCATTGATCATCATCACGTTCTGGGTAATCTTCGCGGGCATGCGCACCTCGTGACTCCTTGCGATTTTCAGCTGCAAACATGGTGACCTTGGCTTGAATCATCAGGTTTTGCAACTCCAAGGTTTCCACCAAATCAGTGTTCCATACCATAGAAGTATCGGTCACATTGACGTTGCCAATTTTAGCCGCCGTAGCGGTTATTTTTTCACAACCTTCCTGTAACACTTCACCGGTTCTGAACACAGCCGCATTGTTTTGCATGATTCGTTGCATTTCTAGGCGTAAATCTGCAGTTTTGATGTCACCTTGTGCATAGCGAGTCTTGTCTAAATTATCTAAAGATTTATCCAAAGCCCCTTTGGCCAGTTCTTTGTGTGTGGCACCAGGTTTAATGATCTTAGCACAACGTTTGGCCACAGCTCTACCGAACACGATTAAGTCCAAAAGTGAGTTGGAGCCCAAACGATTAGCACCATGCACAGAGACACATGCGGCTTCACCAATGGCAAACAAACCCGGTACCACTTTATCTGGATCATCGCCAACCTTATTGACCACTTCACCGTGGTAATTGGTTGGGATACCGCCCATGTTGTAATGTACGGTAGGTAAGACTGGAATCGGCTCTTTAGCCACATCTACACCAGCAAAAATCTCAGCTGATTCAGCAATACCTGGTAATCTTTTATTGATTACATCAGCGCCTAGATGCTGCAAGTTCAAGTGAATGTGGTCGCCTTCAGCACCCACGCCTCGGCCTTCACGAATTTCGATGGTCATTGAGCGTGACACCACATCACGAGATGCCAAGTCTTTGGCATTCGGGGCATAGCGCTCCATAAAGCGTTCGCCTTTGGAGTTGGTTAAAAATCCACCTTCTCCCCGCACACCCTCAGTAATTAAGCAACCAGCACCATAAATACCGGTTGGATGAAACTGTACAAACTCCATGTCCTGCAGCGGTAAACCAGCTCGCAAAACCATGGCATTACCATCACCCGTACAGGTGTGGGCTGATGTACATGAGAAATACGCTCGTCCATAACCACCAGTGGCTAAGATAACAGCATGGCCGCGGAATAAATGTAAAGTACCATCAGCTAAATTCCATGCCAACACCCCTTTACACTCGCCATCCTCCATCACCAAATCAATGGCAAAATACTCAATAAAAAATGAGGCATCATGCTTCAATGACTGCTGATAAAGGGTATGTAAAATTGCATGGCCGGTGCGGTCTGCAGCAGCACAGGTACGTTGTGCAGTCCCCTCACCAAAATTAGTGGTCATGCCGCCGAATGGCCGTTGGTAAATCTTGCCTTCTTCGGTTCTTGAAAATGGCACACCATAATGTTCTAACTCAACCACTGAAGGCACTGCTTCACGACACATGTACTCAATGGCGTCCTGATCACCCAGCCAGTCTGAGCCTTTAATGGTGTCATACATATGCCAGCGCCAATCATCTTCACCCATATTACCCAGTGAAGCTGACATACCACCTTGGGCTGCCACCGTATGAGAACGGGTTGGAAATACCTTGGTGATGCAGGCAGTTGACAAACCTTCGGTAGCCAAGCCCATGGTGGCGCGCAATCCTGCGCCGCCGGCACCAACCACAATGGCATCAAATTTATGTTCAGTTATTTTGTATTTATCTTTGTTCATGTTGTGCTTAGTTTGGGTCATGGGTTCATCCAAATAAAATTGTTGCAAGTGCATAGATACTGGCTAACATCATCACTATCATCAGCAGTTGAGTTAAAATCCTTAAGGTCAAATTCACAGCGTGGTTATGTACATAATCCTCTAACACAACCTGAATTCCCAAAGCGCCATGGTAACTGCCAGCCAAAACAAACAACAGCGTCACAGCTGCATTCACTGGTTGAGTCAACCAATTGATCACTGCTTGGGCATTCAGCACATCAAAAGCTGCTAAGCTGAACAGCACATACAAACCACATGGTATCAACACAATTGCGCTCATGCGCTGCATCCACCAATGTCCAAAACCACTTTTAGACGAGCCCAAGCCTTTGACTTTGGCCATATCTGATTGGTAATTATTTGTTTGTTGATTCATTTGTCACTCCTATCGACTTAAAAAGTATACCAGTGCAGTTAAAACAGCTGCAGACAATATAACCAAATACCCTGAGCGGTAAACAACTGGCAGGGAGTAACCTTTGCCAACATCCCAGAAAAAATGTCTGATGCCATTACATAAGTGGTAAGCAAAAGCGAACACCCATACATACAACAGGGTACAACCCAGTCCCGTTTGAAAAAAGTCCATCACTTCATTGGCAATTAGGACATCTGTAGCCAAGCGATACAGCCAGTAAACAAATACCACCAAGCCAAATGACAAAAACAGACCGGTGATTCTGTGTACAATGGACATCATGGAAGTAAGCTGTGGCTTATACACCTGCAAATGAGGTGACAATGGTCTTTGTGATTTATTCATTTAATACCCTGATTAAAAATTATAATTATAGAATAAGTTTACTGGCTTTAAAAATCGATACAACGTCCGTTTTTTTCCCAATCGCCAAAACGGGTTGGGTCTAAACCATCTTTTCTGCCACCGTATTCCTTAGGCTGGCGATCGGTTTTCTGAGCTTCAGCTCCATCGGTATTGTGGGTGGCTGGTTTTTTTTCAGCTTGACCAACGGTTGCTGACTTATTACTGTCATGTTTATGTTGTTTCATATGTAGTTCTATACCGCCATTTGAGGCTAAATAATCGGTCAATTTATTTCTCCAGCATTTGCTCGACTTTGCCCTTGAAATTGGCTTCGCCAGCAACCACTTAAAGAATTGCAAATTATAGCATTTAACCGCCACCAATAAAACCATTCAAAATGACCACAACAATCAATAATGAAACAATAACCGTGTTTGAACTGACCGGTAAGGATGTACCTACTTTCTTGAACAACCAAGTTGTTACCGCCATAGGGACTTCACCAGAGCCCATCAAATTTACCGCCATATGCAATCCCAAGGGTCGAATAACCTATACATTAATCATGCAGCAGCAAACAGATGCAACATACATTGCTGTGGCCACTAGTTTAAGTGACAATTTTTTTCAGTTTGTCAACATGCGTCGTTTTCGCATGGAAGTCAACATCCGACAATCCAACCTCAAATTGACAATAAACTCATCAACTGACCACCCAAAATTAATCGATGACGTGGCGTTTTCTGATGACCCTGAATTGCCAATAACTGACACCAATGACTTCTGGCTGTTCATGTTCAAAGCTGGCCTGCCTTGGATCATCGCAGAAACCACAGAACAGTTTATTCCGCAGCACCTGAATTTAGACCAACTGGGTGCCATAGATTTTGACAAGGGTTGTTACCCAGGGCAAGAGATAGTAGCCAGGCTGCACTTTTTGGGCAAAGTAAAGAAACGCATGCAATACATCCAATACCAAGCAGCCACGCCTGTCCGCATAACTGACACCACACAACTTTCAGAGTTTGAGCAAAAAATGGAATTTTGCTCGCCCTCTATACGGCACCAAGGTGAATGGCATGCACAGGCAGTTTCGGCTTGTAAAACCTAAGCACAAAAACATTGAAACTTACCGTTTAAGGCTGTTGTGATGCTGTTCATTTTACAGTAAGTCTCTCTCGCATAATCATTGCTTTGTAAGTTTTTATCATGCTAACATAATTGCTGATTAATCAAATAGCTGGCCAAGCCGAGAAAAACTTATGCGACTAATGAAGTGTTTTATATTGTTGGTACTGATGAGCTCAGTCTTTATGAGCCATGCTCAAACCATCACTTTAGCAATTGAAGCCACTTACCCCAAAGACCAAGCTGAATTTGTATACCAACCATTAAAGGCATGGTTGGAGAAAAAAACCGGCTTAAAGGTAGAAATTGAGAGTGCAGATAATTACTATTTTTATTGGCGTGCCGCTAAACAAGAACAACCAGATTTCACCCTGGATGCATCGCACGTAGCTGCCTACAGAATGAACAAACACAACTACCTGCCACTGGCTCGACTCAATGAAGACGTGTCATTTCACTTGATTTCAAATACAGAGCCAGCCAACGGCCAAAGTATAGGTGAATTTTTAGTAGGAGAAAATGTCATGACTTTGCCCAGCCCCAATATGGGCTCAATTTTGTTTGACCAATGGTTCACTGACTTGTTTTTACAACCGCGTAAAACCGTCACCGCACTGTCTTGGGAGGATGTCATTGAACAAGTTTTTGCTCAATCTGCCAGTGCTGCAATCATCCCAAACTACTTGCTTGAGCTTTACCCCAACTTCATCTCATTACAACAAAGCAAAAGTTACCCAGGTTTGACCTTCTTAGCCTCACCAAGAGTAAGCCCAGCAGCCCGAGAGGCGTTCAAAGAAGCAGTGTTAAGCCTTGGCAAAGACGATGAATCGTATGCAGTGTTGGCTGAACTAAATTCAACAGGGTTCATTGAAACCGATGGCGAAGAGTACCAAGAATTATTGGATTTATTGATTAAATTAAGGTACTGAGTCACAGTTTCATGCGGTCAATCACTGTACTGTAGATATCAGTTTATTGAATTACTTGTACTGTGAAAAAACATGGGTACAATTTACCGCATGAACGAACACAGCAACCACGAAAGACGCCGATATACACGCATACCATTATCCAAGCAGGTCACTCTGTATTCTGGTATGGAAGCGCTGCTCACAGAAATAATCGACATCTCACTGAAAGGCATCTTACTCAAATGTCCTGAGAACCACCAACCTAAACTTGAAGGCCTGTACCGCTTGAGCATACCAATGGAAGGCTCACCAGCCATTATCATGAACATTAAAGTGGTGCATGCAAACCCAGACGTTTTTGGTGCTGAGTGGACGCAAATTGATATGGACAGTTTTGCCAGTTTAAAAAGGATTATTGAACTGAATATAAACGAAAAGGACAACCTGCGACAAGACATCAAAACGCTGGCAGAGTAATTCAGTTAAATTTTAAGACTTTGCTTTAAATTAACTATTTTTCAGCCACGATATAACACACCCAACCAGCATCCGCAGTACCTACTTTAGCTGCAGTATATACACCATCACCCTCACCGGTTTTTTCATCAGTGCCTTCCCAGTACACCTCAGCTGTTTTAAACCCTGCGGCCAATAACATCTCAGTGATTTCAGGCAATGTCCAAAGACGCCAATAATAATCAAATGCCTGATCCATACGCACACCCTCATCGGTTACAAAATGGATATAGCACTGCATCTCAGAATTGATTGGATTGAAGGACGCTTGCTCCCAAATGTAGGTAAAACCATCACATTCACGTTCCTCAACCAGCTCTTTAGCGGCTTCATAACCACCAAAAGCATCGAGAAAAAATACCCCATCAGGTTGCAACGATGCCTTAACCGTTTTGAAGTAGCGAATCATCAACTCCCTTTGCATGAAAATGAAATAACTGAAATTCATCGCCAACACCACATCCAATTCAGCGACTGAAGCTGACATCACATCTTCATGTAATAATTGTATGCGTTGCTGCTGTTCAACAGACAATTCACTTAAGTTGTTTTGCTGTCCCCACTGCAGCACCAGAGGATCTAAATCCACACCCCAAGCGTGGTTGTCTGTATGGCGACTGATCCACTCACAAGCGGTCTGAGCCGTGCCACAAAAATCTTCTCGTAATTTTCGAGCGGGCCGACCTTTGAGCGCTTGGTAGGTGGCTTCCACAAAGTCTATTTCAGCTTCGACACACTGTACCGAGTTTTGATAAAAATGATGTTTGTCCAAAATGAATTCAGTCCTTAATTATTGCGCATGACTCAAGTATATTGAGTCGCTTGGTATCAATTCAACGTAATTTTGCATTCAACGCATCCAGCACCGCTGACCCCGGACACAACTCTTGTTGAGTCAGGGCGTTCAACGGCTTATCTACCGTGGCGATTTTACCATGCGTATCCATCTCAGCTTCATTGTGATAGATCAATCCGGTTAAGATTTTTTGTTGTTCTTTCACCGATTCAATGCGGTGCATCGCATCCTTGCGGCAGCTTAAATCATAATCTTCTGCATTTTTTTGTAAATACAACTCACTGCCATCATGTAAAGTAATTTTTCTAGAACTGCCCACTGGGTAGTCGATGGTAATTTCAGACTTTTTCGGCACAAAGTCAATGGTCCCAGTGGCGTCCAAGTGGTCGCGTACCCACTCATAACCTTTGGTTGAGGACGGGGTGTTGTTGAAGGTCACACAGGGTGATACCACATCAATAAAGGCAAACCCTGGGTGCTTAATGGCGGCTTTAATCAATGGAGTCAATTGCCGTTTATCCCCTGAAAAACTGCGTGCCACAAACCCCGCACCTAACTGTAAAGCCAATTGACATAAGTCGATTGAATCAAACACACTCGGCTCCCCTTTTTTACTGGCAGAACCCTTGTCTGCAGTGGCTGAATCTTGCCCTTTGGTTAATCCATAACAGCCATTATTCATCACCAAATACACCATGTTCAGATTGCGCCTAACCACATGTGCGAATTGACCCATTCCGATTGAAGCAGTGTCACCATCACCAGAAACCCCAAGATACAACAAATCTTTGTTGGCCATATTGGCCCCAGTCGTGACTGATGGCATGCGCCCGTGAACGGAATTGAAGCCATGGGCCTTGCCTAAAAAATAAGTTGGGGTTTTAGATGAACACCCAATACCAGATATTTTAGCTATCTTATGCGGTTCTAAGTTTAAATCAAAACATGATTTGATAATCGCAGCACTGATCGAATCATGACCACAGCCAGCACACAAAGTGGATAATGCACCTTCATAGTTTCTGACTGAGTAGCCCAGCTGATTGCGTTGTTTTTCTGGGTGCCTGAAGTTGGGTCTTACAAAAGTCATATCAGGCCTCCTGCTGTATGTTGCTGTTGGACAATAAATCTAAGTGCTGTTGTATTTCACTGACCAAAAAGTCAGCCGTGATGGGCATGCCATCAATATTCAAGATTGAAATGATTTTGTTTGGCTCAACGGCCAATTCATTGACTATCAGGGTTTTCATCTGTGCATCTCGATTTTGTTCTATCAGAAAAATCAGCGCATGCTTATCAATGAAATCTCCAACCTCTTGGCCAAATGGAAAAGCCCTGATACGCATCGCATCAATTGCTTGTTTGTTGCGCAATCGATCCAGTGCTTCTTGGCTGGAGTATGCACTGGTGCCGTAAAAAACCACCCCAAATGAGCAGCCTTCTGAAACTGTTTCTGCAGCTGGCACCAGCGTTTTAGCGGTACCCCATTTAAGCAACAAACGCTGCATACCCTTGGCATACACCTCACCGTCCTCTGTGTACCCGGCATATTCATCGTGAGATGAGCCGCGGGTGAAAAAAGCGCCCTTTTCTGGGTGGGTGCCAGGAATGGTGCGGTATGGTATACCATCACCATCGACATCTAAATACCGTCCCCAACGCTCACTCAAATCAGTCAGTTGCTGTTCATTCAACACTTTACCGCGGTCATAAACTTGATTGTCATCCCACTCAATCGGATCACATTGGTGGACATTCATCCCCAAATCTAAATCACTCATTAAAATAACCGGGGTTTGTAAACGTTCAGCCAAATCAAAACCAACAACCGTCATCTCGAAACATTCTTTTGGATTCGATGGAAACAACAACACGTTTTTGGTGTCACCATGTGAGGCATAGGCTGCGCTGAGGAGGTCAGATTGTTGTGTTCGGGTTGGCATGCCAGTACTGGGTCCAGTGCGTTGAATGTCCATCAACATCACTGGAATTTCAGCAAAATAAGCCAGCCCTAAAAATTCACTCATCAAAGACACACCTGGTCCTGAAGTAGCGGTAAAGGCCCTGGCACCATTCCAACTGGCGCCAATTACTATACCAATCGCAGCCAATTCATCTTCAGCTTGTAAAATAGCAAACTTGTTCTTGCCGGTGGCAGCATCAACGCGGTAGGCTTTACAGTATTGTTCAAACGCCTCAACCACCGATGTTGAAGGCGTGATTGGGTACCAGCCAGCCACTGTGGCGCCGGCATAAACTGCGCCCAAACCAGCTGCAGCATTGCCCTCCATCAATATTTGCTCACCATTGAGGTTACGGCGGTGGATGTTTAACAAACACACGTCTTTGTGCTGCTGTTCAGCATAGTCAAAACCCAGCCGCAAGGCTTTAATATTGGGCTCAATGAGCTTTGGTTTTTTGCTGAAAAGGGCTTTAATTGAATCCTCAAAAACCGTAAAATCCATCTCCAGCAAATAAGCCAAAGCCCCCACATATATGATGTTTTTAAAAATTTGGCGGTGACGAGGATCGGTATAATTGGCATTGCACATATCAGTCAGCGGCACCCCAATTTCAGTGATGTCCTGCCGCGTGAAAGTATCAGGTAACCGTTTTGATGAATCATAAAAAAAATAACCACCTGGCATTAACTCGCTGTAGTCTTTGACCATTGTTTGACCATTGTCAGCCACCACAAAATCATAACCACCGCGGCGCCCCAAATAACCTTGTTCATTAATTCTGACCTCAAACCAAGTAGGCAAGCCTTGGATGTTGGACGGAAATATATTTTTCGAAGAAACGGGTACACCTAACCTGAACACAGCTTTGCTGAATAAGTTATTTGCAGAGGCCGAACCAGAACCATTGACGTTAGCAAAACGGATAACAAAATCATTGGTGGCTGAAATTTTATCTGGGTGGTGATTGCTGTTACTTGATGCTACTGTATTATTCATTATTTGGGGCTCCAGTTATTTGCCAGCTGTGGCGGTGAAAAGTAAAAACTTTTGCATGTCCCACGCACCTGTTGGACAGCGTTCTGCACATAACCCACAATGCAAACACACGTTTTCATCCTTCACCATCACCCGTTTGGTTTTTAATACGTCTGACACATACAGGTCTTGTTCAAGGTTGGTGGCTTTGACATTGAGTTTATCGCGCAATACATCTTCTTCATCGTTTTCAATAAAGTTAATACAATCAACCGGACAAATGTCTTCACAAGCATCACATTCAATACAGCGATCAGTCTCAAACACCGTTTGCACATCACAGTTCAGACAACGCATCGCTTCTGCATAACCTTGGGATAAATCAAACCCCTTCTCAACTTCAAGTTTACGATCAGAAATTGCGGTTTGCTTGTCTTCTAAGGCCACTATGCGACGATCCTCATCTGAGATATGCGCATCATACAACCAATCATGAAAACCCATCTTTTGGCTGACCAAGGTAAAATCTGGCGCAGGGCGCTGTTGTACGTCCTCAGCATGACAGTGTTTATGAATTGAAATTGCCGCCTGGTGCCCATGGGCCACCGCAGTAATGACATTTTCAGGGCCCCATGCGGCATCACCACCAACAAAAACTTGTGGCAGTGAGGTTTGGAAGGTGGTTTTATTCACTTCAGGCATGTCCCAATCATTGAACTCGATACCAATATCCCGTTCTATCCAAGGAAATGAATTTAATTGACCAATGGCCATCAACACATCATCACAAGGCATTATGACTTCTTCGCCAGTGGGCACCAAGGTGCGTTTACCTTGTGTATCAAACACTGGCTCAACCAACTCAAACAACATGCCAGTCAGGCGACCATTTTCAGTTACAAAAGCTTTTGGGTTATGGTTCTCATACATAGGGATGTCTTCATGCATCGCATCTTCGATTTCCCAAGGTGATGCTTTCATGTCTGTTTTGGGGCTTCTGACCACCACCCGCACATCTTTACCGCCCAAACGGATGGCTGTACGACAACAGTCCATGGCAGTGTTTCCACCTCCCAAAACCAAGACCTTTTTACCAATTTTCTTGGTATGCTCAAAGGCCACCGATGCCAACCAATCAATGCCTATATGAATATTGGCATCGCCTTCGCTGCGTCCTGGCAAGTCAGGCAAATCTCTGCCTCTGGGCGCACCAGTGCCAACAAATATGGCGTCGTAATTTTTATCCAATATGCTTTGCATGCTGTCGACGTGTTGGTTGAAATGGGTCATCACCCCCATATCCAATATATAATTGACTTCCTCGTCTAGAACCGACTCAGGCAACCTGAAGGCCGGTATTTGGCTGCGCATAAAACCACCGCCTTTACTTTGGTCGTCATACAAATCAACTTCATAGCCTAAAGGCATCAAGTCTCTGGCCACAGTCAAGGCTGCTGGCCCAGCGCCTATGAGTGCAATTTTCTTGCCATTTTTTTGTTCAGGAATCGCCGGCAAACGGTCGCGGATATCGGTCTTATTATCGGCCGCAACCCGTTTCAATCGACAAATCGCAACAGGTTCTTCTTCCACCCGACCACGCCTACATGCAGGCTCACAAGGGCGGTCACAGGTTCGTCCAAGCACGCCAGGAAAAACATTTGACTGCCAGTTGATCATGTAAGCATCATTGTAACGACCAGCCGCAATCAACCGAATGTATTCTGGTACCGGGGTGTGCGCTGGGCAGGCATATTGACAATCAACCACTTTGTGGAAATACTCTGGATCGGTAATGTCGGTTGGCTTCATGGCGGTACCCTCTTTATCTGTTATAAAAAATCCTTTAAGTGTTATTGATGGCAGTCCATGTCATTGAAGTATAGTGATTTTCTAATAAATATATCAACCATTTATTCAGAAAGCAATTTTGACTGTATCGCAAGCTGGCTTGGTTACTGCTGTCTACTTTGCCACCCAACTGTCGGTATTGTTTTTCAAACTCATTGGAGTAAATCAATTCAGCCAGTTGAGCATCATGGTAAATTCGGATAACCAAAGCATCAGAAACGGCATCATCAAACAACATACACATCGATATTTCAGTGGTGAATTTAAACCGCTCTCTGATGGTTACCTGTAATGTGGCTTTATTTTTTAAAGTAGATCGAAAGATTTTGGCCTGGTCAGAGCAAGTTGGGAGCAAGGCACCTAACAGCTTGTGGTTGAACTCATGTAACTGCATCAAACTGATATTGTGTCGACGGACATACTGTCTGTGAGTTAAGTACTGTTCGGTCAAAATCATTTAATAGAGTCTTTTATTCAAATTCAAGGCAATCATTATCTTACCTGAAATTTCTTCGATTGAGGTGTGTGTTGTGTTTAAAAACTGAATTTGATTGTGCTGGTAAATAACCTCAGCATCACTGACCTCTTTTTGGCACTTACGTAATTCAGCGTACCTAGAGTTCGGGCGACGCTCACTTCTGATCTGTGACAAACGGAATGGATCAATGGTTAGACCATACAACTTTTCTTTGTGTTGCATCACATCTTCAGGCAAACGCATGCGCTCCAAGTCTTCATCAGTGATGGGGTAATTGGCTGCTTTTAGGCCATAATGTAAAGCCAAATACAAACAGGTTGGGGTCTTACCACTGCGGGATACACCCAGCAAAATTATGTCTGCTTTTTGTAAGTTCATATTCACCCCATCATCATGTGACAAGGCATAGTTAGTGGCTTCAATGCGTGCGTTGTAAGACCCGGCATCTGACATACCATGCGTTCTGCCCACACCTGGATCACTTTTGATGCCTAAGTTTCTTTCAATGCGACGCAACAAACGATTGAATGGATCAAGTTTTAAGCCACCTGCTGAATGAATGATTTTTCGCAGTTTGATATCAACCACGGTATTGATCACCAAGGCCTGATAATCTGACGGTGTACTTTTAATGATGTCAGCAGCTGCTTGTGCTGACTCAGGGTCATTGATGAACGCCAAGCGTTTTTCAGTGAAATCAATGCCAGTAAATTGGGTAATTAAACTGCGTCCCACCGTTTCAGCAGTGATGGCTGTACCATCAGAAACATAAAAGATGGCGCACTTTTTTCTGTCAGTCATATTCAGGTGTTTTTATTCAGCGCTCAAGTTAATGAAGGCCGATTTCCACGTTAAAAATTGAGTATTTCAGCTTAATTGTTTAGCCAAACTAATTCAAGTATTTAGAACCTCCGTTAATGATTTTGCGGTCAGCCAAAACAAACTGCCAGCAACAAATTGTTATGTAATTAGCCAGCTGGCAGAATGATTTTTATTGGCCATTAAATGGTTGCTGATCCAAGTAATTTTCTACACCGTCATTATCATAATCAACAAAAGGCGCTTGGTATAACAGCACTTCTTTTAACCAATGCTCGAATGTTTGCAGCTTTCTGGGTTGTTGATGATCACCGCTAATAAAATACCACTCTCCATAAAATTCAACCGCATCAACAGCCACATCATAGACAGGAAAATCCAGATTAGCAGCGCCTTGCTGGATCTGATTAATGTACTGTAAAATCAACCCATCATTGGAGATTTCAAATCCATTGATAAAAATCAGGTCATCATTAAAAGCAATAAAAAATGATTGTGCCGCTGACCTATCAACACCTCCAAGTGCTGTACCCCCATCATCCTGTAAAGTCACATCGATTAAAGCCACCCCCGTATTGGTGGTGAAATCAATCTCTAAAACACCCTCATTGTCCACTGTAACCGCATTCACAATGTTGTCTGTATCCGACTGAATCAATACTTCGTATTCATCTATCACTTGTGTCGATTCATTGGCAGGGCCTAAGTTAAAACCAGTGATAAACCCGTTGATTTCCAGTGGATTGCTAATTAAGTCAGCAGAATCCAGTTCTACATCACCGGCCAAAGAAAAGCTCGGTGCATCATTGACTGATAATACATCAATCTCCAATTGGGCGGATACCGTTACCAAGCCATCACTGACTTCATAATCAAAGGTCGCGGTACCAAATGCATCATCAGGTGGTTGGTATATAAAGGTACCATTATCAAACATTTGAATTAAACCGCCAACGCCGCCAGCAGTGAAAATACCTTGAGTGACCACAAACAACTCATTGAAATCAGGGTCAGAATCATTAACCAAGACACTGTCATCATTTGGATCAGGGGTTTGTTGACCATCCTTATCCAGTACCTGTAGTTCCAAGTCCTCAAGTGTGGTATAAAAATCAGCCACAATAGTCGGTATGGCATTGCAGCTCACCACTACATCATTAATGTCTGTATTCGTAACGGTACCACTGGCATTGTCTACAGTACAGGTTTGATTGGGCGTGGTTGGCTGATTCAGAACCGTTACCGCATAGTTCGTAGCCGGCGCAGGCAGTGCGTTAGGAAAAGAGAACAAACCATTGGCACTGATGTTCAAGTCATCTGTACCATTGTTCTGCAGGGTCACACTGTTACCTGAGGCCAATCCAGTGACCGTACCGCCCACTTTGTAAGCAACACTTGTGACATAGGCAGCACCCGCATCAGCAGCTGAGTTACTCGCCTGATTGCCATTGATTCCAGTGGCGTTGCTGGACTCACCAATAGCACCAATCGATATACTGCCTCCTGAGTAAGACACCGCATCACCAAAAAAATCACCAGATCCCGTATTGGAAGCTTTTAGATAGGCTTGCTGAGACCAAGTTGAACCAGAACGAACAAAAACATAGGCAGCACCGGAGTTATTGGCGGCATCATTGGTCTGATTGCCATTCACCCCTATGGCATCACTGTCCTCTCTTGGCGCGCCAATCAACAATGAATCAAAATGGACCGCTATGGCGTCGCCAAAACCATCACCAGTACCTGTATTGGACGCTTTTAAATAAGCTTGCTGTGACCATGACAGGCCATCGCGAACAAACACATAAACCGCACCTGAGCCTTCGGCAGAATTATTGAACTGATCACCACCTACGCCAGTGGCGTGACTGTCCTCACTGGCTGCTCCGATCACTAAGGTATTATTCAAAATGTGAACAGCACCACCAAATGCATCGCCGAAACCCGTATTAGAGGCTTTAACGTAAGCTTGTTGCGACCAAGTTGAGCCATTGCGCACGAAGACATAAGCTGCACCTGAATCACTGAGTAATTGACTGCCTTGGTTACCGTTGACCCCAGTGGCGTTACTGTCCTCACCAGTTGCCCCAATCACCACAGTATCTAATGAAAGCGATACCGACCGCCCAAAGTAATCAAAAGCATCGGTATTGGATGCTTTTAAATAGGCCTGTTGCGACCAAGTCGTACCATTTCGAACAAACACATATGCCGCACCAGATTCGGTTATGGTGTTGTTACTCTGATCACCATCAATACCCGTGGCAATACTGGCCTCTTTATAAGCACCAATGACCAGTGTTTCATTGTAATAAGCCACAGCAGTACCAAACCTGTCACCGGCATCCGTGTTTGAGGCTTTTATATAGGCCTGCTGGGTCCAGACCCCAAAATTACGCACAAACACATAAGCTGCCCCTGAATCAGGGGCTGAGTTATCAGTTTCATTACCGTTCACTCCGGTAGCAATACTGCCCTCACCTGACGCCCCTACTACCAGCGTATCGGCAAAAATTGACACCGATATGCCAAAAAAATCATCGACACTGGGCTGAGCCGCTTTTAAATAGGCCTGCTGACTCCATGTCGTACCAGTGCGAATAAACACATAAACTGCACCTGAATTACCCTCACGCGGTGCGCCAACCACCAAAGTATTACCGAAAATTGCCACCGCTGAGCCAAAAACATCTCCTGCCTCGGCATTGGCTGCTTTCAAATAGGCTTGTTGGGTGAAACTGGGGTCAACAGTCAATGGATAGGTGGCATGTTCATCTTCAATCAATAAACTGAGGTGCTGGCCTTGTAAATCCAAATGGGCATCGACAGCTTGTCCGTTGGCATCCCACACTTTAAGCTGATCATAAGTGATGTCACCTAAGCGCAGCCGGTTGCCCATCAAACTCACTTCGAGGTCTGTATCCAAATTCATTTGCACTTGCAACAAGCCAGACGAACTGTCTGCGCCACTGTTTTGCGGACGTTGTTTGATCTCAAACCACTGTTCAAGCTTTTGTTCAGAATTGATCCAATACTCTGTGATGTCATCATTCCAATGGTAATTCAATCGGTCGCCATTAAAACTGATACCAGCAGGTTGAGCAAAGCCACTGACTTGATTGGCCGCCGAGGACTGATAGGCCACCGAATTGAGGTGCAAGGAAATCCTATAATCCTCAGCTGTACTTTTGTCATAAGCAGATACAGTGGTGGTGCCATCCATTCCAAAAACAATATGCCAGCCATTGGCCGGATTTGACGATGTATAACCACCTTGTTTGCTTGGATAAACTTGGTAGGCTGCCTGATTAACCTGAGATTGGATACTATGCCATTCAGATTGAGCAATCCCAACTGGAACTTGACCTGGTTTCACCTGTAGACCGTGATGACGGCTGGTGTTCGGCTGATTCGCTGAAAACTGAGAACCCTCTAGATAAGGTGCTGTACTTGAGCCTGTGCTGACAGCAGCTTGGCCAGTATTTAACAACATAAGCATGCTAACAATACAATTAAGTGACTTGGATGGTGCCATAAAAACTCCTGTTTAAAATTTCATAACATTGATGTACTTAGCTACAGCTTATAGGCAGCTGTTGTTTGAAACCTGAAAACGTTCTGAAATTGTTCTGATGTCTTGAGCATCAGCACCAGCATCCGTTAATTCAAGCTTATTGTGCTTTGACTTTTGAGTCATACCGCAAGAATACAGGTACCAGTACTAAATGCCCTGAATCTACCCAACTTGAATCAGTTATTTACTACCAATCGGACTGTAAACAATGGAATTTCTTATTTTTATCAAGATGAATGTTTAAGCCAACCTCGCTTCAAGCTAGAATAGAGGACTTTTGCTAAGCCGAAGGAATTTCATGTCTGATTACATCATTAAACTTGACCAGCTAACCTTGCAAGATTTAGACCAAGTGGGTGGTAAAAATGCTTCATTGGGAGAGATGATTACGCACTTAAATGCTTTGGGTGTAAAAGTGCCCGGAGGCTTTGCCACCACCGCTGATGCCTTCAAGGAATTTCTACAAACCTCTGGCTTAAACCAGAGAATCAGTGAGCAACTGAAAAATTTAGATACCGACAACATTGATGCGCTGCGGGCAGCTGGGCAAAAAATCAGAAACTGGGTCATGGAAACCCCGTTTCAAGCACCATTGGAACAAGCCATCCGTGGTGCTTACCAAGCCATGCAAGCCGATTTAGGCACAGATGATTTTTCAGTGGCGGTACGCTCATCAGCCACTGCCGAAGATTTACCGGACGCCTCATTTGCCGGTCAACAAGAAACATTTTTGAACGTCAAAGGTGCTGATGCTATATTGGAAAAAGCCCATGAGGTGTTTGCCTCCTTATACAACGACCGTGCCATTTCATACCGAGTACACCACAACTTTGACCATGATGATGTGTATTTATCGGTGGGCGTACAGCAAATGGTGCGCTCTGACATTGCTGCCAGTGGCGTGATGTTTACCATGGACACTGAATCCGGTTTCAACGATGTGGTGTTCATCACTTCCTCTTATGGCTTAGGCGAAATGGTGGTTCAAGGTGCAGTTAATCCTGATGAGTTCTATGTTTATAAACCATCACTTAAAGCCAACAAACCAGCCGTATTGCGTAGAAACTTAGGTTCAAAAGCGATTGAAATGACCTATGCAGATGCTGGAGTACAAACTTTAAACATTGAAGCCAAACGCAGCCAACAGTTTTCAATCAACGACGTTGAAGTTGAACAATTGGCCAAACAGGCGATAATTATTGAACAGCATTATGGCCGACCAATGGACATTGAGTGGGCCAAAGACGGTGTTACTGGTGAGCTATACATCGTTCAAGCCCGTCCTGAAACTGTCAAGTCACGTGAAAGCAAAGGTCAAAAAATTGAACGCTATGCTTTACAGAAATCTGGCCAAGTGGTGTGTGAAGGCCGCAGCATCGGCCAAAAAGTTGGCCAAGGCACCGCCAAAGTCATCAGCAGCATCGCCCAAATGGATCAAATCAACACCGGCGATGTATTGGTCACCGACATGACCGACCCAGATTGGGAACCGATCATGAAAAAAGCTTCGGCCATTGTCACCAACCGGGGTGGCAGAACTTGCCATGCAGCCATTATTGCTCGCGAGTTAGGTATTCCGGCCATCGTAGGTTGTGGCGATGCCACCAGCAAAATCCAACACCAACAAGCAGTCACAGTGGCTTGTTGTGAAGGCGATACAGGTTTTGTTTATGATGGTTTACTGGGCTTTGACATCCACACCACCGACTTGGAAAACATGCCAGAAGCACCCTTAAAAATCATGATGAATATAGGCAACCCAGACCGCGCTTTTGACTTCCAAAACCTACCTAACTTTGGCATTGGTTTAGCCAGATTGGAATTCATTATTAACCGCATGATTGGTATCCACCCCAAAGCCTTATTAAATTACGACACACAGCCCGAAGAAGTCAAAAAACTCACTGATCCGATGGTGTCAGCCTATGCTTCACCAAGGGATTACTTTGTTAAACGACTGGCCGAAGGCATCTCTACTTTGGCTGCCGCTTTTAACCCAGCACCAGTGATAGTCAGGTTGTCGGATTTTAAATCCAACGAATACGCCAACTTGATAGGTGGTAAGGCCTACGAGCCGCATGAGGAAAACCCAATGTTGGGTTTCCGCGGCGCATCACGCTATTTGGACGACTCATTTGTGGACTGTTTTGAGATGGAGTGTGAAGCCTTGAAATTCATTCGCGATGAAATGGGTTTGACCAATGTTTGGGCAATGGTGCCATTCGTCAGGACTTTGGCAGAAGGCCAAGGAGTGATTGACTTGATGGCCAAAAATGGCCTGAAACAAGGTGATAACGGCTTAAAAATCATCATGATGTGTGAGCTGCCATCCAATGCTTTGTTGGCCGATGAATTTTTAGACATTTTTGATGGTTTCTCGATTGGCTCCAACGACATGACCCAATTAACCCTGGGCTTAGACCGTGACTCTGGCACCATTGCCCATTTATTTGATGAACGCGATCCAGCCGTAAAGAAAATGTTGTCTATGGCCATCAGCGCTTGTAAAAGGCGCGGTAAATACATCGGCATTTGTGGTCAAGGCCCATCAGATCATCCTGACTTGGCACAATGGCTGCTTGATGAGGGCATAGAAAGTGTCTCACTCAACCCTGACACGGTGGTTGAAACTTGGTTACAGTTGGCCAAGCAATAAACCTTTGGTTTGAAGCCTAACTCAGCCACCGTTTAATTGAATGGTGGCTGCTTTAGGCTTTAGCATCAGTCTTTAATCAGCAAATTCAACCCGCATAATGTGCTGGCTCCACCAAAGTAACGCAGTAATTCAGCAGCATAATTCAAAGCCCACTATTCCTCCTAAGCAAGCAAACTTCTCATCAATTAAGTTTTTTAATCTTGATGCAAAAAATTACTGCCAACACACTTAAAATCAATTAAGCTGAGCCCAATGTCTACGCAATCATACCACTGCAGCCATGCATCCCATCGCACTAACGGTGAAAATACCCCTGTTGTAGTCAGTAAATAACACATTTATCAATAAAAAAATAATTTAAATAGAGGATCCATGAATAAAAAAATCAACCTGAAACCACTGGTGGCTGCAATCATGCTCAGTACCACCACAGCCCATGCCGAACTTCAAACACTCTATGCTGCACAACCCAATCCAGTACAAATAAAACAAGCCATAAACAGCTATGATTTGATCTTAGCTGCTGGAATATTTGATCCCAAAGAACAAAGTTTGGATTTTCAACACAGTGGCATCACAAACTCTGCCTCACAGCACTATGGTATTGTGCAATTCACAGCAGGCAACAGTGATGCCACTTGGTTAAAGAAGCATGGTTTTCAAGTCATGCAATCCTTTTCAAACCACGCCTACTTAGTTAATTGGCAGCAAGCCGATCAAGGCTTATTGGCACTCAATGCAGACATACGTTGGTACGGCCCCTTTCTCAGTGGGTATAAAGTTTCACCCAAGCTTTGGTTGAACAACCGGACGGCCCTGAGTAGCTACACCCTCAGTGTCAAAGCATTTAAAGATTACCCAACAACACAACTTAAAAACCTGATTAAAAAAGCCGTTCCTAACGCCATGTTTGTGCCAACCAACATCGTTGCTAACAGTGGTGAAATTGGTATAGAAGTACCCGCCAACCAGTTAAATCAAGCCTTAAACAAGCTGAGTTCTTTTGAAGCAATCCAATGGATTAACCATTACTATCCGGAAAAATTCATGAATACTGAGGCCGTATCAGCTGTTCAAGCTGCCTCTGATTCAGGTGGTTCTGGCAATACTTATCGCCCCAACACAACACCCCTATTTGATCAAGGCATTTATGGTTCAGGACAAATTGTGGCGGTAGCGGACTCAGGCCTGGACCGGAACGAAGGCTGGTTTGTAAACTATAACGACGGCTCTGGCATCAATACAGCCATCACCAACGCAGAAAACGTGGTACCGCCATTAACTGGAGCGCTTTATCCCAACAACAAAGTCATCGCCTATTGGACCATGCCAGGAGCTACAGCTTATGACAACGGCACCTATCATGGCACCCACACATCGGGTTCAGTCGCTGGTGACCGTGAAGACTGTATTGGCACCTGTGACTCGCCGATGCCCAGCACTTCATCACCCAGCAATTCAGGCTATGACAATGATGATGGCATGGCTCCCAATGCCCAAATTTTATTTCAGGACCTGGGCAGTAACAGTGGTTTGACTGGTTCAGGCTCATCACCAATGTGGCAACAGGCTTATGCTGCAGGAGCAAAAATCCACTCAAACAGTTATGGGGCTGTTACCTTAGGGGAATATGTTTCGTCTGATCAAAATCTCGACAATTCTTTGCGCTCATTGGATGACATGATAATCATTTTTGCAGCAGGTAATGACAATGGATTCACCAACACCACCAGCTCACCAGGTAACTCAAAAAGTGGTTTAACAGTAGGCGCTTTAAACCATGGTAACAGCGATACCGTGGCCAGTTATTCCAACGGCGGCCCCACCGATGACGGTCGATTGAAACCCGATATATCTGCCACCGGCACCTCAATTGGTTCCGCTGCAGGTGATGCAAACAATTCAGCAGTTATTGACACACCAGCTCGCAGGCACACCAGTGGCACTTCCATGGCCACGCCCATTACTGCTGGTGCTACAGCTTTATTGCGCCAATATTTTATGGACGGCTTCTACCCCAATGGGGTAAAAACCAGCAATGACAGCATCACGCCAAGTGGCCAATTAATGAAAGCCATGTTACTCAACGGTACCAATACCGGCCCTGGCTTCTTTTCGAACCGCGCTGGTTGGGGTAAAGTCTGGCTAGAAAACACCCTCTACTTTACTGGTGATGAACGTAAATTTAAATTTTGGGACATCACCCATGAGTCAGGCCTCAGTACTTCCGAGGGTTTGACATTCGATGTTGATGTATTGGCTGGTCAAGAGTTTCGCGCCACCTTGGTTTGGTATGATGTGGCTGGACCAACTGGTTCTGGAATCACCTTGGTCAATAACTTAGACCTGACTGTCACCACCCCTGTAGATACTTATTTAGGCAATCACTTCAGCGCTGCAGTTTCTACCACAGGCGGCACTGCAGATGCCATCAATACCGTAGAACAAGTCAGATTCATCAGCCCAGTCAGTGGCAACTATCAAATCACTGTATCCGCACCCAATGTACCAGGTGACGGCTCTTTGGAGTCGCAAAAACAAGGATTTGCTTTGGTGGTTTCAGGTGATTTAGGCAGTGACAACCCCATGGTAATCGGCAACCCAACTGATCTAAACGCTGCAGATTTAGGTGCTACAGGTGTCGGATTGAACTGGGAAATCGCTAGTAATGCCACATACTATGAAGTGTATCGCAGTAACGGCACATGCGCTGACATGGAGCCTGGCAGTCTGCGTTACATCGGCCAAAACAACAGCAACACCTTTGTAGATGCTGACACCACAGGAGGTTATAATTATGCTTATCAAGTGCGTGCTTTTAACAGTGATTTCGAAAGTTCTTTCAGTAATTGTACTGACATAGTGTCTAACCAAGCTTGTTTACTTCCACCACAGTTCAGTGCCGCAGAATCATCAGTGGTCAATAACATAGGTGCCAGTTGCACGATTGATTTGGCTTGGCCAGCAGCCAGCAGCAACTGCCCTAATAACACCCAAATCAGTTACAACATTTACCGTTCAAGTGAGCATAACTTTGTTCCTGGCAGCGAAAACCTACTCACTACTGTCAACGATGCAAGCCAATTCAGTGACATATCAGCTACAGCTGAACAAGTGTATTTTTATCGCATCGAAGCGGTCAACAATGGCAATGCTTCAGAGACCTCACCTGAACTTGCCAGCAGCACCCTAGGCACGCCCTCAAGCGCCATTGGCAACATCAGCGATGATGTTGACAATGATTTATTGATGAACCTATCAGGCACTTGGTCGGTGTCCAATGACCGTGCCAGCAACGGCACACTAAGTTACCGCAGCACCTATGAAGGGGCCAGCACTTACACCTCAAATACCTGTTCGAGGTTGCTGTCACCAGCACTGTCGATCCCGAATGCGGGCACACCTTCAGTTGATTACCAAGCTTGGTATCAACTTGAGGCCAATTGGGATGGTGTGGTGGTTGAAATATCTACCGACGGTGGTGACAGCTGGAATGACTTACCTCCTGTGGGTGGCTACCCCAGCGATTTCAGCTCTACCCTGAACCCACCAATCAATGGTTGTGGTTACCCAGCTTCACAAGGCGCATTTGGTGGCGCTTCAACTGGTTTTGATTCATTTACACATGATCTGTCGGCTTATCTAGGTGAAACAGTGCAAATACGTTGGAGCTTTTCTTCAGACCCGGGCTACGAGGAAGAAGGGTTTTATCTGGATCAAGTGAATTACAATGGCGTCAACACTTTCAACCTTTGTGTTGCTGATTTGGATTTGATTTTTAAAGATGGCTTTGAAAACTAAGCATTAACTCGGTAGTGATAAACCGTTGACTTAACAGTCAGCGGTTTTTTTGCCTTAAATCAGCTGACTGTGGCTTTAAAAACTTCTTCAAGCACATGAAACGAACCAAATACGATGATGCGGTCTTCAGGTTCAGAGCACAACAATGCCATCTCGTGGGCTTGCTTGCCGCAATCAAACTGTGAAAACAAAGTAACATGATCAGCCAAACTGGTTTTCAAATGCAGCATGTCCAATGCCCGTTCACCAGGCAATTGAAACACAAACCAATGGTCAATCACTGGGTTTAACTCACCCAGCCAACTGTCTAACTGTTTATCCGCCAACACGGAAAACACCGCACGGGTTCGGCCACCAATGGGGTGGGCTTTGAGGTAGGCAGCCAATTGTTGTGCTGATTGACGATTGTGCGCCACGTCGGCCAATACCAAAGGTTCCGTTTGCATGGTTTGTAAACGACCTGGTACTTGCCAAGAGTCGATGGCTAGCTGGACTTGTTCTGTACTGAATTGATAACCCAAGGCCAGCAGCACAGTCAATGCACTACTGAAGTTTTTGATTTGCCAATCACCCTTAAGTGACGGCCGCTGCAGTTCAATAAACTCATGTGTTGCACAGCGGTAATCGAAAGTGTGCTCATGCAAACTGATTTGATAGGCTGTATTCAGTTCCAGTAATTGTGCACTGAGTTGTTGCGCATGGGCGGTGATTGCACTGGGTGTGGCTTCATCACCAAACACCACGGGTTTATCAGCGCGCATGATACCGGCTTTCTCTTGGGCAATGGCTTCAATGGTATCACCTAACCAATTGGTGTGATCAACGTCTACAGTGGTTATGATACAAGCATCCGCATCCAGTGCATTGGTGGCATCTAAGCGACCACCCAAGCCGACTTCGAGCACCATAACATCAACTTCATATTCACTGAACAGCAGCAAAGCAGCCAACAAGGCATATTCGAAATAAGACAAGTTGATTGCCGCTTTGGCTGCATCAACCGAAGCAAAAGCCTTGAGCACTTCTTCATCAGTGGCCAATTGTCCATTGATATTAATTCGCTCATTGAATTTAAATAAATGTGGAGAGGTGAACGCCCCGTATGATTTGCCTTGTGTTTTAAGCAAAGAACACAATGCAGCGACGGTAGAGCCTTTACCATTGGTACCACCAACAGTGATGATCTGGGCGTTGGGTGATGTGAGGTTCAAACGCACCAGAACTTGTTGCAGCCTGGCCAAGCCCAAATCAATTTTAAACTGATTCAGGTCGGCCAAACGTTGTTCGAGCTGAGTTAAACGGTCAGTCTTTGGGGTGGTCATCAGCCACTATCACTTCATCTGGCACAATCAAAGTTTCGGCATCGGTCGCTTCGAGTTGACCATTGATCGGCAGCAACAAATCCAACAATTGGTAGATTCGTTCACTTAAATCATGGCGTGAGACAATCATGTCTATGGCACCTTTTTCCAATAAAAATTCACTGCGTTGAAAACCCTCAGGCAAAGTTTCGCGAACGGTTTGCTCAATCACTCGAGGGCCAGCAAAACAAATCAGTGCGTTGGGTTCAGCAATGTTGACATCGCCCAGCATCGCCAGAGACGCAGAAACACCACCAGTGGTTGGGTTGGTAAGCACTGAAATATAGGGCAGACCTGCCAACTTCATGCGCTTCAAAGCAGCCGCAGTCTTTGACATCTGCAACAAAGAAAACAAGGACTCTTGCATTCGTGCACCACCAGATGCCGAGAAATTAATCAACGGCAGCTGTTGTTCTAAGGCCAAATGTACTGCACGGACAAACTTCTCACCCACCACAGAACCCATAGAGCCAGCCATGAATTTAAAATCAAACGCAGTTACCACCACATCTCGACCATGCAATTGGCCTTTAACTGCGACCAAGGCATCGTTTTCACCGGTGGCTTTTTGTGCCGCCACCAAACGGTCTTTGTATTTTTTACTGTCCCTGAATTTCAACGGGTCTTCTGGCTTAACTTGGGTGCCTATTTCTTCATAAGCTGCACCGTCATCCAGAAAGAACTCTATGCGGTCACGACCTGATAAAGATTCGTGGTGTCCACATTTAGGGCAAACTTTACCCTGCTTTACACTTTCAGGCTGGTACAGAACTGCTTCGCATTCTTTACACTTGCCCCACAGTCCCTCGGGAATATTTGTCTTCTTATTGCCACCTTCTGTGCGAATACGTGATGACATTATTTTTTGAAACCAGCTCATTTAAACTCCAATAAAATGCTGAACAACCTCCGATTATAACGAATCTAAGGCGGTTCGGATAGGTTTGATAAATTGACGGATGGCTTGAGTGGCTGACTCAAGATCATCACAACTGTCCAATAAACTGACCAAAGCACTGCCAATCACCACGGCATCGGCTTGTTCAGCCACGGCCACAGCAGAAGCAGCATCTTTGACACCAAAGCCCACGGCAACCGGTAAGTCAGTGTGTTGTTTGATTTTATTCACATCAGTGTTAACCGCTTGGCTGTTTAAATCTGCAGAACCGGTAACTCCTTTCAGCGCCACATAGTAAACAAAGCCAGAGGCATGCTGACAAATCATATTCATGCGACTTTCAGTGGTGGTTGGTGCCACCAAGAATATTTGTTCCATGTCATGGGCATGCAACTTTTGCAGCAACTCTGCCGATTCCTCAGGCGGTGAGTCCACCAACAACAGCCCATCAACACCGGCATCTTTTGCCACTGCAACAAAGCGACTGTATCCCATGCATTCCACTGGATTCAAATAGCCCATCAACACCACTGGAGTGACTTGGTCGGTTTGGCGAAATGCTTTGACCATGGCCAAACAATCTTCAATGCCAACGCCCTGTGCAATGGCGCGTTCAGAAGCATGTTGTATCACGGGACCATCAGCCATTGGATCAGAAAATGGCATGCCTAATTCAATGATATTCACCCCGCTATTTACCAACTCGTGCATGATACCAACTGTTAATTCAGGTTTTGGGTGGCCGGCAGTGATGAAAGGCACCAAGGCTTTTTTTCCAGCCAGTTGCTGGAAGGTTGTTGCCAATAAACTCATACTGTTACCCCTTCAATTGCAGCGATTGTGTGCACATCTTTATCACCACGCCCTGACAAGTTAACGATGATGTTTTGTTCTGCCTTTAACTGACCTGCAAGTTGCATCCCAAAAGCAATCGCATGCGCACTCTCCAAAGCAGGTAGAATGCCCTCAATGCGGGTTAAGCTGTGGAAAGCCGCCAAGGCTTCGTCGTCATTAATGGTCACGTATTGAGCGCGACCAGATTCATTCAAGAAAGCATGTTCAGGCCCTACCCCTGGATAATCCAGTCCAGCGGAGATGGAATGTGTTTCTGTAATTTGTCCCTGGTCGTTTGACATCACGTAGGTTCTGTTGCCATGTAAAACACCGACTTTACCAGCGGTGATTGATGCAGCATGCTCACCGGAATCAACCCCATGTCCACCAGCCTCAACCCCATAAAGCGCCACTTCAGCATCGTCTAGGAAGGGATGAAACAAACCCATCGCATTTGAACCACCACCCACACAGGCAACCAATGCATCTGGCAATCCACCAACTTTTTCTGCAAACTGTTGCTTGGCCTCCTTGCCTATCACTGAATTAAAGTCTCTGACCATTTGTGGGTAGGGGTCAGGACCAGCCACTGTACCGATGATGTAAAAGGTATCATCCACATTGGTAACCCAGTCACGCATGGCTTCATTCAAGGCATCTTTTAAGGTTTTTGAACCGGTGTCAACACTGCGAACTTCCGCTCCCATCAGCTTCATCCGATACACATTGATGGCTTGTCGTTGAATGTCTACTTCACCCATATAAATCACACAGTCCAGACCCATCCGAGCACATACTGTGGCAGTGGCAACGCCATGTTGGCCAGCGCCCGTTTCAGCTATGATGCGCTTTTTACCCATTGCTTTGGCCAATAAAATTTGACCCACGGTGTTGTTAATTTTATGGGCACCAGTGTGATTCAAGTCTTCACGTTTCAACCAAATCTTGGCACCACCACATTGCGCGGTTAAACGTTCAGCCAAATACAGTGGTGAAGGACGGCCGACATAGTCAGCCAAATCTTGATTAAATTGAGCCAAAAAATCTGGGTCAGTTTTTAGTCGACTGTAAGCTGAGCTGAGCTCATCTAAACAGTGCATCAAAGTTTCACTGGCGAATACGCCACCAAATTGACCGAAATGGCCTTTACTGTCGGGATATTCTGAATATTTAATGGTCATAATTTTGCTTGGGTTGGATTTTCATTTATTTTTTATGTTGTTGACTTATTTAACTGTAGAGCAGTTTGGAATGCCTTAATTTGAGCCATCAAAGCCATCATTTTAGTTGTCGATTTTACGCCAGGTACAGACTCAATTCCACTGCTGGTATCGATAAATTGCGCGCCTGTTGCAGTTAAAGCCAAAGCCACATTATCGGCATTGATACCACCTGCTAAGATCAGCTTTGAAAGCCATTCATCAGGCAACTTAAACCACTTAAAAGCTTGGCCTGAACCACCTGTTGTTTTTCCACCAAAGGCATCAAGTAAAAATGCTTCAGCTTTGGGGTAATTTATCATATAGCTTACGTAGTCACTAACAGCCAACATCGGCACAGCTTTCCAGTAGGCACGATTGAACTGCTCACAAAAAGCACCCGACTCAGCCCCATGGAATTGCAAAATATCAGGTTCAATGACTTGGATAACTTGTTCAACCACTTCCACAGGATGGTCAGCAAACAAAGCCACCACCTTTACACCTGATTGTTTTGCTGATGCAGCCAAAGGCAAAGCCTGTTCAGGAGTGATAAACCGCGGACTTTTCTCAACAAACACCAAACCAATGGCGTCTACTTGAGCAGCAATTGCAGCGTCCACTTCTGCCAACGTCTTTAATCCGCAAAATTTAACACTGATTTTATTCATGGTTTGGAATTTCATATTTTTCAGGATAAGTGACTCCACAAAAGGTTAAGCCATTGGGTGCTGCTGTCATACCGGCTTGGGTGCGGTCTTTGCTGTTTAAAACTGCTTGCACCCATGCAACAGGTTGCTCGCCTTTACCAACTTTTATAATGGTTCCCATAATGTTTCTTATCATATGATGTAAGAAGCCATTGGCTCTAAAAGTGCAATTAATAATTTCACCTTGCCTACTCACAGCTGCATGCAACATGGTTCGCTCAGCATGATTGGCTTGACAACGACTGGATCTGAACGCACTGAAATCATGCGTTCCCATTAGACATTGCACCGCCTCATGCATGGCATTATCATTCAGCGGCTGTAAAATCCACGTCAAATGATGACGGTTAATGGCTGGTCTGACCCTCCGGTTCAGTATGCGGTACTCATAACTGCGACTGGTGGCAGAAAACCTGGCATGAAAATCATCACCGACAAACTTAACCCACAAAACTACGATGCCATTATTGACAGCTGTATTAATCCCTAGCAGCCATTGGTGCGCTGTTCGAATCGCATCAGTCTCGAAATGTATCACTTGTTGCGTAGCACTGACGCCGGTGTCAGTCCTACCAGCACAGTAGATTTTAACGGGGTGATTCGCCACACGACTGATGGCTTGTTCTAAACATGATTGTACGGTTGGCTCTTGGATTTGAACCTGAAAACCATAAAACGGGTGACCGTCATACTCAATTCCGCAGGCTATGCGCATAAAAAAAGCCGGGTGGTTAAACCCGGCTTATTATAAATTATGAGTATGTCTTTAGCTACTCAGCTGTTACATATCATCCAGCAATTTCTTGGCTTTGGCGATTTGTTCTTCAGTGCCTTCAGTATAAATCTCATTGAGTAAGTTTTTCGCCCCTTCAGCATCACCCATCTCAATGTAGGCTTTGGCCAAATCAATTTTGGTTTCAACTACATCACCTTCATCAATCAAATCTTCTAAACCCAAATCAATTTCTTCATCCATAGTGCTGTCTGCCTCATCTATTATTTCAAAACTTTCAGTGTCCTCATCAGAAATATCCAACATGTCGTTGAACTCCTCAGCAGCATCTTCTGTATTGTCAATCACCTGATCGGCAACCTCTTTAAGCTCACCGTCTTCTGCTTGTTCCAACTCTTCTAACTCATCATCAAGATCAAAGTCAAAATCATCTTCACCATCGAAACTGAATTCATCGTCTAAATCATCAGCAGTTATTTCAACAGCTTGGGTGGTTTCTTCGGCGGCTGTTTCTAACGTATCAGCGGCATCATCCAAGTCTAAATCATCCATCGAAATATCATCAAGTGACAAATCCTCAAGATCAGCATCGTCTTCAACACTGAAAAAGTCATCAGCAACATCTTCAGACTCACCTTTTTCATCTGCTTCAGATTCATCGGCGAAGTCCACTCCTGCCAAAGTGGCCGCGTGGTCCTTAGTCGCCGTCATGTCATTGTCGTCACTGAGATCTGCTGGTTCATCATTCAGGAAGCCATCTAAATCAAACCCATCATCTTCAACAGTTTCGAACGCTCCGGTTTCATTCAACTCAGTTAATTCGTCTGCTTCACCTGACAGTTCTTCGAATGTAGGCTCATCAGCTGGCTCATCAAAATCAATGCGTTTATCTAGCTCTGCCAAGACGTCTCCTTCACTATCGGCTTCTGCTTCATCTTCTGCTTGGTCATCATCAACCAAAGGTTGGTTCATTTTAGTCTCAGCTGTATCCATATCTTCGACTTCTTCAGTTTGGCGCTTATTGTTTTTGATGTCATCTAAAAAGCTGGTGCCATCTTCATCTTCACCAGCATCACTGCGCAATGCCTTGGGCAAAAATATCAACACTATCAAGCCAACCAAACCAGCCAAAACCCACAGCAGATTATCCATAACCCAATTGATTGCTGTGTCTACAAAAGATTCGCTATGTTGCGTATTGCCACTGAACACAGCAGGGCTGGTGCTTTCAGTGTCAGCAACTGTGGTGTCTTCAGCAACCTGCTCATTATCATTATCAGCATCAATGTCACTGTCTACGCCGCCATCAAAGTCACCAGCTTGTAGGCTGTCTGATGATTCATCATCCAAGCCATCTTCAGAAGTATCAACATCGACAGATAAACTCAAGTCATCCGACTCGTCAGTTGCAGCATCCCAAATATCATCAGCCACAGCTTCAACTGCATCACCAGTTTCAGCCAATACATCTTGAACTTCATCAGTGGTTTCATCGGCGGCTGCAGCCAACTGGCTTTCTAAATTCGCCAAACCATCGTCACTGATGTCAAGCACATCTTGTTGTTGCTCAACAATATCTTCTAACTCAGTGATGCGTTCTTTTAACTCAGAGTTTTCTGCATCTTTATTATACAAATCTTCCTCTAAAGCGATGGCAGTGTCGGCAGAACCTTGGTCAGAATTAGACTGTCCGGTATCTGAGCCTTCACTGTCGCCACCAGATAACTGCACTCCATAATCTAAGCCCGAAGGACTGTCCTCAACTGCTGGTGCAACGTCTGTCTCAGTTTGGTAAGTGTTATAGCTTGCTTGTTCTGGTGTCCAAGACTGATGATGCGATTCAACTTGTGCAAGTGCATCTGAAAAACCAATACTTTTGGCTTCATCAGCTGTTGGCATATTCAATCGACTGCCTTTGATTAATTTATTGATGTTGTTATCAATAAATGCACTGGGGTTGCTGTTGTAAATTGCCATCATCATTTGCTGTGCCGAAAGGTCAGCAACTTTATTCTCATTGGCTATGCGCCACAAGGTATCACCTGCTTCAACATACACTTCAGATGCATTGCTGCTGTAGTCAGTTTGTACACTGTTTGCTACTTCAGTTTCGTTGTCTTCATACTGCTCAAAGTCTTCATTGGTATAAGTGATGCTTTGCTCTGAACCCTCAACCACCGGCTCAGACTCAACCTCAGACACAGACTCTACAAGCACAGGCTCCTCAGCAATAGGTTCTTCAATCACATCATTCTGCAACGGCTCAACCACTACATTGTTAACTTGGGCTTGGTAATTGGCGTTTTCATAGGAAGGAGGATCCAGTAAGACAGTGAACTCCCTGAGGATGCGTCCATTTTTCCAATTCACATCCAATAAAATACTGACTATTGGCTCAGAAACCGGACCATTTGAAGTCACATTAATCAGGTGGGGATTTTCTTTATCAAGCTCTACCAAGATGTTGCTTGGCACAAATGATTTATCCAAACCGACTTTTTGGTAATCCTCACTGCTGGCTAATTTAACTTCTAAGTCAACCAACTCCTCATCTGCACTGGTCAACAACTCGATGCTTGATCGCAACGGCTCATCCAAGGCTGTATAGACTTGAATTTTACTCATGCCCAATGAAAAAGATGTTTGTGAAACGATGGTTAATCCAATAACCAAGGCCAATAAAGTCAGTTTTTGTTTCATAATTTACCCAGTGCTTTTTAAGTTATTTTAAGTTATTGTGATTGATGGTAACTAATTCTACATTAAAAATCCAAGAATTTGTCTAATAAAAGTCAGCTAACTTACTCTTTATCCAGTATATTTACTAGAATTTCTGCAATTTGCACACTGTTTAAAGCCGCTCCTTTACGGATATTATCCGCTACAATCCATAGGTTTATGCCCTTTTCGTAGGATATATCTTCTCGAATCCTGCCCACATATACTGGATCATTACCTGCACAATGTACCGCCGGTGATGGGTAGCTCAGCGAGCTTGGCTCATCCATCAGCTCAACGCCTACAGCATCAGTCATTAATTGTTTAACTTCTGCGGCGGTAATTTTTTCTCTGGTTTCAATATTAACTGCTTCAGCATGTCCATAAAATACTGGCACCCTGACACAAGTAGGGTTCACTAAAATACTCCTGTCCCCAAGAATTTTTTGCGTTTCCCAAACCATTTTCATTTCCTCTTTGGTGTAGCCATTGTCCTGAAACTGATCTATATGAGGAATCACATTAAATGCAATTTGCTGCGAAAAAGCATTGATTTTTAACGGTTTGAAATTCAACAGAGACTTAGTTTGCTCCGCCAATTCATCCACCCCTTTATTGCCTGCCCCAGAAACAGATTGGTAGGTTGCCACATTGATGCGTTCAATACCTACTTGCTGATGAATGGGGGCCAGAGCAACCAACATTTGGATGGTTGAACAATTAGGATTGGCAATGATAAAAGTCTGTTGGTAATCTTGTATGGCTTCAGGATTGACTTCTGCAACCACCAAGGGCACGTCTTGTTCATTTCTAAAGTACGAGGTGTTATCAATGACCACACACTTTTTACTCGCCGCTTTGGGTGCATATTCAGCAGAAACACTGGCACCAGCAGAAAACAAGGCAATGTCAGCCCGGGCAAAATCAAAGTCCGCCAAGTTGCCAATTCTCACCTGCTTGTTGTTGAAGTCGATGACTTCTCCAGCACTGCGTTCACTGGCCAATGGGAAAATTTCAGCCACTGGAAATTTCCTCTCTTCCAGTATACTCAGTATGGTTTTACCGACGGCGCCTGTGGCGCCGACCACGGCAACATTGTATTTTTTATTCATATATGTAATCTAATAATCTTGTTTTATTGAAGGTTTTATTTATTGCTTGAACCTGTTTGCGCCTGATGTCGCATGATATGATCCATGATCACCAGTGCCATCATGGCTTCAACTATTGGCGTGGCGCGAATGCCAACACAAGGATCATGTCGACCTTTGGTCACCACTTCTATCGCACGCCCTTCTGTGTCGATACTTTGACCCGGAATTCGCAATGAGGAAGTGGGCTTGAAAGCCACACTCAAAGTGATGTCCTGGCCAGTTGAAACACCTGCCAAAATACCACCAGCATGGTTGCTGGCAAACTCACCCGCTATGATTTCATCACGGTGTACCGATCCATTTTGATTCACTGACTCAAATCCAGCACCAATTTCAACCCCCTTGGTGGCATTGATACTCATCATTGCCAATGCCAATTCTGCATCCAACTTACCATACACTGGTTCGCCCAATCCAGCTGGCACATGACTGGCGCAGGCATTGATGCGAGCACCCACAGAATCTCCTGATTTTCTCAATGCGTCCATGTACTGATCCAGTTCAGGAACCCGGTCTATTTCACCGGTAAAAAATGGGCTTTCATCAATTCGAGACAAATCCCCTGGGGCCAACTTGATGTCGCCCAATTGAGCCAACCATGCCGTGATGGTTATGCGGTAATTTTCCAGCAACCACTTGCGCGCTAAGGCGCCAGCGGCAACCCGCATGGTGGTTTCGCGTGCCGAAGAACGTCCGCCACCACGGTAATCTCGAACACCGTATTTTTTCCAGTAGGAAAAGTCAGCATGTCCTGGACGAATTTGTTTGGCAATGGCTGTATAGTCTTTGCTGCGTGCATCGGTGTTTTCGATAATCAGCGCTATGGGGTGGCCTGTGGTTACACCTTCAAACACACCAGACACAATTTGCACATCATCTTGCTCCTTGCGTTGCGAGGTGTGACGCGACTGGCCAGTGGCACGGCGTATCAGCTGCTGCTTGATTTCTTCAGGCGTAATTGCCATACCCGGTGGAAAACCATCAAGCACACAACCAATGGTACTGCCATGCGATTCGCCAAAAGAAGTGAAACGTAAATTTTTACCAAATGTGTTATGTGACATCGGTTTGCAAAAACTCCATAAAGTCAGTGCGGTACTTTAACAAATCATGACGACTAAAAACACAAATTCCTTGCCCACCTAGGCTGAAATCCAGCCATTCGAACGGTACATCAGGCAAACTTTCAGCCAAAACTTCATCATTGTAGCCAACCTCCAGGAACAAATAACCGTTATCAGCCAAGTAGTCAGCTGCTTGCGCCAATATTTTAACTGGCAATTCCATGCCATTTTTCTGACTCACCAAAGCCATCTTCGGTTCATGGCTAAATTCTTCAGGCAATTCCTGGTACTCACCCTCATCTACATAAGGTGGATTGGCCGCGATTAAATCATATGGACCATCCAACTCATTGAATAAATCCGATTGAATGGTGCGCACTTGTTCTGTCAACTGTAAATCCCTGGCATTTTCCAGCGCCAATTCGAGTGCCGCCTCGCTGAGGTCAACAAGGTCAACTTGGGCAGCTGTAAAATAATGCGCAATGGCCAAACCAATACACCCTGAACCACAGCACAAGTCCATGACTTTACTGGGTTGATTTAAATTCATCCAAGGCTGGAAACCTAAATCAATCAACTCCACAAAAGGAGAGCGTGGTATCAACACCCGCTGGTCCACTTTAAAACGCAAACCCGCAAAAATGGCAAAACCCACCACATAAGCCATTGGCATGCGTTGTTGAATGCGCTGTTCCATCAGGTGATTGGCCAACTCAATTTGTGCTTCAGTGACTGGATGATCTGCTTGGGTGTTTAAAGTTGCAAAATCCATTTGCAGTACATGCATCAACAACAGCACCACCTCATCTTCTGCTACCTCGACACCATGGCCGTAAAACAGTTGTTGGTTAGATAAAACCTCCACTGATTGTTTGAATAAATCTTGCAACAAAGTCGCCACGTATTACACCAACTGACAAAAAGTTATACAATGCCTGTTTTTATTAATCAGGTCAATGGATAAAACAGCATTATGTCGTATCTTTTAAATAAATCACACTGGCTGGTCATGTTCTTGTGCTTGGCACTACTCAGTTGTGGCGGCACTACAGAAAACTCACTGCACAACAAAACTTTCAAAGCACTGAAACTGTTTCCAGAGGGTAAATCATTTTCCGGCTTTCAGCTTACCAACCAAAATGCAGAAACTTGGGTTGCTGATGACTTCAAAGGCAGCTATTCAGTGCTGTTCTTTGGTTTCACTCACTGCCCTGACATCTGTCCCACCACCCTATTGGACCTGCAAAAAGTGGATAAAGATTTGGCCGAACGACAATTTCTCAGTCCTCGGTTTGTATTTATTTCAGTCGACCCTGACCGGGACAGCCCAGCTGTCTTGAAAGAATACATTAACTACTTCAATCCTGAGTTTCATGCTTTAACCGGTGATGCTCCCAACATACTTTCACTGACATCACAATTAGGCGTTGCTTACAAAGTGGCTGCGCATGAAGAAGGTGACCTGATTTACGATGTGGACCACGCTTCAGCTTTGTTCCTACTCAACCCGGCAGGAGAGCGGATCGGCTTATTTCCAGCACCACATGACAGTCGTTTGATAGCCGATGATTTGGCCCAATTTATGGAAGCATTATGAAAACCCTGGCTTTGCTGTTGCAATATATTTTACCGCACCGCTTGTTATCAAGAATGATGTATGGCTTGATGCGCATTCGTTTTAAACCCATTAAGCACATAACGCTGAATTTGATGATTAAAAAGTTCAACATCAATACAGCAGAAGCGGTATCTAAAAACTACGATGACTACCCCCATTTCAACGCCTTCTTTACCCGCGCATTGAAACCATCTGCTCGGCCTATCGATCAAACCGCCAACAGCCTGGTGTCACCAGTGGATGGTGTGATCTCGCAACTGGGAAAAATTGATCATGATGCAATCTTGCAAGCCAAAGGCCACCATTACACCATCAAAGAGCTGCTGGCGACTGAAATGACTGAAGATTTTCTCAATGGACAATTCATTACTATCTACCTCTCGCCCAAAGACTACCACCGTTTACATGCGCCATTGGACTGTCAAATCAAATCAATGCGTCACATCCCAGGCAGGTTGTTCAGCGTTGCTGATTGGACCACACAAAAAATACCCCGGTTATTTGCACGCAATGAACGGTTGGTCAATCATTTGCATACCCCAGCCGGTCACATTGCCTATGTGTATGTTGGCGCCATACTGGTTTCCAGTATCGAGACCATCAGTAACGGCGTCATTACACCACCGTACGCTAATCAAGTCACTGACATTTTGGTCCAAGGTCAAAGCCAATATAAAAAAGGGCAAGAAATGGGTCGATTCAATATGGGTTCAACGGTGATTTTGTTGTTTCCAAAAAATGCGGTTACTTTCAATGCAGAATTAAAAGCTGGCTCAGAATTGAAACTGGGACAAAGAATCGGCACTTTAGAGGGAATTATTACTCCAGAAAAAGGTCAATAACACCATGAATAAAATACTGCTCATTTTCACCCTTCTCTGTCACGCTTTGTGGTGGTCACCTGACAGCCAGGCACAACACAGTGTCGACGGTTTATTGCCTGAGGCCAATCAAGACTATCAATTCGATTACACTGATATTGTACCGGTTAAATTCGACTCCTTTGCCGCAGTGGCTGAATGGGCCGATGTGATTGCAGTCGCGCAAGTAGTGAATGTTGACTACCAACAAACCCGAGAGTTGAACGCCAAAGGTCAGGCCTTCTTGAATGTGCATGTACCCTACAAAGGGGTGAATAAAAATGATTTACTGGTAGTCAGCAGCAAAGGTTTTGCGCCACATAACTGCTATTACCCCGATCGCGCTGGCGAAGGTGAGCGCTTTTTGGTGTTTTTAAAAAAATCCAAAAACGAAGGTGAGTACCATGGCTTTAAACCTTATTGCCAACTACAAATATTATTAACCGATACCGGCGAATATGCATTACGTTACCCTTTAGATTTAGATTTCGAAATTGATTCAGAGCTGGTTAAACATATTCAGTTTAATGATCCCAATGCGCGAATCAATGTCACAGATTGGACCGGTATCTCTCGTGATCAACACCAACTAAAATATGCCAGCACCTTAACCCAAGAAGCCGATATGTTTCAAAAATTCTATTACCTGACCTACACCCAAGGTGTGATGCTGTACGAAATCCGGAAACTGATGAAGATCACCAGTAAACCGAGAATCAGTTCAGACCAAATGTAAAGCCACAGCAAAAAACACTTTAAACAATTACTAACCATTGCCGACCGAACTATGCCCTGCAGCCTGACTTGTTTACAGCATAAGACCAGTTAATTGCACCTGTATAGGCTGCATTAAAACCTAAAGCTGGGGTGATTCAGCCCTAAACTCTTGTGATTTCGACCAAAACATCAACTAAATACCTTATTCATAGACACACCAATTATGTTGCTTTATAGTTATTTTACGTCGACCCTATAACTGTCATTTGAATTATAGTCAGCATCTATTGATTCAACTGGCAAAATATATCAGGGGAAATCAAATGAATAAATTTTATTCAGTTCTATTCACGTTAATCCTAATTCCTGCCTTGTGTGTGGCAGAAGACCAACCGCCTCAAGTCATATCAGACAGCTGGACTATGGTGCCCAAAGCTGGTCACGCTGATCAGCTTGAAACCGCACTGAAAGCCCATCTGGCTTACCGGGCAGAAAAAGGCGACACCAGACAGTGGGACACCTATGTGCCAGTGACAGGCAATGACCTGAATCGTTATGTGGTTCGATCGTGTTGCCAACCATGGGCAGAACAAGACAGCTACCGAGCATGGAGCAAAGAACACCTTGGCGAACACTTCAGTGAAACAGTCCACCCACATGTGGCATCCTATATGCATAATTTCGGTGAAATTGATATGGACAACAGCCACTGGGATGAAAATGTAGAGGCCAATTTTGTGGGTGTAACTATGTGGCAAGTTAAACCAGGTAAAGGTGCGCAAGCCAATGCCGCCATTGCTGCTATGAGCACAATGGCCAAAGAAAATAACTGGCCACGTAATTGGTCATGGTCATCCCCTGTTGGTGGTTCTCAACGGGTGATGCTGGCAACTCCTTTTAAAAACTACGCTGACATGGCACCTTTGCAAGAAAACTTTTATCAATTTGCTAAAAAACACCTGAAATCTGAAAAAAAGGCCGACGAAATGTTCAAAGACTTCAACAGTTCATTCAGCTCATCCGACTACACCATTTGGCGTCATGACAAAGCATTATCAATGCACAAAGACAAACAGTAGTTCAGTTATATATCAAGCACTTTAAAAAGGGGCATTGCCCCTTTTTTTAACTGCTTTTGTTGTTCACGAGATAATAATCAGCAATCATTCACATTTTATTAAGCCATTAGTGTGTATCATTAAAGTCTTTTAACAGGATATAAATCAACCATGAAAAAAATTACGATTCCTATACTGTCAGTATTTATTTTGGCCGCATGTACCACGTCTGATCCTTATACAGGTGAACAAAAAGTACGCAAAAGTGTTAAATACGGCGCTGCAGGTGCGATTGTTTGTGGTTTAATCGGCGCCACCAGGAATTCAGAAAGTGCCCGCAATGCAGCAGCCGGTTGTGCCGCCATTGGTGCAGGGGTTGGCGCATACATGGACCACCAAGAAGCTGAGCTGCGTGAAGAGTTACAAGGCACTGGCGTGCAAGTGGTTCGCGAAGGTGACCAAATACAATTAATCATGCCCAGCAACATCACTTTCAACACCGCTGAATACGACATAAAAAGCAGTTTCTACCCAAGCTTAAACTCAGTGGCCAAGGTGCTGTACAAATACAAAGACACCAATTTAGATGTGATTGGTCATACTGACTCGGTTGGCAGAGACGACTACAACCGCGAGTTGAGCTATAAACGCGCTTACAGTGTTGCTGATTACCTTGCTGCTCAAGGCATTCCTGGCAACCGTTTATCACCATTGGGACTGGGTGAGTCACAGCCCATAGCCGACAACAACACCGAATATGGACGCAGTCAAAATCGACGTGTAGAGCTTTACATCACCGCGATTCAACAGTAACTCGAACGCTCATATTGATCAACACAACCCAGACAGTTAAATAACTGGCTGGGTTTTTCTTGACCTGTTTCCCAGGAATTGCTCATAAACTTGCAATGCCCCATTGCTTGTACCCTGCTACTCACCAGGCTTACCAGCAAAGTTTGCTTGGTTTATTTACAGCAACCTCAGCTTTATCCAACCCTGCTGGCAAAAAAAAGCCAAACTCGAAAGCTTGGCTTTTACAGTTAAACCCTGGCTAGATAATCCAGGGCTTACAATCAAAGGTTGTCTTATTTACTTAAACACATCTTCAATACTTACAACTGCAGTGTGACTTGATTTTAAGTGCAGCTTATAATCTTGAATGATGACATCTTCAGCCATCAAACTGGCTGGTTTTTCTGAGTTATAGGTCATCGGTGACGAAGTGTCATTGACCAATCGGTCTTGCATGTCAGCACCGTCACTGGTGATGAAGACAAACTTTATGTCATCGGTTTGTAAATGCTTTTTAATCACGGCATTTACTTGCGCCAAAGTCAGTTCGTTGAGGCCATTTTTGACCAGTTCAACAAAGCCCTCAGTGCCGTAAAAATCACTGTCCATGCGGTAGCCCAAAACACGATCCTGACCTTTGAGCAACAAACCTGCGTACTTACTCAAAAAAGCTTTGGTGGCGCTGAACTGTTCTTCAGTCAGCCCATTTCCTATCAGTTTCTCTAACTCATACATGGCTGTTCTGGTGGCAAAATGTGCATCGGCATTGCTGCGCAATGGTCGCAACCACACTTGGAAAATTTGCTCAGAACGCCCCAAATTGGCTGCCGGTTGGGTTCGGTACATGCCTGCAGGAAAGTATTCAATATAAGCATAGTCACCATAGTTCATGCCACGTGCTTCGCGGATGCGTTGGTACAAAAATGAGTTTGAATTTCGGTGTTCGCCTAAGAACGAACGCACCAACCACAAAGCGACCCAGTCTGGATGAGAACGATTGACTTCAATTGGAAAACCAAACGACACTGCAGTTGGCATGGTTTGTTTTTCTACGATGGTTACATGCCGACCTGAAAATTCAGGCGCAGCTTCGATGGCTACTTTGCTTGCACCACTTGGATTTAGTTCATTGGTGATGCGCTCGAACATGTGCTGTTTTTGTTCAGCCGCTAAACTGCCAGTGATGCCTAGATTTAAATTAGACTGGGTCAACTGTTCAGCATAAAACGCCTTAACATCATCTAACGTAATGTTTTCTAAGTCAGACACATGGCCTAAATTCAGCGATTCATATGGGTGGTTAGGGTAGATTTTTTGATACAAAACTTCTTTACCCAATTCTTCGTCATTGTTTTGTTTCAAGTCAGTTTGGATGTTGTTAATTTGCTGGGTTTTCAAACGTTTGAAATCATCTTCACGAAACCCTGGGTTGAGTAAACTCTCTAACACCAAGTCCAACCATTGTTCAGCTTTTTCCCGGTGCACACGACCAGACAAGGCAATCATTTCTTTGTCCACTTGCGAAGAAAAATAAGCTGCCATAGGCAACATCTCTTGTTGAATGTCTTTGATTGATTTAGTCGCCGAACCCCCGTTGGTTAACATGGAAGCAGTCAATGCCGCCAAACCTTTCTTACCAGCAGGGTCTTGTGCCGAACCAGTGTTGAATAGAAAGTTCACATCTACAATGTCACTGGAGTTGCTCATGTCAGTGACTTGGTACTGTGCCACTTTGGGTTGACTGGCGGCAGCCACTTGCTCAGCCAGACTGAAATCATTGTTGATTGTGTCGATTGAATCAGCTTGGGCCAATGTCACCATGATGCGACCATCATCAACCAAATATTTATTTGCTGCCCACTTGATGTCGGCTGCGGTAATTGCATCTAATTGCGCGTACTGTTGATTGATGAACTCTGGATCACGGTTGTATTGCACCACTGATGCCAACATGTCACCGATTGCTTCAGAGTTATCCAAAGAGTTGGCAAAACTGTACCGTGCAGCTGATTTGATATCAGCCAGTTTACTTTCATCTGCTGTGTTTGAGCGGGCTTTAACAATGGTATCCAACATCGCTTGTTGTACAGCAGCATAATTATCTTCATTGGTTAAGCGCGCCAAAATGTAGATCAAACCTGGGTCCTTGCTGTCTGGTGTGTAGAAAAACAAAGAGTCTGCCAGTTGTCTAGAAACCACTAAATCTTGGTACACATCAGAATTACGACCAAAATAAACTTGGCCCAGCATATCAATGGCAGCTTTGTCTTTAACTGTAGGGTCTGCCGAAGCTCCTCTGAACACCAAACCCAACATCGGTAAAGTTTCAGATTCCCACTTAATGTGATGTGACTGGGTACCTTTGGCCGGTGGCTCTACAGGAATATCAACATGGTAATCACCACGTTGCCAATCACCGAAATATTGCTTAACCATGGCGTGAGTTTGTTCAACATCAACATCACCGACCACAATCACAGCGGCTTTTTCAGGACGGTACCAACGATCAAAGAACTTTAAAGAATAGTCCATTTGATCAGGCATTGCTTCAATGTCTTCCAAAAAGCCCATGGTTGTATGCCGGTAAGTGTGGTGTTTGAATGCATTTTTTCTGACCGTTTCAAATAATTTACTGAACGGGCTGGCACTGTTTTTCAAATACTCGCCTTTAACTGCCAAGGCTTCAGTTTTAAATTGTGCCTCTGAATACTTAAGGTTTTTGAAGCGGTCAGCTTCTAACATCAACATGCGCTCTAAATCTTCATTGATGAAAGTCACGTGGTAGTTGGTGTAATCGTCAGTGGTGTAAGCATTTTGATCAGCCCCAACTTCTTTTAACATGGCACCATACTGCTCTTGAGAGTAGTTGTCTGTGCCACGAAACATCATGTGTTCAAAAAAATGTGCAAAACCTGACTTGCCTGGCTCCACTTCATTTCTTGAACCCGTTTGCACCGGTATTTGTAACGACACCACGCCTGGGTAGTCAGTTTTTACCACCATGACTTTTAAGCCATTATCCAGTTCGCGAAGATCATACGGTTGTGTAAACACCCTGGAGTCTGATTCAGCTTCGATGGGTTGGCTTGAGTTTTTAAGCTGCTGGGGCGGCGCGCAGGCTGACAAAGCCAGCAAGGAAGCCAATGATAGCAGCGATTTCTTAAATTGCGTCATGGTTTAATACCTGTTGTGTTATGAATAGAGTTGACACTCTACATTGGGATGTTGAAGCCATATCTCAAGCTTTCAATCGATAAAAGTACAGATAATAAGTGTCACTGTGTAAGCATTAAAACGCATAAAATTAAACTTGGCTGGCAACTTTCTGATAATTAAGAAGGCCCTCACCACAATCGGGTATAATGTCGGCTTTTCCAACAGTACAACAACCTTCAAAACTATGAGCGAAATTAAACTCAAAAAAGTTATTGTTTATGGATTGGGCGCCATGGGCCGTCCAATGGCACGCAACCTCAAGGATCATGGCTTGTTGATTGGTGTCAAAAACCGCACAGAAGGCAAAGCCTTGGCCATCCGAAACGAATTGGGTTTACCCGAATTTGAAGACGATGAAGAAATGTTTTCACAGGCCGATTGTGTACTGACATGTGTAGCGGCTGATGATGATCTGAAGGCGGTAGTGAACGATTTTATTGACTACTTAAAACCTGGTTCAGTGGTGATTGATTGTTCAACTGTCAGCCCAAACACCGCCAGGACTTTGGCAGATGATTTGGCATCCAAAGGCATCAGTTTTATGGACGCACCGGTTTCAGGCGGCGTTGAAGGTGCAAAAAAAGGTTCCTTATCAATCATGGTAGGTGCCGACCGCGAGCAATACAAACGCGCCTCTGATGTGTTTGCTGCCATTGGTAGTCAGATCACCCACATGGGTCGAGTTGGTCAAGGCCAATCCACCAAAGCCGTTAATCAAGTGATGGTGGCGGGTGTGGCCCAAGCCGTCTGTACGGCTTTGGCCTTTGCAGAAAACTGTAATTTAGACATGAAAAAAACCATCGAAGTACTCAGTGCTGGCGCCGCCGGCAATTGGTTTTTAGATAACCGTGGCATGACCATGGTCAATGATGAATTCAAAGTCGGCTTTAAACTTAATTTATTACTTAAAGACTTGAAGATTTGCCAATCCACTGCTGCTGAAATGGATGCCAGCCTACCCTTGGTCAATGACAGCATTGAAGACTATGCACAACTGATCGAAATGGAGCACAGTGACGAAGACATTTCTGCTTTGATACGCTTGAAAAGAATGCTTTTTTCACCAGAAGGAGGGGCTTCCGATGAATAACAAAACCACCCATTTTGGCTTCAAAGAAGTCGCCACTGAAAGCAAAGAAGGGCTGGTGGGCCAAGTATTCACTTCAGTTGCCAGTAAATATGATTTGATGAATGACATGATGTCAGGTGGTGTTCACCGCCTGTGGAAAAGGCATTTTGTTGCCACCAGTGGCATTCACAGTGGTGATTTGGTGTTGGATTTGGCTGGTGGCACCGGTGATATTGCAAAATTATTGATGCCACAAATAGGCGATACCGGCAAAGTCATCATCGGCGACATCAACCAAGCCATGTTGGATGTGGGGTATGATCGCATGATTGATGCTGGTTTTTACGGCCGTTTTGAGTGCATTCAAATGAATGCCGAAAATTTGCCGTTTGATGACAATACCATCGATGCCATCACCATGGCTTTCGGCTTGCGCAATGTCACCAATAAACAACAGGCATTGAATGAAATGCAGCGGGTACTTAAACCGGGTGGTAAAGCCTTGGTTTTGGAGTTTTCAAAAGTAAACAACAGCTTATTGAAACAAATATATAACTTTTATTCATTCAAAATACTGCCCGAAATTGGACATTTTGTCGCCAATGACCGTGACTCTTACCAGTACCTGGTTGAATCTATTGAACAGCACCCTGACCAAGCCACTTTGCAAGCAATGTTTGAACAAGCAGGCATGGAAATGTGTTCTTATGAAAACTTATCGGGTGGCATAGTAGCCATCCACAAAGGCTACAAAATCTAAAGCAATCGCATATGAACGAGACCACTGATAAAGCCCCTTCGACAATTGCCAGATTATTGACTGCTGCGATGCAGAAAATGATTCAATACGATGCCGATGCGGTCAAAAAGCTCAAACCTTTGGCTGGCAAGAAAGTAAAAATTCACATTCAACCCATCAACCAATCAGTGGTACTGATACTACAAACTGATACCATAGAAGTCAGTACCGACGACACTTTGACCGTTGACACCACCATCAGTGGCAAACCCACGGCTTTATTTGCCATGAGTACCAACCAACACATCCCCGGGCTGGATGGTGTCACCATCAACGGCGATGCCACTACGGGGCAGTTTGTCGCTGACTTCCTGAAACAATTGAAACCTGACTGGGAAGACGCTTGGTGTGATTTATTGGGTGAAGGACCTGGCTACCAAGTGTCAGAGTTGCTTAAAGGCATCCACCAAGCTGGCAGCAGCTTATTCAGCTCATTGCGCCAAAGTACCCAAGAGTATTTACTGGAAGAAAACCGTGAGCTGGTTTCACCTCATGAAATGGAACAGTTTTTAGACCAAGTGGATGATTTGAAATCGGATACAGTCAGACTGGAACGCAAACTGGCCCAATACCAAGCTCAACTGGCCGCCAAAGACTGACCCAAAAACAACATGAAAACTTTCCGACTACTCAAGATCACCCACACTTTTGCAGCCTACCGTTTAACCAATTTGATTCCCAGCAACGGATTCAATTTTCTTAAACTGATTAACATACTGTCTCCCTTTGGCCACTCCGGTTTAAAGGACATGAGTGACGGTGAAAGGGTTCGCGGTGCGCTGGAGTCGCTGGGCCCTATATTTATTAAGCTGGGACAAACCCTCTCCACTCGACCTGACTTGGTTCCAGTTGAAATTGCTCAAGCGTTAGAAAAATTACAAGATGACGTTGAGCCCATCACTTGGGAACAGGCCAAACAGGTGGTGCAGGCACAGCTGCCCAGAGAGTTACTCGACCAGTTCGCTCAGGTGGATGAAATCGCGTTGGCATCTGCATCGATTGCTCAAGTTCATGCCGCCACCCTGAAAAATGGTGATGCTGTGGTAATCAAAGTATTGCGTCCAGGTATTGCTAAACGCATTCAACGCGATGTGAAGTTGATGCAAGCTGTGGCAGCTTTGGCCAAAAAATACTTGAATCCTGGGGTGCAAGTTGACCCTACAGAAATAGTCGCTGAGTTTGAAAAAACCATTTACGATGAATTGGACTTACAGCGTGAAGCGGCCAACGCTTCGGTACTGAAAAAGAACTTCCCCCACTCTAAAGATGTGTATATTCCCAAAATTTACTGGGATTTTTGCAAACCACAAGTGATGGTCCAAGAGCGCATCCATGGCATCTCCATCAAAGACTTTGAAGCCTTAAAAGCTGCCAATATCAATTTAGAAAAGTTGGCCGAAAAAGGCATAAAAATATTTTATACCCAAGTCTTCAGAGACAACTTTTTCCATGCCGATATGCACCCCGGCAATATATTCATCAATCCTGACAATCCCGATGACCCACAAATTATCTTGCTGGACTTTGGTATTTGTGGCTCTTTACCGAAAGGCCATCGGGTTGATTTAGCCAATAACTTCATGGCATTTTTTAAACAAGATTACCGCCGCATAGCTGAATTACATATCGAAGCTGGCTGGGTACCACCCGATACCAATCTTGAAGACCTGGAAGCCGCCACCAGAACCATCTGCGAACCCTATATGGCCAAACCGATTGAGGAAATTTCTTTTGGCGAAGTGATGTTGAAAACCTTCCAAATGGCCAAACGTTTTAAATTAATCATCCAACCTGAGCTGATATTGCTACAAAAAACGCTGTTGAACATTGAAGGTCTGGGCAGACAGCTGTACCCACAGTTAGACATTTGGCAACTGTCTGAGCCCATTTTACGCGACATCATGAGGGATCATTATGGCCCGCAACAGTCGATTGAAAAGTTCAAGGAAAACCTACCTAAGTGGATTGAGCAGGCCGCTGAAGCACCAATGCTGATCCACCAACTGCTCAGCCAACAGGTCAAACCCTTACCCAGACATTTGAAACTGGCTCAACAAGCTGAACTGCAAGCCAAGCGGCATGAAAGCAAGCAGGACCGTTATACCCTACTGACGGTTGGCGGCCTGATTACCACAGCCCTACTCTACAGCCTAGATGAAACCAGCACCTGGCTCAGCTGGGCGCCCAATTCAGCGCTGATAGCTGCCGGTCTGACAGCCATATGCTTTTGGAAATCAGCAAGGTAATACATTCGACCACCTTGTTGGTTTTATGCCCATCAAGTAGCACCAAATAAAACAACATAAAGCGGTTCACGTGATTCAATACCTGCATGCTTCTTACTGCGGGTATTAGTTGTTAAAACAAAACGACTCCACTGGCACTTCAATGCACCGGTAATAAATTATTTGCATGCAACAGCAAAATCAACATGATAATGTTCATCATGCCTCACCCACGATGGCTGTTTAGAAAACTGAATATTTTCTTGTAAGTAATTTGCATATTTTGTCGTAAATAGTTTTGGTTGCAGTTTCGGGTCAAAAATCACTCGCCATAAATCATGTCCATGAGTTTTGGCTTGTTTGTGTAAGGCCACTATATGAGCCGCAAGGGCTTCGTAATCAATATACACACCGGCATAATGATCGTTTTTATCAAACTCAATGGCATAGCCCAGTTTGTTCATTGGGTTTGTTGGTAAATAAACCGATTGCCCCCGTTCATTTATTACTGGAGTCATGAAATCAACCGAAAGTCCATTGCTATGGGTTTTATGTGGTTTGAATTGTCCACCTGTTTTGAAGCCAGTTTCAGCGTACTTATAAAGTTTGGTTGGTTGTTCTGTTTCAAGCTCTTGATAAGCAGCAATTATGATATTTTTTACTTCTGAGTGAACGTAGGTACGCCCAGCCAATCTTGCCAGTGTGCTGTATCCCACAAAGTTGTTTCCTGCTGCAGGTAACTTCACGCCATTAATAAGCCTGCCATTGGAAGTTGTTCCAAAACAGGTGCTGGTTTGTGAAGCAACCTCCTGTGAAAGCAGCACAAAAAATAACAGCAAATAACTTACTTTCAAAAGGCACAAACTCCAAACACAACGGTGTAAATGTTAAAAGACATTGCTTTTACACACTATCAAAGGATAAAAAATTGTGGTTCATTGGCACTTATTACATAACATTTTTATTTTATTGGTGTTTGACATTGTGTTGCTGCAGCCAAAGAAAGCCCTTTATCATGTGTGTTTATATTGAACTTTATAAGCCATGTATTGGCCATGCTTGATTTACATTTACCCCCATAAACCAAACTTTTTTTTAAATTGTCCAGTCCCATTAACTAGAACAAGATTTAAGTGAACAAACTGCAGCTAATTCAAACCATAATTTGCCTTTTCCATGAACAGTACAACTAACATCTGAAAATGGCTGAAATTCTTTTTTCACTGAATATTTATTTAACCTTATTCCAGTACAGTTCAAGAACTTCCTTATTATTTTCAGTTCCAGTTTCCTCTTTAATGCTTCATTCATTTATTTCTCAAACTTCTTCAGCTAGTTAATCTGCTGATCATTTTTCTACAGGCTGAGCTGTGGGCTTGGTATTGTGGGAACTCATCTAAGGCCTCTGCCAACAATGTCAGCGCTGGAATCAACTGTTTAAAATCAGGGTGTTTTTTATGCATACCATGCAGTAGTTTGATGGCTACTTTGGGGTCGTTGTTGGCGAAACAAACTTGTGCAATCAGCAGTTTTAAACAGGCGTCTTCAATTTCAAATTTGGGCAAATTGATAATCAATCTTTTGTAGTTGCGACTGATCAAGTCTGGTCGCCCATTGCGTTCAAGCAAGTCAAAATACTTTGGTACAATACTTACGAGGGCTGGTTGGTTCTTGCTGGCCAGTAACAGCTCAAAATACCGACTGTTTAAGGCCAGATTATCAGGATTAAGTTGAACCTGTTCTTGCAACAACTGAGTGGCATCAGAGACCTCAGCAGCCTTAATTAAAGCTGAAAACTTAGCCATCGCAATGGCATGGCTGTCGCGCCGTTTATTGGCACCACCTTGCAATCGAGCGCTGTAACCAAGCGCAGTTTGGTATTGAAATACCATATAGCCCATTAAGTGGTGCAGCACGACGGCATAATAAAAAGTCACCGCAAACAAAAATATGGAATCCAGACTTGATGGAATAACAGCCACCAATTGATAGAGCACTGCAATTGAGCCCAACATAATTAAGATAAATGCCAGAATCAACCCATAAGGCAAGCCAATTGAATTAACCAACTTGAAAATATTGGCTGGGTTCAGTGACTCGATCATGTTATCTGAAATGGCATAATTGATGATGATCGCAGGAAACGATAAAGTCACCATTAAAGCGACCAACCCACCGATGGCAGAACCTAAATAGGTGTTGGCCAATTTCATCACCAACCCTGTTATAAATAGCATGGCGATGAGTACCAACATCTTTCTGAAGCCACCCTCATAAGCCTCAGTGATGTCTGGCGGCTTCATATAACCATCGGCCGTGTGACTCAGACAGCTTAAACAGTATTTAAAACCAGAACCAAACAAAGCCAAATAAATCAGCAGTGCAAATGGCATGTAAATTGCAATCGAACACAACACCGATAAAACCACAATAAAAACCAATGATTGGGTTGTTAACGGGTATTTGAAGCTTTGTTGTAGCCTACGCCAAAAGGGCTCAATATTACCTGGACCCAGTGTTTCCAGCGAACGGTTACAACGAAAACAACGAGGCACTGGGTTGTAGCTAGAATCATCCACACACCGATCGCAGCTATGGGATTCACACTCAGTACACAGGTATGTGGCTGGTTCTAATGGATGGAATTGACATGCCTGTTCCATCAGCTCAACTCCTGAGCAATGCCCTGGTATTTCTGTGTTGCTGAAGGGTTTTCAAGGCGCTTGTAAGCAAATGCAATTTTTTTTGCCAATATATTCAAAGAAGGGTGTTGGTTTTCCGCCTGATACATTTGTTCAAATATATCAACTGCCTGTTCAATGTGTTCAGGAATGGTAATGAAGTTCCAAGCCAACTTGTACTGTGACTCTTGATCCAGATACCTTTCATCCTTGGGTAAGCTTTGCCATATTTTTTCTATTTCAGCCAATTGTCGCTTATTCGGCCTTGTGCCGCTGATAATTTGTTTTAAATAAGCTGGCGCTTCTTCAGGCTGAAGGACTTGCAGCAGTTTAAATTTCAATACCTTTGCATCAAAATCAGCACCGTAAGTAACCATGTGCGTATTCAGCTGTTGCATGGCTGATTCAAACTGAAACTTTTCCATACTTTGAAACAGCAAGTCCAAACTCAGTTGTTTAGGGCTGGCCGTTTGATCTTGTTCTATATATTCCTCATTCAAGACTGCAGGTTTTTGCCAAATGATTAAGGCAATCAAAGCTGCGCCCGTTACAAAACCGCCCACATGGGCCATGAAAGCCACATTGGTGTCAGGTTGTGTCCACAGCGAAATCAATTCATTGCCAATATAAAAAGGCAATATCAGCAAAGCAGGCGCACGAAAATACCCAACAAATACGAAAAACCAATAGAAAAATTCTATTTTACGCAACCTGAAAATGCCCAGGTACATCGCCATAACACCTGAAACCGCGCCTGATGCGCCAATCAAAGGGGTGGCACTGTTCAAATCCATCACAGCGTGAGCTAAACCTCCAGCAATCCCTGCCAATAAATAAAACAGCAAGAATGTTTTATGACCCAAGCTGGCCTCAACAGCGAAACCACAGATAACCAGAAAGAACATGTTGCCGATTAAATGCATGACACCACCGTGCAAAAACTGATGGGTGATCAGTGAAGTGATTTTTATGTCATTGGCAATGAGACCATGTTTTTTAAAGCTGACTTCATACATCAGAGCATGGATGTGCTCGCGTTGAAACTGCCAGTAATTAAGGTAATCAGCTTCGATTAATGCTGTGCTATTAGCCATCAAATACGCATAAAACAGTTCATCTTGTAGTATGTATGCGGCAGCATAGCTGTTATTGGGTAGTTGTTCTATTTCTTTGAACAGCGCCACCGCTTCAAAGTCTCCGCTTTGATTTAAGTATTCTCGGTACAAAGGCACTTCTTTGGCGTACAAGCCATCACTGACATAAATACTGAGGGCTTCTTCGAAGTGTTCAGAATCACCTGTTTGGTAAACATAGAATACCAGCACATTGATGATCACAATGAAGAATAAAACGACGGGTGCGTTTTGCCAATCAAAACGCTTTTCTGTGGGGACGATAATCATTGCTGATTTATTGGCAAAGGTTGTTAGAGCCCTTAGTTTAGCTGAGACCAACAACCGATACAATTGATAGATTATACAATTGACCTGCGGATTCACGACCTTTGAGCTTGTACCACTGTTGCCAAGCTTAGGACTGTGATAATTGACTTCAATCAATTTCACCTCAAGCCACAATTGCTATAATAGTTGGTATTAAAACACTGGAGTTACTCATGTCTTTGTATCAAAACACCCTTGTTGCCATTGACCCTTGCGTTGAATCGGATGATTTAATTCAAAAAGCCATCGCCATCACAGCAGACAAACAAAACATCACTTTGGTACATGTGATGGAGCTGATGTGCGCACTCCCAACGGCACCGTACGCACCAGTGGTGATTGATACCACAAAAATTGAAGCTCAGGTTAAAGCTTCGGCGATTGAACATTTACAGTCTCTATTACACAAACATCAATTGAAAGCAGATGCACTGCGGATTTTATCTGGCAGCACTGCCGCTCAGATCAAACGCTATGCAGCAGAACAATCCTGTGATGCAGTGGTGATTGGTTCGCATGGTCGTCATGGCTTGGGTTTGTTATTGGGATCAACTTCCAGCGCAGTCATTCATGGCTGTGGCTGCGATGTTTTGGTGGTCAGACTTAAAACCTGAACTTGAAATCAACCCAATGTCACACCATATATATTGGCTACCACGTTGGCCGCAACAAATTAAGTTAAAATACGGTCTATTTTTATCAATCAACAGCCTGTAAAATTGAAACCAATCAAAGTAGTCACATACAATATTCACCGTGCCATTGGCATTGACCGTAAGTTCTCCCCTGAGCGCATCATTGATATTTTAAAAACATTGGATGGCGATGTGGTGTTGTTGCAAGAAGTTGACAACGGTGTACCAAGATCCAATGAATTGAATTTAGCTGAAGTTTTGGCTGAGGCTTGCGGCTATGAGCATTTTGCCTTGAGCCACAACGTGACCCTTAAGAAAGGCCATTATGGCAACGCCACCTTAAGTCGATTTCCAATCCACAAACAAAGTAACATTGATTTGACCATCGACAACAAAAAGAAACGTGGCTGCCAACACACCACCCTGCGTATCAGTGACTCTAAAACTGACATCCAGTTTTTGGAAGTGTTTAATTTACATATGGGTTTGTCGGCCAAAGAACGTCAGAAGCAAGCCGGTAAATTGTTTAAATCCAAAGAATTCAAACGCATTGACGAGCACCAACCATGTATCATTGGTGGAGACTTCAATGATTGGCGCTCGATGTTACGTGCCTTGTTCATTATTGGCAAAGACTTTCAGTGTGCCACCGACCGGACATCGACCAGAGGTTCTGAAATTGCCATGAAAACTTACCCATCTTTTTCACCACGCGGTGCCTTAGACCGCCTTTATTACCGCGGCAAAATAAAGACCAAACATGTCAGCAGCACCAAAATGCGTATTGCCAAGGTCGCCAGTGACCACTTGCCTGTGGTGGCTACTTTTTTAGTCGGTGATGAAGAATAAATACCCTGTTAGAGGGTTTGACTCTGTTGAGTATTGATTCCCAGCCCTGTAGCTCACACAAGACAGCTTGGAAACGCAATAGAAGATGTTTTACTGACGTAACAACACAGCTTCAAAAATTCATATTCCTCAATACTTCCTATTAAATTGAGTAAATGACAAAATTGATCGCTGTGCTGTTATTTATTTTTGAACTTTATTGAAAGGTTTGCTGTGAACCATTCATCGGTGGTATTCGCCAGCTCTTTCAGGTTGAAAAGTAATCTCTTTAATAGTTACCTTGATGAAACCACCGCCAGGTTTAGGCCACTCTATTTCATTGCCTACTGACAAACCTAACAAGGCGCTGCCAACTGGAGCAAGAACAGAAATGCTTTTACCGCTGGAGTCAACATCCTTTGGGTAAACCAAGGTTAACTCAACTTCATCCTTTGATGATTCAACAACAAATTTAACAGTTGAGTTCATGGTCACGATGTCAGGCGGTACTTCCTTAGGGTCCACTACGTTGGCACGATCAAGCTCGGCTTCAAGCTCATCAATGCCAGGAAAGCTATTTGCTGGCAATGATTCTATTATTTTATACAACCTATCAGCATCCAATGATGAGATGGTTATCTCTGGTCTTACGTTCATCACATAACCTCAATAAAAATACCTGTAAAATATGACACCGGTCTTGCATGTCCCCAGGACAAAGATCGGCTGTGGGTAAAGTTTTGATTTTAGCATATCGATACATTTTTTATGTGGTTGTTGTAACTGACTTTTTTACCCCATATAAGACTGACACCCTGCCAAACTGCAAAATCAATAGGTCAAGCAAAACTCCACACATTTAACCCATTCAATACACCCAACACCTCAAAATGGGAACTGTTCATCAGACTTATTAAGTATTAACTTATATAATAAAAGGTCGTAATTTTTAATTCGGCGCAATAACCAACCCCAACAATTTGCTGCTAAAACTGTAATTATCAACAGTTACATAAAGGGTTGTGGTTGACTGTGGCTGTTTGACCTACAAGCTACAAGACGAAAACTGTTTGTTGTACTGCGTCTGTAACAATGATTTTTTTAAACCGAAGCAGCTTATTTGTATTGCAGACAAAGCCAAATACCAATGAACTGTCAAAATAATTTTAAATGGGTATTGTAATGATTTTTTACGCAGTAAATTTGCCAGTCCAAATACGCACAGATTACCGCTGCTGCAAATTTAACACCACTCATTTTCTCACCCTGCTGTTTTTACTGGGCATGGGGTTTTCAACAAGTGCTGATAACAGCAATCAGTCTAAATTTGAATCCATTTGTATCAATGCCATCAGAACTGAAAATTTTGCACTGGCTCAACAAGTTTGTGAAAAACAATTACAACAAGCCGAACAGCAAAACAACCTATCCAGTGTACTGGCATTATATATAGCATTGGCCAATACCCACAGACACTTAGGCAATGATGAACTGTTTTCAGATTATTTAACTCAGGCGCAACAACACCCGTTGTTTGAAACAGCAAGTGAATCAAAATACCAGTGGCTGAGATTAAAAGCCATCAGATTACATCACACCAAAAACTTAGCGGCTTCAAACGAATTATTTTCTGCGGCTTTGCAGCTGGCCATCGACATCAATGACGAGAAAAAGATTTCAGACAGTAACATTGATCTGGGTATATCTGCTGTTGCTATGGGAGACTTTAAAACAGCACTGAATCATTACCGCACCAGCCTAGAATTAACCCGACAAATGAATGACCCTTATGCCACCGGTCTGTCACTAAAAAGTGTTGCTGATGCTTATATGCGATTAGAAGAATACAGCGCAGCCATCAAATATTTTGATTCTGCCCTAAGTCATTATGAAAAATACACCGAAGAGCCATTTTATGACCACCGGGTGCACAACCGCATGGCGTCGGTATATGAAGGTTTAATGGAAGCACACCAAACCTCAGGCCAAACTGTTGAGGCCAAACATTATGTCGAGTTATTCGAACAATCACAAGCCAGCTTATCCAATGATCATGACCGCGCCAGTGGCATGGTCCAACAAGCCAAACAACTGATAGAACTGGAAGATTATGCAGCAGCCATTAAAAAATTAATCAGCGCGCTGAACCTGTTTCAAGCAGAGGGCATCAAAAATCCGGCGGAAGTTAATTACCTGTTGGCCAAAGTCTACCAACAAACTGAACAACTTGATTTGGCGGTTAATTTTGCGCTTCAGGCCATACAGTCCACTTCCGATAAACAAACAAACAGCCCAATTACAGGACAAAGCTATCTGCTGTTAAGCCAACTATACGCCCAATCTAACCCTGCAAAGGCTTTGCGATATGCCAATGCATATAACCAATCACGTGAAGTGTTCTTGAACACAAAATACAACACCGACCTGAAAACCATACAACACCAAATAGAGTTGGAAAAAAATCAAAACAAATTAGTCACCAGTCAATTAGAAAACATCAAACAAAAAGTAAAAATTCAGACGCTGAATAACAAATATTTAAGGGCACTGTTGCTATTGGTGGTACTGACGGCGTTGATCATCTATTTGTATGTGAAGAAAAAGCGCCAACAAACTGATTTATTGGCCTCGATAAATTACCACAAGAATCAGTTGGCGGTGTTGTCGCTATCAACTTCACCTAAGGAACTACAAGCTGATGACAACAGCCCACAAAAGGTCAACCAAGCATCTGTCAATGAAATGCTGGTGCAAATCATGCATGATGCCACCAACCTATGGGTTGAGATAACTGGTGAGAATTTAATTGAATTGGCTGATCGCAGTAAAATTTGGACCATCACCAATGATAACGGCACACTCAGGGCCAGGTCTTTAGAAAAGTATTTAGACATTCAAAAAATACCTAAAAATCCTCGGTGGCGTAATGTGGTTCGTACCTGCCATTTTGTATTGGCAGAACCTACTCTAAACCCCAAGCATCGCAACCAATTGAATGCCCGGCTTGAGTCAGTGATTCAAGTGATCAAAGAGTTTTATGGTACAGGTAAGTAAGTAGCAGAAAAGGTTGTAACGGTCCAACCAACCCAGCATGTTGATACCGCTGGGTTGATACAGCATCTAAGCGAAATCAATAACTCGGCAATGCAGCCACACAATCAAATGATAAACCTTGGATTAATTTATAGTGATAATGATGCGAGTCAGCTGGCTGTTTATCCCAGCCTACAAAAGTATTGGGCCCGACAAACTCAGCAACAACACCTGAGCCATGCGACTGACACTTGGAATTACCAAAATCTAAAGCCATTTTAAAATCATCAACATGCACATGCGGAAATTCATCACGACATCTGCTGTCAGGGTTTCCACCTTGCCCCCCTGCTTCTTTAAGTTGACACACCATGCGGTGCTCAGGCATCTGGGTTTTTATATACCGTGGTCGATTAATAAACACAAACTCTTGTTCAATGTCTTGTTGTATACGGGTCACAGGTTGAGCCAATAAACGCAATGGTGATGCAAAATAACCATTCCAAATCTCACTGCCTGAAACATCATAACTGGCCACTACAATGTCACCAGAAGGCGCTGTAAAATCATGCGCCTGCACTGCACTGAACTGACTGCCTAAAACCACCAATAAAGTTATTTTTTTAATCATTATTTTCTACCTATAATTGTGATGATAAAGATTGTAGTTAATTTTTATTTCAAATGCATTGAACCGCGTCATATTTACTGGAAAAAACTGGTAAATTAATCACCAAGTTATTGATATATATAACAATTAAAAAATTTTACAACTGAAATAATTAGACAATATTAACATCATATTAACACCCTTCTTCAGCCCCGTCAGCTCCACACAGCGCTGCTTACTGGAAAAATTTGGTACAAACAAAATTTTTGCCATTTTGGTCTGCTGTTTCGCTGTCGATGACTGTAAAAATCTTCCACAATAAAGGCCACTTCTCAGTCCGATTGACAGCCATTCGCGCTGAGGATTTAGTAGCATGTTATGCATGTAGCGTTCAAGCACAGGGTCATTTTTATCCCAGTGTTTTATGCCATAACAAAATTAACTTAAAATTTATTTTAAACAGAGGAAAACTAATGAAAAAGATTAAATATAAAAAATCCATAGGCTTACTGATCGTTGCCGCTGGCATGGCCACCACCATCGCACAAGCAGTGCCATGGTGTCATAAAGGCACCATAGTACAAATTGCTGATGTACATTGGGGTGAGTCAAGCATCCTCGCCAATTACCCTGGTGGTGTGCCAGGCGGTCTCCCACCAGTCATCTATGGTAACGTCGATACACACATTACCTTCACTTCGACCAATCAATACGCCAATAGCTTTGCAGGTGGTGGTGGAAGCTTTGGTGGTTACAGTGTACCAGGATCAGGACAAGTGCTGGTACATCCCTACGCACCCCATAATTACACCAATGCGCCCAGCCTATACAGTACATCTGAAGGGGTTAAGTTCAAATTGAAAAAATGTTATACCATTCCACCACTGGTAGAAGTCTTTGAGCTAGAAAAATTTGTCGGCCCTGTGTTACCAGGCGAACCAGGTGGCCCAGTAGTTTTTGAACCTTTAGAACGGATTGAAGAAATGCGCGCTTACTGGGAAAGGGCAGAGCGTTAAGCTTGTAAAACCCCATTCAACCACTCAAACTTCAGCAGTTTGAGTGGTTGCACTGACAACACCAACTAAGCAGCTGTCAATTAAGCTGATTTCCTTAATTACCATAAAATATATGTCAGAACGCCTTATTTTGGGTGGTTTACTCTATTTTTCTGGCTAAAATTAAACTCAGCACAATAACCTATAGGTGATTTATGATTGCTGAAAACAAAAATACAAACACAAGTATTGATGAGAGTTTAGAGGTTTTTAGCCCCTACCCTGCTTATCACGGTTTAAAACCAGAAAAACCAAAGTCTTGGTTGAGGTGTATTACAAAGTACCTCCACAACAAGCATTAAAAATTCAAGGCCGTCCACCGAGACGGCCTTTTTTTATGGCTTTATTTTTTTCACATCCATGGCTGGCTGGTCGACTGCTGGAAAACCTTTGGCTTTAAACGGCTCAACAGGCTCAGCTTTTAATTTTTGTTGTAAGTACTGCAAAGCAGCTTGTAGTTGAGCATCCCCGCCGTTGAAAGTGGCATAAGGTAAATTATTGACTTCAATATCAGGCGTTACACCATGGCCTTCAACCACCCAGTTACCTGCAACATCAAACACCGGGTATTCAGCCACCCTAGCGATGCCATTATCTGAGACCCGATTGCGACCACTGAGCCACACCCCTGCGCCAGCAGTCTGTTTACCTATCACAGTACCTAAACCCATGGCTTTGACACCTGCTGTAAAGGTTTCTCCATCTGAATAAGTGAATTGATCTGCCAACACCACCAAGTGACCACCAAAAGATTGTTGCATGTTGCCATAAGCTTCACCTCGCGTCCCCTGCCAATACATCCAATTACGACGCAATAATTTTTCCAGCATCAAACTGTCTACATTACCGCCGCGATTACGGCGCACATCAATGATTAAACCCGGCTTGTTATAAAGAGCATAAAATTCACGGGTAAAGTTGGCAAAATCATTGGACCCCATGGCGTATAAATGTAAATAACCGATGTCCTTATGGTGTTGTTCCACCGCTGATTTTTTAGCAGCCACCCAATGTTGATAGCGCAAGCGATTGTTATCCTGCGTGCTCACTGGTTTGACTATAGTTTGGTGGGTTTGTTTGCCTCGCTGTAACTCCAGCAACACCTGTTTACCCACTTGATTACGCAATTGTCGGCCTATAACAGCCAATGTTGGAGTGGCCGTTCCATTGATTTTGACAATGACATCACCTTCAAGTACATCGACACCAGCCAAGGCCAATGGCGAACCTGAGGTGGGCAGCTCTGGATCATGATGGTAAATTTGCTGAACCATTACCCCCTCATTGGTTTGCACCAAATGCGCACCTAAATTAGCAGCTTGTGGACTGTCACTGTCCTCAGGCACATCACCACCACGGACTTGCGAGTGTAAAGCATTGAGCTCGCCAGTCATTTGACCCAACACATCATTCAACTCATAACGGTCAGTGACTCTCGCCAATAACGGCTGGTACATCTGTTTTACCGCAGCCCAATCTAAACCGCGCATACCCGTATCAAACAGTGAATCACGGTGCATCAGCCATGTGTCATAAAATACCTGTTGCCACTCCAGTTTGGGCTCAATCAACAATTGCCAGTCCTTAGTAACCACTTGCGCTGCTGCTGCTACTGCGGCATCTTTAGGGAACTCCTCAACCGCCGGCACAATAAAAATACTGGCATTGTCCTCAGCCACTTTACGTAACAACATTTGTTTACCGTCTTGACTGAGCTGAAAGTCTTCCACAGCAGCAGAGAACGTTTTTGGTTTGGCATCAAACGACATTTTCAGAGATAAAAGTTCTGCTTGACTACCAGGTTCATTGGAGCTGGATTTGAGGTAGATAAATTGGTCATTCAACAACAGTTTTGCATAATTACCAGCAGCCACCGGCACATGCCATAAACGCGTTGGTAAACCTTGCCATTGAATATTGGCTTTTTCAGCAGTCTTGTTTTTCTGCGCTTTGCTGGCCGCACCATCAACTGGACTAGAATCCATCAACTCATTGGCTGCTTGAAAAGGAAACGCTGCCTTTTCTTGCAATGCATAAGCATAAACTTCGGTTCTGCGATCAAATTGACTGCCTGTGTTGCGGTCGCCCCAAGGGTGCCCCGGGGTGGCTTTGAAATTCCGGTCTGACAGGAAATACAACCATTGGCCATCAACACTGAAGGCCGGTGAATAAGAGTCGTACTTGTCTGAAGTTAAGACTGCGGTTTTACCACTTTTGACTGCATACAATTGAATGCGGCTGCGCAAATCATCAACGTGATTGCGAGTGATGGCCAAGTATTGACTGTCTGCTGACCAAACCACATCTCGATAGGAGTCCAATCCCTGGTTATCTGCCAAGATCTGACGGTTTTTTCCAGTGGTTAGGTTCAACAAGAACAAACGCCCCGCTTTGTCATCATGGGCCAACCACTGACCATCTGGGGACAAACTCAATCCCCACCTGAACACAGTGCCATCGGCTGTCAATTGTTTGGCCTGAGCCGAACCATCGGCAGCAAATCGCCATATTTCATGTTCACCACTGCCGTCATTGATGGCATAAACCCATTGACCATCATGGCTAAGAATGGCTCGACGGGTTCGCGAAGCTGACCCAGTATTGACTTCAGTCAATCTTGACTGTTGCATGCCAGCTATGGCAACTCGACCTCGAGCAGTAAGCACCACTTGATTGGAGTTAGGTGCTAACTGAGCACTGGTTAAATATTGCAGTGGCTGTGACTCCCAGTGTTCACGCAAATGCGGAAAATCTGAAACCAAATCTAACTGTATGCTATTAACAGAATGGTCTTGCAAGTTCAGCAGCTTGATGTCTGGTCCTTGTTGGAAAACAATTTGTGGGGCAATAGATTGCGCAGCCACTTGAGCCGTGCGGACTTCCCAGTCGGTAAATGCAGTGATTTGTTGCGCTGCAACATCGCTGTTTGTTGCATCGACAGGTATTGACCAAATGTTATCTGTGCCACTGGCATCGCTGATAAAATACACCTGATCACCAACAACCATGGGTTGGCGGATAGAACCGACATGATTCACTGCCAATTGAGTGGCCTCTTGTGCAGCACCCAAACGGTAACGCCATAATTTTCCTTGCGCTCCACCGCGGTACATTTTGACGTTATCAGTTGATACTTGTAAGCCAAACCTAACAAAGTATACATATTCGCCTTGCTCATCAACCACTCCTTGGATGGCATCAGCTAAAGGCAATTGCTGCGTGATTAAGGTCTTGGAGTTGACGCTCACCAAACCCCAACCTCCCGGTGTGGATAAACTGTTATTGCTGCTGTAAAGGACATCACCAGCAGTAGTCCAACCTTGTACCATTGCAACAGCATGCTCATAGCTCAATCGTTTTGCTACACCACCAGAGCGGGAAATTATATACACTTCTGTTGCACCCTCATAATTGGCACTGAAAGCGATCCATTGGCCATCTGGTGAGATGGCAGCTGCTTTTTCCTCAGCGGGGTGGGTGGTTAAACGTTGCGTTTGTCCAGTCTGTATATCTGCCAGCCACAGGTCCCCTTCTGCAGTAAAAACCAAGGTATTATCATGTAATGCTGGTGACCTGAAGTACCCAGGTTTGGCAGCAGCAGCCACGCTGAGTGTTAATATCAAAACAAAAAATGCCAGTTTACGCGTCATAAGAATCTCGTTAGTTACCATAGTTAAAAAAAATAAGCGGTGAGATTATACCTCAGTCAACAAAATTGTTTGAATAGGCCAAATGGACGATACTGGTTCGCCATAATACTGTTTTATCAGGTATGCTATCCCCTGTTAAAAAAAACACTTCAAGCGACCACATGAAACAAATATTACTGGTAACAATCTTGTTATTGATGGCCTATTCTGATTGCTCAGCTGCAAATCGACCAACCACTGCCAGTCAATTGAAGCAGGACCAAAACTTGGTGTTTTTTGACACCAGCGCCTGGTTTGACCCGCACACCAAGCAATGGCACATCCCCATACATGGCTGGGTATTTGAACCAGCTATCTCGGTGGTCAGAAAGGAAATGATTGCCAAAAGCATGCATGTTTTGTATGGGCTCAGCACCCAGCCTTCAACGCAGGATAAGTTTGACCAACGTATTAACCTGTTGCTGGCAGACAACAAAAGAAACCGGTCGATAGTTATTCGCTTTGCTGAACGCAGTTACACGATAACCAAGTCACAACCCAATGGCCACTTCTCTGACACACTAAAGGTCGATGCTGAAATCATCAAACGGGCCATGGGGCCAACCAAGCAATTACACTACCAAGCCGTGTTGCCCAATAATGATTCACGGGTGTTCAGCGGCAAGGTTAATTTATTGCAGCCCGAAGGACTTTCCATCATCAGTGACATCGACGACACCATCAAAATTTCACAGGTTAACAACCGCAAACTTCTGTTGGAAAGTACATTTTACAAAGATTTCACAGTTGTACCTGGCATTGCTGAGAAGTACCAACAGTGGCTGCCTGACAATGGTGGCTTACATTTTGTTACTTCCAGCCCTTGGCAACTGTACCCAGCATTGCATGAATTCATTGAACGCACTGGCTTTCCTGCCGCAGACTACGCCATGAAATTGTTCCGCTTTAAAGACCGAACATTGTTTAATTTGTTTGTCGAAAGTACCCAAACTAAACCGCCACAAATCATTCAGATTTTACAAAGGTACCCAGCAAGACAATTTATCTTGGTTGGTGACAGCGGAGAGCATGACCCTGAGATATATGCGCAAATACAGCAACAATTCCCTGCTCAAATTCTAAAAATACTGATTCGCAATGTCAGCAACGAAGACCGCCAAAACAAGCGCTTCAGACAAACTTTTAAAGGCATCGAAGGTGACTTGTGGCAATTATTTAACCATGTTGATGAAATAGAACTCGAGCTGCCCTAGATGCTCTGCTGGCCCATTAACATTCAGTTCCGAAAATGGCTGGTTTGACAGACATCATCATTTACAATGGACTGATTCAATTGTGCTGAAATACTGTGCTGAGCCAAGAAATTTGTCACCAAGCCCGTTTATCAAGAGACGCCCGTTTTGACGGCAGTTTTTTTACTGCAGTTAAAACCACTGGCATATATTGTCGGAGCATTTGTCCAGCCACACCACCCAAGGCAAGCAATGTTGAATACTACCCAACCGCACACCAGGCCGCACAAGCAGGTTTTCGACCTTGCTTAAGGTGCCGACCCGACAGCGCACCGCAATCAGCAGCTTGGCTCGGCAATCAAGCACTACTGAACCGCGCCATAAAATGTATTGATGCCGGTGACTTAACCCACCAAACTTTAACTGAATTTGCTGAGTACTTAGGTGTCAGTGACCGTTACCTGCGTCAGTTATTTGTTAAATACATAGGTACAGCCCCCAAGGCCTACGCTTTGTATCAACAATGTTTGATGGCCAAACAGTTGCTGCATCAAACCCGAATGCCAATCAATCAAATAGCATTGGCTGCTGGCTTTAACAGTGTCCGACGCTTCAACGATTGCTTCAACAAAACCTTACAACTGACACCCAGTCAAGTTCGTCATTCAGGCACTGTAAGCAACGATGAATTGGTACTCAAGCTCAGTTATCGACCACCTTATGACTGGCCCCGAATGCGTGACTTTTTACAAGCCAGAATGATTGCTGGGTTAGAGTCTATCGAGACAAAAAGCTGGGGCAGAACCTTTGAACTGAACGGTTGCCAGGGATCGTTTGTGGCTGAACACTTACCAAATCAACATGCATTTGCTGTGCGAATAAACTGCTCTGATTTAAGCCAACTGCGCCCAGTACTACAAAACATCCGAAGAATTTTAGATTTAGGCACCGACAGCCTGCTGATTGAACAACATTTGTCCACCCATTTACCAATGGATTTTCAGCTTAAAAGCGGCCTACGCATCCCAGGCATCTGGTCGGTTTTTGAAGCCGGTATTCGTGCCATTTTAGGCCAACAAGTTACGGTTCAAGCAGCCACCAACTTAGTCACTCAGTTGGTGACTGAATTAGGTGCTAATGCATTTACAGGCCAACTGTATTTTCCAACAGCTGAAGCTGTGGCACAAAGTCAATTAAGCTGTTTAAAAATGCCCGCTGCGCGCAAGCAAAGTCTGCGCGCCCTGGCACAACATTTTATAGATGCACCGCAAGCAGCACAAAACCCTGAAACTTGGTTATCCATCAAAGGCATCGGACCGTGGACCGTGAACTACGCAAAAATGCGCGGCCAAAATGACCCCGATGTATTCTTGGCTGGCGATGTGGGTGTTAACAAAGCCATTATAAACAACAAAACTGCAACGCAACAAACGATTGAACCTGAGCTGATGTCGCCTTGGCGCAGCTACCTTACCTTCCAATTGTGGAGTCAATTATGACACTAAAAATGATTTATACAGATTACCTGAACAACGAGCTGGGCTGCATTGAAATCACTGCTTCAGATAAGGGTATCTGCAGCGTTTACTTTGTAGCTAATCCAGACAAACCAGTGTCACCAAATGAATTCACTGCACTTGCCAAGCAACAACTCAGCGAATACTTCACCAACAAACGACAAGTTTTCGAACTCCCCTTGGAACAAAATGGCACAGCTTTTCAAAACCAAGTTTGGCAAGCTTTGCTCACCATCCCTTACGGACAAGTGGCCTCCTACGCCGACATCGCTCAACGAATCAATAACCCCAAAGCTGTGCGAGCAGTCGGTGCAGCCAACGGCAAAAACCCGATTTCTATCATTGTCCCCTGTCACCGAGTAATCGGCGCCAATGGCACCTTAACTGGCTATGCTGGCGGCCTAGAAAGAAAGCAATGGTTGTTACAACATGAAAGTGGGGGTATGTTTACCCTTTGATGCTACAAAACAAAAATACCACATCTTGCCCATGGCCACTGCACACCACACAAACTCATCAGTTCAAATGCTCATAACTCAACCAGTCACACCAGCGGAACACCTTTCAACAGCAACATGTCAACTGTGCAAGCTAACCTTTCAATCCAGCCAAACAACCCCATCACCGTCACTCCAGCCGTGCCTCAGGCGAGCGCAGGAATCCATGAGAACCATGCTTGATGTAAGAAACCAACTTAATTTCGACACGTACACCCACCACTTCTTGGCCAGCACAATCAAGCCCTGATAAGCCCCTAACATGGATCCCCGGGTCTCAACCACTTTAAGTGAGAACAAGCTGAATTTGAAAACACTCAATTAAGCACAGCAATTAACACTTCACATTCGCCCAAGTTCAATATGAACTGAGTTTACACCGGTTTTTTTGTCTGGACTTGTCATTTATTTGCCAACTTTTACGTATTAATTAGAAGGTAACAAGACCAATTAGCCTTGTTACCAACTTAATATAAAGGAGCAATACAATGAAAAAAATAATTTTAACTATGGCCTTGGCAAGCAGTTTAAATGTCATACTAACCAAACCGGCTGATGCCGCCAAAGTAATAGACCAACTACAACCCAACATCGACAACAACATTGCATTAGCAATTGGTGGTGACAGTAACAGTGAACAAAAACTGGCGCAAACCATGACCATCGAAGTCACGGGCACATTGAAAGGTATCTTTTTACCCATCGATTGTGCGAATGGCCGCTTAAGAATATCAATCAATGAAGTGGTGGCTGGTGAACCAGGGACATTGGAATATACAGCCAAGCAGCTCAGGGCTTCAAGGGTGTCTGAGTCAATCACTAAATTCAGGTATTTTGCATTACCTGGCAACTTGGAAATCTATGCCGGTGATGAATATGCTGTGGTGCTAGAAAATCGCACCGGCTCATGTGGCATTTCAGGCAGCCCAGAAGGTGACAGCTACATTGGTGGCGGTGGTTTTTTTGATGCCCGTCCAAATGCACCTGGCTGGATCAGTTTTGAAGCAACTGAAAGCCGCTTCGATTTACCATTTATGTTGTTAATCAAAACACCTTAACTTAAATCAAAATACCCAACTACTGAAAAAAATTATGTATTTCAGCAGTTGGGTGCAGTACCCAGAAATCAATATTTACAACTGGTTGGTAAATACGATTCTTTGAAACTGCTGTAACAAATCCACTCAATATACCCTTCATTGATCAACGGCTCCAAATACAGTTCATCCTCGTCATCAAAAACAGGGTCAACAGCAGCCATGTTAATCACTATCATGCCAGTTTCTTCATCAATGTAGTAATTCAAACCTGCTATTGAAACCTCATCCTGTATGCCTGTGAAAGTTTCCTCATTGAACTGCTCATTTGCCATAATTCTTTCACTCACTGCTACTTTAACAGCCGCTGAAAAAGACAATTGCTGCGCTATCTTGGCTCGAATGGTGTAATCTTTGTAGGCAGGAATGGCATATGCGGCCAAAATACCCACCACTGCCAAAGTTGTAAAGCCACCTTCTGACGTCAAAAACGGTTCCAGAACTGAGTACTCATAACCAAACTTAAAGCTGACTTTTTCAGCATCTGATGACAGCAGCAAGTTGATTCGACCAGCGTCAGGTAAATTCAGTTGTGTGGCTGTGGGCAGAGCAAATAAATCCACTTCTGTTTGTGCCAAATCTCCCAAACCTTGAAGCAGCATCAAGTAATAATGATACAAATCCTGAGGCATGTGCTTGATGTCTTTGCCGTAAGCCAAGACCGCAGAAGCCCAATCACCCCCTTGGTTCTGTTTCAACCAAGCAGCCATAGACAATTGATTTGGGTGTTGTTTTTTCATTGCCAGAACTTGTGGTAAACGGCTCATGTAAACAACCCCATCTTCCTCATACCAGTAAACATGGTCTTTGAATATTTTCATGAATTGTTGAATTTTTTCTGCATCGGCAGGTAAACTTTTCTGCGCTGCAAATAATTTTTCATAGATTGAAAAGTGCACTTGCATGATTTCAACTCCATCAAGCGTGTCGCTGGATGACTTGATATTAAAATAATCTTCTACCCTTTGATCAATTTCAGCACGCAGTTTATTGTCCCTGACTTTCATTGCGAACCATGAACCAGATTGGTCACTGACCCAAATAACTTGCTGTTGGTAGGCATCCAACATGTCATAGAAATCAAAACCCAACTCAGCTCTGATGTCTCGCCAAGTTTGCAAGTCTTTACGGTCTTTATCAGTCATTAACTCTTGAAAATCCAACTGTTCAACCACCTGCTTGAGTTGCGCTGAAGTTGGCAAGGTCATTTGTATCACTGAGCGAGGTTGTCCAGCCATGGTCACATCAAACCAATCAGTCGCTCTGGGCAGCATCAAGCGCCAACCAATTTCAGGCATCATCACATGCAATGCCAATGCCGACTGTCCTTGTGAAGATTCAGCACCCATCCAAATATAATCGATTTGATCCAAACCCAAATCAGCAATCAATTGTTGCTGTACAGGTGGTACAAAAGCCCCTCCTATCTGGTAGAGTTTAGCCACAGCTACCCACATTTTGAGGTTCAAGCCACTGGCGTCAGCTTGTTGGCTCAAATGTTGTACTTTGGTCAGTTGACCACCGGTTTTTTGCGTCCACAAATCAGTCATTCGCTGTTGGCTTGCGCCCATACCACCGTATATCAGCAGTTGTCCATTGGCATCATCGTATTGTAAGTAAACTGGAAATTGACCCACTTTGAAAGTCCATACCATGTCATTGTCTGTGGACTCTAACGACACACTTGGATCAATGGTATTTAGCAGCTGATTCAGCTGAGTTACTAATTCAGCACTGGACATGTCTTTTAATCGGGTACCCATCGCAACCGTTGGCAACAATGCCGTAGGAGAGTGATTGATTACAGCCACTTCCAACGAAGTTTGTATGTGGGCTATGAATAAGTCGGCGATGCCCTGGTATTGGGCTGGGATGTATTGAAAATAATTGGCTTTTGCACTTTGCTTGATTTTCTCAACTTGCGCTTTATGCGCTGGCAGTTGTTGAACCACATGCAAGGCATCGGCTTTGGCATCAAACAAATAATTCCAAGGTGTCGGGATATTTATGTAGGCTACGGTTTCATTGGGCAAATGGTTGCGTAACCAGGCACTGTGATTGGCGTCCAAATCATATGCTGTTGGTGCCCGCAACACAGGAGCTGCAGCACCGCTCGACTGGTCATTTTCACAGCCACTGATAAAGACCGCGCTAAAGACCATCAACAAGGTCATGCCTTTTATTTTGTACATTGCTTTCTGCCTGGTATATTGAATAGCTCATTATACGAATGACCATGAATCAAGCCCATTTATTTATCACTTTATTCAACGTAAGCATTGCTTTCTTCAAACATATTTTAAGTGTTGTAATTCCTCGTAAGTATCAACTTCCATCAATTATTTATTTTTAATTTCAATATCCATGTCAGTATTTGTTCAGTAATTACGAATTGATCTGTTACCCAGTCAAAAACTTTGACTGGGATTTAATATCAATAAGAGGAAGTAAATCATGAAAATTTTGAAGTACAGCGCAATGTCGCTATTATTAGTAACTGCCCTAAATGTACAAAGTCAAGCATTGCGGATGGTCGGCTATGCAGGTGAAGTGGTACTAACTAATGGTGATGCGTTCACTGTCAGCGGCCCGACTCTTGAGATTTGTGAAGCTGAGTTCAATCGGGTAGCGGCTGAAGAAACGGCTGCTTCAGGTGAGCGCTTATACGAAGGCCGCGCTGGCTCGCAAAAATGTACACAATCATTCATCTACCGCTCACCGACTGCACCGGCCACCAGCCAAAGCAGTGCAGCCACCTTGTTACCAGAATTGCCCATTCCACCAATTTGTCTCAGCTGCTTGATCTTTGATTATCCTGGCTTAATTAAGGACTTGTATCCGGACCACCACCAACTGGTACTGAGCTATGTTAAAGACTTCAAAGTGAATCAATACAACCAAGAATTAATCAATTTACAGCAGCAGTATAAACACCAATTGGCAGGGTTTGAAAAGAAAATGTTTGCTTTGGAAGAGGCGCTATCTGAACACCTAAAATAGGTAAGCAGATAATCCATGTGTTAAATATGGTTGAGCTGAGAAGCTCAACCATACTGGCAGTATTCTTAAAGCCTACACTGCATGACTCCCAACAAACGTCTCGTTGCAGCAGATACAAGACGCTTATTTAAACTCGCTGAATGAATTTGCTGTTCTTTTCAAAGCTTAAATGACTGCTTTGAAAATTCAACGTATTAAGCCTAAAACTTAATGGTAATTATTGTTAAAATCTAAGTTTTAATTCGGGTAATTATCAATCATGTCAGACCACATCCTTTGGCAACCTTCTGAACAATTATTGGCCAACAGCCAAATGACTCAATTCACCAGTATGTTGAATCAGCAACATGGACTGAACATCAGTGACTACCCTGCTCTACATGCGTACTCAATCAACAACCGTGCTGAATTTTGGCGCGCTGTGATTGATTTTTGTGGGGTGATTTACCACCAAGAAGCCAGTGATGATTTGCTTGATGAAGGGCATATGATTGAAGCCCAGTGGTTCAAAGGCATGACCATGAATTTTGCTGAAAACTTACTTAAACACCAAGGTGATGACACCGCCATTACTTTTGAATCTGAATCTGGCAAAGTACATACCTTGAGTTACAACCAACTGATCAGTCAAGTTTCACAAGTGCAACAGCAGCTGCGTGCTTGTGGTGTTGGGGTGGGTGATCGGGTGGCAGGTTTTATGCCTAATATCCCTGAAACCATAGTGGCCATGTTGGCAACCACCGCGTTGGGTGCCGTGTGGTCTTCAACTTCACCGGATTTTGGCATCAATGGCGTGGTGGATCGGTTCGGACAGATAGCACCAAAAGTACTGTTCAGTGTCAACGCTTATGAGTACAACGGCAAAACCCATGATTGTCTGGCTAAAGTCGAACAAATTATTGCGCAAATTGACAGCATTGAACACACTGTTATCATCGAATTTATCGCTTCAGACCAGCCACTGCCTAAAACTTGCATTGGTTTAACTGATTGGTTGACAGGCACTGACCCACAACTGGCTGTTAGCTACATGCCGGTGCCGTTTGATCATCCGTTGTACATTTTGTACTCATCGGGCACCACCGGCAAACCCAAATGTATTGTGCACCGCAGCGGTGGAATCTTATTACAACACCTCAAAGAACTGATGCTGCATGCCGATGTGGCTGAAGGCAAAAGACTGTTTTATTTCACCACCTGTGGTTGGATGATGTGGAATTGGATGGCTTCCACATTGGCCACTGGTGCCAGCTTGGTGCTGTTTGATGGCTCGCCTTTTTATCCAGATGGCAACCGCTTATTCGACCTGGTGGACAAGCATGGCATCACCCACTTTGGCACTTCAGCCAAGTGGATTTCAGCGGTTGAAAAAGCCGGCATCAAGCCGCGTGAATCACACCAGCTTAATCAGCTCGAAACCCTGTTTTCTACTGGCTCACCATTGATGCCTGAAAGTTTTGACTACGTATACCGCGATGTCAAAGCCGATGTCTGTTTGTCCTCAATATCAGGCGGTACCGATATTTGTTCTTGCTTTGCGCTGGGCAACAGCAATTTACCGGTGTATTCAGGCCAGCTACAATGTTTGGGCTTGGGCATGGCGGTTAAAATTTTAGATGAGCAGCAACAGAGCATCATTGGCGCTCCGGGTGAGCTGGCATGTGACAAAGCTTTTCCATCCATGCCTGTCTATTTTTGGCAAGATGCCGACCACCAAAAATACAAAGCCGCCTACTTTGATAAATATGACAACATCTGGTGTCATTCTGACCGTGCAGAAATAACCGCACAAGGTGGCATGGTTATTTACGGACGTTCAGACACCACTTTGAACCCAGGTGGGGTGCGCATCGGTACCGCTGAGATTTACCGTCAAGTCGAGGCTTTGCCAGAAATCACTGAATCAATAGTGGTTGGCCAGGAATGGCAAGACGACACCCGGGTGGTGTTATTTGTGGTGATGCAACAAGGCCACCAATTAGATGATGAGTTGCGCCATAAAATTCGCCAAACCATTCGAAAAAACACCACACCCAGACATGTACCAGCCAAAATCATTGCGGTGGCAGAAATTCCGAAAACCATCAGCGGCAAAATAGTTGAAATTGCAGTTCGCGATGTGATTCATGGCAAAACAGTGGCCAATACCGACGCACTGGCCAACCCTGAAGCCTTGAAACTGTATAAAGACTTGGCTGAACTACAAGACTGATGAACAAAATTGAGCGCATTTATTTACTAGACACTTTGTTAAAGGAACGGCGCACACCGATTGCCATTGAACAACTGGTGGAACGCTTGGAATGCTCTCAAGCCACGGTATACCGGCTCATCAGCACCTTGCGTACCGAGTACAATGCGCCGATTAAAAGCAATGAACATGGGGTATATTACGACCAAGCTGCGCAATTTGACTTACCTGGCATCCGGCTCAATGCCGAAGAAACCCAAGGCCTGTTAATGGCAGCCCAGTTGTTAGAAGATTTACAGTCTGAATCCTTACAAAAACCAATGCAACGAATTTTGCACAACATCGATAAGGTGTTACACCAAAAAGGCATTGCCAATCGACGCTTGATTCAAATCATTCCAGCCTTATCCAGAAAACCCAACCCGCAAGTTTTTCAGGCGGTGATGAATGCCTTACAAGCTGAAAAAAAACTCAACATCAGCTACCTCACCCGCAGCAGCCAACAAATCACCCAAAGGTTGGTTTCACCACAACGATTAACCAGTTACAAAAATGCTTGGTACTTGGATGCTTGGTGCCATTTACGTGAGGGCATTCGATTGTTTGCATTGGAACAAATCCAAAGCATTGAACCAGACATTGAACGAGCCAAGAAAGTCTCCAACGACGCACTGCGGGCACACTATGCGGAAAGTTATGGCATATTTTCTGGGCCAATGAAATCCATGGCCGTGATACAAATTGATAAACAATTGGCGCCTTGGACGGTGTTTGAACATTGGCACTCTAAACAAAGTATTGAGCATTTAGATGATCAGCACATGCTGTTATCGATACCCTACAATGACGAGCGAGAATTAATTGCAGATGTGATGCGCCTGGGGGCGGCAGCAACCATCATGCAACCTGCGGCTTTACAGCAGCAGTTTCAGCAACAATTGATTCACATTTTAGATAATTACCGCTAAGCTGAAAGCCCAACGCGATTAATTGCCAGAACATGTCTTCGCCCAAACCTAAAAAGCTGTACCAATACAAATCATTGTGGTTGTTTTCCGCTGTGGCCCTGTATTCCGTACTGGCTTATTTTTTGCTCCCAACGATTATCCGGCAACAATTGCAAACACAGCTGACAGATCAGCTGGGCATGCGTGCCGAAATGACCGCAGTGAAGTTCAACCCACTGACATTCAACACCAACATCAAAAACCTGAAAATCACCGATTCAAATCATCAAACTTGGTATGACAGTCAATTAACTGGGGTTAATTTTGACCCGTTGAACTTACTTTGGGGTGAATGGAAAATTTCTGATGTTAAAGTCATACAAGCCCAAGTAACCCTGGTGTTGGATGCAGAGGGACAACTGTTGATTCCAGCTTTGCCAGAATTGCCTGCACCAACAAGCCATAATGAACCAATTAATTTAACCATCGGCCAAATCAATTTGGAACAAGCACACATTAAGTTGCAAGCCAATAATTTTGACCAAGATTTTACCCTCAACTTTAAAAACATCGTGTTGCAGCATGAAGCATTCAACTTAACCGATGAAATCATCCAGTTCAGCCTCAGCCTCACCACCGAAAACAATGAGACAGTGGCTTTAAATGGACACTACCAACAAACTCAAAAACAACTCAACACTGAAATACAGCTGCAAGACATTCAAGCCACCCGATTGAATCAATTGCTGCCGGCAAGCACTGGTATCATCACTCAAGCTGGCATTTTTCAAGCCAAGGGCAGTCTGATTTGGCCGTTGATTGAAAAGCCACTGCTGAACTTCAGCCACATTGACGTGCAGGCTTATCAAGGACAATGGCACGAAGCTGTACAGGTTAACGCACTCGACTTACTAGCCACACAAGTCATGCTTGACAGTGAGAGCCAAACACTGCACATTGAGCACATTAATTCCACCCAAGGTAATTGGCAAATCAATTGGCCGCTGGCTGACTTAATTGAACCTGAACTCGGTGGAGCGCCTGTAGCAAGCAACGACACAACAGCTGAAACGTCACCTACATGGCTCATCAACATCAACCAAGTGGGCCTCAGTCACTGGCCGATCACTTGGCGAGACACCGACTTGAACAGCACCTTAGATTTAAGTCTCAGCTCGTTTGAAGCACGACAACTGAATAACCAAAACCAATCTTTCAGCATCAACAGCCAAGTTGTTTTTGCTGATGAGGGCGTGCTACAAATCAACAGCGACCAAGTACTTTCACCCTTGTCTGTGCATGCAACATTGTCACTACAACACTTTGCCCTACAAAACATTGCACCGTGGCTCAGCGCCCAAACAGGTTTAACCGCAACCCAGGGGCATTTGTACACGCAACAACAGTTAAATCTGAGCGCTGATGATTTCACCATGGCCGGTCAATTAAACCTACAAAACTCCCACCTCATAAACGCCAACGCACAGACCTTTGCCAGTTGGGATAAACTGCACATCGGCAACAGCAAAATCAGCAGTCATGATCGCACCGTGGTGCTCGATCAAATTACTTTAGCCCATGCCACAGGACATTTCCCTACAAACGCTGAGCAAAACCTCAACTCTAAGCACCGTGAAAAAATATCCAAGCCCATGCAAGACCAAGTGAACAAAGCGGGCGATGATTGGCAAATTAAAATTGGCAGCATCACCACCACAAACACCCAAGCAGTTAACTGAACATGGCGAGCCACGGTTCATTGGTAGCAAAAACCATACCTAGCAACTCAAACTTGTCGATGACTTAATTAGAAAAAATTAAACCGGCAGCACAAAAAAAAGCCTGGTCTATAGCCAGGCATTTGTTTACGCCACCCAATGGAGTGAGCTGAAGTTACTTGACCACTTCGAATACTGGCGTATAAACACTGCCAGGTAACTTCATGCGCTTTTGTTCGATAAATGACTGCAATAAATCATCAAGCTTTTCCATCAAGTCTTTGTCACCATTGATTTGGTAAACACCTTTCTCTTTGATTTGCTGTACACCATACTCTTTGACATTACCTGCCACAATACCAGAAAAGGCCTGACGCAAAGAAGCAGTCAGTTCTTCAACCGGTCGGTTTTTAAACAAGGCCAAAGCAGCCATATTTTCATGTGACGGAATAAAAGGGAACTGGAAAGAACTGTCAATGTGCAGACCCCAGTTGAAGTAGTAACTGATTTTATTCTTGGTGCGGTAATATTTAACCGCATCCATACCAGCCATCATTTTGATTGCCACCTCTTCAGGGTCATCAATAATGATTTCATACAATTCAGCCACCTCATCACCTAAAGCGAATCGAATGAACTCATCAATTTTATGGAAATAATCTGCAGATTCTTTGGGGCCAGTCATAATAAAAGGAAATGGCACACCTTTATTCTGTTGGCTGGACAAGATACCAATCAAATATAAAATTTCCTCTGCCGTACCAACGCCACCAGGAAATACGATGATACCGTGACCCAAACGCACAAATGCTTCTAATCGTTTTTCAATGTCTGGCATGATGACCAAATGGTTAACAATCGGGTTTGGTGCCTCTGCAGCGATGATACCAGGCTCGGTCAAGCCGATGTATCGCCCATCCTTGATTCTTTGTTTTGAATGGCCAACCGTTGCCCCTTTCATGGGTCCTTTCATCGCGCCAGTTCCACAGCCGGTACAAATATGAGCACCACGTAAACCCAACTGGTACCCAACATCTTTGGTGTATTGGTATTCAACTCGATTAATCGAATGCCCACCCCAACAGACCACCAAGTTTGGCTCCGCGCCATACTGATGAATTTCACCCCGACGCAGAATTTCAAAAACGAAATTAGTGATATCAAAAGATTCATTCAGGTCATAATTACCAACACCTTTGTCAGTACTCTGAAACACGATGTCACGCAACACAGAAAAAATTGAGTCTCTGATGCCTGAAATCATCTTACCATCAACAAATGCTTTTGCAGGGGCATTAGTGAAACGTAAATGGATGCCTCGTTCACGCGGAATCAGCTCTACATCAAAATCTGGATACCGCTCCAAAACAGCCATTGCATCATCTTCCTTGGCATCACAGTTCAACACCGCTAAACAGCATTTTCTGAACAATTCATGCACCCCGCCTTTACCGGCTTCCATCATTTTGTTGACTTCCTCTTGTGACAACAGGGTCATGCCGCCCCGGGCGGCAATGGTACATTTTTCAATGATTTTTAAATTATTTTCGTTATTCATATATTTTCCTTTTTTTATTATTATTTTCACTTTGTTGCAGCAAATCTCAGCGTCGCTTGTTTCAGCCATTAAATAAGAAATTTAATAGGCACCAAGGAAACCAAGTAAATGATTCAACGAGGCTCTTTTGGAGAACCTGAGTACCCACCTGCTAAACTCGCGGTGGAAACGAAACCGTCATGGCAGTCTATTTCATCACTGTGACAGTATGACTAAAAAGCCAGCATAGAAGCTGGCTTTTATTAAGTTGGATTTATTATACTCCTTACTTTCTGAAATTACCAATTCGACACATTATTGAACCGCAGCAGCAGTCTTGTATTGAATAATCGTCAGCAACCAACATATTAAGGTGTCGAGGTATAATTTACTGAACATTAAGCTTTGACCGTTAAACTGATTAAAGCCATTAAACTGGGCGAAAATACACCACCATGTTAGAACTGACAATGCTCCTCATCATGGCCATGATTGGCTATTACTGGTACAACCAAGTCAATGCTTTGGATGCATCCCGACTTGCGGGTAAACAAGTCACCCAACAAAAGAACTGGGTGTTTTTGGATGACTCAATCCTGCAAAAACGCATCAAAATAAAACCGCGAGCGGGCAAGTTGTCGCTGTACCGAGAATTTGAATTCGAATTTTCTGATATAGATGCACAACGCTATACTGGTATCATTACCCACCACGGCGGCACAGTCACTGAAATCAAATATTTTCACGCCAATGAAATTGAAACCGTTGCCTTAACCCGTTATTGATTCACTTTAAACAACCAATATACTCATGACATTAATTAAAGTTCTTACCTATGGCAAAGGCTTCAAAGGGCAAGCCATTTGGGCCAGCATCTGCTCCATCATCAATAAACTGTTTGATATTGCACCTGAGATATTGATTGGCATTGCGATTGATGTGGTGATTAACCAAGAGGATTCTTTTGTTGCCCATTTAGGCGTGGTAGACCCCAAACATCAACTGTACCTGTTGGGCTTTTTGACTTTTTTGATTTGGGCCGGTGAATCAATTTTTCAGTATTTATACTTACGCAATTGGCGTGAATTGGCACAAAAAATACAGCATCGATTCAGGGTCGAATGTTATGGCCACATACAACAAATGGACATGCGCTTTTTTGAAAATCAATCCAGCGGTCGTTTGACTGCAATACTGAATGACGATGTCAATCAACTGGAACGCTTTTTAAACATTGGTGCCAATGACATTTTACAAGTGATTACCTCTGTTGTGGCCGTGGGCGCAGTGTTTTTTCTGATTTCACCGAAGCTGGCTTTATTGGCCTTTACCCCGATTCCAGTGATTGTTTTTGGGGCGTTTTATTTTCAACGCAAAGCCGAGCCTCGCTATGCCTTGGTGCGTGAAAAAGCCGGACAAATTGCTGCCGCAATCAACACCAACATTGCCGGTGTGGCCACCATTAAAAGTTTCACCAAAGAACAGCATGAAAAGCAGCGCATTGCCAACATCAGCCATGACTATGTCAAAGCCAATGAAGCAGCCATTAAAATAAGTTCTGCGTTCACACCAGTGATTCGTATGGCTATTTTAACTGGTTTTTTAGCCACCTTCATTGTCGGTGGCTTGGATACTTTGAATGGTGATTTAGCCGTTGGTGCTTATGGCGTACTGGTGTTTCTGACCCAACGTTTATTGTGGCCATTCAGGGATTTGGCCAACACCATGGACTTGTATGAGCGCGGCATGGCTTCAGCCAGGCGTATCTTGGGCTTGCTCGATGAACCCATTCAAATCAGGGACCATGACCAAGCACAATCAATCGCCTTATCAGGCGCCATAGACATCAACAACATCACATTTAAATACGATTCACAATCACAAGCAGCCTTGACCAACATCAAGCTGTCTATTAAGGCCGGTGAAACACACGCTTTTGTCGGCCAAACCGGTTCAGGCAAAAGCACCATCATAAAATTACTGATGCGCTATTACCATGCCCAACAAGGTGCCATTAAACTGGACAATGTACCACTTGAAAACATCAACATCGAATCACTGCGCTCACAAATTGGGTTGGTGTCACAAGCCACATTTCTGTTCAATGCCAGCATCTTCGATAACATCAAATACGGCAATGAAAACGCCACAGATGATGCCATAATTCATGCCGCTCAACTCGCCGAAGCAGATGAATTCATCTCAAAGTTAGACCAAGGTTACCAAACCACAGTGGGCGAGAGCGGCGTTAAACTCTCAGGCGGCCAAATCCAAAGAATCGCCCTGGCCCGTGCTTTATTGAAAAACCCACCGATTTTGATTCTCGATGAGGCCACCTCGGCTGTGGACAATGAAACCGAAGCAGCCATTCAAAAATCTTTAAAGAAAATTGCTGCTGGACGGACCATTATTCTGATTGCACATCGACTTTCTACCGTGGTTCATGCGCACCAGATACATGTATTTGAAGGCGGAAAAATTGTTGAATCGGGCAATCATGATGTGCTGGTTAACCAACAAGGACGGTACCACCAATTATGGAATATTCAGACAGGTGGTGCTTGAAAAAGTCCAGCATTCATGTCGAATGAGTCCATCGAAGCGCTCAGATAACTGACGAATAATTTTAAACTTTTAAAGTTGACTGAGGTAATCCAAGTCGCTGAAATGCAGCTAACAAACTGTGCTTGTGTTATTTTATTGAATACAGCAGCAGTCCAGCCAGCCCCACAAAAATCAGCACTGTTATGTAATCCATGGCTGATTTAAATTTGGGATTTTGCATGAAGCTTTGGGTACTCTTGGCAGTCAGGTATGCCAAACCACCAAACACCACGACAGTCACCACAATAAAAATCAATCCCAATACAGCGATACGCAGTTGATAACCCGGTTCATTCAATTGGGCGAACTGCGGGAACAGTGCCAGAAAAAACAACAAGACTTTGGGATTGGTGATATTCATGACCACCCCACGCCAATAATAAGCACCTGTTTGTTTAGCCTCTTGATCAAGACTGGCTTGGGCGACTTGATCACCTCTGTGCTGCCATGTCAGCCATGCCAGGTAGAGCAAGTAGCACGCGCCGAATCCAGCGATTAAAGTCATTGCCAAAGGACTGGCAATAATAAGTGCGGATAAACCCAGCGCTATTAAAGCGGTGTGAAAGATGACGCCACTGGCTAAACCCAGTGTTAAGGTGAGGGCTGGCTTGAAACCTTCTTTGGCAGCAATCGCCACCACCAACAAGACATCAGGCCCTGGGGTCAGTGCCAACAACACTGCGGTGATAAAAAAGCTGAAATAGCCAGTCAAAGTTGAGCGGTGTTAGGTGCCGAAAGATTCCACTTCATGCACATGATCGCCCAATAATTGCCACAAAGCCACTTGTTTGTCTTCTGGGATAGAAATGTAATGCAGGGCAATCTCTTTGTTGTTGATGCGCATGACTTTGGATGAAACATGTAAGTTAAAAGTTTCATTAACCACGATTTCCAAGATACACACCGCACCCTCTTCTAAATCAGTGATTAAATCATTTTCAATTGATTCAATTAAAATACCTGAGGCAGAGATGTTTTTCACCTGGCAGACACATGAATGTCCCTTGTGCAACAGCAAGCAAGATGCATCTACAGTTTTTCTGGCGTATCTAATACCTTGGCTTTCATTCATGGCGCTACTCTGGCTTCATATATGGGAACAATAATACATCGCGAATCGAAGCAGAGTCTGTGAACAACATCACCAAACGATCAATCCCAATACCTTCACCAGCTGCCGGCGGCATGCCATATTCTAAGGCTCGGATGTAATCTGCGTCATAATGCATGGCTTCATCATCTCCTGCTTCAAGATTCGCCACCTGTTGTTTGAATCGATCAGCCTGATCCTCTGGGTCATTCAACTCCGAGAAGCCATTGGCGATCTCATTTCCACAAATAAACAATTCAAACCGATCTGTGATTTCAGGGTTTTCATCGTTCCTTCGTGACAACGGTGATATCTCTATAGGGTATTCTGTCACAAAAGTAGGTTGGATGAGGTTGGCTTCAACATACAAATCGAACAATTCAGCCAGTAACTCGCCTTTTTTCCAGTTTTTGTTGTATGTAATGCCCTTGTCATCGCAATGTTTTTGCATAAGTGACAAATTATTGCAGTCATTGACGCTTAAACCATCACTGTACTCAGCCACCAATGAAGCCATTGACTGGCGTCTGAACGGCTGGCCAAAATCCAACATTTGACCTTGGTATTCAAACTGGTAGGTACCTTTGACTTGGTCTGCTAAAGACTTGAACAAAGCTTCGGTGATGTCCATCAAATCATTGTAATCAGCATAGGCCCAATAAAACTCCATCATAGTGAATTCTGGGTTGTGCTTGGTAGAAACACCTTCATTTCTGAAATTGCGGTTGATTTCAAATACTTTTTCAAACCCTCCAACCGTTAACCTTTTCAAGAACAACTCGGGTGCCACCCTTAAATACAGCTCTAAATCCAATGCATTGTGGTGGGTGGTAAACGGTTTGGCAGCGGCGCCACCAGGAATTACATGCATCATTGGTGTTTCCACTTCCAGGAAATCACGGTCTTCCATAAAACGCCTGATGTGTGAAATCATTTTAGATCTTGTTCTGAACACATCTGCCGATTCGTTGTTAACAATTAAATCCACATAACGTTGACGGTAGCGGGTTTCTTGGTCGGATAAACCATGAAATTTTTCAGGCAATGGTCGCAACGATTTAGTGACCAAATGCAGTTCTTTTACTTTAACCGACAGCTCATCTGTTTTGGTCTTGAATAAATGACCTTTGCCGTAGACTATATCGCCCATATCCCAGGTTTTAAAGTCATTAAACACATCCTCACCCACGCCATTCAACTGAACAAACAGCTGGATGTCACCTGACACGTCTTTCAATGCGGCAAACCCACCTTTGCCAAATAACCTTTGACCCATCATGCGGCCCACGACCGCCACTTCTATGTTTTGTGGGTCCAGGGTTTCTTTGTCCATGTCACCATACTTGGCATGTAAATCAGCGGCTAAATGGCTGCGTTTAAATTGATTCGGATAAGCGTTTCGTTCAGCTCTGATGGCAGTTAATTTACCGCGTCTTTCGGTGATCAGTTTATTGTCTTCGGTCATGGTATTTAATGTTTCAATATTGGTTATAAGCCTTGTTTCAAGCTGGCTTCGATGAATTTATCAAGGTTACCATCTAACACAGACTGGGTGTTGGTGTTTTCCACACCCGTTCTTAAATCTTTGATGCGTGATTGGTCCAATACATAGGATCGAATTTGGCTGCCCCAGCCAATGTCCGATTTGGTTTCTTCCATGGATTGCGACTCTTCACTGCGTTTTTGCATTTCCAGCTCATACAGCTTGGCCTTCAGCTGTTGCATAGCAGTGGCTTTATTTTGGTGCTGGGATCGACCGTTTTGACACTGTACCACGGTATTGGTGGGTACGTGGGTAATCCTTACCGCAGATTCGGTTTTGTTGACGTGTTGTCCACCAGCGCCTGAAGAACGGTACACATCAATTCTCAAATCAGACGGATCTATGTCCACATCGTAGCTGTCATCAATTTCTGGCGAAACAAACACCGCAGCGAAACTGGTGTGGCGTTTATTACTGGAATCAAACGGTGATTTTCTGACCAAGCGATGGACCCCAATTTCGGTTCTTAACCAACCATAAGCATACTCGCCATCTACTTTGATGGTGGCAGATTTAATGCCCGCTACATCACCTGCTGAGACTTCGATCAATTCAGCCTTCCAGCCTCGTGACTCAATCCAGCGCAGGTACATGCGCAACAGCATTTCAGACCAATCCTGTGCCTCGGTGCCACCAGAACCTGCCTGGATGTCTACAAACGCGTTGTTGGCATCCATAGGACCTGAGAACATCTTTTGGAATTCAAGTTTTTCAATCTTGCTTTCCAATTCAGCTATCATGCCCAGTACTTCCTGCAAACTGTCTTGGTCTTCTTCCTCATTGGCCATTTGCAAAAATTCTTTGGCGTCTGCAATACCGGCTTTGAGGTCATCAATGGTGCTGACGATGTGATCCAGTGCTGAGCGTTCTTTACTGAGGGCTTGGGCTTTGTCCTGATCATTCCATACATCAGGATCTTCCATGGTTAAATTGACTTCTTCTAAACGTTCTTTCTTGTTTTCATAGTCAAAGATACCTCCACAGCGCGTCAGTGCGCTGTTGGAAGTCATCTAATTGAGCTACTTGTGGAGCTATTTCCATCGATTATCCTTCTTTGGTGATTTTTTGTTTCAATTCCCATCGTTCTTGCGCATCAATACACAAGGTCGCAATCGGTCTGGCAATCAGCCTTGGCAAGCCAATTTCCTCATCCGTTTCTTCACAATAACCATAATCCCCGGTCTTGAAACGATCCAGAGCTTTGTTGATTTTTTTCAACAATTTACGGTATCGGTCACGGGTTCTGAGCTCAAAAGTATTTTCAGTTTCTCGAGACGCCCTTTCAGCTTCATCGCTGATGTCTCTGGCTTCTGACTTAAGGTTGGCTATGGTTTCGTTGGATTCTTTCAACAAATCTTCTTTCCACTGCAAAATTCTGCGGCGGAAGTACTCCAATTGCATGTCCGACATGTATTCTTCTTTTTTGCTTGGCACATAATCTTCAGGCAAATCCATCTTTGGAACATAATCTGCGGGCAAATCATTGATACTTCTTTCTGCCATTTTTTATCTCCTTTAATACTTCGCGTTAAAACGGCGCGTGCTAAAATATGGACTGACTTAAGTTTTTCAATGAATGTAGTTAAACAGGCACTGAATTACTTAAAATTTAAGGCGAACTTTATACCTGAAACTGGAGCAATGAGCAACCATTATTCATGATTAGAAGCATATTCATTTCAATTTTGCGTGGCTATCAATACATAATCAGTCCATTGTTAGGTAATCGCTGTCGATTCCATCCCAGCTGTTCTGAGTACATGATTGAAGCAGTGCGTAGGTTTGGTGTATTCAAAGGCTTTTACTTGGGTATCAAAAGGTTGGCGCGTTGTCAGCCTATGTGTGAAGGTGGCTTTGACCCAGTACCAGAAAAACCCTCAGAGCAGCCAACCAAACCACCCAAGAATCAGTAACACAATTTCATTGACCAGCTATTTAGTAACATCGACAATTATGTTCGGGTAAAACATACTCGAAATCATAGTGGTGCTGACCCTCTTCAACCCGTATTTGCATGGTTCCACGCAAACCTTGTAATTCATCAGTGGCAGAGTCTGGAACAGTTTCTAAGGTTAATTTGGCGGCCCCTTGATCCATGCGGCCAGCATGCTGCAACACAAAGCTGCCTGACTTTCCAGACAAAGTTCCAGTGACCTGCTCAATCGCAACATAAGCTGCAGAACCCGGTGTTTCAGTCACGGCACTGATCATCTCACCTTGGCTGTGGGCACTCAATGCCCCTTTGAATGTCTTGTCTATTGACATGCGTGAAACTGTGATGCCGTTTTGACCCACAAAAGAACTTTCCAAAGGTTTCATTTGCACGTCGAATTTTCCTGTTATTTTCATCTTTTATCTCGGTTAAATTTATATCAATAGCACTTGATCTTTGGCAGCGGCCATTGCATTTTCAACCACCGAATGATAATGTTTTTCTATGGCATCACGTTTTAATTTCAGCGTGGGCGTGAGCAATCCATTGTCTGGGCTCCACGCTTCATGGCTGATAAATATATGGCTCAGGCGTTCATGTGCCTCAAGCTTTGGATTGATCAACGCCAGTTGTTGCTTACAATCAGCGACTAAATTACTTGGGTCTTTTGCGTGCGGTGATTCAAAAGTAGAAACCAGTAAAAAAGGTTGGGTGAAACCGTTGCCCATCAACATCACATGCTCAATACCTAAAGCCGACTGAAACCGCTGCTCAATGGGTGAAGGTGCGATGTATTTACCTTTACTGGTTTTAAAAATGTCTTTAACTCGGCCAGTAATATACAAAAAACCATCGGCATCAACTTCACCGAGATCACCGGTATGTAACCAACCTTCGGCATCTATGGTCTGGGCAGTTAACTCAGGCTGTTTATAATAACCGTCCATCATCGCGGGGTTGCGCAACAAAATTTCACCCCCAGCAGATAAGCGGCATTCACAACCCTCAATCACGCGACCTACACTGCCTACTTTTGTGTCACTTTGCCGAGTCATGTGTGACAAGCCGCAGGTTTCTGACATGCCGTAAGCTTCATTCAGCTTTAACCCCAGCTGACCATACCATTTCAACACCTCAACATTCACTGCAGCTGCTGCACACAGCGCATAACGCACATTTTGAAACCCCAGCTGTTTAAGCAGCGCCTTTTTCAGCCACCTACCCAGTAAAGGCATTCTGAATAAAGCATGCAATACCTTGGCACCGCCCAGCTTGCCTTCAATCGCCATCTTGATCTTGGTCCAAATTCTGGGGACCCCAAAAAAGATACTGGGCTGTGCAGTTTTAACGTCTGCAGTAAAGGATTCTAAGGAACGAATAAAAGCCACATGCGCACCGTGATACAGCGCCGCAAACTGTACAGCCATCCGTTCTGCAACATGTGCCAATGGCAAGTATGATACAAAGCGATCTTGTGGATTAACCACAATGACGCTTTTAATTAAATCCATCGCAGCATGAACCGCGCGGTAAGCAACCATCACACCTTTGGGATCACCCGTGGTACCCGAGGTATAAACTATACTGACCAAGTCATCAGCGGCATTATCCTCAATTTGTTTCAACGGCTGATTGCTGTCAATCAATTGCTGCCAAAATGGCATGTTTGGATGGGGCTGGTAAATGGCCAACTGATCACAATGAGTAGGCAACAATTCAGGCACCAGATCAGGGTCAAACATCTTGCCCACGAACACCGCCTTGGACTCCGAATGTTGCAATATCTTTGCTATGGTTTGCTTGGAAGCAGTCGGATAAATTGGAATGGACACATGACCCGCCATTTGAATGGCCAGATCCGCCATAATCCAATGTGCACAATTAAGTGAAATGATGGCAATGTGGCTGCCGCGCGGGTAACGGCCCAAGTATTGAGCCACTCGAGAGACCTCGTCCAACACCTGGCTCCAAGTGTATTCAATGCGCTCATCGCCCATTGGTTGAGTCAGGTAAACACCGTGCGGATTTAATTCCGCCCAATGGATTAATCGGCTGATTGGAGATTTAAATTTGACTGCACTCATATATAAATACTACCACAAGCCAGGCCCTTTAGAAAATGTCATTAACAACGTTCAACTGGTTATTTTATTGTTATAACAACACCCATCAAATGTACTGTGCTCAGGCACTTCGACGCTTGAAAACAAAGAATTCATCTATATATTAATGGCATCTTTAATAACCTGAGGAAAAAAAGATGAAAAAAGTAATTTCTTTGACTGTGTTGGCCTGCTCTTTGGGGCTTGCATCATCGGTTTCCGCAAAAACTTGCGACATTGAAATTAACAGCGATGATCAAATGAGATTTGATCAAACAGAATTAACAGTAGGTGCTGATTGCAGCAAAGTAAACCTGACCTTAAATCACACTGGCAGCATGGCTAAAAATGTCATGGGTCATAACTGGGTTTTAACTCAGACTGACGACCTTCAATCGGTTGCCACCGCCGGCATGGCTACCGGACTGGACAACCATTACTTGCCCGCAGACCAAAGTAAAGTCATAGCAGCCACTGACGTGATTGGCGGTGGTGAAAGCACCTCAATTACTTTTGATGTAAGCGCTTTGTCTAAAGACGTTGATTACAGTTTTTTCTGTAGTTTTCCAGGTCATTGGGGCATCATGAAAGGTAAGTTCATCATAGAATAAAGCCAATCATTGACGATGCATCAACAATCCCGGGCTCGACCCGGGATTGTTTTTACTGAAATTTAAATCGAATGCACTGCCGCAATGGCCTGTGCAGCCACATGTCCCGAGGCCCAAGCCCACTGAAAGTTAAAGCCGCCTAAATGACCAGTAACATCCACCACCTCGCCAATAAAATAGACATTAGGCTGCTTGATACATGCCATGGTTTTAGATGACAGCTGCTCAGTATCCACACCACCCAATGTCACTTCTGCGGTGCGATAACCTTCAGTTCCTGATGGTTTAAGCACCCAGGCATTGAGTAATTTTGCCACTGTGCTCAGTTGTTCTGCGCTGAGGTTTTGTAAGGACTGATCATGCCAGTCTGGAAACTCATGACTTAGAATAGAATGTGCTACTTTTTTACTGATTAAGCTGCTGAACCATTGGTTCAACAACATATTCGGGTTGTCCTGCTTGGCCAACAACACTGCTTCTTCAGCATTTATTTCGGGCAGTAAATCGACAGCAATGCGCATGCCTAATTGCCAATAGCTGGAGATTTGCAATATGCTTGGACCACTCAAGCCGCGATGTGTAAACAGCATTTGGTGATGGAAGCTGGGCGCCAATTTATTGTCCAGCAATGCGACATGAACTGACAAAGCACTGCCCGACAAAGCACTGAATAAGTCTTTATAATGATCGGTAAACACAAAAGGCACCAAAGCCGCTTGTTTGGCTTTAACAGTTAACCCCAAGCGTGCGGCCAACTGGTAGCCGAAATCAGAGCCACCCATCTTAGGAATAGATAAACCACCAGTGGCCACCACCAAATGTTCAGCGCTAAACAAACCAGCAGAAGTACTCACAGCAACTGTTGTTGCACACTCCACTGCAGTGATTTCTGTGTTCATCCTGATTTCAACCTGTCCATCCGCACATTCATCCAACAGCATATTGAGGATGTCTTTGGATGAGCGGTCACAAAACAACTGACCCAATTCTTTCTCATGGTATGGAATTTGGTGTTTGTTAACCATTTCGATGAAATGCCATGGCGTGTATCGACTCAATGCCGATTTGCAAAAATGCGGGTTGTGAGAAATGAAGTTTTCAGGCCCAGTGTAGAGGTTGGTGAAGTTGCATCGTCCACCACCTGACATCAGAATTTTTTTACCTGGTTTATTGGACTTTTCCAGCAGCAAAACTTTTAAACCCTTTTGACCAGCGGTTAATGCACACATCAAACCAGCGGCGCCTGCGCCCAATACAATCACATCATAGTGCTTGGTTTGAGTCATTTAATTGGCCCGATCACAACAGTGCTTGGCGGGCCTCAAAACAGGTGCCATTCCCAGACCGGACCATCTTGAGGGTGGTCAACCACATCATAAAAAGTAAAACCCAGTTTTTGCAGTATATGATTTGAGGCATTTTTTTCAGGCAGTGTTTGTGCCACAACTTTCAACGCTTCATCGGTTTGGATTGCCAAGTCGATCAAGGCCTGCGCAGTGCCTGTCGCCATGCCTTGGTTTTCAAACTCTGGCAAGGTGTAATAGGCAATTTCGACTTGCTCATTGTAGGGAGCAGACTTGAACGCCCCGCCGCCAACAACAGCACCATTGAACTTTGAAACATAGGCAACCCAAGGCGCCTGAAAGCCAGCACCGGCATAAAAATCCACCATTTGAGACACCACCTCCTGAATCATTTCAGGCAGCAAATCCACTTCATCTTGGCTGAGCCCTTGCACCTCACCCGAATGACCAATGGCCAACAATTCAATCACCCCATCAGCCATCAACTTCCCCTAATTGTGCCTCAGGGGCGGCGTCTTTAAAAGCCGGCAACTCCATACAGCGTTGATTGATGTCCACTAAACGCGGGTAATCACCCAAAGGCACATTGAAGCGGTTGGCATTGTAGACCTGTGCCACCAAACAAATGTCTGAAATACAGGGGTACATGGCGTTCATAAAGCTGTTATTTGAACCTTGCAGCATCTGTTCTAAAGCACCAAATCCTTGATGAATCCAATGTGCATACCACACATCTATTTGCGTCTGATTCCAGGTTTTTTTCAACAGCTGTAAAACCCTTAAGTTATTCAAAGGATGGACATCCGAAACGATCATTTGTGCCATGGCTCGGGTTTGGGCCTGGCCAATGGCATCAGCAGGCAAGATGGCCACATCTGGGTAAGTGGTTTCCAAATATTCCATGATAGCCATCGACTGGTTGATCACCACACCGCCATCAGTCACCAAAGCAGGTACCAAACCCTGAGGGTTCAAAGCTTGGTATTCAGGCAAGTGTTGCTCGCCTCCATCCTTAACCAAATGTACCGGCTTAGACTCGTAGTCCAAGCCTTTTAAGTTCAATGCAATGCGTACACGGTAAGCAGCGGTGCTGCGCCAGTAGGTGTAAAGTTTCAACATATTAAATCACTCAAAATAAAATTTGGCTCGCGCCACTTCTTCAGGGTAAGTCTGATTCATGCTGGCAGCATCATACAAACGACCATTCATCATCACTTGATCAATGTCATCACTGTTGCGAATATCTTGCAAGGGGTCGGTATTCAGAATCACTAAATCAGCCAGCTTACCGGCTTTGATTGAACCCAAATCTTCATCCATGCCAATATATTTGGCCCCATCTATGGTGCTGGCTTTGATCACATTCCAAGGTGACATGCCTCCTTGCGCAAACATCCACATTTCCCAGTGCGCAGCCAAACCTTCGCGTTGCCCATGAGCACCTAACAACACATCAACCCCATCGTTTTGTAATTCAGTGGCAACCCGTGCATTGTTGAAATGGTTGTAATCTTCAAGTGGTGCTTTGGTGCGGCGAATGGAAACCGGCTCTAACACATGTTTCGGCACATACTTGGACAGCAAGGGGTGCTTCCATACATCGGTGGTGTCATACCAGTAACTTTCGCCCCAAATACCGCCATAGCCCACGCCTAACGTAGGTACATAGGCAGTTTCTGTTGCCGCCCAAAGTTGTTTGACATCCGCATAAATCGCCCCAACTGGAATTGAATGTTCAATGCCTGTGTGCCCATCAATAACCATCGTCATGTTGTGCATGAACAAGGAACCACCTTCGGGCACCACCATCAAACCCGTTTGGCGTGCAGCCTCAAGTACTTGTTGACGCTGATCTCGCCGGGGTTGGTTGTAACTTTTCACAGAAAAAGCACCAGCTGCTTTCATGCGCTCCAGATGACCAACTGCATCTTCAAGGGAATTAACTTTGGCAGTAAAGTAATGTGAGGCTCCATACAAAATGGTGCCAGTAGAGTAAATGCGAGGTGCAATGATTTTACCTGCACGTTGCAACTCTGCCGCTGAAAACACCGCCGCAGTATCGGCTGAAGGGTTGTGCGTGGTGGTGACACCAAAAGCCAAAGACGCATAAGCATTCCAATTGGTTTGCGGGGTAATTTGCCCGTTGGCATAAGGCCCGTGCCAATGCACATCTACGATACCAGGCATGATGGTTTTACCTTTGACATCAATCACTTCAGCATTGCTAGGTGGCTGTACTTGGTCAGCAGACCCCACCGCAGTGATGCGGTTGTTGTTAATAATGATAACACCGTTATCGATGACCAAGTTTTCACCGTCAACTTGCTCCATGGTGATGATTTTTGCACCAACCAGTGCCACTGTACCCTGCGGTACGTCGGTTTTAACTTTGAAGGTGATGTGGGTCGACTGGGCTTCGGCTTGAACCTTTTCAGCCTCTGGGTCAGCTGCAACCGTGTGCTCACCGCCCAAAAAGTCAAAACGCTCAGACAGTTTTTGCTGGTACAGCACTGGCCCTAATGACCAACTCAACGCATCCGATGCCTGACTCCAATTGATGTAATTACCGGCATGTTCAGAAAAGTTTTTCACCGGCAAATTAGCCGCTGCAGAACCGGTACTGATGTGTTTGCCACTGCGTACAAAAGGCGTTACATAAACCTGGAAATTTTGTACAAAGGCCAACCATTGTTCATCCGGAGACACCTTAAATTGAGTGATCCATTCGCCTTGGTAATGGTTTTGTTTGTCATTACCAGTCAGGTCGGTTGATTGAAGTTGACTGGTCATAACTTCACCAGTAACCGATCGGCCAGTGAAATACACCCGCGAACTGTCTTTAGTGAAAAAAGGATTGCTGCCACTGTCGGCAATTTTAGTTTGCTTTTTACTGGCCAAATCAAGCAAAAATAAGCCCGTATCGTGCGAGTACAGTGGGGTGGTTAAATGTCCGCCACCATCAGCCTCAAACACCACTTTTTTACCGTCAGCGGAAATCACTGGGTTGGTGAAATGACCGGGTTTGGTGGATATTACTTTAGACCTGCCCTGTAAGTTGGACAGGCGCACAGTACCTAATTTTTGGTCGTGCCATGTGGTATACACAATACTTTTACCATCTGCACTGAACTGTGGATACAGCTCAAAATGATCATTCTGTTTAGTCAATCTTTTTGGCTGACCTTGCATCTCACCATTGTCTAAATCAACTGTATAGATATGTCCCAAGGCTTGAAAGAGGGCCACATCACCGGCTGGTGAGTGTTGTAACCAACGCAACATTTTTGCCTCAAAAACCTCAGGAGATACTTCGTTTTTAACCGTGACTGCTTGCCTGATTTCTCTTTGGTCACTGACTTGAAATGGAATGTTCTTAACTGTCTCAGTAGCCACGTCAATGTGATGAATCTGGCCTTTGGCATAGAACACAATGCCACTGCCATCAGGCGTCCAAGACATGGTTGGGTAGACGCCATGAATCGCCCATGTTTCTTGCATGTCACGTTCTAAACCGGTAAAGATGGGTTTGATCGCACCACTTTCTCGGTCTTGAATAAATAACGCGCTGTCGTTTCTGATGCGACGTACAAAGGCCAGTGATTTACCATCAGGCGAAGGCGTTGGTCTGACTGCACCACCTGGTCCTGACACCCAAGGTTTGATTTCACCAGTGGCCAACTCAATGGCAAAAATCTCATAAATTTGATTGTTTGAATCTTTCGAGTATTCAAAATATTTGCCCGGAGTTGAATCACGTGAAAACAACACATAATTACCATCAGGTGTATAAACAGGTTCGCCCAAGTCTTTTTGTTCATTGGGTCTTTTATTCAACTGGATGCCTTTACCACCAGACTTATGGTACATCCATATTTCTCCAGCCCCTAAAGAGCGCATGCCAGTGAAATGCTTTCTGGCAACTATGTAGTTGCCATCAGGCGACCAAGCAGGTGAATTCAACAACCTGAATTTTTCATCCGTAACTGGCTGCACATCACTGCCATCAATTGCCATCGTCCAAATATTGTCACCACCACCTTGGTCAGAAGTGAACGCCAGCCGCGTGCCATCAGGAGAAAACTGTGCCTGCATATCCCAAGCCATTGAGTTGGTTATATTCTGTGCCGTTCCACCAGCCATTGGCATGAGGTAAATATCACCCAATAAATCGAATACAATCAGGCGTCCATCTGGACTGACATCAACATTCATCCAAGTGCCCGTTGTGGTGTTGATATCCACCATTTTCTTTTCACCGGGCGGATTGTTTACATCCCATTTTTCATCGGCCTTGGTCTCAGCAGGGTCAGCTGCCGCCAATGCCATAAACGAAGTGAACAAAGACAATATAATCAACATGTGTCGGATCTGCATGGTTAGCCTCATTAAATCAACAAAGCTGATAATTATACGTTCTAAGTCATGTGTTTTGGCTTACAATCTGGACATTTTTAACGGTTAAATAAGTCATGCTCATTGGTTACGGAGAGTTTTTATCATTGCTGTGCGCCTTGCTTTGGGCTTTTGCGGTGATTTGTTACCGCAAAGCCGGCGATTCAATCAATGTCAGCGCCATGAACTTGTTCAAAATAAGCCTGACATTGGTGTTGATGGTACCAACACTCTATTTCACCGATGGTCTGACACCACCAACTTTAACGCTTGCGGATTGGGGCTTGTTGTTGGTCAGTGGTTTTTTTGGCATCATGTTGGCGGATTTATTTTACCTGCGTGCCCTACAAATGATTGGCGCAGGCTTAACCGGCTTAACTGGCAGCTTATACAGCCCCTTTGTGGTGTTTCTATCCTTTTATTACTTGGGTGAGCGACTCAATGCTTGGCAAGTGATGGGTATGGCCCTGGTTATAATTGGAGTAATCGTAATCAGTTTCAGGCGCAAGTCCTTATTGGTTGAGAACCCGCCTATTAAAGGCTTTGTATTCGCCGCCTTGGGGGTGTTTTTCACTGCCTTGGGTATTGTCATTATCAAACCTGTAACCACAGACTTACCATTCTTTTGGATTATCTTCATCCGCACCATTGGTGGCGTGATTACCATGCTGCTATTCAACCTGTTGTTACGTAAAAGCCTCAACCCTATGGCAGCCATGCGCAGCAGCGGTAAATACTGGCTGCTGATAGGCGCTGTTTTGGGCCAATACCTATCAACCATGGTCTGGGTAGCAGGTTACAAATACACCTCAGCTTCGGTGGCATCGATTTTGAATGAAACCGCTTCAATCTTTATCTTGATATTAAGCTGGCTGATACTCAAAGAAGGTATGAATAAACGCAAAATCATCGGCGCAGTCATCAGTGTTTGTGGGGTGTTAATGGTGTTACAGATGAGTCAGTAATTGTATCGCTCGGTGTTGGTTTTCAACACCAAAACCACACAATTGTTTACAAAGTAATGCCTCATCAGGTTGAATTCATAGGTATATTGAACCCCTTGAATTAACTGTTAGCCAAACCAACTATAACTGATGAAAAGAATAAACAACACTGTGAAAATCCCAACTGAAAACAAAACACTTTTAGCTGCTGATCAAACTCAGCCAAAAGTGTACTTTAGAGGCATCAACAGAATTCACGTCAACCGATTCAAGGCTTATACTCATATTTTAGCCAATCGATTGAATGCTTCTTGGTTGGTGACTGAGGACATCAAATCAGCCAATGTTGTGGTTGATCAAATACAGGCAAAGAAAAACGATAAAAAAGCCCTACAAATGTCAGTATTAGCGGGTACTGCCAATCAACAACCACCTGTGCTTATGGCATTTAAGTTGGTGTTTGATGATAAAAAAATGGTTCAACTATTGAATCGTGCCAGTTGGCAATTAAGTCGCAATGCCCCAAATAACAACCAGGCCATTGGTGCTGCAAAAGTCATTAAGGTATGTGGCTTATTAAATAAATCGCTGAGTTCCTTGTGTGACGTTCTTAACAAAAAAAGTACCACCACATCTTTTGTCCCAAGCCCTGGCGTGATTTCAAGCCAAATCGAATTGTATCAAAATCAGTTGCTGCTGATTGTGGATGGACAGGATGAGGAATCCATTATGGCTTGTGAATATTTTATGGCAAAGAAACAACAAGCCAACATCATTATTGATGAGTTTACTGTCGCTATCATCAAAAGCAGCAATGAAGCCACCGATGAAAAAATATTTGACCTGGTTTACAGCCTCTCTGATGACCACACCCAAGTCACTTTACTGAACATGGATGACGAACAAGACCTGGACTCCTTCGTTGCATACTTTTAATTTGCTTAAAATTAAAAAATAACGGGAGGTTTGACAGCAGATTCACCTACCCCTGATTAACATTAAATAACCTCATTTAAGTTAATCAGTCATGACTCAATCCAATCCAATTGCCAAGCCCATCATATTCATTACCGGACAAAGTGGTATGTTGGGTCAGCAAATCACTGAATCATTGGCTGACAACTATCACATTCATGGTTTACACAGGAAGGGCTCATCAGCCAATAATCCCAGTTGGAATTACCGTGAATCTTTGACTGAACTCAAGATCAAAGCACCAGACATCGTAATACACTTGGCTGGAGCAGGCATTGCCGACAAACGTTGGACAAAGCAATACAAGCAGACCATCTATAAAAGCCGCGTTCAGGGCACCCAATGGCTGGTAGATGAAATTATGTTGTCTGACTACCGACCTAAAACTTTCTTGTGTGCTTCAGCCATTGGTTACTACGGACATCGCCCCAATGAAACTTTGCATGAGGACTCCGAACCCGGGGATAACTTTGTCGCCAAAATCAGCCAGAACTGGGAAGCTGCAACCGATGCTTTAAAAGCCACTGAAACTCGCCTGATTAAGCTCAGATTTGGGATGATGTTATCAACCACAGGTGGTGCGCTGAAAGACCTGCTTTTGCCGTTTAAGATGGGCTTCGGAGGCAGACTCGGTGATGGCCGCCAACACCACAGCTGGATCAGCATCAGTGATGTCATGACAGCTATTGATTTTTTGATTAAGCAGACAAATTGTCAGGGGGTGTATAACTTAACTTCACCACAGCCAGTCTCAAACCTAGCTTTCACCCAAAGCTTAGCCAAAACCCTCAAGCGACCAGCTTTTATGCACATGCCTGCATTTTTAGTCCGGGTGATTTTTGGTAAAGTGGCCGATGAACTATTACTGGCTGATGCCCGAGTCCTACCACAAAGACTACTGGATGCTGGTTTTGAATTTGAACACGCGGACTTAAAGCACGCTTTAAGGTCCTTGATTAAATGAAGTTTTACATATGAATGTACTTATTATTGGTGGTGAAAAGGGTATTGGTGCGGCAACCGCCAATCAACTATCCAAAGCTGGACACCAAGTCATTAAAACCAGTCGCACTTACCGTGATTTGACACCCAACAGTGACAAGACTTGGCATGCATACTGTGATGTCGCCAATGTTAACTCAATCAACAAGTTGAGTGAACAAATAAGCCAACAGTTCAGCCACATTGATTGGTTGATTAACTGTGCAGGCATATTACACAGTGATGAATTCATGCCTGAAAAAGCCCTCAACCAAATTAACACCAACCAACTCATTAATAACTTTACCACCAATGCTGTTGGCCATTTGTTGGTAATCAAAGCATTTGAAAACCTGATTATAAAGGCTGAAAAACCACTGGTGACCTCAGTATCAGCGCGCATTGGTAGTATTGAGGACAATCAGTTGGGTGGCTGGTATGCCTACCGCATGAGTAAAGCAGCTTTGAATATGGGCATGAAAACACTGGCCATTGAATGGCATCGAAAACACCCAAAAGTTAAATTTTTACTGTTACATCCAGGAACCACAGATACCGACTTATCCGCACCATTTCAACGAAACTTACCCAGTGGTCAACTACAAACTGCTGAAACAACTGCAGCGATGCTGATAAAACAAATGCAAAACAATCAACAACATGACAGCAAGCACCCCTTGTTCCTTGATTATAAAGGACGAAGCATTGCGTGGTGATTCTCGGGGTTAAAAGTTAATAGCGCATGACAGACACATTAAGCCAAAGTAACCACATAACACTGTAACTATATAGACTTGAGCATTACAGCAATCTATGTCATAGTTCAACTTATGAGAAAAATCCATCAATTGACACTGCTTTATACTGCCCTGACTTTGTTATTTTGCAGTCATTATTCAAGGGCTGAAAACCCACAGCAAAATATGCAACTGGCTTTGCAACAGGATCAGCAGCACCGTGGCGCAATCAACCAATTAAAAACTGCCAAAAAGACCGTTAAAAATGCCCAACTGATAAAACAGCTTAAACAAGCTCAAAAGCAACTTGATAAAAGCAACATACAGCTGTTAGACCAAGTGATTGAACAACTGGGTCATTGGCCAGGCACCGATGATGTGGGCGAAAACCCTGCTAAAATTGCCCTGTTGCTGTTCAAGCGCAGCGACATCGACCAACAAGCAGATTATTTACCACTGATTTTGCAAGCCGTAAAAGCCAAACAAATACCAGCTGAGTGGTATGCAGAAGCTTATGACCACCATTTGATGCGCCAAGATTTGCCGCAAAAATTTGGTGAGTTATTGATACAGCTCCCAAGCTTGGACCATCCTGTTTTGTACCCCATTAACGGCCTTGGTGTGTTGACTCAAGCCCGTCAGGAATTAGGTTTAATGCCGTTGAAAAACGCCCTAGGCGAACAAAACCTTCTATTCAGAAAAAGCTTCGATGTCACTGATTCCAACCGACCAACACTATTGAGTTATGATGTATTGCCTGCTGACAAACAGTTTGATTTGGCGGATTTGGCACTGACTTGTCTTGACCAAACCTACCCAAGCTCAGTCAAACATGTGCTCAACTCCAAAGCTGACGCACAAGACCCAAATACTTTATACCCAGTATTTTTTGGCTGTTTTGATTGGCACTCATCAGTACACGGTCATTGGTTATTGGCCCGCACCGCAAAACTGTTTCCCAGTCACCCCAAAACCGCAGAAATACTCAACCGGCTCAATGCACATTTCACAACAGAAAAATTACAAGCTGAGCTTAACTACTTCCAACAACCTGGTCGTGCGGGATTTGAAAGGCCCTATGGACTGGCTTGGTTTTTGCAACTGTACGCTGAATTACATGACTGGCAACACCCACTAGCCCAGCAATGGTTAGTTGCCATGCAACCGCTGAAAAATCATGTGGTGGCCCAATTATCCAATTGGATACCAAAACTGGCTTACCCTATTCGGTCCGGCGAACACAGCCAGACAGCATTTGCTTTTGGCTTGGCTTATGATTATGCCCAAACCACCGCCGATATTGATTTTCAAGCATTATTGAGAAAGCACATCAAACGCCTGTACCTTAAAGATGAGAACTGCCCTATCGATTATGAACCTTCCGGCCATGACTTTTTATCTCCCTGTTTAGCACAAGCTGATTTGTTGCGCCGCATAATGGACCAACGTGATTACGGACGTTGGTTGAAAAAGTTTTTGCCTGAAATCAAACAAGGCACTCGCTGGCTACCAGTGGCTGAGGTCACTGACAGAATCGATGGTAAATTGGCACATTTAGATGGTTTGAACATAGCACGTGCTTGGATGCTTGAAGGCATTGCCAGTGGCTTACCTGAAAAAGATAAACGCCGTTCAAATTTAACCAAGCTGGCTGCTCAACACGCCCAGTCTGGTTTAGCTGCTGTCACTGGCGAACATTATGCCGGAGGCCATTGGCTGGGCTCTTTTGCCAGTTATTACCTAACCCAACGTGGTATCACTTATTAATAAACAACTAAATAAACATGAAAAAAATAGCTAAATCCGATAAATTAAAGAAAGTCAGTTACGACATCCGCGGTCCTGTGCTGGCTGCGGCAATGAAGCTTGAAACCCAAGGTCACAAAATTTTAAAGCTGAATGTGGGTAATCCTGCACCTTTTGGTTTCGATGGCCCTGAAGGCATCATCAAAGATGTGGTAGGCAATATCACTGATGCCGTTGGTTACTCTGACTCCAAAGGCATCAGCCCGGCTCGAGAAGCCATTTATGATTACTACCAACAGCGCAACATAAAAAATTTACAGCTGGATAACATCATTATTGGCAATGGCGTCAGTGAATTGATTGTGATGACCATGCAAGCTTTACTGAACAATGGTGACGAAATGTTGGTTCCAGCACCAGATTATCCGTTGTGGACCGCAGCCGTTAACCTGTCAGGTGGCAAAGCGGTACATTACATTTGTGACGAGGATCAGAACTGGGCGCCTGACTTGGCAGACATGGAAGCCAAAATCAACGCCAATACCCGAGGCATAGTACTGATCAATCCCAATAACCCAACTGGTGCTGTGTATACACAACAACAATTACAAGCGGTGGTCGAACTGGCTCGCAAACATGACTTGATTATATTCAGTGATGAAATTTACGAATTGATTCGCTACGATGACACCCCATACACCTCAATAGCTTCATTGGCTGATGATGTGATGTTTGTCACCTTCAATGGTTTATCAAAAACCTATTTGGTGGCCGGTTTCCGCACGGGATGGATGGTTATATCTGGCGCTTTGGACAATGCTGGGGAATATTTAGAAGGCTTGAACATACTGTCTTCAATGCGATTGTGTGCCAATGTACCGCCACAATACGCCATCCAAGCAGCACTCAATGGTCCACAAACCATCGACACCTTAATCCAGGGCGATGGCCGCCTTAATCAACAACGCAAGTTGTCTTATGAAATGGTCAATGCCATTCCTGGTCTTTCCACTACATTGCCTGAAGGCGCCTTGTACTGCTTTGTGAAGATTGACACCAAACGATTCAATATCACCAACGATGAAAAGTTTATTTTGGACCTGTTGATAGATAAACACATTCTATTGGTTCATGGTACGGCTTTCAACTGGCCCCAACCCGATCACTTCAGATTGGTGTATTTACCTGGTGTAGATGTGCTGGAGGATGCTTTGCATCGTTTACAAGACTTTCTCAAAACCTACCGACAATAAGAACCCGTCGGTGTTAGTCCACCGACGGCTTTGTCTTGTTTAAGAATTACTTTGTGCTGTGAGTATTACATTCATTACAGTCAACAAGCCATACGATTCCCTGGTGGTATGACTCAGTTTGTACCACTGGGAATCGATTAATCAGCGATTTTTCTTGATGGCTTTGCGGTTTGATTTACCACCTGCTCGGCTGGTGATGGATTTTCTGGTGGTCTTGCGTTTTGCCTGTCCACTTTTATTGGCTTTACCTGCAGTTTGGCTTTTATTGCTTTTGGCTTTGCTTGCCTTAGGCTTGATTGGGGCCGCAGATTGAATCTCTTCGCGTCCAGGTAAGGCATAACCTCGTTGGTAAATCCGTTTCACTTCGCCGCCAATCACACGTTCAATCCGTTGTAACGCACGTGATTCTTCTGGACACACAAACGAAATGGCATGTCCCGATTTACCAGCGCGTCCTGTGCGACCGATGCGGTGTACATAGTCTTCAGGCAAGTAAGGTAAGTTGTAATTCAATACATAATCAAGACCCTCGATATCTAAACCTCGGGCGGCCACCTCAGTCGATATCAAAACTTGCAACTTGGCGGATTTAAAATCTGCCAAGGCCCGGCGCCGTGAGCCTTGTGATTTATCACCGTGACAAATGGCAGCTGGTATTTGGACTTTTTTCAAACGCTCTAACAAGTGATCGGCCTGCTTTTTGGTGCTGGTGAAAACTAAAATTTGGTACCAATTATGTTGCTCCAGTAGCTCCATGAATAAATCCATCTTCTGATCTTCACTGACTGGATACATCACGTGTTCCACTGTTTCAGCCGTTACATTGGCCTTACTGACCCGCACTTCCAAGTGATTGCTCAGCATTTTATGTGCCAACTCATTCATTGCCGCAGTGGTGGTGGCAGAAAACAACATGGTTTGATGCTGCTCTGCAGTGAATGAAATTATTTTTTCAGCAGCGGCGATGAAACCCATGTCCAATAGACGATCGGCCTCATCCAACACCACAGTATCAACATCGGCTAAATTAACTTGTTTGGTTTCGAGTAACTCAAGTAATCGGCCAGGTGTTGCAATCAATACATCAATACCGGCTTTGATTTTATTCGCTTGACCACTGATCTTAACGCCACCGTAAACAGCTGTGATTTTAAAGTCCAAATGTTGAGCATAGCCACTGATGGTTTGCGCCAACTGTTCAGCCAGCTCACGAGTTGGGGTCAAAATCAAACTTCGGACTTTGCCAATTCCCACAGCTTTAGGCTGGTCTAACATGTGTTGTAACATCGGCAAAGCAAAGGCAGCAGTTTTACCGGTACCGGTCTGGGCATTAACCCATAAATCTCTGCCGCGTCTGGCCTCTACCATGGCTTGTTCCTGAACCGGCGTCATCACTTGGTAACCACTCTGTTCCAATGCTTTTAATATTTCTGGGGCAAAGCCCATGGCGGCAAATTTCATCTGAAATCCTGAGTTATTTAATTTGGGCGCAGTTTATACCTATTGGTGGCTAAAGTATATATTTAGCCACCCTGACTAAGCCCTGAACCAGCTATTATAACAATTCAAAACTACTGGCTTGGCGTAGCCATGAACATTGACAGTTTAATCTTTATTATCATTGTCCTGCTGTGCTGCTTGTTGTTCAGCCTTTTTACGTTTTTCATCCTCTTCAACCATTTGCTCAACTTCACCCTTATCATCCTCTGAAGACTGGCGACTGTTGTTGGATTGCTCCCCGTTGGTTTTATTTTGTTTGACTGGTTGATGGTTGCCATCTTCTTTATCAGCGTTTTCAGTAGCCTGTGCATCCAGCTTCCTGGAATCAATGATGTGTAAATCTCTTTGCGGAAATGGAATACTGATTTCAGCATCACGCAATGCTTGGTCAATGGCAAAATTCAACTCTGAAGTTAAATCCAAAAACAACTTAATGTCTTTGACCATTACCCGCAGTTCAAAATTTAAACTGCTGTCACCAAACTCACGGAACAACACCTTATGCTGGTAAGGTGCGCGCTGTAAAACTTCATCATGGTTTTTTGCGATGTTATCTAAAATTTCGCGCACTTGATTGACATCAGAACCGTAAGCAACACCTACTTTAAGCGTAATGCGTCCAATTGAGTTGCTTAAAGTCCAATTAGTTAAATGATGTGACAACAATTCTGAATTGGGTACCAGTATCTGTGCATTGTCAAAAGTTCTGATTCTGGTGGCACGGATATTGATTTTTTCAATCAAGCCCACCGTGTCACCAACCTCAACCCAATCACCTCTGGTAATAGGCCGCTCGAACAATAAGATTAAGCCTGAAACAAAATTACTGACTATGTTCTTCAATCCAAAACCAATACCCACTGACAGTGCCCCAGCAATGATGGCCAGTTTGGAGACATCAAAACCTGCTACTGTCAGGCCGATGAATACTGCGATTGTGATACCAATGTACCAAACAATCATTGAAAAAATTTCTCGTGAACTTTTGCTGAGTCTACTTTTATCTAACCATTTATTCTGAATGCCACTTTTTATGACACTGAGTAATACAATTAAAACGGTGATAATTGCGGCACCAATCAATATGTCTTTTGGCACCAAGCGCACTGAACCAACAGCAAAGCCTTCGTTGAAAACAAATGATATTTGTTTGTAGGCTTCATCGTTAATGCCTGCCAACCAAGCCAGAAAAACCAATCCCACAGCGCCTGCACTCATGGCAGTAAATAAACTGACCCAAAAAGGGAAGGCAAAGGTCTCACCTGCATATTGTTCAAGCTGTTTTAACTGCGTAATTTTTTTACTGAGTAATACTTTCCTCAAGCCATTGAGTGACTTCAAGCACCAGTGCACCAACAACACACCGGTGGAAAGTAATAAAATATATTGAGCGCCATTGGCATAAGAAAGCACATAAGCCAATGTACTGATCAAAGCCAGTACCAATATTACCGCAGGTACAAAACGGTCTTTATAGGGTTTTATCAGTCGGTAGAAGAAGTAACTGCTGAAAGCCAAAAACACACCCACCAGTAAAAACAAGGGGGTCAACACAATTGAAAATTCATTCAACCACTGCGTTTGCTTGTTGTGTTGTAATTCTATGCCGTTAAATGCAACAGCAATCAGCACCATCAAAACACCAGACACCCACATAAAACGTTTGAATGGTTTTATTTCTTCATCGGTTAACAGTGGCTTAATGGCCAACAATGCACAAAAATCGCGCACCAACAAACTGCCAACCAAGACCAATAAATGCCAGCGATTTTGCCCAGCTAAAAAGTAATAAGTCCATGCCAATAAAAATGGAATGAAGAATAATTTCAACAGCAACTTGAAGACCTCACTTAAGTTTACAGCCCTTGATTCAGTATTTTGGAGGTCGCATAGGGCTGAACGATTTAGCCAATAAATCAAGCCATAACTTGCCAGGACCAATAAACTTAAGGCAATGAACATTGTATTGGCAGGAATTGCTCGGTGGAGTTTGTCCGCTGTTATCTGCGACAGCTTGTCACTGCGAATGAATGACCAAACATCTTGTCGCTCGGTTAATTGCTGCAACCAAATATTTTGTTTTTGATTCAGTAATGAAAAACGTGCTGATGAAACCTGTCTTGACTTAAGGCGACAAGTAATTAAATGTTGTGACGCGTCATTTATCAAACGATCGACTTCAGCAGTGGCCTGGCTGGATGGCATCAACTCATCGGCTTTATTTGAACTGTCTTGACTGTCACTTTTCAACACCTCAATCTCGCGAATAACAGTTAACTCATCTAATTCAGTTTCCGCCTGTTGCTCACATTGTTGCAATTTTTTTAACAGTGTTTGGCTGTCCAGTTCTAATTGACTGATTTGACTGACATCATCTTTAACTTGCTGATAGTTGGTTAAAAACAGATTGGCTTGCTGTTCTAATTGTGCAACAGAACCCTCACCGGCCTGTGTCAAAAATGCACAGGTACTCAAAACCACCAATGTAAATTTGCGAAAAAAATCACCCATATTAAAAATTATCAAGCCGCTTAAAAAATATACCTATATTCTATCAACAGTGAATGAATATATTGTCGAAGCTGCGAAATTTCAGCTTCAACAGCATTAAACTTTGTACCACAAGTCGCATCGACAATGAATAACAGTGTTGCCGAAGTAAGTGAACTTCAAAATTAAGCTCATAAGATGCCACATCATTTCCAGTTGCGCAGCCCAACACGTACGAAAACAACTCCTTCGCAAAATCAACTAATTTATTGAATTTACACCAAAAATATCTGCTTTATGATAACCCTGTCACACTTTATTTCCGCTATTTCATAATAATAATTGCCAGCTGCCATAAATATGTTATATATTTAAGCTACCACGAAAAAAAATAAAACAATAAAAAAGTGGTTAACACAGCTTGGAATTTTCCAAACTGGTTCAACAATAATATAGAGGAGAGACTTCTAATATGAAAAAATTAGAATTTGGTGCGCGTTCGCCAAAAATAAAGTTAAGTAACGCAATTTCTAGATCTTTAGCCACCATCACCCTTGCAGCTACATGCCAAATTGGCTTAGCACAAATCAGCGAAAATTATGTTCCCAGCGTTGATAACATCCAAGGTTATTCATCACCCACAAAAATCAACAACCAATACATCGTTGTTTTAAAAGATGAAGTGGTACACACACAAGCAGCCCAAATGATTAACAGCACCAACTCTTTGTCACAAGCTCGCGCTATGGCAGTTCAAGAGATGAGTGTCTCGTTAGCCACCCAAGCTCGCGGTGACGTTAAACGCATGTACTCTAATGCAATCAACGGCTTTGTGATTCAAACCCGTGCCAGCAAAAAACTGGCTGCTTTGTTAAATGATCCTCGTGTTGCTTATATTGAAGCAGACCAAGTGGTCAGCATTGGTGCAACACAAAATAACGCGACTTGGGGGCTGGACAGAATTGACCAAGCCAACTTACCGCTGAATAACACCTATACTTATGATTATGATGGTACTGGCGTCAATGCTTATGTGATTGACACTGGTGTCAGAATTACACACAACCAATTCGGCAACCGTGGTCGCTCTGGTTACACTGCCATTAATGACGGCAATGGCACCAACGACTGCCAAGGTCATGGTACCCATGTTGCTGGCACCATTGGTTCAAGCACATATGGTGTTGCTAAAGATGCCACTATTTATGCTGTTCGAGTTTTAGGCTGTGATGGTTCAGGGTCTAACTCTGGTGTTATTGGTGGCGTAGATTGGGTTACTGCCAACCACATCAAACCAGCAGTTGCCAACATGAGTTTAGGTGGCGGCGCAAGTACGGCATTAGATAATGCTGTTAATGCTGCTGTGCAAGCAGGTGTAACCATGGCCGTGGCCGCCGGAAATGACAACAGCAATGCCTGTTCTTATTCTCCTGCACGTGCTGCCAATGCCATTACAGTGGGCTCAACCACCAGTTCTGATTCAAGGTCTTCGTTTTCTAACTACGGCTCTTGCTTAGACATTTATGCGCCTGGTTCTTCAATCACTTCTACTTGGTCTACCAGTAACTCTGCAACCAACACCATCAGTGGTACGTCAATGGCGTCTCCACATGTGGCTGGTGTTGCCGCGTTGTACTTAGATGAGTTCCCTAACGCAACTCCTTCACAGGTACAGGCCGCAATTGAATCAGCTGCCATTCCTAACAAAGTGACTGATCCACGTTCAGGCTCACCTAACTTACTGCTGAATAATTTCACTGGTGGTGGTGGCGGTAATCCTGACCCAGATCCAGATCCAGTTGATGGCACATTAACCAACGGCACACCAGTAACAGGTCTGTCAGGTGCTTCAGGCTCAACAAGTTTCTTCACACTTGCAGTGCCTGCTGGCGCAACAAACTTGAGCTTTGCCATGAGTGGTGGTTCAGGTGATGCTGATTTGTACGTTAGATACGGAAGTGCTCCTACAACTGGCTCTTATGATTGTCGCCCTTACAAGGCTGGTAACAGCGAAACTTGTAACATCAGTAACGTTCAAGCAGGCACTTACCATGTGATGATCAGAGGTTACAGCGCTTATTCAGGCGTTAGTTTAGTTGGCAGTTTCACTCCTCCTTCAGGTGGCGGTGGCAACAACAACTACTTTGAGAACACCAACAACGTGACCATTCCTTCAAACTCAACTGGTACAGTGAGTTCAGCCATCAATGTGACACGTACTGGTGCTTCAGGAACCATCACTGTCAAAGCAGACATCAAACACACTTACCGTGGTGATTTGTCTGCCAAGATATTTGCTCCAAATGGCGCAAGTGGTACAATTCATGCCAGAAACAACCCCAATGACAGTGGTGACAACTTGTTGATTGATATCAACTTGAATGCCGGAACCATTGAATCAAGCGGCCAATGGCGTATAGAAGTAACCGATCATTACAATCTAGATGGTGGTTACATCGACTCTTGGAGTATTGAGTTTAATTAATCAATAAACCAACAGTTAAAATGCAAGAATTTGGGAGGTCATTGACCTCCCTTTTTTTGTGTTTGAGTTCAGCTGTTGCAGCCTGAAAAATAAGGCAACTATAAAACGTATATGCAGTTGAAAGACTTTATTTGAACAGGTTAAATCACCGGATAATCAACAGCGCAACTCAAGCCCAAAGCGGATAGATAATTACCACACTGATTCAGGGCAATGCTAAACAATAAAGGTTGAGACAATTAATATATTTTGACGGCAGCTGGCAATATCAACCACCAACCAAACGCATTAGGATTTGATACTTCAGCAGTCAGGCTGTTGATTAAAACAGCCCAGTATGCAATCAGCTGATTGAAGGTTTGTCTTGCCGATCATGTAGCACCACAATAGTGTGGCCCTTGACAGCCAAATTGCCTTGCGCCTCTAGGTCTTTCAGTACCCGCCCTGCCATCTCTCTTGAGCAGCCGACAATTCGAGACAGTTCTTGGCGCGAAACTTTGATTTGAGTGCCATCAGGGTGTGACAATGCATTTGGCTCTTTACATAAATCCATCAAGGTTCTAGCAATACGGCCAGTAACATCTAAAAAGGCCAAGCGATGCACCTTGCGTGAAGTTTGTAATAGACGATGGGTTAATTGGGTGCCGATGGCGTACAAAATATGCTTGGCATCATCTTTGAGCTCGTTTTCAAACAACTGACCTAAACGAAGGTAGCCAATTTCAGCCACTTCGGTCTTCTCTTTGGATTTGACCATAACTTCGCGGCGTTCGGTTTTCATGAATAAGCCCATTTCACCGATAAAATCACCCTTGTTCAGGTAGGCCAACACCAACTCCTTACCCTCATCGTTTTCATAAGAAATAGCCACCGAGCCACTGACAATATAGTACAAGGTATTGGCCAAGTCACCAGGGCGTATAACGGTGGTTTTATTAGGGAATTTTCGCCGATGACACATCGACAAGAAGCGATTCAAAGACTCAACATTCAGTTTAAAAAAACTGGAGTTCTGAAAGCGTTCGCTTAAATACAATTCATCAAAAGTAGCTTCATCAAATGCATCTGACATGTTCTTTTCTCTCTCACTCCTTGATACCAGCAACAAAATGTTGTGATTAATCTGGAGCCTTACACAAACCTATTAATTAAGTTTAACCGTTTTCCTGGCTGATTGGAACACTGCTTCACATTCAATCAACAGGTTTTCACGGCAAACATCGCCCTCAAGCAAAACAAAATCGTTTATTTTTAGTGCCTGTAACTTTGCCAACACTTGATCCATCAATTTTTGATCCCGCAAATAAAACCGGTACACACCTTCATTGATAGGCGTATCCACATCACTTTCATCCAACAAAGCTTGAATATTAACCATGCACTCATCAAACTGGGCGCTCAAATCATCCAGGTGTATGGTTTCATGACCCACCACACTGGCTGTACCACTGCACAGTAATAAGTCTCCGTACTGCATGGCCCTAGAAAAACGCGGTTGTTTGGGGGCATATTGCCGAGGGTATTGCCATGCAGAAACTTGGCGTTTATTTTCTACCACTTGACCGGGTTGATGGCTGAATAAAAACACAAAACTATTGTGCCCATAATGCCCACCAATAGCGGTTGCTGCAGGGTTGGGTGTTTCGAGTTGTTGCAGGTCTTCCAAAACTTGATGTCTGGCCACACAAAACGCCTGGTACCGCTCAGTACCCTGTTCGATGCGATTGATTTGGTCAATGTAATTCCAGACCCTGATCAAATGCTCAAAACCTTGCTGGTGTGCAAATTGATACGCAGTGGAATAAACTTCTTTTACTGATTCTGCTAATGGCAAATCAGCACATTGAAAACTCAACATCAAATGATGGCTGGTTTGAGCCACAGTCAATTCAGCCTTGCCTTCATCGGACTTTATCAGCACTGCCGATCCATCAGACCACAACTCTTGAAACCCTGGCGACTGTGCCAACACCGTCAGCGGCATGGTGAAAACAGTGCTTTTATTGTTAGTTACGATACAATTTGCTGCATCGTTGGCATTAATCTGTAAACCTCTAAAAGACAGTAAAGCTTCACCTATTTGAGCGGGGTTAACTTGTATGTACCTGTGTTTTATTGGGTTATTTTTTGAATCCATAAGCCTTTGTTGTTGTACTTAGTGATGGCTGCAATTATCAGCGGCCTGACATTATCCCCAATTCAATCTCAGATAACAACGCTGTTGGCTCAATTAATCTTTTAACAAAGCAGAAATTTATTTTGAAAATTACCCTCATTGAATTAAGTTTAACTTAGAATACAACTTTAACCAGTGACCAATACAAATAAAATCAGATCATGGCATTACATTTACATAACAGCCTCAGTGGCCAAAAGGAACTGTTTATACCCGTTGACCCCAATCGAGTCACCATGTATTTGTGTGGGCCCACCGTTTACAATTATGCCCACATTGGTAACGCCAGACCCGCGGTGGTGTTTGATGTATTGAATCGCTTGTTGCGTCAACTTTACCCACAGGTGGTATTTGCACGCAACATCACCGACATCGATGACAAAATCAACACTTTCGCCAAAGAAAATAATTGTTCAATCAAAGACGTGTCCTCAAAATACGCCAAAGCCTACAACGAAGATTTACACGCTTTGGGGGTTATGATGCCTGACATTGAACCATTTGCCACCGACCATGTGCCAGAGATGATCGCGATGATTGAGAACCTCATCAGCAAAGGCCATGCTTATGCAGCTGAAGGCCATGTACTGTTTGATGTCACCACCTATGAACACTACGGAGAATTGTCCAAACGATCATTGGATGACATGTTGGCTGGTGCTCGGGTTGAAGTGGCCACTTATAAACGCAACCCTGGTGACTTTGTGTTATGGAAACCTTCCGATGCCACCTTACCGGGCTGGGACAGCCCATGGGGCCGTGGCCGTCCGGGTTGGCACATTGAATGTTCTGCAATGGCAGCCAAACACTTGGCCAAAACCATAGACATTCATTGTGGCGGTAAAGACTTGATTTTTCCGCACCATGAAAATGAAGTGGCACAAAGTTGTTGCGCCAATGACACCCGCAACTTTGCCAACTATTGGTTGCACAATGGCTTCATTACCATGAGCGATCAAAAAATGTCCAAATCATTGGGCAACATCCAATTGATTCGCGAGGTGTTGGCCGAAGTCAAAGGTGAAGTGGCACGCTGGGTATTACTCAGCGCCCATTACCGACAATCAGTCGATTGGACTGAAGAAACAGTGGCACAAGCCGAAAAAACCATAGACCGCATTTACAACAGCCTGCGCGATGTTGCGCATTTGACGGTGGACAGCAGCCATGGCTTAGACGCAGAAATCGTGGCGGCTTTAAGTGATGACCTGAACACCCCAAAAGCTTTTGCCAGAGTCAATCAACTGGCTAAACAATTAGCCAATAGTTCCGACAAAGCTGAACAAGTAAAGTTAAAAAGCCAATTGTTGCTCAGTTGTGAAATACTGGGCGTACTACAAACCAACCCCAATGATTGGTTTACCCAAAAGCAAGCCGGTGGCGCAGACATCAAAGACCAAGTAGAACAACTCATTGCTGCGCGCAAACAAGCACGTGCGGATAAAGACTGGACCAAATCTGATGAAATCAGAGACCAATTAGACGCCTTGGGCGTGGTCATAGAAGATTCAACCGACGGCACCCGCTGGAGTATGAAATAATGAACGACACAACTGAGAACATCATGGACGAACAATTAGAAATCATAGAAACTTTTGATATGTTTGATGACTGGTTAGAAAAATACCAGTACATCATTGATTTAGGTAAACAGCTAGAGCCCATGGACGAAGCCCTTAAGATTGACAAGAACATCCTTCACGGCTGTCAATCACAAGTGTGGCTGGTGCATGATGAAAAAGACGGCAAACTGCACTTCCAGGCTAACAGCGATGCCGCCATCGTATCAGGTCTGATTGCGTTGGTTCTGACCATTTACTCCAACCAAACACCACAAAAAATAGTCGACACCGAACCCGACTTCATCGAATTGATTGGCCTGTCCTCACACCTGTCATCCACCCGCAGCAATGGCTTAAACGCCATGATTGAAAAGATTCAGACGACTGCGCAAGCTTATTTGTAGCAAGACAAGTCATTGCGAGGGCTGGAACGACCGTGACACTATCCGAACGCTGTAGCCCAAGTCGATCTCGCAATGCATCAAAAGAGTTTTTACTTATATCAATTCCAACAATCATTTTGAGCCCCGTAATTTAATAAGAATTAAAAATTTAAATTGCTTACATCACCATCAATCCTAAATGCGGGATCAAGTCCCAATAAACTGTCCGGTGTTTGTAAGGCAGAGAAAGGTGGCCAGCATTGCGAACAGTTTCTAAGAACTCATGACAGGCACGGCCTTATCCCTTTCTCCTGGTTCTAAGTATATATCCTATTTATTTAGAACTGATATAAGCATAGGATGACAGACTGTTTAATTTACAATCTCAACTTGCTTCATTACACGGCCTTTTCATATTTGTTCTTGAACACCCAAGGGTATTCCTGTGCATGAGCCAGTTGGCTGAGCGCAGCGAAGTCAGAGGCGTTGCACCGAAAACCTAAGCCATACTCGCCGCGGTCGCTTTCACTTTCGTTGAAACACTTCAAAATCAGCTTCATTCAATAAAAGTGAATGAAGACCCAAGGGTATTCGATTACAATCTCAACATGACTTATATTATGACTGGAATAGAAGGTTTTGAGCTCACAGCACAAGACCTGCATAACCTCAATCACCCACTGACTTGCGGGGTGATTTTCTTTAAGCGCAATTTCAAAGATTACCATCAGCTGCTTGCATTGGTGAATCACATCAGAGCCATTAAGGGTGATGACTTTATTTTGGCGGTCGATCAAGAAGGTGGTCGAGTGATACGCTTTGGTTTGCCGTTTACACAATTGCCACCTTTGGGACTGATTGGTCAAACCTATGCCCAAGACCAGGACCAAGCCAAAACGCTGTGTCATTTACATGCTTGGTTGATGGCCAGTGAACTGTTGAGCATTGGTATAGATTTAAGCTTTGCACCGGTACTTGATATTAACAACGGCAGTGATGTGATTGGTGACCGGGCCTTTGCTGCAACACCGCAACTGGTAACTGAGATGGCTGAACTGTATTGTCGCAGTATGCAATCTGCAGGCATGAAAACCACGGCCAAACACTACCCTGGACACGGTACAGTAAAAGCCGATTCACATTTTGAGCTGCCCACCGATGAGCGGTCTAAAAATGAATTATTCAATTCTGACATGCAACCATTCAGCACTTTAATCCCCACTGGTTGTATCGATGCAATGATGCTTTCACATGTTATTTATTCGCAAGTTTGTGATTTGCCTGCTGGTTACTCTCAGCTCTGGCACCAAGACATACTGCGCAGCCAACAACAATTCCAGGGCGTTTCAATCAGTGACGATTTGGGCATGAAAGCGGCTGAGTGTGTTGGTGACATCCAACAAAGGTACCAAGCTTGCGTGGATGCCAATATTGATTTGACCCTATTGTGCGATGCAAAACTATGCACCGAACTGTATTCAAACAATCGTTTGAAAAATATGCCCAACAACCCAGCTAAATTGATTAAAATAAAACGTTTACAAGGCCAGTCAACCCTTGATACCCGGCAGCCATTCTGGGAACAAATGCGTTGGCAGCAAGCCAGAAAGGCCTTAGTCACATTAATGGCTGAACTTTAAGCAAACCGAATAAGAGACCCAAAAAATGACTGCTGAAATTTACCCCAAACTATTTGAACCTTTACAAGTAGGCAATAAAACCATTAACAACCGGGTGCTGATGGGATCCATGCACACTGGTCTGGAAGACCGTGCCAAAAACTACCCTAAATTGGCTGAATATTTCAGGCAACGTGCGGCAGGGGAAGCTGGCATCATTGTTACCGGTGGCATTGCACCCAATATATCAGGCTGGGTTGGTCCATTTTCTGGCTTCTTAAAATATGGCTTTCAAGTCAAAAGACATCGCCTGGTCACTGATGCCGTACACCAAGAAGGTGGCTTAATTTGCATGCAAATCCTGCACTCTGGTCGTTATGGTTACCATCCATTCAATGTTTCGGCCACCGACAAACAGTCGCCGATTACGCCGTTTAAACCGAAAAGACTGACTGAGAAAAAAATTCACAAACAAATCAGGGATTTTGTGAACTGTGCTAAATTGGCGCAAAAAGCCAATTACGATGGTGTAGAAATCATGGGCTCAGAAGGCTACTTGATCAACCAATTCATTTCGCTTCGCACCAATGACCGCACCGACGCATGGGGTGGCTCTTTTGAGAACAGAACACGCTTTGCATTAGAAATCGTCAAACAAACCCGGGCGGCCGTGGGTGCTGATTTTATTATCATATTCCGCTTGTCCATGTTGGAATTGGTTACCAATGGTGCGTCCATTGATGAAGTCATTAAACTGGCTCAATTACTCGAACAGGCAGGTGTCAGCATCATCAATACCGGCATTGGTTGGCATGAAGCAAGGGTGCCCACCATTGCCACCATGGTACCACGCGCTGGTTTTGCTTGGGTGACAGAGCTGATCAAAAAGTCTGTCAGCGTGCCACTGGTAACCACCAATCGGATCAACCACCCACAAGTGGCAGAAGACATCATAGCATCAGGAAAAGCTGACATGGTCTCCATGGCCCGTCCTTTTTTAGCTGACCCGGCCTTGGTTAAGAAATCTCGCAAAGGCGAGGTTAAAGACATCAATATTTGTATTGCCTGTAACCAAGCATGTTTAGACCATGTATTTAAAAACCAACGGGCCAGCTGCTTGGTTAATCCAGCCGCTTGCCATGAAACTGAATTCGTAAAACAGCCACTTAAAGCAAAAAAACACATTGCTGTGGTGGGTGCTGGTATGGCTGGCTTATCCTGCGCCACCACTCTGGCCGAGCGTGGCCACCAAGTAACATTATTTGAAGCCGCAGATAAAATAGGTGGACAGTTCAATTTAGCCGCTGCCATCCCTGGCAAAGAAGAGTTTGAACACACCATCAGTTATTTCACTCACCTGCTAGAAAAGCATGGTGTTGAGCTAAAACTCAACACCAAAACCACTGCAGCCGAATTGTCCGGTTATGATGAAGTGGTGATCGCCACCGGCGTGACTCCTCGCGTGCCAGGCATTGAAGGTATTGAACATGACAAGGTGATTTTGTACCATGATTTGCTCAGTGGTCGCAAAACAGCGGGTAGAAAAGTTGCTGTCATTGGTGCTGGCGGCATTGGTTTTGATGTGTCTGAGTATTTATCGGTTGAACACCCTGACCAAGCGCAAACCATAGATGAGTTCTGTGCTGAATGGGGTATTGACAAAAGCATTGAATCGCCTGGCGGCTTGGTGAAAGCACATGATGAAAAGTCAGCCCGTGAAATTTATATGCTGCAACGAAAAACCAGCAAACCGGGCAAGGGACTGGGTAAAACCACTGGCTGGATCCACCGTTTGGCACTGAAGAAAAAAGGCGTCAAAACCCTCACTGGTGTCAGCTATGACAAAATTGACGACCAAGGCTTACACATCACGGTCAAAGACAAACCACAAATTCTTGAAGTCGATCACGTGATCATCTGTGCCGGCCAGGTTTCTATCAAAGACCTCTACCAGGAGAAAGACAATTACCACATCATTGGCGGTGCAGAACTGGCCGCAGAGCTGGATGCCAAACGCGCCATCAAACAAGGTACTTTATTGGGTATGAAACTGTGAGCAAAGACACCCTTGACAGTGAAACCCTAAACAGTGAAACCTTAAGTAATGAAACAAGGATCAAAGCCCGCGTGCTTGATCGTTTGCTTGATCATTTAGACAACAATAAAGACGTGCAAAACATCGACCTGATGATCTTGGCCAAGTTCTGCCGCAATTGCCTGTCTAAATGGATGGTCGCAGAAGCTGAAGCGCTGGATGTTGAATTAGACATCGAATCTGCACGCAAAGTCATCTATAAGATGGATTACGCAGAGTGGAAAGACAAATACCAACAAGCAGCCACCCAAGAACAACTGGATGCGTTCAATGATTTGAAGTAGTGACATTCATGTCATCCTGAGCGAGCCCCAGGCGAGTCGAATGGATCTCCCAAAGCACTGGTAATTTACAATAGAATAATTTTATGAAATCTTACTGGGTTTACATATTAACTAATCAAAACCACACTGTCCTTTATATAGGCGTTACAAGTGAGTTGGAACAAAGAGTCTATCAACATAAAAATAAGCTAACAAAAGGATTCACTGAAAAATACAACGTAGAAAAACTTATTTATTTTAAAGAGACAACAGACCCAATGAGTGCCATTGAAAGAGAGAAACAGCTGAAAGGTTGGACAAGAAAGAAAAAAGAAAACCTAATAAAGAGAATGAACCCTGAGTGGAATGACTTGAGTTTAGAGTTTTAAGCGGAAAATACATGTCATTCTGAGGGAGCCTAAGTCGATTCGAAGAATCTCCAAAACCCCACGTAATTTAAAAACAGGTGCAGCCCGGCATTGGGAGATCCTTCAATTCCGCTCTGGCTCCATTCAGGATGACATTCTCTTTTTTTTTAAATTTTGAAACCAGGGAGCAACAAAACTGAAAGAAACTCATTCTAATTGAGATACATTTCTAAATATTTAATGTAATGAAAGTTTAAGGCCACCAACTCACTTTTGCTGCAACCATTGCACCATTTTCTTTATCAATATATTCTTCTAGCCAATTCTTAACATCGTTAAGATAATTGTATTGAATTGAAGGATAAGAATTAGCATATTTATCTGTTAACGGATTCTTAAACCAAACATTCACCTTAGACATTGGCCAGCCGCTTGATATTTCAACTATCTCATTACCTAATGCAATTTCCGCATCTAGTATATCCTTAAGTGGACCTTTAAGCCGTGGTAGGAAATCCCTTAAATCATTTTCATATAACATTTACATTTAAATATCCGCTGTTAATTAACAACTCAACGCTGATAAAAGTCCTTGATCGAAAAGGCCAATTCAAGCGCTTGCTCGTAGTTTAAACGTGGATCCACCTGTGTGGTATAGGCTTTACTTAAATCAGCTTCCTGCAGCGCTCTGGCGCCGCCTAAACACTCAGTAACATTCTCACCTGTCAGCTCTAAGTGCACACCGCCCAGATGTGAGTCATTGTCCTTGTGTATTTTAAAGGCCAATTCAACTTCTTTGCTGATGTTATCGAAGCGGCGGGTTTTGTAGCCGTTTGAAGTTGACTCGGTGTTGCCATGCATAGGGTCTGCACACCAAACCACGTCAAGCTTGGCTTTTTGCGCGGTCTTAATTAAACGCGGCAAATTGCTTTCGATGTTTTTGGCACCAAAGCGATGAATCAAGGTTAACTTTCCAGCTTCATTTTTTGGGTTCAAAGTGCGGCACAAATCAATCAAATGATCGTCATCTGTTTCGGTGCCAATTTTCACCCCAATTGGATTCTCAACGCCACGCAACAGTTCCACATGTGCACTGTCAAGCTGGTTGGTTCTGAGGCCAATCCAAGGAAAATGTGCACTCAGGTTAAAGTGACCTGATTGTCTGGGCACGGTACGTGTTAAAGCTTGTTCGTAATGTAAATGCAGGGCTTCATGCGCCGAGAAGAACTCCACACTGGACAAGTTATGTACCTTGGTGCCGACCAACACTTCAGCAAAGTTCACCGACTCTTTAATTTGTGATACTAAATTACTGAATTTTTCAGCACTTTTAGAATGTTTGACCCATTCAATGTTCCAATACTCTGGGTGACGGATGTCTGCAAATCCGCCAGCGACCAATGCCCTAATGAAATTCATGGTCATAGCCGAGTAGTGATAGGCCTCCAACATTTTATCCGGGTTGGGTACCCGTGATGCTTCAGTGAATTCGTTTTGATTAACAATATCGCCTCGGAATGAAGGCAAACTGATGCCGTCACGGGTTTCCAAATCAGCGGATCTGGGTTTGGCATACTGCCCAGCAAAACGCCCAACCCTAACAACTGGTATTTGACAACCATGTATCAATACCAGACTCATTTGGATCAATACTTTAAGACGATTCGATATAATTGACGAATTACAATCTGCAAAACTTTCGGCACAGTCACCACCTTGCACCAAAAAACGTTCACCTCTGGACACTTCAGCCAAGTAGCTTTTGAGTCGCCTGACTTCCCAAGATGTCACCAAAGGTGGCAATGAAGAAAGGGTAGATAACGCCTGATCCAAGTGTGCCTGGTCTGGGTATGTGGCTTGTTGCCTGATGGATTTGGTTTTCCAGCTTTCTAAGCTCCAATCATCTAACTGTGACTTTGGGTTTTCGTTTGTATTTAATGATTTCATGCGTTTTCTACAGTTTTAATTTTAATCAACATCCACAGGATGGTATAGATGAACAGGCCAACAAAACAAACCAATGTCCATGTGGGCATACTGAAGCCTAAGAATTGCCATTGTATCTCGGCACAGCTACCTGAGGCAGAAAGTACAGATGAAACAGCGTTCCATACCGATGAGTTTTCCAGCATCATTTGTAAACTGGGACCACAATCAGGTACCAATTCTGGTGGCAAACTTTGTAACCAGACATGTCGCCCGGCAATACCCACACCGATGCCACTTGTGATTAACAACAACACACCCAATACTTTACGCCCCCAATACAATACAGGTTTAATGCTGCCAATCAAGAACAGTAGCCCAATAGCAACAAACACCACACGCTGTAAAATACATAAATTACACGGCATTAAAAACATCACATGTTCTATATAAAGTGCATAAGCCAATAGGCCTGCACAGACAATAAAAGGTAACAGTGACAGCAGTCGAAATTGGTTTTTAGTGACAGTCATATTCATGTCTTATTTTTGCTCCGTGTAAATGGAATACTTAAAGGCTTAGATTACCAAATCTGTGCGATACAGAACAGACTAAATTCCACATTAGGTGAAAATAATTAAGCAAAAAAAAACCCAGCTTTATAGCTGGGTTTTAAACTTGCGATGATTTCGAATTTATTCGCTGTCATCAGCCACTTCAACAGCAGCAGACTTAATTGGTCGATCAACCAACTCAACGTATGCCATCGGTGCATTATCACCTGCACGGAAGCCACATTTCAAAATTCTTAAGTACCCACCAGGACGCTCAACATAACGAGGCCCTAATTCAGTGAATAACTTATTCACGATTTCTTTATTTCGCAAACGTGCAAATGCCAATCTTCTGTTAGCTACTGAATCAACCTTAGCTAAAGTGATCAGTCTTTCAGCCACTTTACGCAGTTCTTTGGCTTTAGGCACGGTGGTTTTGATCAACTCATGCTCAAACAAAGAAGCTGACATGTTTTTGAACATGGCTTTTCTGTGTGACGAAGTTCTGTTTAACTTTCTACCTGATTTTCTATGACGCATGATGTTGCCCTTATCCGATAAGACGCTCAGCAGTTCGGATTGCTGCTGGAGGCCATTTTTCTAAACGTACACCCAGAGTTAATCCCATCTCTGAAAGTACACCTTTGATTTCATTCAATGATTTTTTACCTAAGTTAGGAGTTTTCAATAACTCTACTTCAGTTCTTTGAATCAAATCACCTATGTATTGAATGTTTTCTGCTTTTAAGCAGTTAGCTGAACGAACAGTCAGTTCTAATTCATCAATTGGTTTCAATAAAATAGGATTTAATTTTTCTACTTCTTCAGTTTCTTCAACCGTGGTTTCAATCTTGAAATCGATGAAGATAGCCATTTGCTCTACCAAAATTCTGGCTGCTGTGCGTACCGCATCTTCAGCTGAAATTGAACCATCTGTATCAATATCAAGTATCAATTTGTCCAGATTGGTTTTTTGGTGTAAGCGTGCATTTTCCACATCGTAAGAAACGCGTTTAACAGGACAGAAACTGGCATCTAAAACCATTTGACCTATGGGTCTAGATTCTTCACCGGTCAAACGATTGGTAGAAGGCTCATAGCCAACACCTTTCTCGACAGTCATGCGCATGGTGATTGAAGCTTTCTTATCCAAGTTACAAATGATTTGTTCTGGATTGGCTACTTCAACACCTTCTGGCAGTTGTAAATCAGCTGCAGTCACAGCACCACCAGTGGCAGTCAGTGTGATTTCAGCTTCATCACGATCTGGCATCATGAAGGATAAAGTTTTCAAATTAAGCAAAATTTCGACCACATCTTCTCTCACACCCTCTAAGGTTGAGAACTCATGTTGTACACCATCTATGTTAACTTCAGTAATGGCACAGCCAGGAATTGAAGACAACAAAATTCTGCGAAAAGCATTACCCAAAGTATGTCCAAAACCTCTTTCTAAAGGTTCGATGATTATTTTAGCGCTGTAATCAGAGCGTTCATCTACTTCAACCACACGTGGGCGAAGTAATTTAGCTAATATATCAGACATGTTATATCTCTCTAGTAAGGATCATTATTTAGAGTAAAGCTCTACAATCAGGTTCTCATTGATATCAGCTGGTAAATCATCACGGCTTGGTACAGTTTTAAACTGACCGACCATTTTAGCTGCATCTACGGTTACCCAATCGGCGAATAAATTCATTTCGCCCCATAACTCTAATGCCTGTTTAATACGTAATTGTTTTTTAGACTTTTCACGAACTTCAATTTCGTCACCAGCCTTAACTTGGTATGAAGGGATATTACAAACCTTACCATTTACCAAGATTGATTTGTGACTCACCAATTGGCGAGCTTCACTTCTGGTTACTGCAAAGCCCATGCGGTAGGCTACGTTATCTAAACGTGACTCCAACAATTTCAACAAGTTTTCACCGGTTGCACCTTTTTGTCTGGTGGCTTTTTTGTAATAGTTAACAAATTGCTTTTCTAATACACCATACGTTCTGCGAACTTTTTGCTTTTCGCGTAACTGTAAAGCGTAATCAGAAGGCTTGTTTCTCTTTCCAGCTAAACCGTGCTGACCTGGAGCAACATCAAGCTTACACTTGGTCTCCATAGCACGTGCTGGGCTTTTAGTCATTAAATCGACGCCTTCACGACGTGCTAATTTACATTTTGGACCTAAATATCTTGCCATGTTATATCTCCTACACCCTACGTCTTTTCGGTGGTCTACAACCATTGTGAGGAATCGGTGTAATATCAATGATGTTAGTTACACGAAAACCTAGGGAGTTCAACGCTCTAACAGATGATTCTCTGCCTGGACCTGGACCTTTAATTCGAACTTCAATGTTTTTCATACCGTATTCCTTAGCTACTTGGCCTGCTCTGTCAGCAGCTACCTGTGCAGCAAATGGGGTACTTTTTCTTGAACCTCTAAATCCAGACCCACCAGCCGTTGCCCACGACAAACCATTACCTTGTCTGTCAGTGATCGTGATGATGGTATTGTTGAAGGACGCATGTACATGTGCGATGCCGTCAACAACAGTTCTTTTAATTTTCTTTTTAGTAGTTTTTTGTGGTCTTGCCATTACAATTCTCTAATCTGATATCGCTATTGATATTCAATGGATCAATTAACGTTTAATAGGTTTTTTCGGACCTTTTCTGGTACGTGCGTTATTTTTGGTTTTTTGACCACGAACAGGTAAACCTCTTCTGTGTCTTAAACCGCGGTAACAACCTAAATCCATTAATCGTTTGATGTCCATAGCGATTTCGCGACGAAGGTCGCCTTCAACATCAAATTTCGCCACTTCTGCACGAAGTTTATCTAAAGCGTCTTCATCCAACTGCCCAACTTTATGGGCTGGATCAACGCCTGCACTTTCGCATATAGCATATGCTCTGGTACGACCTACACCATAGATACTGGTCAGGCCTATCCATGCATGCTTATGCACTGGTATATTTACACCCGCAATACGAGCCATTTTTTACTCCTGAATCCTCAAAAAAGTGCCTACCTGATTAATTCAATCAGGTACTTACCTTTTCTATTACAATAAATAGATCCTAAGACCTAAGTTCTTTGCCCTTTGAGGGGCGCAAATTATATATCAAGCCCAAAAGCATTGCCATCATTTTTTCAAACAATGGCAAACTGTGTTTTGGGTTGATTAATTATCGACGTATTTTATTTGAACGGCGGTAATTTTTAATGTTGGTTTTCTTCAATACTGAATCGTATTGCTGTGAAACCAAATGGTTTTGTAATTGAGCCATGAAATCCATAGCAACAACCACGACAATCAACAAACCAGTTCCGCCTAAAGCGAAAGGCACGGTAACAAATTGATTGATAAAATCGGGCAATAAACTCACACCCAATAAATAAATAGCACCCCAAAATGTCACTCGAGTTAACACACCATCTAAATATGCTGATGTTTGTTTACCCGGTCTGATACCTGGGATTACGGCACTTTGTCGTTTTAAATTATCTGCTGTTTCATCGGCGTTGAAAGTTAAAGCCGTATAAAAGAACGTAAAACCGACAATCAATAAACCAAAGAATACCATGTATAAAGTATTACCCGGTGATAATTGCTGCGCCAAATCAGTCAACCATTCAAAACCTTTACTTTGACCAACCATGCTCGCAATTGAGCCTGGGAACAACACCAAAGATGAAGCAAAAATAACTGGAATAACACCAGACATATTCACCTTCATTGGTAAGTAAGAGGTTTGTGCCTGAGTGGCTTGTCTGCCACCACGACGAGCAAACTGCATGGTGACACGCCTTTGTCCTCTTTCAACAAATACGATGAAAGCGGTTAAAGCCAAGGCCAATACCATCAGAAAGATTGCCCACAAAGCATTCAACTGGCCTTCACTGACTAATTGGAATACAGAATAAACTGCACCAGGTAAGCCAACTACAATACCAGCGAAAATAATCAATGATATACCGTTACCGATACCGCGCTCGGTGATCTGCTCACCCAACCACATCAAAAACATGGTACCACCTGTCAAAGACACAGTGGCAGTGAACAAGAAACCAAAACCAGGTTGTGGCACAATCGGCACACCAGGTGTTTCAAACGTTTGTAAAGCAGAGGTGATACCGAATGACTGACCAATTGCCAAGATAATCGTAAAATATCGGGTGTACTGGGTGGTCTTACGACGGCCAGTTTCACCTTCTTTCTTCAACTCTCTCAACGCCGGTACAGTGTGACTTAATATCTGCATAATAATCGATGCAGTAATGTAAGGCATCACACCAAGGGCAAAAACTGAATAACGACCCAATGCACCACCTGAAAACATGTTAAACATGTCGATCAAGCCGCCTGAGTTTTGTTTTAACAACTCAGCCATGGCTGCAGGGTTTACACCCGGTACAGGCAAGAATGTACCCATGCGATAAATAATCAACGCACCTATAACAAATAAAATACGGCTTTTAAGTTCACTTAAGCCTTTTTTATTTCCGAGCAATTTTTCTACTTGATCTTGTCTGCTTGACATATTATTCTACTTTTCCACCGGCTTTTTCAATCGCTGCTTGAGCACCTTTGGTTGCATGTAAGCCCTTTAAATTAATGGCTTTTTCAATGTCACCAGTATTGATAATTTTAACTTTAGTCACGCCTCTTTTCACATAACCATTTTCTACCAAATAAGCCACATCAATATCAGTGGCATCGATGGCATTCAAGTGATACAAACACAATTCAGCGCGTGTGTCCGCCATTTGTGAAGTAAAACCGAATTTAGGTAATCTTTTGTGAATCGGCAATTGACCACCCTCAAAACCAACTTTATGAAAGCCGCCTGAACGTGATTTTTGACCTTTGTGACCACGGCCACATGTTTTTCCTGAACCAGAACCGATGCCTCGACCGACACGTTTGCCAGCTTTAGTGGCACCTTCTGCAGGTTTAATCGTATTTAATTTCATAGTCATTTACCTATGCTTACTTCACTTCTTCAACTTTTAACAAGTGAATAGCTGCGTTAATCATTCCCAAGTTTTCAGGTGTTGCATCAACCACTCTAGATTGGTGCATTTTTCTGATACCGAGTCCTCTGACACAGGCTTTGTGATTCGCCAATGATTTGTTGGTACTTTTGATTTGTGTCACTTTTACTTGACCAACCTTTTTTGCTTTAGACATGATTTTCCATTACCTCTTCAGTCGTCTTACCACGCTTAGCAGCAATGCTTTCAGGTGAAGTCATTTGTTGCAAACCTTTTATGGTGGCTCTGACTAAGTTAATAGGGTTGTTTGAACCTTGTGATTTAGCCAATACGTTTTCCACACCAACCACATCAAATACCGCACGCATCGCACCACCGGCAATTACACCAGTACCTTCATATGCAGGTTGCATGTATACACGTGAACCTGAATGTTTTGCTTTGGTGGCATGCCATAAGGTATTGCCTTTTAAGTTAACATCAGTGGTGTTTCGGCGAGCTTGGTCCATGGCTTTTTGAATGGCCACAGGCACCTCTTTGGCTTTACCGTAACCAAATCCAATTTTACCTTTGCCATCACCAACTACTGTCAGTGCAGCAAAACCAAATTGTCTACCACCTTTAACCACTTTAGCCACACGATTAACTGCTACTAATCGCTCTAATAAGTTATCACCTTGATCTCTTTCTGCCATAATCTTTCTCTTATCTGTTATTAGAATTTCAAGCCAGCTTCACGCGCAGCGTCAGCCAATGCTTTAATTTTTCCATGATAAATATAACCTGATCTATCAAACCCAACAGATTCGACACCTGCTTTCTTGGCTTTTTCAGCGATTGTTTTACCGACTAATTTTGCGGCTTCGATGTTAGTACAAGACTTACCATCGGCAATCAAACCTTTTTCTTTGGTTGATGCTGCAGCCAAAGTCGATAGGCCATCACCTGAGAAAATTTGAGCGTACAGGTGTTGACCTGTTTTGTGTACCGATAAAGATGGCACACCTAACTCGCGTAATTTAATTCTGGTTTTGGTTGCTTTTTTAATTCTTTGTAAATTTTTCTTATGCATAGTTTCAACAAAAAAGCGTTATGCTTTCTTGGCCTCTTTTCTGTACAGTCTTTCATCAGCGTATTTAACACCTTTACCTTTGTAAGGCTCTGGTGGTCTGATGGCTCTGATTTCGGCTGCTACTTGACCTACTTGTTGTTTATTCGCACCGTTGATTACTATCTCTGTTTGTGTTGGCACTTCAAAAGAAATACCGTCACGTGCAGGATAAACCACCGGGTGTGAATAACCCAAGTTAAGATCCAAGTCCTTACCTTTCATTGAAACACGATAACCAACACCAACCAACTGTAGTTTCTTAGTGAAACCATTGGTAACGCCTTCAATCATGTTGTTAATCAATGAACGCATGGTGCCAGCCATATAAACCATGTCTTCGCTTTTAGCGGAGACATTCAATTCACCGTCATTCTGCTCAACAGCAACGGCTTCATGTAAATTCATGGTTAACTCACCCTTAGGTCCTTTAACTTTTACCACATTGTCTTTTAATTCAAAACTAACTTTTGAATCCAGAGCAATCGGTTTACTTGCAATTCTTGACATGCTGTTCTCCCAATTACTTAACGACGCAAAGCACTTCACCACCGATTTTTGCAGCGCGAGCTGACTTATCGGTCATGATGCCTTTTGATGTAGAGACAATAGCGGTACCGAATCCGGAATCCACTCGAGGTAAATCATCTTTACCGCGGTATTGTCTTAAACCAGGTTTACTGACTCTTTTGATCATCTCAATCACAGGTTGATTCCGGTAATATTTGATGTTGATTTTGATGAAAGGATGGTTGTCCTTTTCTACCGCTTCAAAAGATCTGATGTAACCTTCCTGTTGCAGTACTGATAAGATGCCTTTTTTCATTTTTGAAGCAGGCGTTACAGTACTCTCTTTATTGACAGCTTGTGCATTTTTAATGCTACAAATCATGTCTGATATTGGATCACTTAAACTCATAATTCTTCTCTCTTTACCAGCTGGCTTTTTTCAAACCAGGAATGTCACCACGCATGGCAGCTTCTCGGAATTTAGTTTTACTCAAGCCAAATTTATTGTAGTAACCACGAGGTCTACCAGAAATTTGACAACGATTACGCATCCTAGAAGGTGATGCATTTCTTGGCAACTTTTGTAAGCCTTCTTGAGCTTCCATCATTTCTTCAAATGTAGTATTTGGATCGGCAATGATTTTTTTCAAAGCTGCCCGCTTTTCTGCGTATTTAGCAACAATTCTTTTTCTTTTCAGGTCCCGCTGGACCATTGATTCTTTAGCCATGTTAATTACCTACCTTTGAATGGAAAATCAAACTGATCTAGCAACATACGAGCTTCCTCGTCGTTTCTAGCCGTCGTGGTGATACAAATATCCAAACCACGCAGCTCATCAATTTTGTCATACTCAATTTCTGGGAAGATAATTTGTTCCTTCACACCCATTGAATAGTTGCCACGTCCGTCAAAAGACTTAGGATTCAAACCGCGGAAGTCTCTTACACGAGGTAATGAAACATTCACTAAACGATCTAAAAATTCATACATCTTTTTACGTCTGAGCGTGACTTTACAACCAATAGGCCAATCTTCACGAATTTTGAAACCCGCAACAGATTTTTTGGCATGCGTAATCACAGGTTTTTGACCTGCAATATTGGCCATGTCATCAGTGGCGTGCGTTAATATTTTTTTGTTCCCAACTGCTTCACCGACACCCATGTTCAAAGTAATTTTAGTGATTTTAGGCACTTCCATTACATTGGCAAATTTGCCTGTTTCCATCAGCTTAGGAACCACTTCATCTTTATAGTATTTTTCTAATCTAGCCATAATAATTCTCTTAAGCGTCGACGGCTTCGCCGTTGGATTTGAATACCCGGACTTTTTTACCGTTATCTAAAACTTTAAATCCGACCCTTTCACCTTTCCCGGAGGCAGGATTATACAGCATAACGTTAGAAGCATCGATAGGCGCCTCTTGTGTTTTGATGCCACCTTTTTCCTCAGTTTGAGGATTGGGTTTAACATGCTTCTTTACTGTATTTACATTGTTGACCAACAAACGACCGTCTTGCATCACTTTGAGCACGTTGCCGCGTTGACCTTTACTGCGTCCAGCAATAACGATAACTTCGTCACCTTGTTTAATTCTTTGCATAATCGTTTCCTTATAATACTTCTGGTGCTAATGAAATAATCTTCATGAATTTACCAGCTCTTAGTTCACGAGTAACAGGGCCAAAAATACGGGTGCCTATTGGCTCCAGTTTTGAGTTCAGCATAACCACTGCATTACCATCAAAACGAATCAAAGAACCATCAGATCTTCTGACGCCTTTTCTCGTTCTAACGATCACTGCGTTATAAACTTCACCTTTTTTAACCTTGCCACGAGGTATGGCGTGCTTAACGGAAACTTTGATGATGTCTCCGATACCAGCATAGCGACGCTTAGAACCACCCAATACTTTTATACATTGGACTTCTTTGGCTCCAGAGTTGTCAGCTGCTGATAATCTACTTTGCATTTGTATCATTGTCAGTACCTCTTATTTGTTTGTTTCAACAATCTCGACCACTTTCCAAGACTTGGTCTTAGAAATAGGACGACATTCAGCGATTTTAACTAAATCACCTTCTTGACACTTGTTATCAGGATCATGTGCATGAATCTTGGTCGATTTTTTGATGTATTTTTTATACAACGGATGTTTGATCTTACGCTCAACCATCACAGTTACGGTTTGATTCATTTTGTCACTGGTGACCACACCGCTTTTGGTTTTTTGTGTTTTTGTTTCTGTAGTCATGACATTTATCCTTTAGCTTGGTTCATAACAGTTCTGACACGAGCGATGTCCCTACGGACTTCACGCATCAAATGTAATTTTGTTAATTGACCATTACCACGAGCCATTCGTAAATCGAATTGCTTTTGTAACAACTTGTTTAATTCTTCCTGCAATTCTGCAAGATCTTTGTTTTTTAATTCTTTCGCTTGCATCACATCACCACACGTTTTACGAATGTTGTTTGCACAGGAAATTTAGCACCTGCTTTCTCAAAAGCTGCTCTGGCCATTTCTTCAGAAACCCCTTGGATTTCATAAATAACTCTACCAGGTTTAATTGCAGCCGCCCAAAATTCGATGTTACCTTTACCTTTACCCATCCTTACCTCAATTGGTTTGGCTGTGACTGGTTTGTCAGGAAAAACACGAATCCATAATTTACCGCCACGTTTAACGTGTCTGGTAATGGCACGACGACCCGCTTCGATTTGACGTGCTGTCAGTAATCCACGAGTGGTTGCTTTCAATCCAAAATCACCGAAACTCACTTTGTTGCCACCATGGGCTAATCCGCGGTTTCGACCTTTTTGTTGTTTTCTGTATTTAGTTCTTTTCGGCTGTAACATTATTTTTTACCCCGAGATGGTTTCTTGTTAGATTTTTTATCTGATTCAGCAACGTGATTTTCAAGATCGAAAACTTCGCCTTTATAAATCCAAACCTTGATGCCAATCACACCATAAGTGGTATACGCCTTAGCCATTGAATAATCAATGTCTGCACGCAATGTGTGCAAAGGCACTTGACCTTCTCTGTACCACTCAGTCCGAGCAATTTCAGCGCCGTTCAATCGACCAGCAACTGCCACACGAATACCCAAAGCGCCTAATCTCATGGCACTTGAAACCGCACGTTTCATAGCGCGTCTGAACATGATTCTGCGCTCAAGCTGAGAAGCAATGCCTTCAGCCACTAAACGCGCATCTAATTCAGGCTTTCTGATTTCAGTAACGTTCACGTGTGTCGGCAAACCCATCATTTTTGATAAGGTGTTTTTTAATTGCTCAATGTCTTCACCTTTTTTACCAATCACGATACCTGGTCTGGCCGTGTGGATGGTGATGCGAGCATTTTTAGCCGGTCTTTCAATTTCAATTTTACTGATAGATGCATGCTTTAATTTTTCATACAAATAGTCACGGACTTTAATGTCCTTAACCAGTTGATCAGCAAATTGACCTTTCTCTGCGTACCATTTCGAATTATGCTGTTTAGAAATGCCTAATCTGATACCTATTGGATGTACTTTTTGACCCATAATATTGCCTTTACGATGCTTCAGCCACTTTTACAGTGATGTGGCTGGTTCTTTTTAAAATCTGTGTACCTCTGCCTTTGGCTCTGGCGCGTCCTCTTTTCAGGGTCGGGCCTTCATCAACGTAGATAGAGCTGACATATAACTCGTCAACATCCATTGCATTGTTGTGCTCAGCATTGGCCACAGCAGACATCAGCGCCTTCTTCACGATGTGCGCGGCTTTCTTTGGGCTAAAAGTTAACAACTGTTCAGCTTGCTCCACATTCATACCTCTGATTTGATTAGCAACTAATCTAACCTTTTGGGCTGAAATATTGGCGCCTTTTAGTTTAGCAATAATTTCCATGATTACCTCCCCTTCGCTTTTTTATCAGCAATATGGGACCTGAAAGTACGGGTAGGTGAAAACTCACCTAACTTATGTCCGACCATTTCTTCAGAAACCAATACTGGAATATGTTGTTTACCATTATGAACAGCCAAAGTTAATCCAACCATATCAGGAAGAATCATTGACCTTCTGGACCATGTTTTAATCGGTCGTTTGCTGTTCTCTTTTACGGCCTTATCTACTTGCTTCATCAAGCTGATGTCAACAAATGGGCCTTTTTTAAGCGATCTTGGCATAAATAACTACCTTATTTTTTATCTCTGCGACGAACAATGAACTTATCAGTTCGTTTGTTCTTACGCGTTTTATGTCCTTTAGTAGGCATACCCCATGGAGACACGGGATGACGACCACCAGAGGTCCTTCCTTCACCACCACCATGTGGATGGTCAACTGGATTCATGGCAACACCTCGAACCGTTGGTCTAACACCTCTCCAGCGAGTGGCGCCAGCTTTACCAATTTTCTCAAGGTTATGCTCACTTTTTGATACCGAACCTAATGTCGCACGACATTTGGCTGGTACTTTTCTCATTTCGCCCGAACGCAGACGCAAAGTGGCGTAAACACCTTCTTTGGCTACCAAACGAGCTGAAGTACCGGCTGCACGGGCAATCTGACCGCCTTTACCTGGTTTCATCTCAACATTGTGAACCACTGTACCAACTGGAATGTTATCCAATGGCAATGTGTTGCCCACTTTAATGCTGACAGAAGTTCCTGACATAACTTCCATGCCAGGCTCTAAATCTTTAGGCGCAATAATGTAGCGCTTTTCACCATCTGTGTAAACCAATAAAGCAATGTATGCGCTTCTGTTAGGATCGTATTCTATACGTTCCACTTTTGCAGCGATGTCATCTTTATTGCGTTTGAAATCGATGATTCTGTATTTTTGCTTGTGTCCACCACCAATGTGACGGGTGGTGATTCTACCGTAGTTGTTTCTACCACCAGTTTTTGATTTCTTTTCAGTCAAGCTGGCTTCAGGTCCGCCTTTGTACAGTTCGTTTCTTTTTACTTTAACAGTGCCACGACGACCTGGAGAAGTTGGTTTAAATACGATTAATGCCATGATAGTTCTCCTTATTACTCAGCTTTGGTTCCGAAATCAATCATTTGATCAGCTTGGATACGCACGTATGCTTTTTTCCAATCTGGTCGCTTGCCTGGTTTCATTTTAAAACTTTTGGTTTTACCTTTCACATTCATTACCGTGACATCTTCAACAGACACTTTGAATAATTTTTCAACAGCTGTTTTGATTTCTGCTTTGTTAGCAGATTTTGCCACTTTGAACACATATTGATTGGCCAACTCACCGACACGGTTTGATTTCTCAGAAATCACTGGGGCCAATATAGTTGTATACAAATTATTTAAACTCATGACAACCACTCCTCAACTTCTTTCACTGCATCAACAGTCATTACCACTTTGTCTGCATAAACCAACGACACAGGATCCAATCCATGGGCATTAGTTACAAACACATACGGCAAGTTACTGGTTGAACGCAATAAGTTTTCAGAAGGCTCATTAGTAACCAAACAACCGGTGGTTACACCATGCTTGCTCAACATTTCAATACCTTCTTTTGTTTTACCATTTTTAGTGTCTAGATCAGCCACTACAACCAAACGTTCTGAACGAGCCAATTCAGACAAAATAGTCTTCATTGCTGCACGGTACATTTTGGTGTTTACTTTCTTGGTAAAGTCTCTTGGCTGCGCTGCAAATGTTCTGCCGCCACCAACCCAAATAGGACTTCTTGAAGTACCCGCTCTGGCGCGACCTGTACCTTTTTGTTTCCAAGGTTTGGCGCCACCGCCGCTGACTGCTGAACGGTTTTTCTGTGCTTTGGTGCCTGCACGACCAGTGGCCATGTAAGACGTCACCACTTGGTGAACCAAAGCTTCAGAATATGCCCTGTCAAACACAGCTTCTGAAACTTCAACTTTTTGTTTTTTTCCTGATACTGTCAATTCCACAATATTTCTCCGCTATCTGTTTAAACCAAAGGCCTAACAATGACTGTACTGGTTTTAGCACCAGGTACTGCACCTTTGATCAACAACAAGTTGTTTTCTTGATCAACCCTAACCACTTCTAAGTTCTTTGTGGTTACACGTTCAGCACCCATGTGGCCTGACATTTTCTTGCCTTTGAATACACGACCAGGTGTTTGACATTGACCAATAGAACCAGGGGCCCTGTGAGACAATGAGTTACCATGCGTGGCATCTTGCATTTGAAAATTGTAACGCTTGATCACACCTTGAAAACCTTTACCTTTAGACGTGCCTGTTACACGAACCTTTTGGCCGCCTTCAAACATACTGAGTTCAAGGGTATCGCCCGCATTGAACGATTGATCAGTTCTGAATTCACGTGTGATTGAACCTGCTTCAACACCGGCTTTTTTGTAATGACCAGCAGCTGGCGCATTGACTTTAGAAGCCTTGCGACCACCAGTGGTGATTTGAACAGCGTTATAACCGTCTGTATCTGTGGTTTTGACTTGAGCCACAATATTTGGCTCAACATTGATAACAGTGACTGGTACTGACTCGCCTTTGTCGTTGAAAACACGTGTCATACCAACTTTTTTTCCAATAATACCTAATGACATTTTCAACTCCTAGTTCAATTGAATTTGAACATCTACGCCAGCCGATAAATCCAGTTTCATTAATGCGTCAACTGTCTTATCATTTGGGTCTACAATATCTACCAATCTTTTATGAGTACGAATCTCATATTGATCCCGTGCGTCCTTGTTTACATGCGGAGAAATCAATACCGTGTAACGTTCCTTTTTAGTCGGTAACGGAATCGGACCGCGCACTTGTGCACCAGTTCTCTTCGCTGTATCTACGATTCTTCCTGCAGATTGATCAATCAATTTATGATCAAACGCCTTAAGTCTTATTCTGATTTTTTGACCAGCCATGTTAATTTGCCTCTAAGTTAAAAGCAGTGGCTTTTCGCCACTGCCCATCTCTATTTAACTAATACCAAAAATAGGGTATCTAATTATTCAATAATTTTTGCTACTACACCCGCACCAACGGTACGGCCACCTTCACGAATAGCGAAGCGTAAGCCTTCATCCATCGCAATCGGTGCAATCAATTCAACAACCATCTTGACGTTGTCACCAGGCATAACCATTTCTACACCTTCTGGTAACTCACATGCGCCAGTCACGTCTGTTGTTCTGAAGTAAAACTGTGGACGGTAACCTTTGAAGAATGGTGTGTGACGACCACCTTCATCTTTACTTAAGACATAAACTTCAGCTTCGAATTTTGTGTGGGGCGTGATTGTACCCGGTTTTGCCAGTACTTGTCCACGCTCAACGTCATCTCTTTTCGTTCCACGCAACAAAACACCCACATTATCACCGGCTTCGCCTGAATCCAGTAACTTACGGAACATTTCAACACCAGTACAAATTGTCTTGGTGGTATCACGGATACCAACAATTTCAATTTCTTCACCAACGTTAACAACACCAGTCTCAATACGACCAGTCACTACAGTACCACGACCTGAGATTGAGAAAATATCTTCAATCGGCATCAAAAATGGTTTTTCTGTGTCACGTACAGGCTCTGGGAAGTAGGTATCCATCTCTTCCAATAATTTTTGTACCGCAGGTACGCCAATATCGGAAGTATCACCTTCTAATGCTTTCAGTGCTGAACCCATAACCAAAGGTGTGTCATCACCAGGGAACTCATAGTCACTTAATAACTCACGAACTTCCATTTCAACCAATTCCAACAACTCTTCGTCATCAACTTGGTCACATTTGTTCAAGAACACAACAATATAAGGTACGCCAACCTGACGAGCCAACAAGATGTGCTCACGGGTTTGTGGCATTGGGCCATCAGCTGCAGATACAACCAAAATAGCGCCATCCATTTGTGCCGCACCAGTGATCATGTTTTTAACATAGTCAGCATGGCCTGGACAATCTACGTGCGCATAATGACGTGATTCAGTTTCATACTCTACATGGGTAGTAGAAATTGTGATACCACGCTCTCTTTCTTCAGGCGCGTTATCAATCTGATCATAATCTTTAAATGTGCCGCCAAGTTTTTCAGCAGCAACTTTAGTGATCGCTGCAGTCAAGGTGGTTTTACCATGGTCAACGTGACCAATTGTGCCCACGTTTACATGGGGCTTATTGCGTTCAAATTTTTCTTTTGACATTGTCGTTTCTCAAACCTTATATTTTAATATCCGTTCATTTCTGCTAACACAGAATCAGGGGCTTCGCTATACTGGACAAACTCCATTGAATAACTGGCCCTACCTTGTGTTGCAGATCTCAGCGAGGTGGCGTAACCAAACATTTCAGACAACGGAATTTGACATCTGATTACCTTACCTGAAGGCGATTCATCTATACCGTCTAATGTTCCTCGGCGGCGATTCACATCACCAACCACATCACCCATGTAATCTTCTGGGGTTACAATTTCAACCTTCATGATTGGTTCTAATAGAACCGGTGATGCCGCTTTAGCACCTTCACGAAAGGCCATTGATCCTGCAACTTTAAAGGCCATTTCACTTGAATCAACATCGTGAAACGAGCCATCGAACAATGTGACCTTGCAATCCACCACCGGGTAGCCTGCCAACACACCACTTTCCATTTGTTCTTGTATGCCTTTGTCAACCGGGGCAATGAATTCCTTAGGAATAGCACCACCTGTAATACCGTTAACAAACTCATAACCAAACCCTTGTTCCATGGGTTCGATTTTAATTTTTACATGACCATATTGGCCTTTACCACCTGACTGCTTAATGAACTTACCTTCTTGTTCAACAGCTTTTTTGATGGTCTCTCTGTAAGCCACCTGGGGATTACCCACATTAGCCGACACGCTGAACTCACGCTTCATGCGCTCAACAATAATATCCAAATGCAACTCACCCATACCAGAAATAATGGTTTGTCCTGAGTCCTCATCAGTCGCCACTTTGAACGACGGATCTTCTTGCGCTAATTTAGCCAGTGCGGTGGCCATTTTTTCTTGGTCACCAGTGGTTTTAGGTTCTACCGCAACCGATATAACCGGCTCTGGAAATACCATCTTCTCAATGGTGATAACATGGCCTAAGTCACACAAAGTGTCACCGGTAACCACGTCCTTCAAACCAACTGCTGCTGCTATATCCCCAGCACGTACTTCCTTAATCTCTTCCCGAGAATTAGAATGCATCTGCAACAAACGACCTAAACGGTCCTTACTGCTCTTTCTCGGGTTATAAATACTGTCGCCAGTTTTAATGACCCCAGAATACACCCTAAAGAAAGTCAAAGTTCCCACAAATGGGTCGGTGGCAATTTTAAACGCCAACGCAGCAAAGGGCTCGTCATCGTTGGCCGCTCTGCTCACTTCCTTACCATCCACCCCATCCTCCAAACCAGTTATGGCTGGCACTTCAGTAGGTGATGGCAACAATTCAATAACCATGTCCAACATGGCTTGCACACCTTTATTCTTGAATGCAGTGCCACATAAACAACAAACAATTTCGTTGTTAATGGTACCTTTACGCAAGCCGGCAACAATTTCTTCTCTGGACAACTCACCTGACTCCAGGTACTTATCCATCAATTCTTCACTGGTTTCAGCAGCTGCTTCAACCATAAATTCCCTGGCAGCCTCACAATGATCAACTAAGTCAGCCGGAATATCTTCCAACTGATAAGTCATACCCATGTCATCTTCATTCCACAAGATGGCTTTCATGCGCAATAAATCAACCACACCCTTGAAACCGTCTTCAGCACCTATCGGCACTTGCACAGGTACAGGGCTTGCGCCCAATCGCGTTTTTATCTGAGCAACCACTCGGTCGAAGTCAGCACCAACACGATCCATTTTGTTGACAAAAGCCAACCGCGGGACATGGTATTTGTCGGCTTGTCGCCAAACCGTTTCAGACTGAGGCTCCACACCTCCGACTGCGCAGAAAACAGCAACCGCACCATCCAAAACCCGCAAGGAACGCTCAACCTCAATAGTGAAGTCTACGTGACCAGGGGTATCAATGATGTTGATACGATGTTCTTCAAACTGGCGATCCATGCCTTGCCAGAAACATGTTGTGGCTGCCGATGTAATCGTTATGCCACGCTCTTGCTCTTGCTCCATCCAATCCATGGTGGCATTGCCATCATGAACTTCACCTAACTTATGAGAGATCCCAGTGTAAAACAGCACCCGCTCTGTGGTAGTTGTTTTACCGGCATCAATGTGGGCCATGATGCCAATATTACGGTATCTCTCAATCGGTGTTTTACGGCCCACTTCAATATCCTTTCCTTAAGTCGCAGATTACCAACGGTAATGAGCAAACGCACGGTTGGCTTCAGCCATTTTGTGCACTTCTTCTCTGCGTTTCATGGCAGCACCGCGATCATGCAGCGCATCCAACATTTCGCCAGCCAACTTACTTGGCATGTCAGCTTCACCACGCTTACGCGCAGCATCAATCAACCAACGCATGGCCAAAGCCATTTGACGTCTTGGACGCACTTCAACAGGCACTTGGTAAGTGGCACCACCTACGCGGCGAGATTTAACCTCAACCATAGGCTTAACTTTTTCCAAAGCTTGTTGCGTCAATTCAACCGCATCACCTGACTCTTTTTCAGTCATTTTTGCCATGGCACCATAGACGATTTTCTCGGCCACAGATTTTTTACCACTTTTCATGACCATGTTGATGTACTTACTGATCAACTCAGATCCATACTTAGGATCAGGCAACACATCACGTTTAAAATTACTATTTTTTCTAGACATCTCTATAACCTATTTGATTATTATTTGGGTCGCTTAGTACCATATTTAGAACGACCTTGTTTACGGTCATTCACGCCAGCAGTATCCAAAGCACCACGTACAATGTGGTACCGCACACCTGGTAAGTCTTTCACACGACCACCCCTGATCAAAACGATAGAGTGTTCTTGCAAATTATGTCCTTCACCACCGATGTAACTGGTTACTTCATAGCCATTAGTTAATCTGACACGAGCCACTTTACGCAATGCCGAGTTAGGTTTTTTAGGTGTAGTCGTGTAAACACGAGAACACACACCCCTACGCTGCGGACATGCTTCTAAAGCAGGCACACTTGTTTTATATATCTTGTCTTTTCTTGGTTTACGAACCAATTGATTTACTGTTGCCATATGCAAAATTTACCTTGTAGAAAGATTCCCAAACAAGCCATTAGCCAGAATAGAAACCTCTTAAAAAATAAACGACAGGCCAGTTTATGCCGGCCTGCCGAAAATAAGAACGGGGATTTTAGTTTTTTACCCCAAAATAGTCAAGTACAGATTCAAGTTTTTTGAGGACTCAAACCTGCACCTTGTCAAGCGTTTATATCACTCGCTTTCGTCGACTTTAGGATCACTGTCATCCAACTGGCTTAATTGATCCATCAGTGCTTGCTCTGAATCAACTGCACCACCACCTTGGTTGGCCGTTTCGCTGACCATGGCTTGTAACTCTGACTGTAACTCCGCTTCTTTTGACTGCTTTTGATCTTGGTGATAAGAAAGACCAGTTCCAGCTGGAATCAAACGACCAACAATTACATTCTCCTTCAGTCCACGCAAGTAATCTTTAGTGCCTTTAACTGAAGCTTCAGTCAACACACGTGTGGTTTCTTGGAATGAAGCCGCAGAGATGAATGAATCAGTGGCCAATGAGGCCTTGGTGATACCCAATAACAAGATCTCAAAAGTGGCTGCCAAACCGTCTTGTTTAACAATTTCACGGTTGGTTTTCATCACTTCCTTGTAAGTCAACTGAGTGGTTTTCAAATAATCAGAATCACCTGGCTCAACAATCTCAACTTTACGCAACATCTGACGAATGATACATTCAATGTGCTTGTCGTTGATTTTTACACCTTGTAATCGGTAAACATCTTGGATTTCGTTAACCAAGTAAGAGGCCAATGCAATCACACCTTGTAAGCGCAAGATGTCATGTGGATTAGGTTCACCTTCAACCACCACATCACCTTTCTCAACATGCTCACCTTCAAATACTATGATTTGACGCCATTTTGGAATCAAAGCTTCAACTTTCTCACCATCTGTCTGGGTTATGACCAAGCGATTTTTACCTTTGGTGTCCTTGCCAAAGCTAACGATACCAGACGTTTCAGCTTGAATGGCTGGATCTTTAGGCTTACGCGCTTCGAATAAATCAGCAACTCGTGGCAAACCACCGGTGATGTCACGGGTTTTAGACGAAGCTTGTGGAATTCTCGCTAAGAAGTCACCAACCGCCACATCTTGGCCGTTTTGAATATTAATTACCGCACCTGGTGGCAAGAAGTACTGTGCTGGCACCTCTGATCCTGGAATCATGATGGGGTTGCCTTTCTTGTCTTCAATACGAACCATTGGACGCAAATCTTTACCAGCTGCGCCACGTTGTTTCGGATCGGTGATAATAAAGCTGGTTAAACCAGTCAATTCATCCAGTTTTTCTTCTACCGTAACACCGTCTTTAAAGTCACTCAATGCGACTCGACCAGCCACCTCAGAAACAATCGGGTGTGTGTGCGGGTCCCAGTTAACAATCGTATCACCTGCTTGTACAGAATCATTGTCTTTGACATTGATCACAGCACCGTAAGGTACTTTATAGCGTTCTTTTTCTTTACCAGACTTTTCAATCACTGATATCTCACCTGAACGTGAAATTGACACCAGTTTTTTATCTGTGTTCATTACATGCTTGATGTTGTGCATGCGGATGGTACCATCAGATTTCACTTGCACATGATCCGATGAAGCAGACTTAGAAGCCGCACCACCAATGTGGAAGGTTCTCATGGTCAATTGTGTACCTGGCTCACCAATTGATTGGGCCGCCATTACACCAACAGCCTCACCAATATTGACTCGATGACCACGGGATAAATCACGACCGTAACATTGGGCACATATACCGAATGAAGACTCACAACTGATCGGCGATCGAACCATCAAAGTATCCAAACCATTGGACTCGATTATTGCTAAACTTTCATCACCAATCAGGGTGCCTGCTTCAATGATGGTTTCGCCTTTGGCATTTTCCACATCAACAGCAACCACACGACCCAGCACACGTTCTGCCAAAGTCTCAATCACTTCACCACCATCAACTATGGGCTGCATCGCTAAACCTTCAGTGGTGCCACAATCAACTTCGGTGATGACCACGTCTTGTGCCACATCAACCAAACGACGGGTTAAGTAACCAGAGTTGGCGGTTTTCAATGCAGTATCGGCCAAACCTTTACGTGCACCATGGGTAGACGAGAAGTACTGCATCACGTCCAAACCTTCACGGAAGTTGGCTTTAATCGGTGTTTCAATAATCGAACCGTCCGGCTTAGCCATCAAACCACGCATACCAGATAACTGACGCATTTGAGCTTGTGAACCCCTGGCGCCAGAATCGGCCATAATAAATACTGAGTTCATTGAGTCTTGGTAAACTAAATTACCGTCTTTATCCTCAACTTCATCTTTACCCAGTACGGCCATCATGGCATTGGCCACTTCCTCATTGGCTTTAGACCAAATGTCGACCACTTTGTTATAACGCTCACCAGCTGTCACAAGACCTGTGGTGTATTGTTCTTGAATTTTCAGCACTTCTTTATCAGCTTCTTCCAAGATAACTTTTTTGGCATCTGGAATGATTAAATCTGTGATACCAATAGAAATACCTGCCACAGTAGAGTAACGGAAACCTGTGTACATCAATTGGTCAGCAAAAATAACAGTCGCCTTGGTACCCAAGCGATGGTAACACTCATTCAATAAATTAGAGATGGCTTTCTTATTCAGGGTTTGGTTCATGTATTTGAAGTCCAAACCTTTTGGCAGTATGTCGGCCAAAATAGCACGACCAACTGTAGTTTCTACCAAGTTTGTTGACTCGGTGCCACTTTCTTCATCTGTGGTTGTTAATCTGACTTTGATCAAAGCTTGCAACGAAACATGACCATTTTGATAAGCCCGATTGACTTCACCCCAATCAGAAAAGATCATGCCCTCGCCTTGCTTATTAATCAAAGCACGAGTCATGTAGTACAGACCCAAGACCACGTCTTGTGAAGGAACGATGATCGGCTCACCTGAAGCAGGTGACAAGATATTGTTGGTCGACATCATCAAAGTACGTGCTTCCAACTGTGCTTCGATAGACAATGGTACATGGACCGCCATTTGGTCACCATCAAAGTCGGCGTTGAATGCAGTACAAACCAACGGATGCAGTTGAATCGCTTTACCTTCAATCAGTACAGGTTCAAATGCTTGAATACCCAATCTATGCAAAGTAGGTGCACGATTCAATAAAATCGGATGCTCACGAATCACTTGCTCAAGAATATCCCAAACTTCTGGTGTTTCCGCATCAACTGATCGCTTAGCAGCTTTAATGGTTGAAACAAAACCGTCTTTTAATAAACGACCCAGAATAAACGGCTTGAATAATTCCAAAGCCATCTTTTTCGGTAAACCACACTGATGTAAACGCAAGGTTGGACCTACAACGATCACTGAACGACCAGAGTAGTCAACTCGCTTACCCAATAAGTTTTGACGGAAACGACCTTGTTTACCTTTGATCATGTCAGCCAAAGATTTCAATGGTCTGCGATTAGAGCCAGTAACAGCTCGTCCACGGCGGCCGTTATCCAACAAGGCATCCACAGACTCCTGTAACATGCGTTTTTCATTGCGCACAATGATGTCTGGTGCATGTAAGTCCAACAAACGCTTCAAACGGTTGTTGCGGTTTATCACACGGCGGTACAAATCATTCAAATCAGATGTAGCAAAACGACCGCCATCCAATGGCACCAACGGACGTAAATCTGGTGGCAAAATTGGCAACACAGTTAAGATCATGTGCTCTGGTTTGTTGCCTGATTTATTGAAAGCATCATACAAAGCGATGCGCTTAGACAATCTTTTGATTTTTGTGGCTGATTTTGTTGACTCAATGTCTTCATGCAACTGCACCAACTCTGCATTGATGTCAATTTCTTCTAACAATGAATATATCGCTTCTGCGCCCATCAAGGCTTTGAATTCATCACCCCAACTTTCAATTGCTTGCGCATATTGCTCATCAGTTAACAATGAACCTTTTTCTAGATCAGTCATACCTGGATCAGTCACTACAAATGATTCAAAGTATAAGATGCGCTCAATTTCGCGCAAGGTCATATCCAACATCAAACCAATTCGAGACGGCAATGATTTCAGGAACCAAATGTGTGCCACAGGACTGGCCAACTCAATGTGACCCATGCGCTCACGACGCACTTTTGTCATGGTTACTTCAGTACCACATTTCTCACAAACCACACCGCGGTGCTTCATGCGCTTGTACTTACCACATAAACACTCATAGTCTTTAATAGGTCCAAATACAGCAGCACAAAACAAGCCATCGCGTTCAGGTTTGAAAGTTCTGTAGTTAATGGTTTCAGGCTTTTTCACCTCACCATACGACCAAGAACGGATCAACTCAGGCGGTGCCAATGAGACTTTAATAGAGTTAAAGTCTTGGATCTCTTTTTTAGGATTAAATAATTTAATCAAATCTTTCATGTTTTTCTCCTAGACTCAGTCGTTTACCAATTCCATGTTCAAACCTAAGGCGCGAACCTCTTTGACCAGAACATTGAATGATTCAGGAATACCTGAAACTGTGTTGTGATTACCATCAACAATGTTTTTGTATGTGGCATTACGGCCTTGAACATCATCGGATTTAACAGTCAGCATTTCTTGTAAGGTGTAAGCTGCGCCATAGGCTTCTAAGGCCCATACCTCCATCTCACCAAATCTTTGCCCACCAAATTGAGCTTTACCGCCCAATGGTTGTTGCGTAACCAGTGAATAAGGTCCTGTAGATCGGGCATGCATTTTGTCATCAATTAAATGGTTCAATTTCAACATGTACATGTAACCAACCGTGACTTTGCGATCAAACTTCTTACCAGTTCGACCATCAAACAATGTGGTTTGTCCATCTTCAGACAAGCCAGCTAAGCTTAACAATTTTCTGATGTGCTCTTCTTTGGCACCGTCAAATACTGGTGTTGCCATAGGTACACCACCTTTGAGGTTGTGCGCCAATTCCATCACTTCATCTTTACTGAAGCTCGAAAAGCTGACTTTACCAGGACCATCGATGTTGTATATCTCTGTCAAAAAGTCTTTCATTTTCGCAATGGTGGCTTTTTCTTCAAGCATCTTCTCTATCTGATAGCCCAAACCACGTGCAGCCATACCTAGATGAACTTCTAGAATTTGCCCAATGTTCATCCGTGACGGTACACCCAATGGGTTCAAACAAACATCAACTGGACGGCCATTTTCATCATACGGCATGTCTTCTTCTGGTACGATCATCGAAATCACACCTTTGTTACCGTGACGGCCAGCCATTTTGTCGCCAGGCTGAATGCGTCGTTTAACCGCCAGATAAACCTTAACCATTTTCAACACACCAGGGGCTAAATCGTCACCCTTAGAAATTTTGGCTTTCTTCTCTTCAAAGCGTTTATCGAAAATAGCTCTTTGCTCAGTGATTTGCTCAGCCAATGCGTCCATTTGTTCAGCCAATGCATTGTCTTGAGGTTTGATATCAAACCATTGGTCTAACTCTAAAGTCTCAAAATAAGCCGCTTCAATCACATCGCCTTTTTTCAAGCCTGGGGCTTTGGCCACTTTGGCACCTACCAACAACTCTTGAATACGTTGATGAATTACGGTGCGCATGATTCTGAACTGATCGTTCAAGTCATTGCGTACTTTTTCAATGTCATCTTGCTCTATGCGCTCAGCACGCGAACCTTTCTCGATGCCCTCACGGGTATAAACTTGTACATCAATAACAGTACCACTGGTACCTGATTTAACCCGCAAAGAAGAGTCTTTAACATCCAATGCTTTTTCACCGAAAATGGCTCTCAGCAGTTTTTCTTCTGGGGTTAATTGCGTTTCACCTTTAGGCGTTACTTTACCCACCAAAATATCACCAGGACCAACTTCAGCACCCACATACACAATACCTGAATCATCAAGCTTGGTTAACGTACCTTCACTGATGTTTGGTATGTCGGCAGTGATTTCCTCAGAACCCAACTTGGTATCACGAGCAATACAGGTCAGTTCTTCAATGTGAATGGTGGTCAATCGATCTTCTTTAACAACCCGTTCTGAAATCAGAATCGAATCCTCAAAGTTGTAACCGTTCCATGGCATGAAGGCAACCAACATGTTTTGACCTAAAGCCAACTCACCTAAATCAGTAGATGGGCCATCAGCCAAAACATCACCAGCAGCAATCACGTCACCAACTTTAACAATCGGACGTTGGTTGACACAGGTGTTCTGATTTGAACGCATGTATTTAATTAAATTATAAATATCAACGCCAGGATCTTTTTCGCCAATTTCAGACTGATCAACTCGAACCACTATGCGACCCGCATCAGAAATCTCTACCACACCACCGCGCTTGGCCATCACGGTCACACCGGAGTCACGCGATACGATGCGCTCCATACCGGTACCAACCAAAGGCTTGTCGGCTTTTAATGTAGGCACTGCTTGGCGTTGCATGTTAGAACCCATCAATGCCCGGTTGGCATCATCGTGCTCTAGGAATGGAATCAAAGCCGCAGCCACAGAAACAATTTGTTTCTCTGAAACGTCCATATAGGAAATCTCTTGGGCTTGCTTTAATACCACTTCACCTTTGTGACGACAAATAATGAACTCATCAGTGAAACGACCGTTTTTATCTAAATTCGCACTGTTTTGCGCGATCGGATTATCAGAATCCTGAATGGCTGACAAATACACAATTTCATCAGTCACTTTACCGTTGTTTACTTTTCTATAAGGTGTTTCCAAGAAACCATAATCATTGGTTCTTGAGTATACGGCCATCGAGTTAATCAAACCAATGTTTGGTCCCTCTGGCGTTTCAATTGGACACAACCTACCATAATGCGTTGGATGCACGTCACGCACTTCAAAACCAGCACGTTCACGAGTCAAACCACCTGGCCCTAAAGCCGACACTCGACGTTTGTGGGTGATTTCAGACAATGGATTGTTTTGATCCATAAACTGAGACAGTTGGTTCGAACCAAAGAATTCTTTGATGGCTGCTGAAATAGGTTTTGCATTGATTAAATCTTGTGGTGTTAAACCTTCAGACTCTGCCACTGTTAAACGTTCTTTCACTGCACGCTGTACACGCACCAATCCGACACGGAAAACATTCTCAGCCATTTCACCCACTGAACGCACGCGTCTGTTGCCCAAGTGATCGATGTCATCTACTTGACCAATACCATTTCTGATATTTACCAATTCTTTCATTACCGCAACGATGTCTTCTTTGCTGAGGGTGCCAGCACCTTCAACTTCATCAATGCCCAGACGCATGTTAAATTTCATGCGACCTACAGCTGATAAGTCATAACGCTCTTTGGCGAAGAACAAACCTTCAAACAAAGCACGCGATGCTTCTTCAGTCGGTGGCTCACCTGGGCGCATCATGCGATAAATTTCAATCAATGCTTCTTCTGGCGTGGTGGTTGGATCAATGTTCAATGTATTTGACATGTACGCACCACGGTCTAAATCATTGACAAAAATGATGTCAAAAGACTTAACGCCAGCATCACGTAATTTTTCCAATACTTCTTCAGTAACCACTGTATTGGCAGGCATCAAAATTTCACCGGTTTCTTTATCGATGACGTTGCTGGCCAATATCTTTTCTAACAAGTAACTGTCTTCCAATGTCAAAGCAGTCAAACTTGATTTTTTAAGTTTGCGTTCGTGTCTTGCGGTAATCCTTTTTCCAGCTTCAACAATCACTTCTTTGCCGTCTTTGATATCAAAACCAAATGTTTCGCCTTTGATATGCTCTGGCACCAACTTCATTTTTGCGTTGGTTTTATTTAAAGTGATGGTGATTTTCTCAAAGAACATATCCAAGATTTGTTCGTTGTTGAAATCCAAGGCACGCAATAAAATAGAAGCGGGTAATTTTCTGCGTCTGTCTATTCGCACATAAACACTGTCTTTGGCATCGAACTCCATGTCCAACCAAGAGCCACGGTATGGAATGACACGTGCTGAATATAAAATCTTTCCTGATGAATGGGTTTTGCCTTTATCATGATCAAAGAACACACCTGGTGAACGGTGCAATTGATTAACGATAACACGTTCTGTACCGTTGATTACAAAGGTGCCTGTTGGTGTCATCAATGGCAAATCACCTAAGTAAACACTTTGTTCCTTGATGAATTTAACCTTTTTCTTTTTCTTGGTGCTTTTCTCTTTATCATAAATCACCAATTGAATTTTGGCACGAATGGAGGCCGCATACGTCATACCACGCAATTTACATTCCAATACGTCAAATTCGGGGTCTTCAACGCCGACACTGATGTATTCTAATCTTGCAAAACCAGAATAACTTTCAATTGGAAAAATTGAATTCAATGCATCATTAAGACCATTCAAGCCTTTGTCATTCTCACCTAAAAAGGCATTGAATGATTTAACCTGAGTATCTAATAAGTAAGGAACATCCAGTACAGCTGAAGAACTTCCAAAGTCCTTTCTGATTCTTTTTTTCTCAGTAAATGTATAACCCATTGCTTTTGTCACCTTCACCATGCACGCAAAACACCGCAGTATTTCGCTGATTTAATATATATTTTTACGCTTTTAAATAGCCACAATTAAACTGTTATTTATTAAGCGACTAAAGGCCGACAAGAAATTGCCAGCCTTTAGATTGCTTTAACTACGTTAGGTAATTATTTCAACTCTACAGATGCGCCTGCTTCTTCAAGTTGTTTTTTCACGTCTTCGGCTTCAGCTTTCTCAACACCTTCTTTGATCGGTGCAGGAGCGCTTTCTACCAATTCTTTGGCTTCTTTTAAGCCCAAGCCAGTGATGCCACGTACGGCTTTAATCACACCAACTTTCTTGTCACCGAAACCAGCTAAGATTACGTCAAACTCAGTTTGCTCAGCAGCAGCTTCACCAGCAGCAGCGGCAGCAGGAGCAGCAGCAACTGCAGCAGCAGCTGATACACCAAACTTCTCTTCCATAGCTTCGATTAATTCAACAACGTCCATTACGCTCATTGCTGAGATTGCTTCTAAAATATCATCTTTTGATACGGCCATTTTAATTCTCCAAAAATGTTTTGTATTTTACTTATGCAGCTTTTTGATCTTTGATCGCTGCGATTGTACGGGTCAGTTTTGCGTGTGGCTCTGCCAAAGTTCTTACAAATTTCTCTACTGGTGCCTTCATTACAGACATCAACATTGCAATTGCTTGATCTTTAGTAGGCAAGGAAGCTAGTCGAGCTAACTCCGATGCGGGCAACAATGCACCACCAATAGAAACGAACTTAACTTCAAGCATGTCGTTTTCTTTGGCGTGTTCTTTAATTAAACGGGCGGCACAACCAGGATCTTCCTGACTGAACGCATACAATAAAGGACCAACCAATGAATCTTGAATACATTCATATTCTGTTCCTTCAACAGCACGCTTAACCAAAGTGTTTTTAGCAACCCTTAAATAGACACCACTTTTACGTGCATCAGAACGCATGGCAGTCATTAAATCGACTGATGATCCACGGTATTCTGCTGCCACCAAAGAGTGTGCATCTAGTGCTACACTGGCAATTTCACTGACTACAGCTTTTTTCTGCTCTAAATTGAGCGCCATGATAACCTCCAAAGGCTCATGCAGCATGTGCTACAGTACTTCATTACCCATTGCAGTCAATACATGACTACAGTGGGACCATTTTGGTGACCAAACAGTATTCTGTATTGGGGCACCATCTGCGTAGGAAATTAAGTAACGGCCAACTAAACAACATTGAACCACTACACCTACGGTCTTTGATGACAGCCGAGCAGTCAAACCACTCGGCAGCCCTCAAAATTTCTTACAACCCGATTACTGTCCGACAGAAACAGGGTCAATTTCAACACCAGCACCCATCGTAGATGAAATGCTGATTTTCTTAATAAATTTACCTTTTGATGTAGGTGGTTTTTTCTTGCTTAACTCTGCCAACAAAACAGATAAGTTTTCAATCAACGCTTCAGGCGTGAAAGAAGCTTTACCTAAAACCGTATGAATGATACCGGCTTTATCAATTCTGTACATGGCTTGTCCAGATTTGTTGTTTTTAACAGCTGTAGCCACATCAGGAGTTACAGTGCCAACTTTAGGGTTAGGCATCAAACCTTTAGGGCCCAAGATGGTACCTAATTGACCGACTACACGCATAGCATCAGGCGCAGCAATCACCACGTCAAAATCAATATTACCTTGCTTGATTTCAGCAGCCAAATCTTCAAAACCAACCACATCTGCACCAGCAGCTTTGGCTTCTTCGGCTTTTTCACCTTGAGCGAATACTGCCACTCTTACAGATTTACCAGTACCATTTGGTAACACAGTGGCACCACGTACAGTTTGGTCTGATTTCTTAGGATCCACACCCAATTGAATAGCCACATCAACTGTTTCATCAAAGTTTTTAGACGTGTTATTTTTAACAAACTCTAAAGCTTCAGAGATTTGGTATTTTTTCAACTTGTCTACTTGCGCTTTCAACGACTTAATTCTTTTACCAGCCATCAGTTCACTCCCTCAGTCTCAATACCCATACTGCGTGCAGTACCAGCAATGGTTCTTACTGCAGCATCCATACTGGCGGCAGTCAAATCAGGTTCTTTCATTTTTGCAATTTCTTCTAACTCAGCACGACCAATTTTGGCAACTTTATCGGTATTTGGAACACCACTGCCTTTCTTGATACCAGCTGCCTTCAACAACAACACAGCTGCTGGAGGTGTTTTGGTTACGAAGGTAAAACTTCTGTCATTATAAACAGTGATCACTACAGGAATTGGCAAACCTTGCTCGGTGTCACCAGTTTTTGCATTGAACGCTTTACAAAATTCCATGATATTCACACCATGCTGACCCAAAGCTGGACCAACTGGTGGTGAAGGATTGGCCTGACCTGCAGGCACTTGCAATTTAATGTACGACTGTACTTTTTTAGCCATTGTTTTCTCCGGGTGCAAACGCCTGGTACTTAAACCGGCTCCCCATTGTTGTTAATGTTAAACTTTTTCGACTTGACCGAATTCTAATTCGACTGGAGTCGACCTACCAAATATAGAGACTGCCACTCGCATGCGACTCTTCTCATAATTAACTTCTTCTACTTCGCCGTTAAAATCAGCAAAGGGGCCGTCGATGACACGAATCATTTCGCCAACATCGAACAGTGTTTTTGGTTGCGGCTTATCTTCGCCTTCTTGAATCCTTTGCAAGATAGCATTGGCCTCACGCTCTGTAATTGGCGCGGGCTTTTCTGCTGTTCCACCAATGAAACCCAAAACCTTAGGCACACTCTTAACCAAGTGCCAAGTTTCGTCATTCATTTCCATTTGCACCAAAACGTAACCAGGGAAGAACTTTCTTTCGCTGCGACGCTTTTGGCCTTTTTTCATTTCCACAACAGTTTCTTTGGGCACCAAAACTTCGCCAAAGAGGTCTTCCATTTGGTATCTTTCAATACGCTCTTCTAACGACTTAACAACTTGTTGTTCATAGCCTGAATACGCGTGAACTACATACCATCTGTGTGACATGAACCCTAACTCCTAATGCTTTTTATTAACCAATGAATACTTATCTAGAAAAGAAATATTCAACGAGATTACTGAACAGTGAATCGGTCAAAAACAGAAAAAATCCGATGATGATCACCAACACCAATACCATGATTGTGGTTTGTACGGTTTCATTCTTTGTTGGCCAAACAATCTTCTGCCTTTCTATGTTGGCATTTTTGACAAACTTAGCAAAACCCTTACCTTTTGTTGTTGAGTAGCCAATAAAGCCACCAACCAGCACACCACCAAGCACCATCAAAACCCTGATAATGGTTGGGTATGTATCAACAAAATACAGGTTAGCAGCCACACCAGCAATAATAATTGCTATGGCCAACCACCACCTTAATTTATCACCAGCACTTTGGGCTGATTCAACACTACTCATATTTATTTTCCAAATTAGCCAATGTTTCAACTACCAATAAAACAATGGCAGGCCAGGAGGGAATCGAACCCCCAACCTGCGGTTTTGGAGACCGCTGCTCTGCCAATTGAGCTACTGGCCTAAAAATCGTTAAGACAGCAAAAGCCAACAGTAAACTGTTGGCTTCATGCGTCACGAGTTAATTATCACTCGATAATTTTTGCTACTACACCCGCACCAACGGTACGGCCACCTTCACGAATAGCGAAGCGTAAGCCTTCATCCATCGCAATCGGTGCAATCAATTCAACAACCATCTTGACGTTGTCACCAGGCATAACCATTTCTACACCTTCTGGTAACTCACATGCGCCAGTCACGTCTGTTGTTCTGAAGTAAAACTGTGGACGGTAACCTTTGAAGAATGGTGTGTGACGACCACCTTCATCTTTACTTAACACATAAACTTCAGCTTCGAATTTTGTGTGGGGCGTGATTGTACCCGGTTTTGCCAGTACTTGTCCACGCTCAACGTCATCTCTTTTCGTTCCACGCAACAAAACACCCACATTATCACCGGCTTCGCCTGAATCCAGTAACTTACGGAACATTTCAACACCAGTACAAATTGTCTTGGTGGTATCACGGATACCAACAATTTCAATTTCTTCACCAACGTTAACAACACCAGTCTCAATACGACCAGTCACTACAGTACCACGACCTGAGATTGAGAAAATATCTTCAATCGGCATCAAAAATGGTTTTTCTGTGTCACGTACAGGCTCTGGGAAGTAGGTATCCATCTCTTCCAATAATTTTTGTACCGCAGGTACGCCAATATCGGAAGTATCACCTTCTAATGCTTTCAGCGCTGAACCCATAACCAAAGGTGTGTCATCACCAGGGAACTCATAGTCACTTAATAACTCACGAACTTCCATTTCAACCAATTCCAACAACTCTTCGTCATCAACTTGGTCACATTTGTTCAAGAACACAACAATATAAGGTACGCCAACCTGACGAGCCAACAAGATGTGCTCACGGGTTTGTGGCATTGGGCCATCAGCTGCAGATACAACCAAAATAGCGCCATCCATTTGTGCCGCACCAGTGATCATGTTTTTAACATAGTCAGCATGGCCTGGACAATCTACGTGCGCATAATGACGTGATTCAGTTTCATACTCTACATGGGTAGTAGAAATTGTGATACCACGCTCTCTTTCTTCAGGCGCGTTATCAATCTGATCATAATCTTTAAATGTGCCGCCAAGTTTTTCAGCAGCAACTTTGGTGATCGCTGCAGTCAAGGTGGTTTTACCATGGTCAACGTGACCAATTGTGCCCACGTTTACATGGGGCTTATTGCGTTCAAATTTTTCTTTTGACATGTTGTTGCTACTCCATAAAAAACAAGTAGTTAATAAATTATAGTAGTGGTGCCCATAACTGGAGTCGAACCAGTGACCTCTTCCCTACCAAGAAAGTGCTCTACCGACTGAGCTATATGGGCAAAAACAATGGAGCGGGTGATGGGAATCGAACCCACGTATTTAGCTTGGAAGGCTAATGTTCTACCATTGAACTACACCCGCTCAACCAAAACCTGAAAACTACTTATCCAGGCTCATATAAAGTGGTGGAGGGAAGAGGATTCGAACCTCTGAAGTTAAAAACAGCAGATTTACAGTCTGCCCCCGTTGGCCGCTTGGGTATCCCTCCAACGAGCAAAGCACGGCATTTTCGTAGAATATGTTAAGAATGTCAATATAAAAAGCCAGTTATTTCACTGCCTAAGCACATTGATTTCCATGTCTCCGAGCAAGCTGCGAATTATAGGCATTTGTCAGTAAAAAACAATATTTTTTTCAGATGAATTTCATCTGCCTGATTATCACGGCTTTACGACCACCATTCACATAGCCGCAAAACAATACCTCAGACAATATTGGTTACTTTGTATTTTCAATATACAATATCAAGTCACCCCACATTGGCTAATAAAAAGTGACTAAATTCCTCTATGCATGCATGCTGTCATTGTTTATATTGACTGCCTGCAACACCAGCAATGAAAATGCCGAAAGCAATGATCCTGACATTATTACCAGCATCACCCTGGCACCGCATTTAACCGAATTGGTTTATTCAGCAGGCGGCGGTAAAAACCTACTGGGGGTCAGCGCCTACAGCAATTACCCGCCTGACGCCCTTGATAAACAAATCATTGGTGACGCTTTCCACTTGAATATAGAACTGATTACCCAACTGAACCCAGACGTGATCTTTTACTGGCACAATGGCACCCCAGCTCAAACCATTGAACAATTACAATCGATGGGCTTTCAGCTTGAAAACATCGACATCACTTATTTAGCCGACATTCCACGAGCCATCCACCAAATCGCTCAAACATTGCACACACAAGCAGTCACAGCCACCGATGATTTTATGGCAACAATAACCCGACTTAAAGCACAGCATATTACCGGACAATCTGCCTTGATCCAAATTTCCAATCAGCCCATTTACACCGTCAGTGGTGCGCATTGGATGAGTGAAGCTGTGGGGGTTTGCGGTTTACATAATGTTTTTAGAGACTTAGCCAGTTTATCCGCCGCCGTTACACTCGAATCGGTGGTGTTAAAGAAGCCTGACGTAATAGTCAGAACAGAACCTCTGCGAGAAGAACATCAGTTGAGTCAATGGCCCAGCATTCCTGCTATTGCCAAGCAACAAATTGCTGTATTAGAAGCTGATCACTTCACCCGCCCTACCTTGAGAACCTTGTCAGCGATTGAATCACTGTGCCAGCAAGTAGACAACTTTTAATTCATGCGATTTTGACCCAATAGAATGAGGTCTTTATCGTACATGGCAACTAATAACAGCTCACCGTTTTCTGCCACTTTGAATTCACCATACCTGGCTGCGTTGAACAGCTGGGCATCACCTTCCTGAAAGAAAAAGGCATTGGTGGCAAACTGCACCCGATTGTTGCGCACCCTGTATTGCAGTTTAAGCAATGTTTCGGCAGAAGCCTGTTCGTTGTTTGGTGTATTATTTATGCCATTGACTAAGGCATAAAAATGACCCACCCGGCGCTCATCCAATTTGACCATCACATAACCATCATGAGTTACTTGCTCACCAGGTAAGCTTGAGACCGGTATATTGGCACGGATTGATTGTGCCATAGCAAAGCGCAAACGCATATAATCACCCTGCATAATCGACCGAGGGTCTACTGGCGCCAATTCCAAGAACACCGATTGCCCATCTAGCAACACCTGCTCTTTCTGCCAAATAGCATGGTTGATTCCAACCAAAGCCAACACCAGAGTTAAGCCTGCTGCAGCTTTTTGCCAATGGGTCAAAGTAAACTTTTCTGGCACCCTGGCATCACTTGCTGCTTCCGCCTTTGGAGCCAATAAAGTATATTTCAGCACCAATGCACCGAGCAATAAAACAGCACCAATGACTATCAGCAGCAACGATTTATGTAGCAAAGTGATATTTAATAAATAATAGTACCAACTGACAAAACCCAGCAACGCCACACAACCCATTGCTTGCAACAACTTATTCTGGCGAGCAAAACCAACCAACAAAACCAGCAACGCACTACTTACTCCAATCACCGGCAACGCTGAAAACAACATAATGACAGCGGCTAGAATAGCCAAACGCCCTGCCGTACTGGACCAACTGATGCGCTGCTCCTCAATCATCCTATACACAAAGTACAAAAGCACCAAAGAGTTGACCAAGGCCGTCAATCCAGCCGCATTTTGACCCACCCAACCTGCTTGATTTGATTGCAACCAATAACCATTCAGCCACAACTGGCTTTGTACATTTAGCTGCAACAATGAGAATCCCAGTGCGTAAGCAATCGGCTCATAAAATTCCTGCGCTACCCGCCATCCAGTTTTATCCAACCACAACCACACAAACAAAGCCGCCACCAAGGCACTGCCCAAGCCTGTATAAATCAACAGTTCAAATCCCCAAAATAAAGCAATCACAGCAAACCAAGTACTCAGAAAACGATGCAGGTAATGGTTAATGAATCCCATCAATAACAATTGATAAAGCCCAACTAACAACAACCACTGCCGATTGCTGAAGCCATACAATTCCAGCAAACCGAATGCCACCAAAAACTGACCCGTCAAACTGAAAACTAACACCAATTGATTAAAAAAATCACTTTCAGGCTTGGCTTTAAAATACACATAAGATGAAAGATTGATGATCACACCCATTGTAATCAGTGCCGTCCCATGTTCAAACAAGCCAATCACCCCAAAACCCAAAAAGCCCAGCAAAAATACAGCTGCCACCCATCCAGCAAAGCCCTGCAAGACCCTGACATACCATAAGTGAGTTGCCGCTTTTGCAGTCGACTGTGGCAATTCTCCTGACACAACACCAGCTGTTTTTAATTCATTCCAAACATTTAGCTCACTCATAACCTTGCTCCACTGTGCGACTCACCTTAAATTGATCGTGGGTGTGTTTAATCCACTTCACAACTACAGTTGTCATGCCAATCAGACATATTGCCAACAACAAAAACCCGCCTGCATCAAAATCAAAAAACAGCTCATGTGCTAAAAAAGTCAGCACAATCACCATCAATGCCACTGTCCATGCAGTTAACAACAGTAAATCTTTGGCCTTAAACCGGTAGTAAGAAAAAGTGATGACCAGCAACACCAGCAACATAAAACTGCTGATCACATGATGGTCATTGCGACCAGCAATTTGTTCAATACCAATCAAGGTCAAAATAAAAATAACGGCTAAACCACACAGTTGTGCTGACCAACGGTGCTTCAATCGCAGTTGACTCAACACGAATTTCGATTGGCCAGAAAGCCACTCCAGCCACAACAACAACACACCATTCAACAACAAAAACACCCAAGGCATATTTTGGCTGCTGAAACTCACACCCAACAACCATCGATTAACACCCAAGTTCAAAACCAATGCTGTGTTGAGTAGTACCGCCATAACCACCCACAACACCTCGGAACGACTGAATAACACCAACGGCAGTATCAACAATGCCCAAGTAGCGAATAACTGCCAAGGATCAGCACCTGTTTGATACGTTTGACCAAATAATGCCAACCAGGCTCCCAACACAACAACAGCAGCTAACAACAAAGCTTGCGACAACCAAAAAGTCTTTGACTTGAAATAATAAGCCACAAAAAAACCAAGCAACACCACTTGTAAACTGATGAATTTTTGCATGCGACTGATTTCATTCCAATTGTAAGCAAAAAAGAACATCACGCCAAAAGCCAAGGACAACAAGCCCAGCAACATCAACATGTTTCTACTGAAAGACAACCAGGCAGCCGCAGTTGGCCTTTCACCAGCTAGCTGCAGCGCATGTTGCTGTTGCTCGGGTTTGACTAAACCTTGCTTGATCCATTGGTATATTGAGTTGCGCATAATTTTTTCGTTTTCAATTGATTGATATCATAGGTTGTTTCGGTTTAATTGAAAACAACTTCACTAAAAAGTGCAAACCATGAAACTTAGGTAGCAACTATAGATACCCAGTTAATTGCACAGCTTAAAATTGCGACCCGCACAAAACACAGCAAGTTAAAAATATAGTAAACTGCTAAAAAATAACCCAGCATTACTTAAATCAAGAGGGATTACATGAACAAAATATCGGTACAGTCTTTTCAACAGACCGCCTTGGCTGCTGCCTTATTATTGGAGTTAACCACTGCTGCACAGGCTGCGACCATCACAGTGGATAATGTAAATTGCACCTTGGCCAATGCCATCAATGCCGCCAACACCGACACAGCTGGCAATGGTTGTGCTGCAGGCAATGGTGTTGATGTGATTGAACTGCCCAGTAACAGTACCATCACGTTGACCGAACCCATGCCTGCCATCATTAACTCAGTTACCATCAATGCCCACGGCTCAACCATAGTACGTGATGCCAATGCCGCAGATTTTTCAGTGATACAACTGGGCAGCCTTGCTGCTATAAACAACCAACCAACTATAGTCTTGAATGACGTTACTGTCACAGGTGGTTCCAGAGGGAACAATTACGGTGGTGGAATCAACGCCATTAACTCAACCCTGATCTTGAATGATTCAATCATCACTAACAATATGGGTGGCGCCATCACCCTATCTGGATCAATTGATTCAGTAATTAACCGCACCATCATCAGTGACAACCAGAGCTCACCAGGTGGAACATACTATGGCGGCGCATTATCCATTGCCAGTGGAACGCTGACCATTCAGCAAAGCACGATCACTAACAACACCTCAAATTCCGGCCTTGGTGGTGCCGGCATCTATGCATCAGATTATGGTGGACCGCTGAATTTATCGATAATTAACTCCACCATTTCAAACAATGCAACCACATATGATGGCGCTGGGATCATACATTATGTCTCAGCCACACCCACCAGCTCCCTGATCACCATTCAAAACAGCACCCTGATAAACAACCAAAGTGGTGGCGAAGGAGGCGGCATATACAATGACTCAGCTGACTTCATCATCAGTCAAAGTCTCATTGCTGGCAACAATGCCACATTAAATGGCAATGAAATTTTGTCTACGGGAGGCTCCATTACTTTGAATGATTACAACCTCATTGGCTTTAACAACAACAACGGCTCATCAGGAGTGACCCTAGGCGCAACTGATACGGTGCCTGCTGAACCTAACCTCAGTGACATCATTGACACAACATTGGCCGACAATGGAGGCGCAACACCCACTCATAATTTAGCTGAAGGCAGCCCAGCCATAGACGCCATCGCCCCTGCAAACTGCGCAACAGCAGTTGATCAAACTGGTCATACACGTGGTAACGATGGCGATGGCGATACGGTAAGCGGCTGTGACATTGGTGCAGTTGAATTTCAGCTGATTGTAGATTTGATATTCAGTGATGGATTTGAAATACCAAGCAATTAAAAGTGATTAATTTACAAAACAAAAAAGCCCGAACATTTTCGGGCTTTTTCTGCTTATAGTTTTTAACAGCGTTCAATCGCGTTCTGCAATTGGTCCCACTTTACGGGTATCAGGGCCGGTGTAATCGGCATTGGGTCTGATGATGCGGTTGTTGGCCCGTTGCTCCATTACGTGCGCAGTCCAACCGGTGACCCGTGACATTACAAAGATAGGGGTGAATAATTCAGTTGGTATGCCCATGAAGTGGTAAGCCGAAGCATGGAAGAAATCAGCATTAGGGAATAATCTTTTCTCATCCCACATTTTCTTTTCCACTGCACAACTTACAGGGTACAGCACCGTGTCGCCTACTTCTTTAGCCAGCTTTTCAGACCAGCGCTTAATGATGGCGTTGCGAGGATCACGCTCAGTGTACACGGCATGTCCAAAACCCATAATCAACTGTTTGGTTCTGAGCATTTCACCAATGGCAGCTTCAGCTTCTTCTGGTGATGACCACTGTTCAATCAAAGCCATGGCTGCTTCATTGGCACCGCCATGTAAAGGACCGCGCAAAGCGCCTACTGATGCAGTGACACATGAATGAATATCAGATAAGGTTGAAGCAACCACTCGACCAGTAAAAGTTGATGCATTGAATTCATGTTCTGCATACAGAATCAAAGACACATCCATCACCCTGGCATGCAGCTCACTTGGTGCTTTACCATGCAACATTTCCAAAAAGTGGGCACCCACGCCATCAATATCAGAGGCGGTTTCAATGCGCACGCCTTCAGTGACAAATTTATACCAATAACAGATAATGGAAGGGAATATCGCAACCAAACGATCGGCCTTATCCAACTGTTGTGAAAAATCAGTTTCACCTTCGATGTTACCTAAAATTGAACAACCGGTACGCATCACATCCATTGGGTGCGCCGAACGTGGAATCAATTCCAAAGTTTTCTTTACTGCCTCTGGTAACTCACGCAAAGCATTGATTTTCTCTTTATAGGCGTCCAGCTCTGTCTGGTTGGGTAACTTACCATGTAAAATCAAATAGGCTGTTTCGTAAAAAGTGGCATTGGTGGCCAAATCATCAACGTCATAGCCTCGGTAGGTTAAACCTGCACCAATTTTACCGACTGTACATAGTTTTGTTTCACCAGCGCTTTGGCCTCTGAGACCTGCGCCACCTGCTTTTTTTGTAGTACCCATAATTTTTTCCTTTGATTCTTTGTTATTCTTTTTCAAATAGGGTTGTTGGCTTTAGCCGACCCGTAAAACCGTAGGTTTTGGTTTTATAAAAGGTTGACTGAAGTCAACAACCCTAAATATTTTTTTAATTACTTTTCTGATTTGAAAAGCTCATCTAGTTTATCTTCGTAGCTGTGATAATCCAAATGATCGTACAGCTCTGCTCGTGTTTGCATGATATCCAGCACATCTTTTTGGTGACCTTGCGCCAAGATAGATTGGTAAACCAACTCAGCCGCTCGGTTCATGGCCCGGTAAGCACTGCAACAATACAACACAATATCTACACCGTGTTCGCCCAATTCATCCGAGCTGAACAAAGGCGTGTGGCCAAACTCAGTGATGTTAGCCAAAATGGGTACGCCCACTGCATCTTTGAATTTTTGATACTGCGCCAAAGTCTGCATTGCTTCAGGGAAAATCATGTCCGCACCGGCCTCCACACAAGCAATGGCGCGTTCCAAAGTGGCCTCCTCTCCTTCAATAGCCAGGGCATCCGTTCTGGCCATGATGACAAAATTCTCATCAGTTCTGGCATCAACAGCGGCCTTTATGCGGTCAACCATTTCATCTTTCGAGACCACTTCTTTATTGGGTCTGTGGCCACATCTTTTTTGCGACACCTGGTCTTCGATGTGCATCGCAGCTGCACCGGCTTTAATCACTGAGCGCGTGGTTCTGGCTATGTTAAACGCCCCACCCCATCCAGTATCGACATCAATCAACAAAGGCAAATCACACACATCGGTGATCCTTCTGACATCAGTTAACACATCCTCCAATGACGAAATACCCAAATCAGGCATCCCCAATGAATTGGCTGCCACTCCACCACCAGAGAGGTATATGGCCTGATGGCCCACATTTTTTGCCATGCGTGCAGTATAGGCATTGATGGTGCCAACCACTTTTAAGGGTTGGTTGTGTTCGACAGCTTGACGGAATTTCAGCCCCGCACTTTGATTTGAATGGGTCATAGTGTTAATCGCATTTTGGCTGAATCATGCAATTCAGCGCAGTTATAAAGGTAAATCGACGCAATGATTTAGGTTGTGCATTGGCTGCCATATATAAGTACTGTGTAAATACTTGGCAACTGCAGGTATGGCCCAAAATCAAGCGGGCGCATTGTAGCAGATTTATGTGTTAAAAACCAGTTTAGCAAGCACCGCGAAGCGGCCAACATCAGCTTTCTAAAGTTCTGACCAAACCGCTGATTCCACCCTGTAAGGCATAGACATCATACCCCAAAGTGGCTAATGTGAAGGCAGCCGATGCACACCTAGAACCCATATTACTGCACGTGATGATGGTTGAATCCAAATTTAACTTGTGGATATTTTTTCTGACTTGGTTGACTGGAATATTGAAGCAACCTTCAATGGATTGATGCGCGTACTCAACAGGCTCTCTGACATCCACCAAAGTCGCACCATTTTTTAACATCTCCAATGCCGCTTGTGGATTCACCCACCGGATGACATGGGCTTTAAGTAACTTCGAAAAAGTCACCCCAGCCAGCGCCATCAGCAAACCATCGGTTTTCATTCGCACCGAGGCATTCCTAGGCTCACTGCTGACCAGTGCAGACTCACCAAACAGCGATCCCGCCTCGAGTTCGGCAATTTTTTGCTCGCCTTCGGCAACGGCTTGAAACACTTCCGCTTCACCAGCCGCAATGATGTAACAATAGTCCCCAGCCTCACCTTCGGCAACAACTTCCTCACCGGCTTTGACCGGGCGCGCCTCCAGTTGCATAAAAAGTTCGCGAATATTGGCTTGTGGCAACATTTGCACCGAACGGCTTTTCAACAAACCAACCACCCATGCATAGCTGTCATGGCCTAACAGAGGACTACCTGGTGTGGCAGCGGTATAAGCACTGTTCCAAACTTGAATATGGTCCAGTAAATTAGAGCTGATTTGAAAGCCTTTCATGGTTTTAGAAGTGACCACTGCATCCATGGTGTTGCTTTTATTGGCATCACCAACCGGGTATTTGGCTGATAACGAGGTAGATTTAAGGGTTTTTTCTCGGCCTTTGTCGGTGGTGATTTGCACCACGCCATGGGTCAGGTATTTGGTGTTTTCAGCGCGGCGGTCGATTGCATAAAGCTTATCACCTTGCTGTTTTTGAAAGAATTCAAATTCATTCAATAGTAAAGGATAAAATTTTATCTCAATTTTATTGAAAGGATAATATTCTTTTAAGTCTTCCGCCTCAATCATTCACAGCCCTCGATATATTCTTGTCCAGAGGTGTTTGCAGCAGATAAAACCAGTTCAAAAACCAGCACAATTTATATCCAGGGTTCACCGTACATGCAAAGTTCTACAACAATAATAACCCATTATAAAATAATAAACAAAATATTAAATTTGAAGTTCATGGCTTTTATGCTGATAATTAACTGCCATATACCATGGACCGAACCAGGTCATACAAACAATCATGCTAAACTGCCCAAATTTGTAATCTTTTGTCATGTCAGAAACCTTAAAGCATTTACTCAACCCTAAATTCTTACACATGACTTTGTTTGGCTTTTCAGCTGGCATACCCTATTTTTTGATTTTTTCATCATTGTCGCTGTGGCTGGACCAAGTGGGGGTAGAAAAATCTGCCATCACTTACTTCAGCTGGGCTGCATTAGGCTATTCATTTAAATTCTTGTGGTCACCTTTGGTTGACCGTTTACCGCTGCCTTATTTAACCGCAAAAATGGGACAGCGGCGCAGTTGGCTGATGTTCATTCAAACCATCATTGTCATTGCCATTTGTTGGATGGGCTTAACCGATCCAGCACAAGGCAACAGTGCCTTAACTCGAATGGCCATCGCGGTTACTTTATTGGGTTTTTCAGCAGCCACTCAAGACATATTGATTGATGCTTGGCGAATTGAAGCTTCCAATGAGAAAGACATCACCATGTTGTCATCTGTCTATATCGTTGGTTACCGAATTGGCATGATAACTTCAGGTGCTGGCGCTTTATTCATTGCAGATTATTTAGGCACCAGTATGGACAGTTATAAACACGCTGCATGGCAGACCAGTTACTTGATTATGGCTGCTTGTATGTTGGTTGGCGTGATGACTACATTGATGGTCAAAGAACCCAAAAAACCAGACCAACTGGTCTACCAAACCCGCGATTATGCAGCCGTACTGTTGGTTTTTGTATTGGCGGTGTTCACCCTCATATTTTGTTACAAGAACACCACAGAACTATTCGCTGCACTGCAAACATCGGCCGATAACTTATTCAATAACGAGGTATTGGCGTCAGTCATTGCCACCGGCGGACAACTGCTACTGGCACTGTTGATGGCCGGCATCATCGCCACTTTGGTGGCCAAAACACCCTTGGTTAACCAAACCATGATCAAGGAAGTGTATTGGACGCCGGTGGCTGATCTATTTAAACGCCACCGCAAACATATTTGGTTGGTACTTGGCATCATTTGTACCTATAAGATTTCTGACATTGTGATGGGCGTGACCGCAAATTTATTTTATCAGCACGTGGGCTTCACTTTGGGCGAGATTGCTGGTGTGGCCAAATCTTTTGGCTTAATCATGACCATTTCAGGCGGCTTGGCTGGTGGCTTTTTGGTGCTGCGTTTTGGTATCATGAAAATGATGGTGCTTGGGGCGGTGTTATCAGCTGGGTCTAATTTACTGTTTATGGTGATGGCCTACACCGGTAAAAGCCTGCTGTTTTTAACTTTTATGATTTCTGCCGACAACCTGGCCCAAGGCTTGGCTGGCGCGGTTTTTGTGGGGTTCTTATCGCTGCTGGTCAACCGCCAGTTCACCGCTGTGCAATACGCCATGTTGTCATCGATCATGACCTTATTTCCCAAAGTGCTGGGCGGCTACTCGGGTGGTATGGTGGAACAAATGGGCTTTGGCAACTTTTATTTAATGACTGCGATCATTGGTATACCTGTGGTTTTAATGCTGCTGTATGCAATGAAGATCAATGCCTTTGATTTTGCATCCAAAACCGTTGAATTCAAGCAAGATAACAATGCACCCAATCCTAAAAATCACCATACCCAAGTAAACAAATAAAATAAATTGAATTAAATCATGCATCGCTGACTCTATGAAATGCATGATACATGTACACACTTCGGTAAAATTTTTATTAATTGATGCGGTCTGTATCACCTTGTGTTACTCAGCTTTATACGCTTTACTGCCCAAACTAAGAGGTACTGACGTAGGCGTGTTGCTGGCATATTTGGTGGTACTCCTGCCTGCATTTGTATCAATTTATCCATTATTGAAACCATTTAACGCCTTCAATGTTTTCAAGTTCCTCTTTTGGTACTGGCTATTAACCATTCTTAATTTTGTCATATTTTTTAGAATTTTCATTAATTGATGCACCCAAGAATTAATCTAGAGGGTGTTATAATGCGTGATTTTTCCACTTTAACAAGATGTCAGATCCAATCACAGAATTCCCCAAGGAATCCACAGTCATCATGATTCCAGGTCCTGCCGGCCAAATCGAATGTTTAACCGCACCGCCTGAGGCGGATGCGGTGGATAAAAACCGGGTGGCTTTGATTTGTCATCCACACCCTTTGTATGGCGGTACCATGCGCAACAAAGTCACCCACATGCTGGAAAAAGCTTTTCGTGATATGGGTGCACATACGGTGCGCTTTAATTTTCGTGGCGTGGGTGAATCAGATGGGGTGTTTGATGATGGCGTGGGTGAAGCTGAAGACTTGCTGGCTGTTTATGCATGGGCGAAATCAGTGATGCCGCATTGTAAGTTTTGGTTGGCTGGGTTTTCATTTGGCTCTTACGTGGCCCTGCGCGCTGTGCATGACATCAAACCAGAACAGTTCGTCACTGTGGCGCCACCCGTTGAACGCTACGACTACACTGAGTTGGAACCACCTGAATGCCCTTGGTTGGTGATTCAAGGCGATGAAGATGACGTGGTCAGCCCACGAGCCGTTTATGAATACGTAGACCAACAAAACCCCAAACCACAACTGGTGACCATGAAAGCCGGACATTTCTTTCATCGCCGTTTATTGGACCTCAAAGGCGCAATTAAAAACGGCATCCTGCGACAAGTCAATACCGACGTCTGAGCTGACATGTCTCAAGCTGGCCCTAAAGCGCAGTACTTGCACGAATTAGCCACCAATGTCATTTGGCGTGATGAGTTACAAGCCTTGGTGGTGGATGAATTTGAACGCCTGTACCAAGACTTCATCCAGCCCAACAATAAACGCTGGCCGATTTCCAAACTCTGGCAATCCTCTGAATCGGCACCCAAAGGCTTGTATATTTACGGTTCAGTGGGCCGTGGCAAAACCCATTTAATGGATTTGTTTTATGACAGTTTGCCTGAGCACATTGGCAAGCAACGACAGCATTACCACGAATTCATGCTGTGGTTACACCATCAGTTGCGTCAGCACAGCAGGGTAAAAAATCCGCTGGATTTAATTTGTAAACAACTGGCCAAAGAAATTCAGGTATTGTGTTTAGATGAATTTCTGGTTAACGACATCGCCAACGCCATGTTGTTGGCTGGCATGTTACAAGCTTTCAGTCGCTACGGCATTGCATTGGTGACCACTTCCAACGTCAAACCAGACGAGCTGTACAAAGACGGCTTACAACGGGCCAAGTTCCTGCCCGCCATAGCCTGGATCAATGTCAATATGCAAGTCATGCACTTGGATGGCAACCATGATTACCGCCAGCAAGATGAAGGCAGCAATCAACATGAAAACTGGTATTATCCAATCAATGATTCCAGCTTTAAACACCTACAAGAATGCTTCCGTTCAAAGGTCGCTGGTGCCACAAGCAATAACGCCAGTTGGACCATCAATGACCGTGAGATCAAGGTTATCAAGTTTGCCAACAAGACGCTTTGGTGTGAATTCGCTGAATTATGCCAACAAGCCCGCAATGCTGCAGACTTCATCCAAATGGCCGCTGCCATTGATACCTTAATCATCGCCAACATCCCGCATATGTCGGCCGATGATGACAGCGCGGCGCGGCGCTTCATCACTTTGATCGACGTGCTGTACGAAGCGGAAGTAAAAATCGTGGCACAAGCCGCCTGCCATTATAAAATGATTTATGGTGGTAAGAAGATGGCCTTTGAGTTCGAACGTGCCGCTTCACGCTTGGCTGAAATGTTGGTTTAAGCGCTATGAAACAAAAAGTCAAAGAACATTTATGGGCACTCTCTGGAATTATTGCTGCTGGTATTGGTTTATATATATCATTTAATATATTTTGGAAAAATGGACTATTTTATGTAGGAGTTATGACGGTAGTAATCATGTCAGTAATCATGTTACTGCTGGGTTTTTTATCATGGATAATATCAAAAAATCACAACCAAGCTAAAGCGCATTTAATAACTGACAACCCACTCGAGAATAAAGAAGTGAGGGTTTATAAAAAACACTGGATTGAAATTGCCACTGTTTTATTGGTTATTATAGTTTTCTTGGGGTATATAATTTTACATGTCACTTCATCGGGCAAGTTCAGTTCTGTAAAATTAACATCAATTGCTTTTCCAGCTTTTGTTTTATGCCAATTTTTAGAACTAAGCATTATCCTAAGAAGCTTGTATTTAATAAAAAATTTCATGCAAGTATATCCAGTAATTATCGACATAACAGCACTGGATAAATTAAAACCCATTGTGAGTCAATGCATGATTATGGCACTGGTTTTTATAGTGCTTTTAATAATTTCAATGATTTTAGCAGCTGTAATTTTCACAAACTGGGGTATTTTCTATGGCACAGTTACTGCAATAAGCCTCACCTCGATGAGTTTAATTTTAAAATGGTACAGCCCTTACGAAAATAACCTGAAGCAAATTAAGTCAATTGACCCACTGCTAGAACCTGAGTTGAATGCCATACTTCAAAGCTGGCACAATGATGCCTTGCCCAAATTTTAAACGAAAATTGTCGATTAAAGTCGATGTCTTGAATAGCAGCGGATTTAAATCTTTTGCTCCGTAAAAATTATCCACATAAGCGGGAGATTGATCAAAATAAATATAATTTAAGACAGTTAATTTGGCAGCCATCCTTGGCCACCAAATTAACTTACTTGGTCTTTGTGTATTTACTCAAAACCATCTTTAAAAATCACATCCGAGCCGTACAGTTCATTAGACAGGGTTGATGTGGTGCCAGCCCATGTATTGGGAATCACATCATTGGCTTGGCTGGTGCTGGTGGTTCTGATGCCGTAACCGTTGGGCAATGGTGCTGTCATATTGAAAGAAAAATCACCGTTGCCATCGGCCACTGTCGAACCTAAGTGCACGAAAGCTTCTTCACTGCCATCGGTATCATCTAAATAAAAATCAATTATGCAGTTAGGACAAGGACTGGGGTCGCCCATGATGTTTCCGGTGTGACTTCTGCCAGCAACCAAAGTACCCTCCACGCTGGTGATTTCAGCCGGTTCAAACAAGCGAATTGCTGAGGCAATCATCGGGCCCATCTCAAAGTATTTTTCCGGGCCATCAATGACCAGGTTACCACGCACTGTATTGCCACTGTCACGAAATGCAGGGCTGCTGGTATCACTCCACAATATCGCACCTTTGGTGTTTTCAAAACCGTTGCGTGAAGAATCAATGAGGTTATTCAACACCAAATGGCCATTGTTAACCGGGGTAATCACATCGGTTTGGGTCGAAAACTTGATGCCTTGCCCGCAAACACCAATAGATTGACCATCAACACTTTGGCCAATGACATTATTTTCAATGGTATGCAAAGAGCCAAATACGGTTAAAGCTTCGGGCGGTGTGTCGTTGGTGCTGCGAATATTTTGCAAGCCTGCAATGTAATTACCTTCAATCAACAATCCAGTTCCAGCAGCAGAAATACCAGCACCTCCAAACCACTCACCTGCCTGCAAAGGCGGTGACACTGGGTTGATGTTGGTGAACGTTCGACAAACCAAATGAACAGGTACAGTGGGCACTGAGCCATTGATGTTGGTGCCTATCCAATTATTCAAAACTTGCACCCCTTCAGTCGCTGAGTTGACTTCCACTGCGTAGGTTGATGCACCAGTGATGATGTTGTTTTGCACCAACATATCATCGGCTTTGGCCAACCCCAATACACCGTGACTACCAGCCAAATTATCGGTGTTACCAAGCAAGTCACCAAATACCATATCCAGCCCGTCTGCGGCCAAGCCCCAAGTGTTGTTTTGGAAAGTAAAGCCTGCTTCTTTGGCGTGGATACTCATACCACCATAAAAGCCCATTGCTTGAATTGTCACATCATTCAATTCAATCTCCAGTGTTTTACCGCTGTCGACCATAATCTTCGGCATTTCATTGTTGCCTTGAACATCAACTGGAAAACCGATGATGTTCACCTGGCCGGTGACATCAGTGATTGATTGCGGGTATAAACCAAATTTACTGGTGCTGGCACCAGCTGCAATCGGCAACACCCACTGCCCTGAGCTGAACTGTGTGTCATCGGCATCACCATCAGTGCCGTTCAACCCTGTGAAGACAATATTAATGGGGCGGTCTACCAACGGTCGTGCGCCCGCTTCTCGCAAAGCGCGTCTTAATGTGCACTTGCCAGCTCCTGTGCCGGTGGTGTCAGGAAAAAATAATCCACCTTGGGTGTAAGTACAGGTGTGGTTGTTGTGGTTGGGTTCTTCATCCAAGGCCCAATCAACTGTGATGGTGGTGGCTGCTTGAACTTGAAAACCAATGGCCGCTAACAGCAACATGGTACTGAATACTTTTACTGACCTCAATTGATTCTGGTGCATGGTTTTTTGATTTGTTGTGTGCAAAACTTTACTCCTCTGATTATTCAAAACTCATTCAACTGCTCAGCTTTTGCTGGTTGAATACTTGAGTGAAATTTTACGAAGCGGGTGAAAATGATGTCTGAAAAACACCTGAAATTATCCTGAAATTTACTTGAAAACTGCTACATCACTGGTAATTCGCTGCTAATTTGACCACTTTGCGTTGATCATGCCCTACATAAAAATAAACGTCCTCATCAGTTCGAATCTGAGCCAACTGATGGATTTGGGACTGATCAACAACCAATATTCGGGGGTAACCACCCGTGGTTTGCGCATCTTGCATGGCCAAAATAGTTTGCCCATCAGGTGTCACTTGCAAACTGCCCGGCACCAAGCCAGAACTGTTCATATGAAAACCTTTAGGGGTTTCAATGGCCGCAGCAATCAACCTGAATCCTTGTCGATTTGCAGCACTGGATAATTGATAGGCTTGGCCAAATGCCTGCCTAATAACAGCTGGGGTAAAACAGTCGTATTCAGGCCCTGGCATCGCCCTGATGACATGAATCGATTGGCGCTTTAATTTTTTCCACTGTGGTTTGGTTTTGCTGGCCACTGTGGTCGGTTGTTTTAAGCGCAAGACATCACCTGCTTGTAAACTCCGGCCAGCATAACCTCCCAAGCCAGCCACTACCAAGGTACTGTAACTACCACCAACTGCAGTTAAATCAAAACCACCGGCGAAAGCCAAATAAGCCCTGACACCTTGCAGCAAACGATGCATTTTAAAATGATCACCAATGCGCAAATTGATGACTTGGTCGGTGTTGATAATACGGCCATTCAGACTGCACTCAAATTCCGCACCTGCCAGCGCCATTGAACAGTCCACTTGGCAGGTGAATTCCATACCAGTCCAAGTCATCTCTAACACCGCCGAAGTGGGTTGATTGCCCACCATCCAATTGGCCAACTGCGCTGACTGCTGGTCCATACACCCTGCCACTGGCACCCCCAAATGTGCCCAACCATAACGCCCCTTGTCTTGTACTGTGGTGAATGTACCCGCTTGTAAGACTTCAATGCCCATTGGTTGATTCCTCGGCTGCTTCCATGGCATGAAATTCAGTCAGGCTAATAGGTATAAAAGTGACTTTATCCATCGGTTTTAACAACATCGGTTGGCTGTTATTTTGCCAGTCTAGCAAGGCAATTGGCGTGCGCCCGATCACATGCCAACCACCAGGACTGGCCAATGAATATATACCTGTTTGTTGCCCTGCAATGGCAATGCTGCCTTGGGCAACTTGTAAACTGGGCGTGGCTTTACGTGGTAACTGCATGGCCGGGTGGTTACCAGACAAATAGGCAAACCCCGGTAAGAATCCCAACATATCTACACGGTAAACCGAATTTGTATGGCGCTCAATCAATTGCTGCTGTGAACATTGTAACTCAGCGCAAACAGCCTCTAAATCATTGGCCAGCGAAGCTGCATAGCACACTGGAATTTCATGGGTCTGCACCAGACCTTGGCCAATGGTTAGCTGCTCAACTCGAAACTTTATTTCATCGATTAAACCCGAGGTAAAGTCGACTGGCTTTGAAAAAACCAACACCAAACTGTCGGTAGCAGGTATCACATTGGTCATTGCAGCCAAAGGCGAACGTAACATGTCAGCGGCTAAACTGTGAATGGCTGCCAATCGATGTTCAGTATCCGCAAATCGAAGCAATAAACCGCAGTCACCATTCGGCAAGATGTGGTCGATCTGCAACTCACCCATGACGGTGCTCTGAACAGACGGGCGCTTTTATATCATAGCCAGCTGCCAACAAGCCCTGATGCAAGGTTTTGGCCGCCTGCACAGCGTCCTTGTGGTCGCCATGTAAACACAAAGTGTCAATCTGTAGTTCAATACTTTGACCAGAAACTGCCGTCATCTGTCCCGTCTGTAGAAGTTTAATCACCCGTTGCAACATCGCTTCAGCGCTGGCAATGACGGCTCCCGGTTCGCTGCGAGGCTGTAATGTTCGGTTAACTGTGTAGGCCCGATCAGCGAACCCCTCAGCCACAAAAGGCACGCCAACTTGTTCAGCTGCCTGACCCATGGCAGAGTGCGCCAGACCATAAAATAACAGGTTTTGCTCGAAACTTCCGATGGTTTCAGCCAACAATAAGGCCAAATTCAAGTCCAAGGCGGCTTGGTTGTATAATGCGCCATGTGGCTTAACATGGGCCACATGGACACCTTGGTCTAGGGCTGCGGCAATGAGTACAGCGATCTGCTCACGCACCACCACTCGCAACTCATTGGCAGGTAAATGCATCACCTTTCGACCGAAGTGTGTCCTGTCCGGATAAGATGGGTGAGCACCGATTTTAACCGCATGCGCCATCGCCAGTGCAATGCTGCGCTCTATCACCTGCTGGTTACCCGCATGGCCGCCACAAGCAATGTTACAAGAACTGATTAACGGCATAATTTGGGCATCGTTTTCTCCCTGAGTCAAATCATCGTACTCACCCAAGTCACAGTTCAGGTCTATTGTTTGCCACTGAGTCATGTTGATGTAAAGGCAAAATACAGCGATTTGCCCCCCAAAAACATAGACAATATAATCACCACTGCACCCAACAGGTTATGTAACCACGTGTTTTTATACGCACCCAATAAATCAGACCTGTTCATCACATACAGCAAAAATGCCGCCAGTAAAGGCAATAAAATACCGTTGGCAATTTGCGCAAACCAAATGATGGTGATGGGTTTATAGCCTGACAATGAAAAAGCCAAGCCACTGAATAACACCACCGCCCACACTGCTTTGAATTTCAAGTCTTTGCCAGTAGTGGACCAGCCCAACATGCCTGCCACTGCATAAGCAGCTGCCAATGGCGCCGTGATGCATGATGAAATACCGGCAGCGAATAAACCCATGCCCATAGATACCGAAGCCCAAGAACCCAATAAAGGTTCAAGCTGAACCGACATGTCAGCGGCTGAATTGATGCTGACTTGTTGGCCAAAAAAAGCTGCGGCAGCGGTTGAAATAATCGCCAAAGATATCAAGCCACCCACACCAATAGAAATCACCGTGTCTTTCCTGACCTGCGGCAGATCAGCAGCTTCATGCCATTTGTTTTTAACCGCTGAGGCATGTAAAAACAAATTATAAGGCACCACTGTGGTTCCAACCAATGCCATCACTGTTAACCAGGCGCCATCAGGTACTTGAGGGGTTAAACCAGCAAACAAATCACCCAAATTTGGCTTGGTCATGATAAAAGTACTGACAAAGGCCAAACTCATCAACAACACCAAACCAATCAATGCCTTTTCTAGCACTTGATAACTGCCTTGTACCAACACCACAAAAGCCAATGCCACAATCAACACCGGCCATGGAAAATTTAATTCCGGAAAAATGGCCGCCAAGCCCAACGCAGCACCAGCAATGTTGCCACCTTCATAGGCACTGTTGCCAATAAATATGGCCACCGCCACCAATGCAAACACTGCGGTATTGAGTAACGGGTGTTTAAACTGAGTTTGTAAAACCTCGCCCAAACCCTGTTGTGTCACCACGCCCAAACGTGCCGACATTTCCTGCAACAACATACAAGCCAGCACGGAAAACACCAGCGCCCAAATCAAGGCGTAGCCAAAATTGGCCCCAGCCAGTGTGCAAGTGGTCACTGTGCCTGGTCCAATAAAAGCCGCAGCCACCAAAGTGGCAGGACCTATTGAAAATTTGTTCGCCATCATTGCTCCTGAAACATACTGCAATGATTTTAACTGAGCTGGCTTGAATGTGGGGATAAAAAAAATCATAATAAATGCCCCCAGCAATTGAACTCAACATGTCAAACAAAGCATTGAACCCACTTTACCCCGCCGCCGAGGTGCTTAAATCTGGCCACCTTCAAGTCACTCAGACCCATCAAGTCTATTGGGAAAGCAGTGGCAACCCCAACGGCAAACCAGTGATTTTTGTACATGGTGGACCTGGCGGTGGCACTTCTGCGCAAACCCGCAGATTTTTCAACCCTGACAAATACCACATCATTCAGTTTGATCAACGTGGTTGTGGCAACAGCACACCACATGCCTGCCTTGAAGACAACACCACTTGGGACTTAACCTCTGACATGGAAACCATCCGTGAGATGCTGGGTATTGAACAATGGCAAGTTTTCGGCGGTTCATGGGGCAGCACCTTGGCTTTGGCCTATGCAGAAAAACATCCTCAGCGGGTGTCTGAACTGGTGCTCAGGGGAATTTTCTTGCTGCGCAAACAAGAGCTTCAATGGTTTTACCAAGCAGGTGCCAGTCGCATATTTCCCGATGCTTGGCAAGCATACCTTGAACACATTCCAGTCGATGAACGCCATGACATGATGGCGGCTTATCAGCGGCGCCTGTTATCTGATGATAAAGAGGTGCAATTAGCCGCTGCTGAGCGTTGGTCGGTGTGGGAAGGTTCCACCTGTCACCTTTACCCGGACTTACAACACATTGAAGACACTGCTGACCCTGAATTCGCCTTGGCTTTTGCTCGCATTGAGAACCATTACTTCATGAATGATGGTTTTTTCACTCATGAAAATCAGCTGTTGGATGACATTGACAAAATCCGCCACATTCCTACCATTATCATCCAAGGCCGCTACGATGTGGTTTGCCCCATGCAAACAGCTTTTGATTTGCACCAGGTTTTCCCTGAAGCCGAGCTGGTTGTGGTTCCTGATGCCGGCCATTCAGCTTTTGAACCTGCCATAGCCAGTGAGCTGGTAAAGGCCACAGATCGTTTTATACGATAACCACAAAGGAGAAGTCACTAATTTGCGGCATTAAAAGACAAACATAAAACACTGCTGACTGGCACAATTTCAAGCATTCATGTCATAAATTTACGCCCATTCTCGAATAGATGTACATACCCAGAAACGAAGTATTCGTTCAGGTACATTCAATTCAACTATTCAAGCAGGAGTATTTTATGAAAAAAATGATTATTTTATGTTCAACAATGGTGTTTGGTAACGCATTGGCAGCTGACGGCGTGTTCGCCATCAATGATGTATGTGATGGTTTTGGTTGTTTTCCAGGAGATACTGGCGGTTTTCCAGTAACCATCACCCAACCAGGCAGTTACCAACTCACCTCCAACATGGTCTCAACATCAACCACTACCAGTGTGATTCAAATCAACAGCAACAATGTCACGCTAGATTTGAATGGCTTTTCCATCATTGGACCCAGAACTTGCACCGGTGATAACGGCACTTTAGTCTGTACCAATTCAGGCATGACAGCGCATGGCATTACGGCAGTGGGCAGGAATAACATCAAAGTAAAAAATGGCATCGTCAAAGGCTTTGATACTGGCGTGAGTTTGACCTCATCAAGCTCCAGAGGCAATGTGGTTGAAAGCATCCAAAGCACTGAAAATGAATTTGGTATATCCGTTATCAATGGCATGGTCAGTCATTGTGTGGCCAACAGAAACTTTAACACCGGCATCAGTAACGGTATTTTCAGTAATTTATTTGTTAAAGACTCCTACGCCAGAGGCAACAGAGGCAACGGCATAGTCGCAGTGGTCTGCAGTAATGTTTACCTGACTGATAACGGCAGCAACAGCTGTGGCATATACACCAACGACAGTGTGTGTGGTGGCTCATTATGTCCATAATTAACAGGAGAATTCTGATGTATATTCAGACTTTACCCAAATATAGTGTCATATTAATGTTGCTATTCACAGTGCTAAATGTTCATGGACAAGCCATACCTTTTTATGTTGATGAGGTTGAATACTCAACTAATATTGATTATATCAACGTAGATAATATTCATGTGTACGGTAATACTGTTGTCAGAGATTTTGTCGATGGTAGTGCGCCATCAGCTACATTAACGCCCTCGTTAATCAGGGATGTTAAAGGTGCTTTAGTAGATGGTTACCATCGAGACAGTGGTGGATTTCAATATTTTTCTTTTGATAATGATACCACTATCAATGGCTTCGGTATTATGAAATCAGATATTATTCGTTGTAGCAATTTTAGTTGTAGCACTTTTAGTTTCTATTTTGATGCGGTGACTCAGGGTTTTGGCAACATCAACATCAATGCCTTTACCATTGACGCTGAAAATGGTGACTTGATTTTCTCTACTGATGGTCCGGCCACTGTGGGTTCTATTTCCGTAGTTGCTGCAGATCTGGTACGTTATGATGGCAGTGTGTTCAGTTTAGAGTATGATTCAACCTCAACTATTGATGGCATAGGTGCATATAAAAACATCAACGCCATCAGTATGATGACCACTGGCGAGTATGGCATCAGCCTAGCAGATGACGGGGTTTATAAGGATGAATTCAATTACGACAACCATTGGATACTTAACTACTCTCCTCAGAACCGCACATGGCGCTGGTTTTACACCATCTTAAGCTTTGGCGAATCTGAGAATCCGCTAAAAATCACTTCTTTGATGATCCATGAAAATGATTTGATTTTCAAAAATGGTTTTGATTGAGTTGGCTTTATATTCAGCATTTTACAACGGTAATTCCATCCTTGGGTTACCGTTTTTTTATCTTGCGACCAGGTACAACCAAGCACAATTGAAGCAATGGACTTAATCAAACGGTTTTAAACTGGCGGCAATGGATGCTGAAAATTCAATTTCGCCTGGTTTTGCCTCAATGCCAGCACGAGCCAATTTTTGAATCATACGTGGCTGTAATTTGCTGATAACCAGTTTAACGTCTTTTTTAGCCAAATCTTCAGCGATGGATTCCAATGCAACTATCGCACTGACATCCAGCATGGTAACTTCTTTCATGTCCAGAACTATGGTGCGTATTTCAGGAGATACCAAAGATATGGTTTTAAGTGCTTTTCGGGCGGTGCCAAAAAACAACGGACCATTGATGGTATAAATAATGGTGTCATCTGGCAAATGATGATCTGCATGATCATTTTCAATAGCTGTGGTGGCGGTTAAACTGATGCTTCTGCGAATGAACAGCATGGCTGCCAACCCCATGCCAACGGCCACAGCCACCGTCATGTCAAACAGCACAGTCAGCGAAAAGCACAGCACTAGCACCATAATATCGTCTTTAGGTGCTATCCTGATGGTACGGATAAAATGCTTGGCCTCACTCATGTTCCAGGCCACCATGATCAACAAAGCAGCCATAGACGCCATTGGAATGTATGACAGTAAGGGGGCCAACACCAAAATAGCCACCAAAATAAACAGACTGTGAACCACTGAAGCCAATGGCATACTGCCGCCGGCTTTCACACTGGCTGCGGTTCGAGCAATGGCTGCAGTGGCTGGTAAGCCACCGAAAAAAGGCACCAACATATTACCTATGCCCTGGCCAACGAGTTCATCGTTGGGATTGTGTTTTTTGCCTGACATCCCATCGGCGACTACTGCGCACAACAGTGACTCCAAGGAACCCAATATCGCTATGGTAATTGCAGCTGGCAACAATAAACGCACCAATTCAAAACTGATGCCAATCGGTTGACCACTGGCATCAGGCAAATTCCAGGGCCACTCAAATGTGGGAAGTATCGCTGGTATACCATTGCCGATGACCCCATCAACAACATAACTGAATCGACTGCCGATGGTTGCCACTGAAAAACCATCAAACCAATAACTGATCAGCCAAGCCACAACAGATCCCAACAACAAGGCAATCAAATGACCTGGCACCCTTGAGCGCAGCTTTGACCACAGTAAAAGGGTGATAAAAGTTAAACCACTGATCAGCAGTTCTTGCCAGTTGACGGTAGGAATGGCTTGAATCAGCAACCACAACTTATCGATATAGTGACCATCAAACAAGTCAACCTCCAAACCCAAAAAGTCCGGGATTTGCAAGGTTGCAATAACCACTGCAATTCCTGCGGTAAAGCCAACCGTGACTGGGTAAGGTACAATTTCAATCAACCTACCAAGTTTACCCAGGCCCATCAAAACCAGTATCAGGCCTGCCATGAACCCACTGATTAACAAGCCACCCAAGCCGTATTGTTGCACAATGGGCAACAACACCACCACAAAGGCGGCTGTAGGCCCTGAAATGTTGACTTTAGAACCTCCAGCAAGGGCAATGATTGCGGCAAATATCGCCGTATAAAGCCCATGTTGTGGCGGTACACCACTGGCTATTGCCAAAGCCATAGAAAGCGGTAGGGCAATAACACCAACAGTCAAGCCGGCAAGAATATTGCTTTGTATTTCAAAACCTGAAGGTTTACTTTGAATTGATTTTCTGAGTGCTGACAGCATTGATTAAGTTATCTATTTACACAATTGGTATGAAGTTCACCCTTTCGAAGCAGTAAATGATAGCATTTACTGAGAGCACTTTGGGTGGTGAGAATCAAATGTCTGGATTTAACCACCATGTCGATTATTGCAAACAAACTATCCCAAAATTTGTAGGTTCAATTGCCAAACGGCGTAATTCAAGGCGCCAGCAAAACTGACCCACAACAAATAAGGTAACAACAACAAACTGGCCAACTTATCGGTACGCCAAAAAGCCACTGAAGTGGCTACAATCAACAACCACAACAAGATGATATCAGCGAAGGCATAAGCACCCAGTTGCCAAGCAAAGAACAACCAGCTCCACAGTGCGTTAAGCAACAGTTGCAAAGCAAACAAGGTCAAAGCAGTGGCATTGGTCTTACAACCACCACGCCGCCATACCAACCAAACTGCGACTGCCATCATGGCGTACAGGGCTGTCCATACTGGTCCAAACAACCAAGCTGGAGGCGCCCAAGAAGGTTGGCTCAAAGCAAGGTAAAAAGATTGCGCCTTGATTGAAGCAATGGCACCCACAGCAGAGGCGGCAAAGCAGGCGATAAACCAGCCAATCAAGCCAACTATTTGTTGTTGGGTACTTTTTGTTGTTGTTTTTATCACAGCAGTCTCCATCTTAAGGTGGTATGTTTTTTATTTAAAAAGACATAAAAAGTAAGCAAGTGTTTAAAAAATTATGCCATCTTAATGGCTGTATATGATAAACCATCTAGTCAAAACAAATTTAACTGACTTCACACAAAATTGATGACCCATTGAATACAATTCGTAACTTATTGGACATTGTTAAGATTCACCAAAGGACCCTATTCATTGCATGAATAATAAACTGAAACAATGGCTTAAAAAACAAGCCAACACCAAACAAATTACACTGAAAATCACTTTACTGTGCGCTTTTTTACTGTTGACAGTGGGCTGTCAAGAGCCTCAAGCTTTAGATACAGCTGAAACAGTAAACCCACCACAGCCTAACATCGCTGTAAACCACGCTTCTGATGCGTACACCATTCTGGCCTTAGGCGACTCACTGACAGAAGGCTTGGGGGTGAACCAAACAGAAAACTACCCAGCCTTACTTCAACAAGCCCTCCACCAACAAGGCTATAACCATGTCAAGGTTATCAACTCAGGTTTAAGCGGTGAAACCAGCAGTGGCTTAAAGAACCGTTTGGACTGGGTACTACAACTGAAACCCAATTTAACCTTATTGAACATCGGTGCCAATGACGCCATGCGTGGTTTACCCTTACAACTGACCGCAAACAACATCAGCGAAATCATTGAGCGCATTCAATCCTCTGGCTCCGAGGTGGTGTTGGCTGGCATGCAAATCTATGACAACTTAGGTCAAGAATATGTCACTGGCTTCAAAGACATGTACCCCAAGCTCGCTGCTCAACACGAAATAGGAATGATTCCTTTTTTTCTCAACCACGTAGCCGGCGACCCTGAATTGAACCAGGCAGATATGATACACCCGACTGCATCAGGCTACGCGGTGATAGTTGAGCACAATGTCCTGCCAGCTGTATTGCCTTGGCTTAAAAAACCCAATCCATAACAACATGACCAAAAAAGGACCAACATGAACACTTCCACTTCCGCCACCAAAATATCAGATTCTCAAGTGCCCCATGTGCTCGAGGCCAAGCACTTATTCAAGTCTTTTCATTTAGAACAAACACAAATAGAAGTCCTCAAAGACATCAGTCTGACGGTGCGGCCCGGTGAATTTGTTGTCATCATGGGAAAATCAGGCTCAGGTAAATCAACGCTACTCAGTTTATTGGCAGGTTTGGATCAACCTTCTGCCGGTCAAATCAAACTCAATGGTGATGACTTAACCCACATGAGCGAAGAACAATTGGCACTTAAACGGCAATCAGATATTGGCTTCGTGTTCCAGTCGTTCCATTTGATTCCAACGTTGTCCGTCCGGGAAAACATTGAGTTTCCTTTGAACATTGCCAGACAAAAAGACCCTGAAAAAGTAGCTGAACTGCTTGATGCAGTTGAGTTAAACCATCGAGCCAATAGTTTTCCTCATCAATTATCAGGTGGTGAAAAACAACGCACGGCCATTGCTCGCGCGTTGGTGGCCAACCCGCAAATTTTATTTGCCGATGAACCCACTGGTAACCTTGATGAAAAAAATGCCGACCAAGTGATGCAACTGTTGTTGAACTTACAACAGGCTCTGGGCACCGCTTTGGTGATTGTTACACATGATCCCAACTTGGCTAAATTGGCAGACAGAACCATCACCATAGTTGATGGTCAATTGGTGTGAGTATGAACCTAAGTAACACCATCATACGCCGTGAATGGTTTGGCCATTGGATTTACCCCTTACTGTTTTGCTTCAGCCTGCTGGTTTCCTTGGGCGCTTACCTGACCTTGGATTCATTGCAAAATGCAGTGGATGATTACATCGCAGATAATCAAAAAGCCATGGTCGGTGGGGATTTGGTGGTACAAGACAGGCAACCGTTACCAGCAGCAGTCACTCAATGGGTGGCTGCTTTGCCAGCTGATGACGTGGTCAATGACCGTCAGTTCAATGCCATGACGTATGCAGCTGAGAATAAGGCCAACAACGACGCCTCATTATTGGTCCGAGTTAAGGCCGTGGATACAAGTTACCCCCTGTATGGTGAATTAAAACTGGCCAGTGGTACAGCCATGGCAGCACAACTTAAAACCGGACAAGTATGGGTTGAACGCCAGGTATTGATTGGTTTAGAACTGGCAGTTGGTGACCGCATCACCTTGGGCGAAACAAGTTTCATGATAGCCGATGAAATCATCGAAGAACCTGATCGCCCCTTGACCGCTTTCGGTTTTGGCGCACGGGTAATGATGTTGAACCAAGACTTACCAGCCACAGGCCTGTTGGGCCAACGCAGTCGAATCAGCTATCGAATAGAAATTCGAACTGCTGATGAATATGTTCCCAAAATGCTGCAAGAGCTGCAAAGCTTAACGGCGGATACCGCCATTGAGGTGACCACTGCAGATGCAGCACAAACCAGCATTTCCACCCTTTCGGCTAATTTTTTGAAGTTCCTCAAATTACTGGTGGTGGCGGTGATTGTACTGTCTGGGGTTGGCCTGATGAGCGTGGTCAAAGCCTTTGTGAACCGACAACAACAAACCAACGCCATCCGCCGTGCCATCGGTGAACCAATTGCGCATTTAAAACGCGGTTATTACCGTTTATTTTTGGTCATGACCATCGTGGCTGTATTTTGTGCCTGGCTGTTGAGCCAAGCCGTGCTGTATTTTGGTTACGATGCATTTGCAGCCATCATCCCAACGCAAGTGAGCTTACACATCAGCTTCATCAGTGTACTGAAAGTGTTACTGATTGCCTTGGCACTGACTTGGTTGATGACTCACAGCACCATCCAAGCACTTTCGGCAGTAAAGCCTGTGGCGGTATTACAACAACAAACTCAAAGCACACCCCAATGGTACTTTTCACGTTATTGGCTGGTGCTGTCTTTACTCAGTTTGTATTTATTGCTGTCTTTAGAGTTAGCGTCTTGGTGGCAAGGGCTACAAGTGGCCGGTGGTTTGGTGGCCATCAGTCTACTTTTTTGGGGTTTCAGCCAGTTGATCTTGCGCAGCTTGAAAGTCATGATCAATCGCAACTGGATTAAAAATTGGCTTTTGAAGCTGTCATTACAGAATATTTTTCGCAAAGGCAACCAGTCGATGTTGTTCTTTACCACCATGTCAATGGCAGTGATGGTGATGTGGAGCATCACCGCATTAAATCACACCATTGACCAACAACTGATCAGTACCTACCCAGAAGATTCACCCAATATGTTCATGCTTGACGTACAAAGTGACCAACACCAAGCCTTGAATGAAATCATTGCTGTATCAGCCACTTATTATCCAGTGATCAGGGCACGAATAGCCAGTGTCAACGGGGTAGACCCTGATACTTTAAAAGAACAGTTGGGCAACTATGACAACATCACCCGTGTATTCAACCTCAGCTATGCTGACCAAGTATTGGAAACTGAACAATTGGTCAATGCCATTGATAAAGGCCAATTGTACAGCCCCAAACCCGACAGCGACGCTGTACCCATTTCAATCTTGGACAGCATTGCTGATTACCTGGAAGTTACTTTACACGATGAAATCATCTTTGACATCCAAGGAGTACCCATAAAAACCTATATCAGCAGTGTCAGAAGTCGTTTCCAACGTGGTCCCAGCCCATTTTTTTATTTCATGTTTCAACCTGAAGTGATGGCCGAAGCGCCACAAATTCAATTTGCCACTGCACAAGTCAATGCCGCTGACATCCCACAATTACAAACCACGATAGCCAAGCAGTTTCCTGGCATAACCACATTAGATGGTGCCAGTATTGCCAAACAACTGAAAGGCTTTGTTGATCAACTGACCCAATTGGTACAAATATTTACCGGCTTAAGTGTAGTGGCTGGCATCATGATATTAATTACCTCATTGGTTTCAACCTCGCAAGACCGGCTCCAAGAAAGTGCTTATTTTCGGTTGATGGGCATGTTGACCAAAGACTTGTATGCCATCAACATCATAGAGATGCTGATGTTGGGCTTGTTGGCTTTCGTGGCTGGCAGCGTATTGGGGTTTGCTGTTTCCTACAGTATCACCACTTTTTGGTTTGATTTAAGCTTTGTTTTTCCTTGGCAAGTTAGCCTTTGGTCGTTACTGGCATTGATGAGCACCTTGGTATTGGTGAGTTTGGCATACGGCAGGCTGGTAATTAAATCCAATGTAATGAATATGGTCAGACAAATGGTGTAATTTGTGACAAAATTTTTCAGCTGAGGTGGGCTGCTTTAAACCAGCAGAGATGAGATTAATTAATCCATGCTTAAATACCTGAAAAAGTTAACAAAACAGCAAATAATTCATACACATTCGCGCGCGGATGGCACAATAATAATGTGTGAATCATACATATGATTTTGTGTGCTGACATCTGTTTGGGTATTCAATACAAAGCCATTCAAGTGGATTGGTAACTGAACAGCTAATAACAACTTATAATGAACCAATGGTTCATTGCTTGAGCACCAAAAGGAATGAATAAAAACTCAGACGATACCAATAACCAGCAGCAACCCACAGACAATGTGGTTAGCATCAATGAACTGACAGCTCGGAAACCCATGTCCACTGGCAGCAAACACTTGCACGAAACCCACCGAGTTTTTGTGCAATCAATCCACCCTCGTCTGAATGATTTTTTTGCCGGTTTGAATGACTTTTTTTTTGATATGGCAGAACAAGCTGAGTCAAACGCGCAACAAAACGCCTACTTCTCAGCCATTGGTGAAACACGTAAAAACAAATCAGAGCTTACCCGCCAGTTTGCCCAAAACGTCAACGTTATTTTCCAAAAGTTCAAAAGCAAAGATTTCATTTATTTCATTGAAAGCAACCAGCAAACTGAAAATACCAAACAGAAACTGACCTTAATCAAAGAAGATGACTTAGACCAAAAACTGGCCATCAATAATGTCATAGTCAAAGTCAGCCAGCAGTACCATAAAGACCTGTATTTATTGAACCTGAGATTCGCAGAATTGGCTGAACAAGAAGTTGATAACCACACCAATCCAATTGGTCCTGATGCCATTGTTAACGCTTTTGCTTTGTCGCTGAAAATACTGAAATCTGAGAACAACATCAAGCTGATGATCATCAAGCTGTTTGAAAAAAATATGATCGAAACTCTGGGCCCCGCGTATCGCATGGTGAATAAATACTTCAAAAAACACCATGTATTACCAGACATTCAGTTTCAGGTTAAACAAGCAAAGCAATCAGGACACACCATTAATAACTCAATCAATTACTTGGCTCAGAAACTGTCTGGCGAGGATGAAAACTTTAAAAAAATAGCCGACATTCTTGACCATGACCGCGAACAAGACACACAACACAATTATTCAGCTGCCAGCATCGTACAATTTTCACAATTGACCGATGCCCTGAACCAAATCAAAGCAGAGTTGTTGACCGACCAAGAAATGCTTAACAACCAAAGCATCAGTCCACTCGAATTAAAGGACCAATTACTGAAGAAACTGAAATCGCTGAAAGCCATCTCTGCACATCAGTCGCTGAACAAAGCCGATGAAAACACCATTGACCTGATTGGTGAATTGTTTCAGTTTTTGGTAGAAGACCGACAACTGCCTGAAACCATACAGCTGGTATTATCCAAACTGCAACTGCCTTATTTACAAATTGCCCTGAAAGACCAGTCCTTTTTTTCAGACAAACAAAACAACGCCCGCCAGCTGTTGAACATCATGGCTGAGAGTGCCATCGGTTGGAGTCCGCAAACTGATGACAAAGGAATGTTCTTGAATAAAATCAAAGAGATTGTCAATTTCATCCTACAAAACCATGAAAAAAACATCAATTACGCCAAGCTGATTGATCGCTTTGTGATTTTTGATCAACAAATTAAAAAACGTGCGCTGATAAATGAGCGCCGCAACTCGGCAAAAATTTCAGGTCGCGAACGACTCAATCAAGCAAAAAATCAAACTGCACTTTTTCTTAAAGCACAACTGGCAGGTCAGAAAATACCCGCCTTGGTACGTGAAATTCTTTTGCAGCCATGGGCCAACGTGCTGATCCTTTCGGAGTTAAGACAACAGGAGTCACCTGAGTTACTGCAAAAGAACCAACAGTTTGTCCGTAAATTGGTGGCGGCTGCCAACCCAGACAGTGCAAGCAAAACACCGGAAGATGCCATTCAAGCATTGTGCCAAGAATTGACCGAAGGATTAAAACTGGTGGCTTATGACATCAAGGACTTGAGCACAAAGTCGAAACAAATAAAAGCCTGTTTGAAAAAGATCAACGGCTTCAAGACCAGCACCAAAGCTGTGCAATTTATTGACCCCAAAGACATCTTAAAGCTGTCCAAAGAATTCAACCAAGAATCAAGCGTGGGGGCATTGATAAAAAACCCTGACATGAGTTTAACCTCACCCGAAAACATTCCAGTCATCGATGATGAACACAATGACAAGGCCATGAACATTGAACTTGGCGAATGGATACAAATTGACGCAGACCATGCAGATGGCCAACCACAACGTGTCAAACTGTCTTGGAAAAGCCCCATCAGCGGCAAACTGCTGTTTGTTAATGCCAAAGGCGCAAAAGTTATGGACTTGTTCCCCATAGAATTGGCTGCCCAGTTGCGTTGTCACAAAATCCAGCTGCTGCAACAAATCCCATTACTGGATCGGGCCATGTCAAGCATCGCTGATAAAATGAAAATCAAGCGAGTCACTCCCAGTAAATAGTTCCACAAATTCTGACCGTGTAAACACCAGTATGAATACAGCGTTGGGGACTTATAATTAAATTAAATCAACCTCTCTTTTGAGTTAAAGCAGCTTTGAGCCGCAGAATCAATGGGCCGTTGCATCCTTGTGTGTATTAATGAACCGCATCAAAGTCACAGCCAACATGATCACCAGAAATGGAACACAGGTGTACAGGATGCCTTGCCAGTGGTAATTGAACAACACCCAACCGGCCATCAAAGAAGACAGACCCTGGAAGGTGAATATGCTGAAATCATTGAGGCCTTGTACTTTGTGGCGTTCATGCTGGTGGTAGCTTAAAGGCAATAAAGTGGTGCCGGCATAGAATAAAAAATTCCAACCTATACCCAATAAAATCAAAGCCCACCAATAATGCAACAGTTCATGCCCTTGACTGGCAATAATAACCACCCCGATGAACATCAAGGTGCCGACCAATAAAAAATACTTGGTTTTGATTTTAGCACCCAGCCAGATGGTGAATAAAGAAGGTAAATACATGGCAGCTACATGGGATTGAATCACCCACTTGGTGTGTTCCAGCGAATGGTTATGCAATTGATGCATACTCAAAGGCGTTGCTGTCATCACAAAACTCATTAAACCAAAACCCAGAGCCGCAGCAATGATGGCCACAATAAACACCTGTTGTTTGGCTATTTCAGCCATTGGGCGCACCGGTTGTTCAACCAATTCATCCTGAATAATCGGCGCTTCGAACCTTGACACAATCACAATGGCGCTGGCGGCTAAAATCATGATGCAAAAAAATGTACCCGCATAGCCATGCGGTGAACTGAGCCAGTCTTTACTGACCAGTGCCAACTCTGGGCCAATAAAAGCGGCAAAAATCCCGGTCAACATCAGCAGAGAAACTGCTTTCGGTATGTCCTTGCTGTCTGCCAAAGATTCGATCGCAGCAAACCTAAGCTGCTGAGCAAATGCCCCACTGAAGCCCATCACAAAAGCCGCAATTACAAACAAATAAAACCAGTTATTTTTGACTGCCAACAACCCCAAAAAACCTCCGACCAATCCAGACATAAAGCCCAACATGGTGGCTTTTCTGCGGCCTATTTTATTGGCTAAATAGGCTGCCGGGATGGTGGCCACTGCGGTCCCCACAATCATGAAAGTAAGCGGTAAAGTCACCCAGGCAGGGTCTGGGGTCATTTGCTTGGCAATGATGCCACCGATAAACACCATCATAGGTGCCACTGCAGTGATCATTGGTTGCGCCAAAAACAACAAGCTGATATTGGGGTGCAGCCCTGAGTGGCGTTTGATTAACCAAGCAACCAAAACAAGGGCAGTAAAAATGAGGAGTAAATGCAACATGGTACGCGCAGTCTAACAGCGCAGATGACAGCAAGCCAACAATTATTTAAGCCGGATTTAAACCAGCTGACAAGGCAGCCACAATGACCGGTCTACACTGTGCTTGATTTGAGTTAAAATGGTCAGCACAAAAATACATTTAACCCCTAACTAGCCAAGCCAGACTCATGTACACACAGCAACAAAAAGACCAAAAAGTGCAAAACATCATCCTGATAGAAGGTATATACAATGTCATTGTCTTGCTGCTGAAAGTCGTGGTTGGCATAGCCACCAATTCTCTGGCAATACTGGGCGATGCCATCCATTCATTAACTGATGTACTCAATAATGTGGTGATTTGGCTGGTCATGCGAGTGGCTCGCAAGCCAGCTGATGCAGACCACCCATACGGGCACAGAAAATTCGAAACCATGGCGGTGTTTGGGTTGGCCTCATTGCTGGTGGTGTTGGCCGTTGAGTTGATGCTACAAGCCTATCGAGCGGATACGCAGGAGATCAGCAGCGAGCCTTGGGGCTTGGCATTGATGCTGGTGGTACTGGTGTTGAACTTATCGGTGTCGTTATGGGAACGCTACTGGGCCAAAAAATTAGCTTCAGACATATTACATGCCGACGCCCAACACACCATGGTAGATGTGATTACCACAGTGTTGGTGATTGTCAGTTGGCAACTGTCTGTCATGGGTTACCTGTGGTTAGATAAACTGTGCGCAGTGGCAGTGGCATTTTTGGTGCTGTACTTTGCTTTTGGGCTGTTCCAAAAAGTGGTTCCCATCCTGGTTGATGGCTTTGCGATTGATCCCAAACAACTGTCCCAGGCCGCACAACAAATTGATGGTGTAAAAGAGGTGCGGCAAGTGCGCTCAAGGTGGATAGGAGACAGCAAAGCAGTGGACTTAATCATTGCCGTAGATGCAACACTGAACATCACCGAGTCACACGAAATTGCCCACCATGTAGAAGACATGCTGGTGGCAAAATTCAATGTGGCAGATGCCTCAATCCATGTTGAACCTTATGATTAATACTTGAAGTTCTAAACAACCGAGTGAACCAAGGGCAACAATTGCACCACAAACATCAAGGCCAAACTCAATGAAGCCATCATCATCGCCTGTAAAAACCGGCGACGTTTCAAATCCCTCAAGTAAGACACTTTCAGCAACTCATAGGAAAGCTCTTGCTCAAGATTCATGACATCCAACTGTTCTGTATAAGCGGAAACACTTTGCGATTCATACAAGTAAAATAATCCTTTCACCAAGTCATTGTTTTTTAACACATCTGGTGCAACGCGACGCGTTGGGTACAGAACTGACCCGAAAAATACCGCTGGCATAATAATCAACACCCACGTTGCAATGGTCGCCAAGTGGATGGCTTGTTCACTGGCAGCGGTCCAAGTGTTGAACTTAATCACCATCCCAATGGTAAAAATAAAACCAATGCCTACAATTTGGGCTTTGGTGTCATAAGTACGGATGTTGTCTTGAGACTCTTTCAGTGCAGTGTATAAAAAAAGACACTTTTGCTCTGTAGTAAGGCTGTTTTTGCTGTTCATTTCCAAAGAACCATTAATAAAAGTAAAAAAGTTGATTCTAATCAATTGCTGGCAGCCAAACCACTTAATTTTTCAGGCATTACGGTATATAGGTGCCCTATTCACTCATGCAGCATGGCATGAACTGACTGTATAACCATTCCAGACGACGCACAAAAAAACAAATACCTACACGATACTCACACCAAACTGTGGCATATTGGCTAAAATAGCCACTGCAATTAATTAGAGATCAGATTCAAGTGAAATACATAAACACCACAGCCTACCAACATGGTGACGAACTTAAAATAGGCGTATTATTGGTCAACTTAGGTACGCCTGATGCGCCAACCAAGCAAGCGCTGCGCACTTATTTAAAGGAATTTCTGTCTGATCCTCGGGTGGTTGAACCCACTTTCCCACGTTGGATTTGGTGGCTGATACTCAATGGAGTTATCTTGAACATCCGACCTAAACGGTCTGCTGCGGCTTATGCCAGTATTTGGGATGAAGTCGGCAAAGGCTCGCCATTGATGGCCATCAGTCAACAGCAACAGCAAGCGGTCAATGCATGTTTACAACGCAACAACACCCAAGTAGTGACTGAGTTGGCCATGCGCTATGGCAACCCATCGATTAAATCTGGTCTGGCTAAATTGAAAGCCCAAAACGTAGACCGTCTATTGGTGCTGCCCTTGTATCCACAGTATTCAGCATCAACCACAGCCTCAATATTCGATGCCGTCAGTGCCGAGTTACAAACCTGGCGTCTGATACCAGAAGTGCGCTTCATCAACCATTACCATGATCATACCGGCTACATTGATGCCTTGGCTCACAGTGTCAAAAACCATTGGCAGGTCCACGGCCAACCCGACCAATTACTGATGTCATTTCATGGCGTCCCCAAACGCTACCTACTTAATGGCGACCCCTATCATTGCGAATGTCATAAAACAGGACGTTTATTGGCTGCAAAACTGGGCTTAAACCAAGGCCAGTACCAAGTTACATTCCAATCCATCTTCGGTCGTGAAGAATGGCTCAAACCCTACACCATGGACACCTTGAAAGCCCTGCCTAAACAAGGGCACAAACATGTGCAGGTTATCTGTCCTGGTTTTGCTGCTGATTGTCTGGAAACTTTAGAAGAAATCGCTGTTGAAAACAAAGGCTACTTTGTAGATGCAGGCGGCCAAACTTTCAGCTACATTCCTGCACTGAACACCGAACCTGACCACATTAATTTTCTCAGCAATTTAATCACCCAGCACAGCCAAACTTGGTTGCAGAATAATCAGACAAGTGGACCACTAACCAAAGAATTATTCAACCAGATGAATTAATTACTTGTGCGTCAATGGACAGTACTTACTGACAACAACTGTTCTCATTCTGCTAGAATGTAGTGAGATTCAAGATTTTCTATAACCCACTGGTGCAGCCAACATTGAATGATCTATAAATTCAACAACATCGAACTGGACACCGATAATTTCATCCTTTGGTCGGAAGGCGCTGAAATACCTGTTGAACCGAAAGTCTTTAATTTAATTGTCTATTTGATTGAACACGCTGATAAAGTGGTCAGCCGTGATGAGTTGCTTGATCATGTATGGCAAGGACGTGTGGTCTCTGACACCTCCATCAATAACAGCATAAAGTCAGCTCGAAAAGTGCTGGGTGATGATGGCAGAAACCAACAAGTCATCAAAACCATACATTCCCGAGGCTATCAATTTGTCGCTGAACTTGCCAACTCAGATACAGGCACCGAGCCAACCATCAACCAAGCACAAACCACTCAGGTAAAAACCTTGACCCTTGTGGCGGGTGCCTTAGTCATACTATTGGCACTTACAGCGGTATTTTTACGCCTCCAACCCAACACTGATGCAGCAGTGCAGAATGCAAAAATTTACAAAATTGCCGTTTTACCTTTTTTTAATAACATCCCAGATTCAGAGACCGATTACTATGGTTTTGCGATAGCCGACCAAGTAATTGGAGCGCTGAATTATTTAAAGCACATCAGTGTGCGCCCTGCCAGCTCAATTCGTAAGTATGCCACTATAGACTTCAACCCCATAACAGTGGGTGAGGAGTTGGGTGTTGATTATGTACTGAGCGGCCACTACACCATAGGACACCCGGGCACTGAAAATAAACTTAATAATGGCAACAGTGACATCAGACTTACCACTGAGCTGGTTGACATCAACAGCAACGAAATTATCTGGCGAGGCAAGCCAATTTTGACTCATTACAACAACACCTTTATGCTACAAGACAGGGTGGCCAGACAGGTGGTGGATGGATTAAAAATTGAGTGGGCTACTGATAAACTTGATAGCATACAACAAAACATCCCGCAAAATCCTTTGGCTTATGAGTATTACTTAAGGGCCATCGCCTACCCTTTCAGCACAGAGGGTCATCGCCTGGCTATGGAAATGTTAAAGCAATCAATCAGCCTTGATGACCAATACGCACCAGCTTACGTCGAATTGGGCAACCGCACACGTCGCTTGGCTCAATTTGGTCTGGTTGAGGATGTACCTATGCCAGATACAGAACCATACTATTTAAAGGCTTTGACACTCAATCCAAAATTGTTAGAGGCAATGGCACACTTATCTATACTTTACACTGAGACCAATCGCATTGAAGAAGCCATTCAGCTGGCCCAAGCCATGTACCAACTGAACCCGAACAACGCCAATTCACACTTTACTTTGGGATACATATACCGGTATGCAGGACTGTTAGATGAAGCAATTTCTGAGATGGAAATGGCGGTATCTTTAGATCCAAAGAACATCAAATTCAGGTCATTAATTGGTACCTATTCTGCCATCGGCGAACACCAAAAAGCGTTGGACATGACATTCAATTATGAACCCAGCCAATTTACTTATGGCTGGCAAGCTTTGATGAATATGAATTTAGGTCATACCGAATTGGCTCTGCAACAATTTGATTTCATCATTAAAAACCACCCCAAGAGCCTTTGGGCCAATGTTGCGATTATTCATCAAGCCTACTTACAAGGGAAGCCTGAAACTGGACTGCCTGCTGTAGATGCTTTGGTCAACACCGAAGTCAAAGACGGAGAAACCATATATTATACGGCAGCCTATTATGGCTTATTAGGTGACAAAACGCGTTGCCTTGAATTATTAAAAAAAGCAGTGGATAACGGCTATTTTAATCACCTCAACATGGCATCCAATAATTATTTTGCTCAAGTAAAGTCAGATTCGGAGTTTCAACAGATAGTGGGTGAAGCCAAGCGCAAACACCTGGCATTTCGTAACAAGTTTTTTCCTGAAAGTTGATCAATATATTACTCAACACAGCACAATGACTCTAAAAACCCTTGGTTATCAAACAGCACATGACGTATTATTTGGTTAACAGCACCGTTCCGTTTCGACATGAATCCTTCTAATTATCAGAATTCAACAACATGGTATACCAGTTTAATCACATAAAAATAGACAGTAAAAACTACCAGCTGTTGACCAATGGAGTTGAAACCCAAGTGGAGCCACAAGTATTTAATTTAATACTTTTCTTGATTCAAAATAAAGACCGGGTTATTTCTCGAGATGAACTCTTGGATCATGTTTGGCAAGGACGAGTGGTTTCAGACACCTCCATCAATAACACCATAAAATCAGCCCGTAAAGCCTTGGGTGATGATGGTAACAAGCAACAAGTCATCAAAACCATACACTCCAGAGGCTATCAATTCATAGCAGAGTTGACTGATACCACGTCTTCAACAGCTGCTCAAAGTAATGAGAGTCGTAGAGTTTGGCCGCGTTCATTTTATGTGGTGGCCACGTTCTTTATTCTGATGGCGATTCTTTTCTTCTGGTATAAGGACCAACCAGCAGAAACAGCTGCAGAACAAACCAATGTTAAACAAACAACAGATCCTGTGGTTGTAAACACTGAATCAACAACACCGCAACGGATTGCGGTATTGCCATTTGCTAATTCCAAGCCAAATCTTGACACAGATTATTTAGGTTTTGCCTTAGCCAATCAAATCATCAATGATTTAACTTATTTGGAAAACTTTTCAATTCGCCCAGCAGCATCCATCAGGAAATTTGTTGACCAAGTTATTGACCCCATCGCAATCGCTCAAGATTTTAATGTTGACTATGTCATCAGCGGCAATTATTTAATGGAAAATAACATCATCCGCTTAAATGTAGAAATGATTGATGTTAATAACAACCAACTTGTTTGGCGCGAAACCATGCAGGTCAATTACTCCAATACATTCGATTTACAAGACATGGTTGCCAAAAAAGTGGCCCAAGGCTTAGATGTTGGTTTCAATCAGAATTTTCTTAATAATAAAAATCGGGACATTCCGAGCAATGCCTTGGCTTTTGAGTATTATTTACGGGGTATTTCTTACCCGCAATCAAATGAAGGTCACCGATTGGCGGTTGAAATGCTACAAAAATCCATTGAACTGGATCCGCAGTATGCACCCAGTTATGCCCACTTAGGTTTTCATCGTCGCCTGATGGAGCAGCATGGTCGGGTGGTTCCTACGGGTTTAAAAGACGCTGAATGGTATTACCAAAAGTCTTTGGAACTAAATCCCATGCAGCTTGAAGCCTTGAGCAACTTATCTGCGCTTTATACGGAAACCAATCGTACAGAAGATGCCATGTTGGTAATCAGAAAAATGTTGGCCATCAATCCCGATGATGCCAATTCACACTTCGCCTTAGGCTATATTTATCGCTATGCGGGGATGCTCGATGAAGCAATTGCGGAAATGGAAATGGCTTTGCGTATAAGCCCGAATAACAAGCGATTTAGATCAATCATCTCTACTTACATCAGTGCCGGCAGGTATGCGGATGCCTTGAGTAAAGTGTACCTAGACCCGGGTGACTATGGCACGGGATATAGTGGCATGATTGCCTTTGAACAGGAACAATACGATATTGCCAGAGAGCGATTTAATCAGGTCATTGAAATTGATCAAAATGGAATTTGGGGGTTGATTGCCCAAATTTACCTGGCGGTTATGGCTGAAGACTATGATACGGGGTTAGAGACGCTTACTAAAATGGTGGATTCCAATGTCATTGATGCAGAGAATATGTATTACTATGCACATTTTTATTGTCTATTAAAAAAACCGGATCAGTGTTTAGCGTGGCTCGAAAAAGCGGTTATTTCAGGGTATTATAATTACCCACACATCACGCACAATTCAGCCTTTAACTTCCTTCAATCTGATGATCGTTATATTAAAACTCTGAAACAAGCCAAACAAAAGCATGATGCGTTCAGAAAGAAGTTTCTCTAGGTCAAAATTCAGTAAGTTATACAAGTAAAAAAACGGATTAAATGTGTCCGGAAAAACTTGACCATTACACCTTTAGGGTTGTTGACTTCAGTCAACCAAATATAAACCCTGCGGTTTGATCGGTCGGCTGAAGCCCACTACCCTAGTTAGCTGCTTCTGGTTTGAAATATTCAGTTTGGCAATAGTGAAAACCACCATTTACTGTATCACTTTAGCACTTAAGAAAGCACCATTCGGGCTACAGGATGGCTAAGCTCTATTACAAGTCATACAGCTAATCCCTACCTAATCATTACACCATCTTCATGTCTGAGTATTGATCCAAAGCTATTATTTCTCCCACATTAATCAAATATGACGGGAGAAAATAATGACGATCAAAGACGAAAAACTTCAGCAGCTGTTAGGACAAGTGGTGGTCGAAATGGGTGCCGCGGCTAATGGCCCTTTAATCACCCTTGGTGATAAATTAGGTCTGTATAAAGCCTTAGGAGAATCTGGGCATTTAAGTGCCAGTGAATTGGCGGATAAAACCGGCACGGCGTTACGTTATGTACAAGAGTGGTTGGCAGCGCAAGCAGCCTCAGGCTATGTCGAATATGACAGTGACAAACACCAATTCTTTATGACGCCGGAACAGGTGGCGGTATTTGGGGATTCAAACAGTCCGGTTTTTATGACCGGTGCTTTTTATGTCATTGCTTCTTTATATCATGATGAACCCAAAATGCTGGAAGCTTTTAAAACTGGCGAAGGTGTTTCATGGGGCGATCACCACACCTGCCTTTTTTGTGGTACAGAGAAATTTTTCAGTCCATCGTATTCAGGTAATCTGATTAACAATTGGATTCCGGCTTTGGATGGTGTCAGTGAGAAACTGACCCAAGGCGCCAAAGTCGCTGACATTGGTTGTGGCCATGCGGCTTCAACACTCATCATGGCGAAAGCCTTTCCTAACTCACATTTTATTGGCATCGACTACCACCAAGAGTCCATTGATTATGCGCAGGCACGCGCTGAAGAAGCAGGTTTAGACAACATCGAATTTAAAGTGGCCACCGCAAAAAACTATACCGATAAAAATTTTGATCTCATTACATACTTCGATTGTTTACATGACATGGGTGATCCGGTGGGTGCATGCGCCCATGCCAAGCAAGCTTTGAAGTCCGATGGTTCATGCATGATTGTTGAGCCGTTTGCTAAAGATTCCATTAAAGACAACCTCAACCCGGTTGGTCGTGCCTTCTATGCGTTCTCAACCCAATTATGTGTCCCATGTTCCATGAACCAAGAAGTGGGTTTGGCTTTGGGTGCACAAGCAGGCTTATCGAGGTTAACAGAAACCATCAAAGCCGGCGGCTTCAGTTACTGTGAAAAAGCCGCTGAAACACCGTTTAATTTAATTTTAGAAGTGAAGGCTTAATAATAACTAGCCTCGGTGTTTTGTGTCATTTGATGCCTGTATTAATGATGGCATGTTTAGCGCTGTCTTCGAATGACTAAAGCACCGATGGTTACTTAAAAATGAAGGATAAATTGTTATGAAAAAATTAAACTTAAAATATTTTAGCTTGATGTTTACTTTACTGATGCTGGTTAATTTGCCTTCGATGGCACTTGTAAACTGGCCTAGCGGCCCAGCACCTTGTAATATTATCAATGATTTAGAGTCCTGTATCAATGGTGTAGCCGATGGTGAAACTATTGAAGTGAGAGGCCATATTCTGCCGAGTCAGTCAAACATTGCTGTCAGTCCGGCAAAAAGTTTTACTTTAAGGGCTGCCGATGGATTTAATCCGGTGTTTCCCAGCTTTACCTCGCTGAATTTTTCTGGATCGGATGAAGACATAACAGTGGTTATTGAAGGGTTGACTTTAGAAACTGGCAATTTCAGGGCTGTTCAAGGTGGACAAGGAACATTTGATGTTACTTTTCGCAACAATGTTGTTGAAGATTCATCTTTCAGGCCTGCCATAGAAGTTTCATCAGGAAATGCATCGCCACCTTATGGGCCGGTAATAGTATTAGTTGAAGGAAACAACATTAATATCGAGGATGAAGTTGTTTCAGGAATATCTATAGGCAGTTTTTTGGGAACGGGTAACCTGGCTGTCATCGCCAACAATCGCATAACCGCTTCAAACACAGGTCAGGAAGCAGCGATAAGTGTTTATGGATCTTCTCACAGCAGTTTTTTTGTTGATGTTATCGATAATGAAATTTCAGGGCAAAATTTTAATTCCGGCATCAGTCTTCGCTTAAATGGAACCGGTGGCTTTCTAACAGCCAGAGCGATTAATAATGTCATATCCGGCCAGTCCAATATTGCCGGTAGGCCAGCTGGCATTGCTTTATCTAACAACTCGAGTGGTTTCGGGCATGCTAATTTTGAGGTAATTAACAATACCTTGGCTTTTAATAAGATAGGTATTTCATACGGTGGCAGAGATGATTTAGGCGCCACCAGTAATGCCACATTTTTTAATAACATTATCGCCTTTAACAGCCAGTCCGGGATAAACCTCAATGATTTTGACGCCACAGTTAACAATGATTTTAATTTAGTTTTTGGCAATGCCAGCAATAATTATACTGCCGGCACCAATGACATTGAACAAGACCCGTTATTTGTCAGTGGTACAAACCTACGATTGCAGTCTCTATCGCCGGCGCTCAATTCAGGACTTAATTCAGCTGTACCTGACTATATTGTGACTGATATAGATGGTGAAATGAGAATACATCAAGAAGTGGTTGATATGGGTGCTTATGAAAGTTCAGTAGCGATCGATGTGATTTTTAAACACGGTTTTGAGTGAACAATTGCTATAACAACAAATGTCTTTTGATGTTTTGTAAGCCGATTAAAAGTATGTTGGTTATTAGTCTATTTTAATTTAATGAAGAGAGTGAATATGTTCAAAAAGTATATTGTGGTTTCCTTACTCATTTCAGTGTTCGGTTTAACTCTGGCAGGCACCCCATTAAATAACCCAATTCTATTTGTCACCCAGTTCCCTATTGCGGCGGATTTTGCCACCATTGGCTCGACCTTTGCTAATCATTCCGGTGAAATCAGTGTCAGCGGCCGTGGTGGTGATTTGTACATTCGTTACCCTGATGGGACTTTAAGGAACTTAACCCGAGAAGCTGGTTTTGGCAGCACCGGTTTTCAAGGCGCTGATGCCATTGCAGTGCGCGACCCTGCGGTGCATTGGAGCGCCAGCAAAGCCCTGTTCAGTATGGTCATTGGTGCACCTGAAGAGCAGTTTGGTGAGCGGAATTATTTCTGGCAAATCTATGAAATCAGTGGCCTAGGCCAGGGACAAACAGCGGTGATTACGCATCTGGCCAATCAACCAGCCAACTACAACAATATATCAGCCATTTATGGTTCAGATGACAGCATCATTTTTACCACCGATATGCCCAGAACCAAGAACCGTTTTAACTACCCACAAAAAGATGAATATGAATCAACAGCGACCAATACCGGCTTGTGGAAATTAAACCGAGCAACAGGACAAGTGACCTTATTACAACACTCACCATCGGGTTCATTTTCGCCCTTGATTGACAGTGCCGGACGCTTGGTTTTTACCCGCTGGGACCATTTACAAAGAGACCAACAAGCCTCACCGGTTAATAATATTGAAGCTTTTAATTATTTGGTTGAACCCACTGATGCCAATGCCCCAAGGGTGGACAGTGTGTTAGAGGTGTTTCCTGAACCGCGAGCAGAAGAATCTGGATTATTGGCCGGGACCAACTTAGAGGGTCACACCATCAACCATTTTTTTCCTTGGGAAATCAACCAAGATGGCACCGAAGAAGAGACGTTAAATCATGTGGGCAGACATGAACTACACAGCTATTTCAATCGCAGCATCAATGATGACAATGATTTGCATGAATTTATTCCTGGTATCAATCGACCCAACACCAATTCCATACTAAATGCTTTTATGCTGCATGAGGACCCGAATCAAGACGGTCGTTTTGTGGCCATCGAGGCGCCTGAGTTTGCCACCCATAATGGTGGCCAAATCATTGCCTTTAACTTGGCTGATGGTGATCGACCGGATTTGGTTGTGGTAGAAAACATCACCCATGAATCCACCCGCGACACCAGCGACTCACCACCTGCCGAGCACATCGGCTTCTCGCGGGATCCAGTGATGTTAACCAATGGCACACTGCTGGCATCTCATACTTATGAAACCCGAGGCAATTTAAATGAAGGCACCCGAGCCAACCCGCTGCCAAGGTATGCTTATACCATCAAAACATACAGTGAAAATGGTGCCGGTGACTATGTTCCCAGTGCTTCCATCAACAATTTAAGCCCTGCCACTGTTTCCTATTATGACCCGGATGTTTTGGTGTCTTACAACGGCCCTTTGTGGGAACTTCAGCCTGTTGAAGTGGTGGCCAGAACACCACCACCCATGACCGGCAGTGTCATACAATCACCTGAGGCACAGGTTTTCGCAGAAGAGAATGTCGATGCCAGTGTGTTCAAAGCCTACTTAAGGGCACAAAACTTAGCCGTGGTGGTGATGCGCGACGTGACCACCCGAGATGCTGCTGACTTACAACAACCCTATAATCTGAAAGTGGCCAGTTCGTCTCATCAGACCATTGGCAATGCCGGAAAGTTATATGACATTGCGCATATGCAATTCTTACAAGGTGATCAGGTACGCGGTTCAGGTGGTATCAATTCACCTGATGCCGGGCAAAGGGTGATTGCCCAATACTTGCATAACACGCAGGCCATTGCCAACAACCCACCTTCAGTCAGCGCACCAGCTGGCAGCACTGAAATCTATCCGGATGGTTCTGTAGCCGCTTTTGTACCAGCGCGAAGGGCCATGGCCTGGCAATCTTTAGATCCGTCGGGTACACCGGTGGTGCGTGAGCGTTATTGGATTACCTTTCAACCCGGTGAAATCAGGGCCTGTGGTGGCTGCCATGGAGTCAATGATTTAGACCAATCCGGTGCCTTGCCATCGGTGATTAAAGCCGCAGCCTTCAGAGCCTTATTACAGCATTGGCAAGCGAACTATATTGATTTGATATTTACTGATGATTTTGAGTAAATATTCGGATTAGTTTAACTCCTTAAAGTCGAAGAACTGTTTCTGTCGCTGCGAGGCTTGCCCGCAGCTTCACCCCTTGCGGGTGCCAAATAAGTTGGGATGTGACAGCGAATCATATTTTGCCACTGAGTTAACCGCTTGGGTCGAACTCTGATGCGGGGCAAGGCAGGTGCACCAATATCAGGGTCTCTCAGGGCAGTCCTGCAGATACAGCTGTATTACTCTAACACACATAATCCATACATAATCATTATCTCATCCCCATGTTTTAAACCCCTTTAAATCCTACGATAACAGTCAATCAAATTGAGTTTCAAGGAGTAAAGTATGTTCAGAATAATTACATTGGTTTTTTTAATCACACACCTGTCTTGGCTGTTTGCCGGTAATCAGGATAAAAATTTCACCACACAAGTACAGCAGGATATTGAGCTATTGAAGTCTTTTAAAGAATTCACGAAACAGGCCTCCGGTAGTTTTATAACGGTTGGTGCCGATTCCATCGGTTGTCATTTCAGCAACATTCAAGACGCCATCAACAGCATTCCTTTCGCTGGTAGCGGTGAGATTCGAATCGCCACCAATAAAACCTACAACGAAAATCTAATTATCGATGAAATCAATGTCTCTTTAATCGGTGGTTACGATGATTGTTTTGATGCTGGTTTGCCTTTTGGGCCAGACACCACTCAAGTGCAAGTTGATGGAAGCAACGCTGCATTACCTGCCTTAAGGATTGCTGGAGAGGTATTAAGAAATACCATCAGTTTAAAAAACATGGCTTTAAAAAATGGCACAGCCACCAGCACACAATTAGGTGCCGGCTTAACCGCATTTAATGCCGATGCCCAAGTGGCTTTAGAAAATGTCACAATCAGTAATAATTCAGGATCTGGGCTGGCCATTTTGGGTTTAAATAACGGTGTAACAAACACCGATATAATCATGACTGAAACCACTATTTCATCCAATACAGCCAGTCTAGTCGGCGGTGGTATTTATTGTTCAGGCAGTGATGCATCCATAACAATGGCTTCTGACAGTGGCTTAATATTTAATCAGGTCACCGCCAGTAATGGTAAAGGTGGTGGTGCATTTATCAGTGGTGGTTGTACATTTTCAATGTATTCAGCAGGCATGGTAGGCAACTTAGCTAAAGATGGCGGGGGTGGGCTTTACGCCAATAATGGTGCACGCATCAATTTAATTGGCCGAAAGGTTTGTGAAGGCAGTAATTGTTTGGGGGATAACATACGCCCGGTTAGATTCAATGGTAACCGAGGTGACTCTGATTTATCTGACCAAGGTAATGGCGGCGCCATACTTATCAAGGGCGCGACAACATTGGTAGAGATGTCGCAGGTTTGGATTGATAATAATTCGGCATTTCATGGTGGAGCCATCAGTGTTCATGAGGGTGCGCAATTATACATACAGAGGTTTGCTAAAAACTGTTGGAACAGTCATATTGATGATAAATGTAATTTATTTGAGTCTAACTCAGCAAGTGCTTCGAATGGACAAGGTGGCGCAATTTATAATGACAACAGTATTGTTGTGCTTAACAAGTCCTATTTAGAAAATAACCGCGCCGATTTTGGCACAGCCGTCTCTGCAGTTGGCGAATCAGCTGCTTTAATCATTGATGGCAGTGTCTTTAACCACAATGGCAATGATGGCCTAACTTATCAAGATAAATATGTGGTTCGCGCTGCTGGTGGCGCTGAGCTCCTGGTTCTTCACAGTACTTTTGCCGATAACCACGCCACTGAATCGGTGTTTGGTGTTTCTAGTCTTTTGAACAGTCACTTAACTGTAAAAAGATCAATCGTTCACGACAGCAGTTCAGGCGCTGTTTTAAATGCCAATACCGGCACCACCGAATTCGAGTGTATTTTAGCCCACGACATTAATTCAATTGATGGTTTTTCATTGTTTGTCGGAGATCCTGAATTTAAAGACAGGACCAATGGTGATTATCACCTTAACGCATCGCTGTCACCAGCCGTTGATATGTGCATTAACACTGCCGGAAGCAAAGACATCGATATGGAGTTTCGTGGTTGGGACGACCCAACTGTTATCAATCAAGACAACAATCCTGCAGCCATCTATGATGCCGGCGCCGATGAAACCTACGACAACGACATCATATTTAAGCATGGTTTTGAAGGTTAATTATTCAGCTTTTGGACTGGTCAGGGTGTTTAGGGTATTGAGCATTTTTCCAGTCCCTACTGTCACCACTTGGTACAGGTAATTGTATTCAGATTCAGCCATGCTGTTCACTGGCTGGCCTGACAGTAAATGGGTCAACTCAGGGGTGGTGTTGCTGTGCCCTACCACCAGAATATTGCCCTTGAGTTGTTGTAATTGTGTGGCAAAAACAGTCAGTTGGTTGGGGTCATAAGATTTGACTTCCAGGCCTAGCTTATCTGCCAATGGCTTGGCGGTTAGTTGTGTGCGTTGGTAATCAGTGGCATAAATGTGTTCAATTTTCGCACTGGCCAATATACTGGCTAGATTCTGTGCACGCACTTGACCTTGTTGAGTCAACACCGGATCTTTGCTGCCATCAGCTGCTTTTTCCGCATGGCGGCTCAAATAAATACTGTTGCCATAAGCCACCGAACTGAGCAGCAGTAGCACCGACAGGCCAACAATCGAAATTTTCATAACAGTCCTGATTTAACAAATAAGATATTTTAACAGCATCATGAACAATTGGTGGCAATGTAATGATGGTTATTTGACTCAATATTGATATCCAATCGGTTAAAATTATTGATTTATTCGGGCCTTTAACGTGTTCAGAAAATCAGTTTCATTTTTTATATTGCTTGCCCTGCTGTGGATTTTACTGTGGGTCTACATACCAGACAGCTCCCCTGATAATTTCACCATCAGTGACTTTTTTCGCGGTTTCTTGCTGTTATTTTCATTCATGGCCTTTGGTTTTGCCTTGTTGCTGTTGACTATCCGTTATAAAGGGGTGGAGATTGCCACCAACTTCATACCACATGCCGGCACGGTTTTGTGGCTGGGCAAACATGCTTACCAATACAGCCAACCCAAAGTGTTGTGTGAATGCCTATATAAGGGTCCAGAAAGGGCGGTAAAAGTTGAGATTCAATTACCAGATCGCAGCATGCAGGTGAAACTAAAACGCGAACAAGCAGACAGCGTTGATTTAGGCTTCATTACTGAAAACCCTGAATTGGTTTGGCACACAAACGGCACCGAACAGCGCTACACTTTAACAATTGCCCAACACCTGAAACGAGTCGGACGTAACCTCAAACTACAACTGACCCTAGAGGGAGACACCTTGGTCTGGCAACTGCAAGACTGAGCTGACTGAGCATTTAGGACAGACTTAAGGTAAGACCTTCAGATAAGGCTTGACCACCACATTGGCATAAACACCTGCCGCAATGTAAGGGTCGGCATTGGCCCAGGCTTGCGCAGTCTGCAGAGAGTCAAATTCGGCAATCACCAATGAACCAGTGAATGCCGGTTGTGCTGGATTAACCTCATCGGTGGCAGGATGCGGTCCTGCAACCAATAACCTGCCTGCATCATTGAGCGCATGTAAACGAGCCAAGTGTTGATCACGAACGGTTAACCTCAGTGCCAATGAATCTGGAACATCGGTTGAAATGATTGCAAAATACATGATTAACTCAACATAGAAAGAAGGGTCGATTATAATGGCCTTTTAACTGAAACAAAATCATCATGTCTGGAAATAAACGCAGTGACTTATCTGTTGGCAAAGAAGTATCAGTGGTTCAGAAAAACCACCAACGCAGTGGTGAACTGACACGTGGTTGCATTGCGCGCATCTTGACCAATTCACCGAATCACCCGCACGGCATCAAAGTTCAACTAGACAGCGGCGAAGTGGGCCGAGTTAAAATCATTCATGACTGAACCCATACTTTACAGTTTCAGGCGTTGTCCTTACGCGATCAGAGCGCGCATGGCACTGGCTTATTCAGGCATTGAATGCGAGTTGCGAGAATTGGTACTCAGAGACAAACCCGCTGACATGCTCAAACATTCGCCCAAAGGTACGGTACCGGTGTTAATAACCACCAGCGGTGAAGTTTTAGATGAAAGTTCAGCCATCATGCTCTGGGCGCTTGAACAACATGACCCTGATGATTGGTTACAAAACCAGGCAGCAAGCATGCAGTTGATCAAACACAATGACCACAGCTTCAAACCTTTGTTAGACCGCTATAAATACGCCGACAGATACCCTGAATTGAGTGCAGCTGAGCACCGTGAGTTAACCCTCCCACACCTTGAAATGCTCAACCAACGGCTACATAAATCTGCATTTTTATTGGGTGATACCATCCGCTTGGCCGATACAGCACTGTTTCCATTCATCCGCCAATATGCTTTTGTGGACAAGCCTTGGTTTGATGAATTGCCTTTTACTGAGTTACAACAATGGCTCAATGGCCTGCTAGATGCTGCCTTATTCCAAACAGTGATGCCCAAATTCAAACTGTTCAACGATGGTTACAGCCATCATTTCCCCAGCGGTCAACAAAAAACAACTTGATGCATATCAAAAATGACCAGATAAAACCATCAATACCCTTGGCAAATGAGCTGTCATGCATAAAATAGCCGCTTAACTTTAACTATTTTGCGCCTGATTTACGTTCAGGTCAGCAGGAGCTAGCTATGTCAAACCACCATGAGTCAAACATCAACGACTCTAAAAACCCTGAATCCAAACCTGTAGTTGTCAGTGCACTGTATCATTTTGTGCGCTTAGATAATTTTGCCGCACTGCGCCAACCTTTACTCGATGAGATGCTGGCCCACGAAGTCAAAGGCACCTTATTACTCGCCAATGAAGGCATCAATGGCACCATAGCCGGTAGTCGAGAAGGCGTTGATGCAGTATTGAATTGGATTAGGCAAGACCAACGCTTGACTGGCGTTGACAGCAAAGAATCTTATGCCGATGAAATGCCGTTTTATCGCTCCAAAGTCAAGTTGAAAAAAGAAATTGTCACCATGGGTGTTGAGGGCATTGACCCCAAAGAAGTGGTTGGCACTTACGTTAAACCAGAAGATTGGAATGAATTAATCAGCGATCCAGATGTGCTGTTGGTTGACACCCGCAACGACTATGAGTACAAGATTGGTAGCTTTAAAAATGCCATCAACCCCAGCACCGAAACTTTCAGAGAATTTCCTGAGTACGTTAAACAGCACCTCAACCCTGAAAAACACCAAAAAGTCGCCATGTTTTGTACCGGTGGTATCCGTTGTGAAAAATCTACGGCGTATTTGAAAGAACAGGGCTTTTCTGAGGTTTACCATTTACAAGGCGGTATTTTGAAGTACTTGGAACAGGTGCCCAAGGATGAAACCCTGTGGCAAGGTGAATGTTTTGTGTTTGATAACCGGGTGGCAGTTAATCACGACTTGGAAAAAGGTCAATACGACCAATGTTATGCCTGTCGCTACCCCATTACTGAACAGGACAAACTATCAGAACACTATGAAAAAGGTGTGAGTTGTCACCATTGTTATGAGCACACCACTGCAGAACAACGGGCCCAATTTGCTGAACGAGAAAAACAAATGCAATTGGCCAAACAGCGTGGTGAAGAACACATAGGTATGTCAGCGGCCGAGGCCATAGAGAAGCGCAAACAAGAAAAATTAGCAGCTAAAAATGCCATGCGTGAACAAGCGCAAAAATGACCGATCAACTGCTTTGGCTGTTACCTGTCATTTGCCTGCTGGCCTGCGGTTTGACACTGTGGTTCGATACCCAGAGCCAACAACAACTTAAATTAAAAACCAAATTATTGGCCAGCCTGGCCTTCGTAGGGTTTGCTTGGGATTTGGGTGCGGGAGACTCACTGTACGGACAACTGTTGCTGACTGGCTTGGTGCTGTCTTTGGCTGGTGATGTGTTGCTTGCCAAGCCTGGCAATAAGCGCTGGTTTGTGTGTGGCATGGCTGCATTTTTATTGGCACATATGGCTTATGCCATAGCATTCAGCACAATGGGTTCCGTCACGGCACGCTTGCCTTTGGTGTTGCCGTTGATTGTGTTGCTTGTGTTGGGCATTGGTCTGTGGCTGCGAAACTATTTAAGCGGCGTGTTCAAAGTCGCCGTACCAGCTTATCTGCTGGCCATCGGCACCATGCTGGTGATGGCCTGGCTGGTACCTACATCAATTGGCCAACAACAACTTTGGATTGTTGCAGGGGCCAGTTTGTTTGCATTATCTGATGTGTGGGTGGCCAGAAATCGCTTTACTGAACCCGCTTTTGTTAACCGCCTGGTTGGCTTGCCACTGTATTATGTGGCTCAATTGCTGCTGGCCTATTCAGTCAAGACAGTGGGCATTTAATGCCATAGGGTAACCGTAGGTGCTAAAGCCCTTCGATTAATTCAAGCACCCGGGCTTGGTTGAAACCCTTAACCACTTCACCTTGGATCAAAAATACTGGCACACCTTGCCCACCCAAGCTGCGCATTTCAGCTTTGGCGGATGACGATTTTTCAATGTCAAAATCCTTGTATTTTACGCCTTGCATATTCAGTAGAACCCGGGCTTTTTTACAGTACCCACACCAAGCAGTTGAATACATGATGACTTCGGAATCATGTTTCTGATTCAATTCAGCTGCTGCATCAGTGACGCCCCATTTTTGGTAAATAAAAAAAGCAATGGCCAACACAATCAGTAATCTCATCAGCTTATTTCCTTTTCAATTAGTAAGCGCATGTTTATAGCATATCAGCGATATAAAAGCCCGAATCAATCGGGCTCAGTTAATAATTTTATGCTATTCAAAACCATTGCTGAAAATTACATCGGAAAATTCAAAAGCGCCCACGTCACAATCAGCTGTGCCATCACCATCGCCATCAATTGGCCGACCTTTTCCCGTTTGATCAGCGACCATCAAACAAGATGCTGCTGGGATAAAATCAATGGCAGGGCTGCCTGACACCAAACTATGCGTTGGCGTATAACCTCCATTGTCGCTGAGAATTGGATTCAATACTGCCGACAATGTCGATTCATTGATAATCATATCAGTGGGGCCGGGTGACACTCCGAACATACCTGCATTGCCATCTAAACCGAATAAATTATAATCATTTAAGACTACCCCACCCCCTGAATTTGCAATTTCATCTACTAAATTACCGGCTGAATTACCAGCAACTAAAGATTGTTTGATGCGCACAAAAGCGGCATCATTGAATAAGCCACCACCATCAATTGCAGTGCTGTTATTAACCAAAGTCACACCGACTAAGTTCAACATTACGTTGGAGCCAAAATAACCTTCTCCGTGGGCGTTGATGCCACCACCGCCATTTTCAGTGCTGTTATTACTGATGGTTGAATTTTCAATTAAGGCATCAGAATAAGCGTATGCATATTCACTGGTAATACTGACGCCACCAGCTTCGGCAGTTCCATAATTATTATTACTGGCAATGGTAGAATCAGATACAGTCAATGAATACCCTTCATACCCAGCTTTGAAAGTCAGCCCCGCTGCATTGCTGCTGGCATTTGCCACCCCTTTGTTATTTGCAATTACCGAATGTTCAATGGTGACATCGGCATCATATGTATAGACAGCTCCTCCCGTATTATCTGAGACGATACAACGGTCCAGTTTAAGTATCCCACCTACATGATTGATACCGCCACCAATATTTGATGAACCATTGACATGACCACCCATGACAGTCAGGTCATTTAAATTTAAAGCGGTGAATCTATTTAAATTGGCGGATAACACCGTAAAGTTAGTTGCACCTGCATCTCTGCTGATTGTTGCGCCATTTCCATTGATGGTAATGGAACTGACATTCAACGTACTGTCTTTTTCAATCAGTGGTAAAGCAGTGGTTAACACGATTTCTGTGTCTGCAGGTAATTCAATCACATCATCATCAACATCACTGCCTGCAACACAACCACCCGTTACCATATTACTGCTGGCAGCAACAATGGCATCAGCCAATGTGCAATTAACCTCATCAACCACAATAGTCGCTGCTTGTGCGCTTGCAGTCAGTTCCAATAACAGTGCTGAAACCATCGCAGTTTTCTTCAAACTTAAAATTTTGTTTGTCATATTTTCCCCCTTTTAATTAACACCTTCAAAATACCATGAAATAAATTTATCAGCAAGACCCAGCTGGTGCTTAACAATAAAAAAACATACTATGGATTGATTTTGCCTTTCACTGATGCCATCAATGCCACCCTTTCTCTCCCACCTTTAGCACCCACTGTTGTCATTATTTTGAAAACAGAATCAGGTGAACCACCACCAATGGTCACTGCATTGGCGCGTTCAGTAATAATCATGAGCTGTATTTTCAAGCCATATAAACATTGTCAATGCCCTTGGCATATGATTACAACAGCATCGGTTGTTAAAAAGTCACCAACTCATGAATTTTTCCCTGGGAAAATAGTCAGCAAAATAATCAATAAGTGCTATGGCACTGTTTGGTTAAGAATCAAAAAAGCCCGAGTAAATCGGGCTTTGTTTGTTTACTATTTATTGACGGTTATCCTTCAAATCCATCTTCAAAAATTAAGTCTAAATCAACACCTTCAACTTCATAAGCCCCAATGTCACAATCAGCCATCATGTCGCCATCGCCGTCTTGTGGTCTGGCCAATCCAGTCTGATCCGTGGCAGAAGCACAACTGGCTGCTGGCACCGCATCAATTGCTGGGCTACCAGCTGCCAACGCATGGGTTGGTGTGGGTCCACCGTTGTCGGTCAGCATGACATCTATGATATCTGCCAAAGTGGCTTCAGCCGGTACGATGTCTGATGTACCCACTGTGACACCAACCACACCTGCAGTGCTGTTTAAACCGAATATATTGTAATCATCTGCAACTATTGTACCGCCGGCTGAATCAATTTCGGCACCGCCACTTCCGGTGTTACCTGAAATCAGCGATTGAGAAATAAGTATGGTCGCTGAATCATTTGAGATACCGCCACCATTGCCACTGCTGGTGTTATCAACTAAAGTCACATTTATTAGTGAGATTGTTGAATTGTTACCGTAAGCCAGGTGAGATATGCCACCACCGCGTAAGGTCGAAGTATTGCCAGAAATGGTCGAATTGCTTATAACTACATCAGCATTACCACCATAGTTTGATATATATACAGCGCCACTACCGATTGTAGAATCAGTGGTGTTATTTGAAACAGTGGAATTATTTATGGTCACTGTGGCACCTGTTATAGATATACCACCGCCATAATATCCAGCCCCTGGGTTGCCCTGGTTGCTGTCAATCACTGAGCTTTCAATACCACCAGAAGTGCCGGGGCTGAACATGATTGCGCCGCCGTTATTGCCAGTGAAAGTACTGTTATTAATATTTAAGGAGCCACCATAAGCCCTGACACCGCCACCAAAGTTGGCTACTGCTCCGGCATTGTCAGTATCACCTCCAGTCACAGTGACATCATTTAAAGTCAAAGCACCTCCAGCACTCACTTCAAAAACTCGGAACTTCGTTGCTGAAGCAACATCTCTCGAGACTGTAGAGCCATTTCCATTAATAACTATATCTGAAGCAACAATTGGTAATTGGACTGTTGAACTGAATGGACTGCCAGCTATATCTAATTCCAAAACATCAGCGCCAGAACCGGCCAAACACCCTCCAGTTGCTGTGTCAGTATTAGCTGATGTAATGGCATCTGCCATGTTACAAGTTGTACCATCCACATTGATTGTGGCAGCATGTCCACCAGTAGCCAGCATCAAAGCCGAGACCAAAGCTGTTTTCTTTAGGGTTGAATTTTTTAAAATCACTTAATACCTCTTTTTGTAGAAAAAACAATAAGATAGCACATTGAAATATTTATCTCAACTGTCAAAGGCCAAACTCAATTAATTGCTTTTTTTCCAAGCTTCTAATGCTTGATTGGCCACTTGAATTACACTTTGCCAGTCTTTAGCTGGCGCTTGCTGTCTGATCAATTTAACCGTGGGATACCATTCACTTTGGTCACTTTCCAGGTGCCAACGCCAATCGGCATTTTGACTCAACAAGACCCAAGTTTCTTTGCCTAAAGCAGCCGCCAAATGAGCAATGGCGGTATCCACAGAAATCACCAAATCCATTTGGTCTATCAAGGCTGCGGTTCTGGCATAACCTGGCAACTCTGGCTCGAGATCAATCACATTGTGTTGCGCTAACAACGCCCGGTCATCGGCACTGACAGGCATTTGCAAAGAATAAAACTGTGCATCGATACCTTGTGTAACTGCCAACATGTCTTTTAAGCCCATTGATCGATTCACATCATTCACATGGCTGGGTGATCCCGCCCAAGCAAGACCCACCTTAATATCACCTTGTAACGCACTGACCACCACCTGTTTTGGAATGTTGACATAGCGTTTGGGTGCTGGCAGATTTTCAAGTGTGATGTCCAGGAATTTCGGCAAACTCATCAACGGACAATACACATCGAATAAATCTTTACTCAAAGCACCTGGAATGCGGCTTTGACTGACCCCTGGAATTTCAGCCACCAAGGGCGCTAAATTTTCAGGGCCAAAGTAAATGACTGCCTTACAACGCTCAGCCAATAAGGGTAAAAATCGCCAAAACATGATGTGATCTCCATTGCCTTGCTCCGAGTGCACTAAAATGGTTTTATCGCTGATGTCCTCACCTTGCCACAAAGGCTTGTCACATTTGAACGGTACAAATTGAGGGGTTTGCCAACGCCATTCGTATTCATCCCAACCTTCTTGGTAGTGCCGTTGCTTTAACAGTAACTTGCCGCGGTTGTAATGTGCTGGCGCGAACTGTTGGTCAGTGGCTATGGCCTGCTCAAACCAATGCATGGCCTGTTCTATGTTCAATTGTTCTTGGTACGCATTGCCCAATAGATTCATTGCCTCGGCATTGTCAGGGTTGAGCTGCATCACATGTTTTAACTGTTTGATGGCAGCATCCCACTGTTTGGCATCTATCAAACACAAGCCATACTGTTGGTTGCTAGCAGGGTGTTCAGGCACTTGTTGTAAAATTTCTTGGTACAGTTTAATCGCAGTGTCTAACTCACCATCAACATGGGCCCTACTGGCAGCCTCCAACGGCGCTTGGATTGGATCCATCGGAGCCAGGTTATTCAGCACCTGTTGTGGCAATTCGTATGAGGTGGCTAAGAAGGGGCTTTGGGCATCTACAATGGCGGCAAATTGATGTGGTAAAACTTTAATTTCAAAAACTTCCTGCACATTACCAGTGAACACCAAGAAAGCCACAATTTGTCCATTCTGGGTATCCACCACCCACACCCCACTTTGCCGTTCCTCCACCCGCTTGGTTAAAGGCAAACCTGCAAATGTAGAGCTTTCTCTGATCTGTGACAGACCAATGATGGCATAGCGATCAATGAAATCCAAGCCTCGCGCAAAGCCTGGTAATTCGGCCACCACTTCAGGCGCTTCACCCGGTTTCATGCGCATCAATTGACCTGAGCCAGACGACAAAAACCACAATGAGTCTTGGTACCATCGTGGTGAATGTGGCATACACAATCCATCAACCATCACTTCGTTGGTGGTAATGTCCATGATCTGACCACCGGAAATCTTGTTTTTCCGCCAGCCACCTGGTTCATCATAAGCACCCAACATACTCACATAACGTGGTACACCATCGCGAAAGCCCAAGCCATTGAGGTGGCAGCGATCGGTGAGGTCATAGGCGGTGATGAATGGTGGTCGCCATTCTGGTTTAAAACTGTGGTCACCATCTAAAGTACACAAACAGGACATTTTGGTGTTAATAAACCACAATTTATCAAATTTATCATAGCCCATTTCATGCACATCAATTGCACCAGTGATGTGATTTTTTCTTGGCAAATAACAGGCATCAACCTGTTCACCCTGGCCCACTTTAGGCCCTACCGCAGCTAAATTTCTGAAGGTGGTGATTGAGTGCGCACCACCAATGGTGATTTCATTGTTGCGTTTGGCGATACCCATTGGTCGGTCAAAGCCCATAAAGTGGGTATTGATGCCTTGACCTTGAGGTCGCAGCATCACCACCTGCCCAGCTTGGTATGTGGTAACCAATACATTGCACTTACCCAAGGTAAGCAGTTCGCGAAAAGAGTCAGTGGATTTGCTGGAAAATGTTTCAGTCATGGGCAATATAGTGATAAAAATGGGTTCATTATGCCACCTTGATGGCAATTAGTTAAGGGCAAAAAAAAGCCCGATCTCATCGGGCTTTTTGGAACAACAGGACTGCAATCAGTACTTCACCACTTTCTGATGAATGGTGCCAAACACATTCTGGCCACTTTTATCGGTGACCTCAATCTTCACGTCATCACCAAAACTCATGAATGGTGTACTTGGTTTACCATCGGCAATCACCTCAAGCACACGCTTTTCAGCCAAACAAGTTGAACCCTTGGCCATGTCTTGGTTGGCAATGGTGCCAGAACCAATGATGGTACCCGCACACAACGGTCGGGTTTTCGCCGCATGGGCAATCAATTGGGCAAAGTCAAACTGCATGTCCACCCCACAATTGGGTTCACCAAACCATTCACCGTTCAGCCAGGTGCGCATCGGCAAATGGATTTTGTTGTTTTGCCAAGCATCTCCCAATTCATCAGGGGTAACGAAAAATGGTGACAAGGCAGTGCGTGGTTTAGACTGCACAAAACCAAAACCTTTGGCCAGCTCAGCTGGAATCAAATTGCGTAAAGACACGTCATTTAAAATACAGATCAACTGAATGTACTGACCTGCATCTTCTGCCGATACATGCATCGGCACATCAGAAGTGATCACCGCTGCTTCGGCTTCAAAATCAATGCCATATTCTTCACTGACCACTTCAATGTCTTGCTTATGACTCAAAAAACCATCACTGACTGCTTGGTACATCAATGGATCTTCCAAAAAACTGGGCGGCATTTCAGCACCTCGAGCACGGCGCACACGTTCAACATGGGCCAAATAAGCACTGCCGTCTAAAAATTGCAAAGCCCTGGGCAATGGCGCCAACACATCATCCAAATTCAAATCAAATGCATCGTTCAAACCATCGTCATTCAAATGTTGGTACACCGTATTTAATTGCGGTGCCACATTGTCCCAATTATCTAATGCTTGTTGCATGGTGGTGGCAATGTGCGGCACCGCAACTGCGCGGGTGCCTTCATAGTTAACTACGACCAATTGGCCGTCTCGTGTTTGGTTGTTTATACTGGTTAGTTTCATAATCTATGGTCTCTGTATCTACGGAGGTTCAATTGTATTGGCCAGCATTTTCTGACCGGTTTGAACCAGTTATTGATGTTCTTGCCAGGAGTTCACATACTCCGGCCATTCTACTTGTTCGGCAGCATCACACACCTCAAGTGGATCACGGGTATCTATCATCACCGCCACTTCTTCAGTCATGCTGTTTTTTTGCGTGAATGCATTGTTCATCGCTTTGGGGTGTGGCCCGTGGGTAAACCCAGTCGGGTGTAAAGTTATCATTCCAGGGTGTATATTGTCCCTAGAAAAGAAATTGCCCGAATGGTAAAACAACACCTCATCATAATCATCGTTGTTGTGATAAAAAGGTACTTTCAACGCAGCTGGTTCAGTTTCAAACAAGCGGGGCACAAAAGTACAGACCACAAAGCGGTTACCTAAAAAAGTGGTGTGCACTGAGGGTGGCACATGAAAACGGTGACTCATCACCGGTGAAATGTCACGCCAATTCAAAGCCACTGGCATCAAATCACCTTGCCAACCGATGGCATCCAGCGGGTTGAACGGGTAATTGATGGTGGATATTTTTTGTAAGCGCTTAACCTGCACCGTCCAATCATCGCTGCTGTATTGCTGCTTGAATAAAGCGTTGATTTCTGGGGTTCGGTATACCGCTGCATCAACAATCGCATTAGGACCCAACAAACCTTTATCGGGTAGTTGATAATGACCATTGCTTGATTCAATCATTAAAATTTCACAAGGGTTATTGAGCTCTAAACGCCACATCGTGCCTTTGGGCAGCATCAAGTAATCACCTTCTTTAACAACCAAATGACCAAAATCACAATACAAATCAGCCGTACCCTGGTGAAAAAACAACAAATCATCACCATCGGCGTTGCGTACCAAGTGCTGCATGCTGCTTTCCAGCTTCAGCATCCGCACTTTAACACTGTTATTCTTCAGTAACACATGGGCATCCCAAGGCGTGCCTTGATAACTGCCAAATAAATTGGTATCAAAGGCTCTTGGTCGGTTGTCACCTTGAAAATCAGTCCAGCCAGTGTGTTTATGCTGATGATAAAAATGCGTCACCGGCCCAAAAAAACCTTCCTTACCCATTTCGCGCTCATAGCTGTCTTTCGGCAAACCATTGTGTGCCTGTTTAGCTACCGTGCCTTGTTTTTTATAAAAATTGAACCATTTACCATTCATGCCATATCTCCTCAGAGGTAGCCACGACGCTGTTGTTCCAATTCAATTGAATCAAACAAGGCCTGAAAGTTACCTTCTCCAAAACCTTCATTGCCTTTGCGCTGAATGATTTCAAAGAAAATAGGACCAATGGCGGTGTTGGTGAAAATTTGCAGCAGAATTTGCTTCTTGGTTGCTTCATCGGCATCTATCAAAATATGGTTGCGTTGCATGCGCGCCACATCTTCTTGGTGTTCAGGCACGCGACGGTCTATGATGCTGAAATAAGTCTCGGGGGTCTGCATGAACTCAACACCAGCGGCGCGCATTGATTCAACCGACTCGTAAATATTGTCGGTGAATAAAGCGATGTGTTGAATGCCTTCTCCTTTGTATTCATCTAAGTATTCATTGATTTGAGACTTGGGATCTTCAGATTCATTCAAGGGGATTTTTACCGAACCATTGGGACTGGTCATGGCTTTAGATACCAAGCCAGTTTTCTGACCTTTGATGTCAAAATATCGGATCTCTCTGAAATCAAATAAGTTTTCGTAGTAGTTGCTCCATTTTTCCATGTTGCCGAAATACAAATTATGCGTCAGGTGATCTATGAAAGTCAGACCAAAACCAGTGGGGGTTTGGTTCATGCCCTTGATGTCATCAAAATCATCTTTTAACATTTGAGCGTAACTGGCTTTGTCCAAAATATACAAGGCCGCATCACCGATGCCTTTGATGGCTGGAAAATTCAATCCATTGGGGACTTCAACTTGTTCTGAACCACCCTTTAAACTGTGTGCCAAGGCGTCTTCCTTGTTATCAAAAACAATAGAAAAACCACTGGCACATGGCCCATGTGCGGTTCTGAAATCGGCAGCAAAACCGGTTTCACATTCATTGATGTAAAAGTCAGTTTGGCCTTGTCGGTACAAAGTTATGGGTAAGCGTTTATGGGTCTTGATCGCAGTGAAGCCCATTTGGCGAAACAATTTATGCAATGGGGCGGAATCATTGGCCGAATACTCAATGAAACCAAAGCCGTTAATGGTAGCTGACATGTTGTGATCCTTAATTTAATCAAAAAGATTATTTTAGCCTTATTTAGTTACATTTGAAACTACTTTTTGTTTCATTTGAAACTAAAATTGCTTAAACTGTGCCCATGGAACTGGATCAATTCATCCCTTATCAACTGTCGGTTTTGAGTCTCAAGATCTCAAAAGGCATCGCTGCACACTATCAAGACCAATTTGGCATCAATATTTCAGAATGGCGGGTACTGGTTATCCTGTATAAAAATCCAGACATCACCGCCAAGAAAATCGCCCAGCTGTCACAAATGGACAAAGTCCGCATCAGTCGCACCCTCAAATCATTGGTTGAAAAAGAATACCTGCAACAAGCCCAGCACCCACTGGATGCCCGTGCCAAGAATTATGAATTAAACCAACGTGGCAAACAATTGATGCGTGCAGTGATTCCAGATGCCCTGCATTATGAGCAAGCACTCCTGAATCAGTTGGACGAAGAAGAACGCCAACAACTACATCATCTGATAGGTAAATTTAAGCAGATTTTAGGGTAGTGGCATTTGTCACCTTAAGAATTGGCAAAATTACGCTGTTGAAGACTGGTCTGAGCGCCGAGTAGCCTAGCAGCAAAACTCAATTTACAGAACAAGTTTGTGCCAATGTTGGGCTTCGCTAAGCTCAGACTAACCTACGCCAATACATTGGTATAAAGTTCACCCCAAGCCTTATCACCCTGAGCGTTCTAAGATCACATGCATGGATTCCTGCGCTCGCCAAGGCTGAGCTGGAATGACGAATTCTTGTCATCCTTCTTTGGCTTCTAACTCATCCCATCTGGCATAGTGTTGTTGTAATTGTTTTTCTACTGCGGCCAATTCGGTGCTGACTTTTTTCACTTTGGCTTCATCTTGGCTGTAAAAATCAGGGGCACACATTTGTTCGGTTATCGCGGCCACTTGGCTTTCCAGCTTATCTATTTGAGCAGGTAATTTTTCCAGTTCATGTTTTTCTTTGAAGCTCAGTTTGTTGGCAGCGCTTGGTTTGGCTTGGCTGTTTTTGACTGCTGCTGAATTTGAGCCTTGGTCTTTTTTGACCGCTGGCTTTTTGACTTCAGGCTGGCGGCGTTGGCGCAAGTAATCCTCATAACCACCGACATATTCATTGACGTCGTAAACACCGTCTACTGGGTTTTCAAACACAATGGTTTGGGTACAAACGTTGTCAATAAAATCCCGGTCATGACTGATCAGAATTAAGGTGCCTTTGAAGTCAAACAGCAAGTCCTGAATCAAGTCTAAGGTTTCCATATCCAAATCATTGGTTGGCTCATCCATTACGATGACATTTGCGGGTCGCGCAAACAAACGCGCCAATAACAACCTAGAGCGCTCACCACCAGATAATACGCTGGCAGGCCCACGGATTTTTTCTGCACTGAACAAAAAGTCCTGCAGGTAAGAAATCACATGCCTGGGCTTGCCATTGATTTCAACAAAATCGGTACCCAATTGCAGGTTATTTTCTACGGTGTCATTGTCGTCAATGCTTTGCTTGAGCTGATCGAAGTAGGCCACTTCAATGCCAGTACCTAATTTCACCGAACCTTGTTGCGGTTCGATCTCACCCAACAACAGCTGTACCATGGTGGTTTTACCAACACCATTGGGGCCAATGATACCGACTTTATCACCACGCATGATTTTGGTAGAAAAGCCATCCAATAGGGTTTTATCCGCGTATTTGAAGCCAACATTGTGTGCCACAATAACCTTCTTACCACTGGCATCAGCAACATTGATGGCGGCTTTGGTGGAACCGGATTGGGTGCGCCTGTTCTTACGTTCCTCACGCAAGGCCAGTAAGTCTTTAACCCGACTTTCACTGCGGGTTCTTCTGGCCTTAATCCCTTGCCTGACCCACACCTCTTCTTGACTGAGTTTCTTATCTTGCCGTTCCCACTCTTTGATTTCTGAGTCCAAACGGTCTTCACGCCGCACCAGGTAGGTGTTGTAATCACAATCGTATTGGTAAATTTTGCCACGGTCTAGCTCAATGATGCCATTGGCGATGCTTTTCAGGAACGTCCTGTCATGCGTTACAAACACCACCGCACAATGCAGTTTATTGACCATGTCTTGTAACCACAATATACTTTCAATGTCTAAGTGGTTGGTCGGTTCATCCAATAACAACACATCAGGCATTTGAACCAAGGCAGCGGCTAAATTAATCCGTCGTCGCACCCCACCTGATAATGACTTAATCACATCATCAGGATTGAGTTTTAGTTTGGTGGTGACGATGTCAATTTGTTGCAGCAACTCCCAACCATTGTTTTCATCAATCACATGCTGGTAGTCAGCCATTAAATCAGGATCGGTGGCTGTTTCGTATTTCTCTAGTGCAATACCCACTTCACCCAAAGCATGCAACAAAAATTCTCTGACTGTGGATTCTGATTCATTGACAGCAGATTGTTTCATCATGGCCACCCGCATGCCATCTTGCCGCACCACTTGGCCATCATCAATCGGTATTTCTCCAGCCATGATTTTAAGCAAAGTTGACTTGCCTTCACCATTGCGTCCAATCAACGCCAGTTTTTGGCCTTTGTTGATGGTGAGGTTAACGGCATCTAATATAGGGTGCGCACCAAAATCGATGCTGACTTGATCAAAACTGAGTAATGACATGGTTACATAATTGTGAAAATTGGCTGTCATTGTATTCAGTTTATAAGTAACCACAAGCCGGAAACATATTATTCATGATTTATATTCAAACCACTGCCCAAAATTGACACATTGACGAAAAGCAGCAGAAAGAATAAAATATATACATAACTTAAGTGATGGCCATCACATTTTTGCTTATACCCACCTCGCAAGAGAACAAAATTGTTGTACTTAAGAACTACAATGTAGACCATTCTCAACACAACGTTAATTTTGAAAACCGTACCTAAATTAAATTTGAACATACCCGACCACACCATACTGGACAAAATTGGCGAAGGTGGTATGTCAGCTGTGTATTTAGGTCGCCAGATTTCTTTGCAGCGAAAAGTCGCCATCAAAGTATTGAAAAAACTGGTGATGGAAGACAAGTCATTGGCCGAACGCTTCGTTGACGAAGCGCAAACAGTTGCATCATTAGACCACCCACACATCATCAGTATCTACGAGGCCAAAAAACTGCCTTCAGGCTTGGCGTATTTCACCATGCCATACTTGACCCATGGCGACTTTGGCGAAATCATTTGTACCAATTCAGATCATTTGATTGAGCTGCTGTGCCAAATCTGTGATGGTTTAGCCCATGCCCATAAACATGGCATCATTCACCGTGATTTAAAACCAGAAAACATTTTATTTGATCAATTTGGGCGCATAAAAATAGCTGATTTTGGGATTGCCATCTCTGTCAACTCAGAACGCAAAACCAAAGAATCTCAGTTACTGGGCAGTGCCCACTATATGAGTCCAGAACAGATTCAGTCCAGAGGGATTGGACGCCACAGTGACATATACAGTCTCGGTTGCATCATTTATGAAAAGCTCACTGGAGATCATGTGTTTCAAGCAGGCAATGACTTTTCAATCCTGATGTCACACATCAATAAACCCATTCCAGAATTGCCCGAAGTGTTACAAGAGTGGCAACCTATCATCAACCAATGTTTAGCCAAAGACCCAGCTGGCCGTTTTGATAATGCTGAGGCCTTAAAAGATGCGTTGCTGGCAATTAAGTACAGTAAACAACCGGTCAGTGTGGTGCCTGTTGAAGAGCCAAAAGCAACCAGCAAATACAAAATGGCCTATGTAGCCTCAGGATTAGCAGCTTTGGTACTGATGGTGTTGGCAACTATTTTCATCACTAAAATGTCCAGTGAAAAAGCGGCGGCTGAGGCACAAAAGGTCTTGACTGAACAGTTGTTGGCCGACCAACAGGCCACGGCATTACAAATCAAGCAAGACCAAGAGGCTGCAGCTGCAGCACTGGCATTGATTGCTACGGCAGCAGAACAAACTGATGCCACCGAAGCAGAAATGATCGACTTGAGTGGTAATTTAGGCAATGAAACCATCAACCATATGTCAGTTGAAGTAAAACTCGAAGAAGCTCAGCAATTACTGAAACAATTCCGCCTCACCAAACCCAAAGGTGATAATGCGGCGGACAAATTCCAAGCGATACTGTTAGAACAACCTGAAAACCAAGCAGCCCAACAAGGTTTGAATCAAGTGGGCCAATATTATTTCAACTTGATCGAACGTAAACTTACCGATCAAGAACTTGATGATGCATTGACGCATGTGAAGTCAGTGACAGAATACATGGATGAATACAACATTGACCGCAGCTTGTTTGACTCCCCAATCAGCAACTTGATTAGCACCACCCAGGATTTGGTCACCACAGCCGTAAACTCAAGGCGCAAAAACGCTGCTGCCCAAAGTTATTTACAAATGGCTGAATTATTGAAACCTAAATATGCTTTGCTGACTGACTTACATAAAGCTTATAACAATATTCCACAGACTGGTGACTTAGTTAATGACAAATTACAGCACCAATTCACTTTCTTTGCAGCGGGAAATAAAACCGGACTGCAGGACTTTATGTTTGGCACCAATGAAGTAACTGTTGAGCAATTTGCCCGGTTTGCCGGCGAACAATTCACCGATGAGAAATGTCACCATTTTGACAAAAAGGTGTTTTTCAAAAAAACCTGGTTGAAACCACCTTTTGACCAAAACAGCCAACACCCAGTGGTTTGTATCAATGCCAACATGGCCCAACAATATGCCAGTTGGCTGAGTCAGCAAACAGGTCATAACTACCGTCTACCGACAGCCGCAGAATACCAATTCATTCAACAGCAACTGCCCTCTGAGGTCAGTTGTCAAAATGCCAATTTAGCTGGCTCGGAAATAGCCGGTGAGAAAAAAGCCACAGCGCAGAAGTACAGCTGTGATGACGGCCAAATATTTACTGCGCCAATCAAAACTTACCCTGCCCAACAAAATGTTTACAACCTTATGGGCAACGTCAGTGAATGGGTTACCGATTGTGGCAACCAAGCCACCTGCGCTATTGGCACTTCATGGCGTTCAGGCAGTGATGCGCGCAACAACACACCGTTGGCCACCGACCCCAGTGAAACCCACTCACACATCGGCTTTCGTTTGGTGCGTACACTTTAAGCACACAAAGTGGGCACTGGTAAGACACCTGGGTTTCAATCAGCGCTTAATCCAAGGCAGGAAATTGTTTAAAAAAGCGTGCGCTTGCTTGATCTCCAAATCGGCTTAAATCACCTGCAGTTTGGTTTTTCCACAACACTTCACCAGTCTGGTTGTCAAATAACAGCCCAGTGGAGTGTGGTACACCAACAGGGGTGGCAATGCCAATATAAGCGCCACCTGTTGCACCAGCTGTTAAGCCAACTGTCAATAAACTCACACCCATGGCTTTCATGAAAGAAATCTTTGGCAACACCGCTCTGATGTGCAAAACACCCACCCTAGACTGGGAATTTAGCTTGCGATCAGGGTACTCATCTGTACCTGCAAAACTCAGTGTATTCATGCGTAAATCGGCGTAAAAACCTTGGGTCTTTTTCGAAACAGGCACAAAAGCGACACTTTGTGCATCGGCAAAAGAAGCCATCAGCTGATGTTGAAATGATTCATGGTGATTTGACTCCAAGTAAAAAGGTGGGTAAATCAATGTTTCGGATAAATCACCATCGATATAGTGTTCAAAGCCATTTTCAGGGTTCAAACCCAAGCCACTGCTGATCAAAGCAAAATCTACAGTGCCTTGAAAGCCATTGGCGCTCAAGGTGTTGGTAATGACACTTTTCAGCGCTTCAATTTGTAACTGATTTTTATCCTCATGGTAGTCCATTAATTTACCCACATCATCAACAAAGTGAAGGTAATCAAAAACCACCAAAATATGCTCAAACTCAGGCTCAGCAGTGGCCAGATTCTGGTAATGGTATTTCGGTGCACAGGCTGCCAACAACACAGTCAACAAAACCAATAACAATGACCTAAAATTCATAAACACGCCTCTTTTCATGTTGTTAATTAAAATACCAGCAGATCGACGCTGGTAATTACACCTGCAAACTTGGTTGTTGCGTTAAATAATCTTGCTGCCAAATTTTTCTTTGCATCGCAGCATCTATGTTTCCACCCGATAAGATCACCATCACGCGTTGTGGCTGATGTTGCTTACGTAACCACTGGCACACGGCACCCATGGTCATTGCCGAGGTAGGCTCCACATGCAACTTCAACAAATGCTGTAACCATTGTGCCCAATAAGCAATGAGCACTTCATCAACCACATAAAAATCATCTAAATGTTTGATGTGTGCAAAAGTCTTTTCGCCTACCGATAAAGTCATGGCACCGTCAGCCAAGGTATCAGGTGCCGCATCCAAATATTGAATTTTACCCGCATGAAAAGAACGAAACGCATCATCAGCCGCCAATGGTTCCGCTGCAATCACTTTACAATCAGGCTGTAAATGACGTGCAGCCACCAGTGTACCTGAGATTAAGCCACCACCGCCACAAGGGGCAAAAACAGCATCCATAGGCATTTTGCATTGCTGTAAAGCTTCGTAAGCTGCTGTGCCCTGCCCCGCAATAACCGCATCATCATTGAAAGGTGGAATCCAGTAAACCCCTGCTTCTTGAGCGGCTGCTTCAACCGCTGCATCAACGGCTTGACGTTGTTCCAACAACACCACTTGTGCACCATAAGACCGTGTTGCTTGGGCTTTGACTTTGGAGGCGAAAGACGGCATGTAAATGGTGGCGGGAAGATTGAATTGTTGCGCTGCCCAGGCCACAGCTTGGGCGTGGTTGCCCGATGAGTTGGCCACCACGCGTTTGATGTTGGGCTGCATATCACGTAAAACTTGAACAGCATTACAACCACCGCGGGCTTTAAAAGCGCCTATTTTCTGCAAACACTCGGCTTTGAAATAAATTTCATGGCCTAGCCATTGGTTCAAGCGACTTGAAGACAGCACTGGTGTGGTATTGATATAAGGCTCAATGCGTTGTTGGGCCTTTACAATATCATTAATATCTATCATTTAAATAGCAACTAATTATGGCGCTTCAAAATCATTGGCCCATATCAAATCAATCACAATTTCACCCTCCGAACTAAAAGCTTGTGCTTGGTACTGAACGGGATTGAACCCGTCATCCAATTGGGTCAGCTGAAAGCCTGTTATTGGCAAACCATAAAAATAGTCATCCTCATTAGGACTGTTGATATTTTGACCTAACATGAAGTGATCTGCTTTGGTTTTTAAGGTGATACTGCCTTTTTGTAAGTCTCCAACATTGATGAAACTGCGGTATGAGTCATCTAATATTGGCATTGGCTGCTCGCCAAACGGTTTTATGGGAATGACATTGGTGCTTTCGCATAAACTGAATCCAGCATTCAGCGCAGGGTTCAAAAGCACGCCTAATTCATCCCTGACCTCTACTGTCAATACATCACATGCCCCGTTATCTGCTGCATTGAGAGTGCTGGTGAAAGGTGGCCTGAGTTGAGTTATTCCAGAAAAATAGTATGACATTTTATTCATTAAAGTAACTACCCAGTTAATCCTGACATCTGTGCTTTGAGTAAAATCAAACTCAGTTGAAACAGCAGTTTTCTGTAACAAGGCAATGATGTGTTGCGAATTAAATTCAAAACCATAGCTCGGTGTACCAAGTAAACCAAGCAGTTCAGGGTGGCTGGTGTCATGATTCAAATTTGGCCCGGTACTGCCAGGACTGACATGTGCTGAACCAGTATTAAGTGTGTTTTTTAAAACTGTAGGATCAACCTCAAATGTACTGCCATTATCCAGCGCCCTTACCACCAAATTGGCAGACAACCCGCCAACAACAGGCCCCATAGAATGTCCAGGGTCCTGACCCCACACTCCTTGAGATCTCCAGTTGTCTTCAATTTGTTGGCAATCATTGGGCTCGTTATTGGTGAACACAATATTTTGCGCTTCAGGGTCCAACACTTCACCCAGATCTATCAGCACGATGGTGCCAGTTTGTGCCCTGTCTAAAATCGCATCAAATCGACTGTCATCATCAATTGCAAAAGGGCGCATCTCTTGTCCCGGATTTACAAAGGGGGCACAACTGTTGTCTGTTGGCGTTAAAAAAGTTGTTGGTTCACCTGGCACACTATTGGAAACGATAGAATCAAGCTCGGCTGACCACGAGTCCATGGGTGCTAAGTAAACATGAAAACTAAGCAAAACAATATTGGCAAAGCGGTCGTAAAACATAACTTTTACTGCTTTGACCGTTGCTGTGTTATTGGTAAAGCTCAACTCGCTGCGGTGGTTATTTTCTACCGTATAAAATGGAAAAACAATGGCGTCGCCGACACCGTCATCACTGAGTTGTACGGCGTTAGCCATCAAACTGAATAACAAACCGTAAATTAAAATGACAGTCCGCATCGTTAATACTCAAATATATAAAACACCATTGTCCGCTAGTTTAAGGACAATTTAAAGGTTCATTTGTGTTTTTCGAATAGCAGTACTTGGTTGTTGGCTGGCATGTTGATGTCTTGCTGCAATATAAAACCCTGCTTTCCCATCCACAGCTTGATGGTTTCAAAGTCTCGGATGCCACGCTGTGGATCTATGTCTTTCAGCCACAGATCAAATTGAGCATTGGATTCTGAGGTAAAGGCACCTTGGTATTTAAACGGCCCATAAAACACCACCCTGGTCCCAGCTTGCAAATTTTTACCCATGTCGTCAATCAGTTGTTGCACCAACTCGATACTGATAATGTGTAAAGTATTGGCACTGAAAACCACATCAATATCAGCAGTTGGCCATTGCTGTTGTCCAATTTGGTACTCAAGAGGTGGTAATACATGCTTTAATTGCGCTTCATCCAACCACTTGTTTATGCCCGCATGGTTGTCTGCAACATCGGAAGTTTGCCAAGTGATGTTGGGCAAGTGCCGACCAAAGAATACAGCATGTTGACCGGTTCCTGAGCCCACCTCTAACAGCTGTAATTCAGCATCTTGTAGCACCTCCTGCAACACCGCCAAAATGGCTTGTTGGTTGCGCTCACAAGCGGGAGAAAATGGTTTTTCAACTGGCTTCATCATTCACCTATCTGTGTTTTTAAGATGTCCGATTCGGCTCGATCGGTTTGGGTTATCAACAGCTGTGTTTCACTGGCATTGACACTCAATGAAGTGCCAACTGACAGCGGCCGATGACTGCTGACAAAACTCAGCTGCCCAGTACCCACAGCTAAACGCCAAACACCTGCATCTTTGCCACCACGATCAAAATACACCGACTGGTTCACTGCGGTCCAGCGATTCAAGGCTGCTTGCTTCAATTCGGGGGTTAACAACTGCTCTTGCTGGGTGTTTAAATCATACAAAAACAACCCATCTTTATGTGTTTTTGTGAACACCAATCGACCGTCATCAAGCAGCATGAACCTACTTACAGCATCAATCGGAAGTATATCAACCTGCTGCTGCTTCATGTGTAATACTTTATGTTGCAGCTGGTCGGATTTGGCCAAGGCAAAATAACTTCCAGCATGTTCAACAGTGCCTAAATGGCCATACCCAAACAACAGTTCTTCAGTTTGCATGGTATTTAAATCTAACAGCAAGGTGCTGTAACCTTGGTCATCATTACTGGTAATTAACACATGGCGACCATCACGATGCCAAGTGGGTCTGGTCAACTTGACCCCAGGTATTGAAATCAACAATTGCTCCTTTGCAATAGCCATGTCGTACAACCAAATTGAACTTAAATCTTGGCGATTACTGGAAAACAAAAACCGCTGGCCATCGGCTGCAAATGCAGGGTAGTTATCATATTTAGTTGAATGCACAACTCGCTTGTACTCGTTACTGACAACATCAAACAGCCATATATTGGCCTCATAGCTGACTTCCTGAAAAGCCATGATGCGTTTGTCATGATCAAATGAAGGATGTTGGGCACCATATGCACCGAGTAGCTGTGGTTCAGTTGCATGGATATTCAATAACCACAACTGTCGACTGCCACTTAAGTCAGAATCAAAAACTATGTGTTCATGGTCGTACCAGGCATGGCTGACCGAATAATGCTCACCATCAGTTATGGGCTGCTCAATACCTGTTTGTAAATTTTTCAACCATATATTTCTGACTGAATTATTGCCCCGCGAATAACTCAGCCATTGGTGATCAGGACTGATTTGCGGCGACCAATCCAAATGATTTACCGATCCAGGGTTGGTTAATGCAGTTACCTTGCCATTGGTCAAACTCAATTGCTGAATAACCACCTGCTGTTGATTATTTTGGGCGGCAAAAAATACGCTGTTTGATTTTGAATCAAAACTTAATGTCCGCGACTCATGGTTGAAATAACAAGGACTTAAATCTTTGAACACTTGGCTGTTCAAAACATGGCTTTTTAAATAACAATCGGTTTTATCTTGCGCAGTGAACAACAACAAATTTTGTGCTGCTATAAACACCGGCGATGACAATCGATATCCAGGTAGGTCAATGACAGCATGTAAGTTGGCATCTGCCAATGACTCAACGAATATTTGACTGCTGTTAATGGTGTCCTTTACATAAGTCAGCCAATGACCGTCAGCGCTCAGCAGACTTTGTTTTTCCATCCCCGGTTGTGCTGTCACTCTACTGGCTTTGGCCACTGCAGTTTTTAATGTATCCAGCGTGCTGTTTTGACGGCTGATCCAAACTGGAATAACAACCAACACAGATACCATCATAGCCAACAACATAAACTTTAAGCGGCGATAACTTCTGGCCTTAATTGGTTCAACGACATGCACCCACTGATAACCTTTTTTAGGAATGGTCTTGATGTACTTTGCTTGACTTGCTGAATCACCCAGCAGTTTTCTGAGCTCTGCGATGGTTCTTGACAAAGCCCCTTCATTAACAAATTTATCGGCCCACACTGAATCCATAAATTGTTGTCGAGTAATCACCTCAGGCGCGTTTTGAATCAGCAATAAAAGCACCTGGTTTAATTGGGTGGACAGCCTGACTTCTTCACGGCCACTTTTCAAGCCACCTGTTTCTGGTAAATAACACCATGGTCCAATGCGCCAACCACTTAAAGCTTTAGTTTTCTGCATTAAAATTCATTAAAAAGATGAAAAAGGAAGTTTCCCGAAAGTTTTTTCATGGTTAAATCATTAACCTAAAGCCTTTTATTTACCGAGGAAAAACTCATGAAAAATACTTTCAAAATATGGGCACTCATTATAACCAGTACATTCGTAGATGCACAAGATTTAGGCGACCCGAACTGCGAATCTTTATTGTTGGTGAGCAGCTGGTTCAATAACAATGTCAAAATTTACGATGGTTGTAACGGGGCATTCATCAGAAACTTAGCAGATGATGGTGTCCTCAAAGGACCACAGTCTATATTTCAAGACAGTCATGGTGACTTGATAGTGGTCAGTGAGTCCAATCATAAACTGATTAAATTTGACCAAACAACTTTATCGACTGCCAGCACCGTAGTGGCACCTGGATTAATGCGAAATCCCATTACATTGGTAAAAAAGGATAATGGCAATATTTATCTAGGCAGTTATTCAAGCAATGAAATCATCGAACTAAATACCACCACATGGCAATCAGTTAGAACGGTATTACCAGCCAACAACAATCGAATAAAAGGCATAGATATAGGTATGGCGTTAGGGCCTGATGGACATTTATATGTTCCTGGTTATGACTCAAACAGTGTGCTTCGTGTTAACCCAACCAATGGCAATACATCCAATTTTATTAACACTGGATCTAATTTCTTGGACCGGCCAAGATCAATATTTTTCAATGGCAACCAGATGTTAATTACCGCTTGGGGGAAACGGGCCATTTACAACTACAATTTGAATGGCGTATATCAAGACACCAAGGTTAACAACTTACATGGAGCTGCTGGAATAACTGCAGATGGTCCAGGACATATATTAGTGACCAGTGACACACTCAATACTGTCAGGCGTTATAATCTCGCAGATTTCAGCTTTGAAACCATCATACCTAGTAACAGCGGTGACCTGAAAGGTGCAACATTTGTATATCGACTTATGAAAGTCACCCCCACCAACGAAACTGAAACTGTAACTGATATGCAGCAAGCGTGGATCACTGGTGTCGGATCTGTGAGTGGTAAGAGCATTCTTGTTGAAGATTTCACTGCCACCACAGGAGGTGCATTTGGTGCAGACTTTAATCCAACAGACATTCAGGTTTACGATTGGGGCGACCTACTCATCGAATTCACTAACTGCCATGCAGCCAATATGTCATATACATCCAACATCGACTTAGATGGCAAGCCATTTGGCAGCAGCGAATACCCAGTAAGGCGTCTAGCCATGAACCCACCTGCCAGGGCATGTGATGACCAAGGTATTGAACATGTCACCAATAACCACTGGATGGCAGGTTCCTTTTATGGTGGCAGCAGCCGCAGTGGCGAAGGTTTTACCATTGATTTATTAGAAAATGACCGGGCAATAGTTACTTGGTACACCTATTTACCAAAAGCACAGGACCGATAAAGCACTACTTGTTGGCTTGTTCCTGCTGCATCAGTACATACTGTGACTGGCGGTTGTTCCACAGTGAATACACCGCCAACAACACCAATGCAGCACCCAACAACAGCACCCACTTTGAGTCAAGGATAGACAAAGGACCACCGACAGTTGCAATGATGACATTGGTGATACAAAAAGTGGTGGTCTGTAAACCCATCACTTTACCTTGGCCTAAATGACCAAAGTAATGCGATAAAAAACTGGGCACCATGCCATTGGTCAAGGCAATGGTGCCACCTATAATAGCGAAAATAACAAAAGATTGGTGGTAGCTGGCAAACGGTTGGATAAACAACAACGCAGACAACACTGTGCCGCCAACCAACATGGCCCTGATTTCACCATAACGTGATTGAATTCTGGCCACCAAAGAAATACTGACAATGACCATCACCATGGTCAGGCAAACAGTTGCCAATGAGATGATTTTGCCATCCGCTTGGTAATAATCTACAAACCACACCGGGTAAAAATCATAGAATGCATTAAGTCCCATTGAATATAAAAAATAAAACCAAAATATTGGTTTTATTTCAGCATTCTTAAGCAGTGTCAGCGAATTATTCCGTTTGATTGCAAGCCAAAATGGCGTGCCATCTTTGTCTTCTGGTCGATCCTTACTGATCAGAATCGCCACCAACAAGGTTGACAGCAGCATACCCAACCCGGCCAACAAGAAAACTTCAGCCACCCCATAAACCATTAAAAAACCACCAAAAACAGGACCCAGCAGCCATCCGGTATAGGTGGCCGCATAAACCATGGACAGCGCTTTGGTGCGATCAATCGCGGGGTGCAACTCAGCAGCAATGGCTCTGGCAATTGAGATATTGCCCTCACACAGGCCAGTGAGGAACCTGGAGACGATGAAAAACACAAATGATTCTTGATAGATGGCCCAGGCGGTCAAGGCATAACCAATCACCGAACCTATTAAGGTAATGAGCAGCACCTTCTTCCGACCAAAACCATCTGACAAGGCACCGATATAAATGCTTCCAAACAGTAAACCCAATGGATAAATTGCCAAACAAACACCCAGCAGAATTTTTGGATGAACACCCATAAAATGGGTTAGCTCATTGGCTGGATAATCGATAAAATAAGGCGCCAACACTGGATAAGGCAAGGCAATACCCATGGTACCCAATAGGCCCACCAGCATCACTGTGTACAGCACCAAACGTGGGTTTTGATTATTCATTGGCTCAAATTAAATTGTGCTTCAATGCAAGCTCCAACTGAATTAACTTGCGACACTGAAAAGTAATTGTTCAAATTGTTGCAAATCCAACATGTCCTTAAAGTTATCATCGGCTTTTTGCCACAATGCTTTGACTCGCATTACTGTTGATTGAGCGGCTTCGTATTGGCCTAATTTATACTGCACTTTGGCTTTCAACAACAGGACTTGACCCAAAACAGGGTTGCGTTTCAATACCTCATCAATAACCCCCATACAGGCTTGAAATCGTTCGGCTGCATATAAGGTCTTGGCTTTTTGATACTTAAACTCGTCAACCACATAAAGTGTATTTAAAGTCAGAATTGATTGTTTTGATTCGTTGATGGCTTGATCATGTAAAGCAATGGCCGCATCGAAATCTCCTGCATATCTGGCTTCTTCCGCCTTGGCAGCAAATATATATTGGTCATAAACATTCAATTGAAATTGCTGTTTAAAATTTTCAAATAATTTTAAAGACTTTGCTGCCTGGTCATGATCACCCGCCAGCACATGTACGTTTCTGGCAATCAACTCAAGGATCTGATCAAAGGGTGGCTTGGTTTCAGCCTGCATTTGATCAAACGCAGCCCATGCTTCATCAAACCGCTGTAGATTTGCTAAATAAGACATTCGTTTACTTTCAAACATCAGGTTTTGCATCATTGGCGGCATGAATGATTCACTGATTTGACGCATGTCAGCCAGTAACAACATGGCCTCATGCAAACGTCCACTTAGATACAAATTAGTTTCTTTTTCAGACATTATTTTAACTTGGTCTGCAGGTGTTTCCGCTTTGTTCAAAAGCTGTTCCAAAGCCAAAATACCACCATCCATATTGCCTTCCAGAGACATAATCTTAGCCAAACCTAAGTCAGCATCAATGCCATTGATGCTGATAAGACTGGCTTCCTCAAAATGACTTTTAGCGGCTTTTATGTCACCAAATTGTAAATAGGTGTTGGCAATTTCCAGGTGTGGTTCTGCCTTGTCGGGGTTCCGTGAAAGGTATACATCCAAAGCCTTAAGGGCATTGACTTGATCGTCTTTCAATCGATAAATTCTGGCTTGGTTTACCAAAGCAGTTGAACTGATTTCCTGTAATTCGCTGAGCTTTTGATAAGCCAACAAGGCATCATCTAGGCGGTGACCCGCGACCATATAATTGGTACCCAATGTCTGTAATGCATCGGCACTTTCCGGGTACAGTTTGACCCAATTTTCTAGCACTTTTATGGCTTTATCAGTCTCACCACTGACCCCGTAATAACTGGCCTTAACTTTCAGCGCCGATTCCTGTGATAAATTGTATTCGAGTTTCAAAGCAGATTCAGCAGCGGCTTTTGCTGATTCAAAATCACCCAAACCGCGATAATAGCCAATCATTAAAACATAGGCTTCAGCCAACTTATCATCCATTGATAAAGCGTCTTTTAAGTAGGCCAGTCCTTGTTCAAAATCATTATCTAAAACCACTGCATTCAATGAATTAACAACCATTTCAATAGCCACTAAGTCGGAAGAAATGTATTGCGAGATGGCAATGTCAGGAATGACATTGTCCTTGAGATTGATAGCAGCTTGTTGCAGAATCTCCACTCCAAGCTGTTCTGCCACATCATCCAAAGCAAACAACCAGTCATCATAAGCCGATGAAATGGTGGTCACCAAGTTACCAGAAACCACTTCATACAATGATGCTTCAAAAGCTATTTTTTCGCCTTCTTTGAGAATTTTGCCCTTAATCATCCATTGCGAGTCACGGTCATCGGCAATGTTTAAATTCAATGATAAAGGCTCACCGATGGCGCGTTCATATCCCTTGCTGGTAATAGCACTCAACATGGATGTAGATTCATAAGGTGTTCGAATAGATATGATTGGGTTGCGCATCAAATCCTTAGAAACCATCCACATAGCGCCATAGCTCAACCAATCCAGCGATTCATCACCAGTGGCATTCTCCCAAAAAAAACCTGAGACTTTTTGGCTCAAGCCACTTTTAGCCACTTCATAATCAACTAACTGGCCGGTTTGAACATCGGTTAAACTCATGATTTCTGTGGCCTGAACTTCTGGTTTAATGAAAGCGTTTACAGCCAACCAAGCAATGGCAATATTAAATGGGATAAAGATGATTTGTTTCTGCGTCCAATTGTCTTTGCCTGGGCGACCGTGACCCCAGGCCAGCATTGCCACCAAAGGCAAAAATGCAATCATGATGACGAACACATAAGATGAAGTTTGTTCAGGCACTTCAAACCGTTCGCTCATCCACTCAGAAACTTCAACAGCCAACCAAACTGACGCCACATACACGCCCAGTATTTGTGGAATCCTTCTTGCAATCAGTTCAGCAAATAAGCTGTTTTTTTCTGTCATGGGTTTCTATTTATAAAACTTAAGAATGGATTATACTATGTGCTCCTAACCAATGCTAAACTCAAAGTGACTGATAATAATCTGATGACCAAAATCGTTGATCTAGAAACCAGAATAGCCTTTCTTGAGGACACCGTTGATTCATTGAATCAATTGGTTTACCAGCAAACCAAAGACATCGCGCAATACCAAGAAGCCCTCAAAAGCATGACGCAACACATGAAACAAGTGCAGAGTGATATCGAAGAGTTTAAACCACAAGATGAAGTGCCTCCACATTATTAAAAGGTATTTCGTAATCGCTTCTTTTTGCTCCGCAAAAAACCGCAATGACGCCATGGATGAATGAGTTTATTGCTGGTTCGCTGTTGGCATAAGATTGAACAAACTACCTACCACTGACTAACCCAAACAATTACTTTGTTTAAACCGGGCTCACCAACGATAAACATTTTAGGTATTTCGTAATCACTTCTTTTTGCTCCGCAAAAAACCGCAATGACGCCATGGATGAATGAGTTTATTGCTGGTTCGCTGTTGGCATAAGATTGAACAAACTACCTACCACTGACTAACCCAAACAATTACTTTGTTTAAACCGGGCTCACCAACGATAAACATTTTAGGTATTTCGTAATCACTTCTTTTTGCTCCGCAAAAAACCGCAATGACGCCATGGATGAATGAGCTTATTGCTGGTTCGCTGTTGGCATAAGATTGAACAAACTACCTACCACTGACTGACCCAAACAATTACTTTGTTTAAACCGGGCTCACCAACGATAAACATTTTAGGTATTTCGTAATCGCTTCTTTTTGCTCCGCAAAAAACCGCAATGACTCTATCAAACACCTTGGCCCAGCCAAAACCAAGCTAAAGGCACATGTCAGTTTTAATTATTCAGTTATACTGACTGTCATTAAATACATAGATACCACCATGCCTGTTTTAAAAACTTTGCTGTGCTTAATTTGTTTAGCCTACTCAATAACATCACCTGCCAGTACTACCGGTATGTATTGGCCTGGTTTTACCTATGACAGCAAAATCCCACAACATGCTGATGTATTGGGTTACGCCGTTGGAGAAAAAATCACCAACTACAGTGACATGTTGAAATATTTCGAAGCATTAAGCAAAGCAGCACCGCATAACATCCAGCAATTCAGTTATGGAAAAACTTGGGAGGGCCGAGATTTGATTTATTTGGTCATAGGTTCTGCTGAAAATATTGCCCAACTGAATGACTTTGAAACCAACATTCAAAAACTGGCAGACCCAAGAATCACGGACCAAAACACTGCAAAACATTTAATTGAAACCATGCCTGCTTCTGTATGGCTCGGTTATGGTGTGCATGGCAATGAAATCAGCAGCACCGATGCGGCAATGATGACCGCATACCACTTATTGGCATCACAAAACCACCTAATGACACAAGCAATATTGGATAACACTTTGGTGTTTATCGATCCTTTGCAAAACCCTGATGGCAGAAACCGCTTCACCAGCCGCTACTACGCCACAGCTGGAATGGAGCCCAGTGGTGATCGATACAGTGCTGAGCAAAATGAACCTTGGCCCAATGGCCGCAGCAACCATTATTTATTTGATATGAACCGTGATTGGCTGGCCATGACTCAACCTGAAACCCAAGGGCGCATTGGCGTCATGAATCGTTTTTTACCGTTGGTAGTAATTGATTTGCACGAAATGGGTGGTGACATGTCATATTATTTTGCTCCAGCAGCTGATCCAGTGAACCCTTTGATGACCAAAGACCAAATTGCCAACATGACATTGATTGGCCAAAACAATGCCAAGCACTTCGATGCCATGGGCTATGATTATTTTACCCGAGAAATTTTTGATGCTTTCTACCCTGGTTATGGTGACAGCTGGCCAACCTTTTACGGTGCTTCAGCCTCCACTTATGAAGTGGGGTCTGCCCGTGGCGAAGTATTCACCAAACGCAATGGTGAAGTTTACAGCTATGCTGAATCAGTACAAAAACACTTCGTTGCTTCAGTCTCTACAATTGAAGCCACAGCCAAACACAGAACCAAGCTGTTGACTGACTTTCACCAGTACCAAGTCAGCGCCATTGCTGAGGGTGAAAATCACTCGGCATTTGTGATTCCTCAACAAGCAGACCGTGCTGGCACACATAAATTGGCTCAACTATTGAGCAACCATGGTATAGAGGTTCAACAACTTCAGCAAGATTTGAAAAGTTGTGGGCGTTCATTCAAGTCAGGGGCTTTTGTGATTGACCCTGCACAACCCAAAGGTCGCATGGTTGAAGCCATGATGCGTCAGCAAATTGATATGGATGATGCATTCATTAAAACCCAGGAACACCGTCGCAGCCGTAACTTGAATGATCAAATATATGACCTAACCGCCTGGTCTTTACCCTTGATGTTTAATTTAGATGTGGTGCGTTGTGGTTCGATTAAATCATCCGCCTTACAGCCATTTGATGCCAACCAATTATTACCCGCTCAAATCACCAACCCCAATGCCAAAGTCGCTTATTTAGTGCCTTGGGGAGACATGGCCGCTGGCCGTTTGCTAACCCAGGGACTGCGTCAAGGTCTCAATATTAAATCTGCTGACTTGCCCTTTACAATTAACAACACCAACTACCCAGCTGGCACTTTAATCATTGAAGTCAAACAAAATAATGCCAACATCAGCAGTCAAATTCAACATTTGGCCGAATCAACTGGGGCAATTGTTAATGGTGTCGACAGCAGCTGGGTCACTGCAGGGCCTAATTTTGGCAGTGTTCATGTGGTGCAAATGAACGCCCCTAAAATCGCCATGGCTTGGGACCAACCCACCAGCAGCTTGAGTGCCGGTAACAGTCGTTTTGTGATTGAAAGGCAGTTGGGCTATCCAGTGACTGCCATCAGAAGCCAGCAGCTCAATTCTGCCAAGTTAGACCACTATGATGTATTGATACTGCCAGCGGGAAATTATTCGACTGCATTCAATGCAGCGGGCTTAAAAAACATCAGTGACTGGATATCCCAAGGTGGTGTTTTGCTCACATTTGGTTCTGCCACCGCTTATGCCAGCACTGAACAGGTAGGCTGGCTATCGGTTAAAACTGAATTGGCATTCACTGACCAGCCTGATCCTACTCCTGTTGCAGCAAAAAACAAAAGCGAAACTGATGACCAAGCCATTGGTCAATTAATTAGAACAGTTGAGGAACATAATCAAACCATCCAGCAACAACATGGACAGCCAGATCAAGTCACTGGGGTATTGGTAAAAGTTGCAACAGACCAAGACCACTGGCTGACAGCAGGGGTGAAACCCGTAGTGATAGCGATGGTGTCTGGCAAGCAAATATACACCCCAATTAAATTAGACAAGGGTAAAAATGTGGCATGGTTCAAAGGCCCTGAGGAAATTCTTGCCAGTGGTTACCTGTGGCAAGAAAGCCGGCAACAATTGGCCTACAAACCTTTTTTAATCCACCAAAACAAAGGCCGTGGCATGGTCATTGCTTACACCCAAGAACCCACATTACGGGCTTTCCTTGATGGTTTGCATGTGATGCTGTCCAATAGTCTATTCAGAAGTGCAGCACATTCGGGCAAGTTACGGTAAATGGCTACAAACCCTATGGGCTTTGGGTTTAAGAGTCGGCAATTTTTAAACCCACGCCTGGGATGGTGTGCAGCAATTGTTTTTTAAATGGCTTGTCTATGGTCTTACGTAAAATATATAGATGACTGCGTAACACATCAGAATCTGGAATTAAATCACCCCACAGCTGTTGAGCCAATTGGTCCTTGGTCACAACATCTGGAGATTTTTGCATCAAAATCTTTAAAATTTGTAAGCCAGTTGGAGATACCTTGAGGCTTTGTTTTTCTCTGGTGACTTCCATGGTACCTAGATCAAAAACCAAATCACCCACTTTCATGGCTTTACTGTCAAACTCACCACGGTGGCGTCTGATCATGGACTTTAAGCGTGCCACCAACTCATCTGGATTGAATGGTTTGGCCAAGTAGTCATCAGCACCGTTGTCAAATCCTTTGATTTTGTCACCTATTTGGTCTCTGGCAGTCAGCATGATAATAGGCACATCTGACTTGGCTTCTTTGCGGATTTTTTCACAAATGGCAAAGCCATCCATACCAGGCAACATCACATCCAAAATAACAGCGTCATAAGGATTGGTAACCGCTAAATGCAGCCCAGTGATACCATCAGCAGCAAAATCCACTGTGAAGTCAGCCATTTCTAAATGATCGGCGATGGTCTCGGCCAAAGCCGCGTGGTCTTCTACGATTAATACATTTGATGTCGTCATAATTTTATATTCAGGTTCTTTGGGTGGCTAAAATTTCAGCATTGTCTAGGGTCAATGTTACTTCAGTACCGATACCAATTTCACTGCTGAATTGTATATTCCAGCCACATTGTTTACATATCATATCAACAATTGACAAGCCCAGTCCAAAACCTTTTTCAGTACCATGTTCATTGGCCCTGTAAAAGGGCTCCATAATTCGGTTCAACTGTTCTTGGTTCATGCCTTTACCATGGTCTTTAATGGTGATATCAGCGCCATCAATTATAACTTCAATGCTGACAGGATCCTGTGAATAGACACAGGCATTTCTGATTAAGTTACTCACCACGATAGACAATAACTGCTCAGGAACATAAGCCTGAACTAAGTTTTTTGGCTGCCAATCCAACTTAATATCACGCGGATCAAACAACCGTATGGTGTCCTCAACCATAGTTCTCAATGCATCGTTTATCAACACTGGATCGTCAGATATTTCTATCACATCATCACGAGAAAGCATTAAAAGGGCTTCTATCAACGCCTGCATCTCCTCAATCATGGGTTGCATGCGATTCACTAAACGTTCACTTTTAGGTGTCAACTCCTGACGCTTCAACAAAGACATGGAGCCGCGCAGAACCGTCAATGGGGTTCTGAGTTCATGCGATGCATAACGTGAAAAATTACGTTCTCGAGTGATTAATTGAGATATTCTATGGGAAAAATCCTCAAATGAATCAATCAGGGTATTTACATCTACATGACCAATTTTTTTGAGGTCATCAAACTTTAAATTTTCTATTCCGGATTTAGAGATTTTTGCTGATTCTAAACGCTCAACCAACTGTAAAACCGGAGAATAAGCCCGCTTTGAAAATACATAAGATACAAAAGCTGGTAAATAAACTATCAGCAACACAATAATCAATGGGGTGATACCAAAGTAAAGCGCCAACTTAGAAACTTGCGCTTCTTCGAAAATCAAATACAGTTTTTCATTGCCTTTTTCAGTGACATAGGCAATAGGGTGTTTGCCATTGAGGGTGGTTCTTTGGTAATTTTCAGTGATCTCTTTCAATGCCTGTGGCACCATGGAGTAATCACCATCGTAAACCAAATAACCAGTCAAATTCATGGTTTTAGGCAGTGGAAATTCAACATATTTTTCTCGGTGTTCCCAATAATACTCGGCTTCACCAATCAAAGCCTCTTTAATCAAGACGTCTTCAACCACCTTGGCTGCACCAACTACACCAGCAACTGTAGCAATACTGATTAAAATCAACTGAATGATGAACACTTTATTCAAGCGGCTGATCATGCTGCCTTTAGCAATTTTCTTTTTTTTAATTTTTTTCATAGACGCACTTCAGCCAAGTCTTTATATCCAATGTTAATTTTTGCCAACGACTGTGGGCAATTGAATCGCAACAAAACCATTATTCAATAAGTTTAAAGTTTGTATTTTCCATACCCGGCGTGATTTTTATGTCTAAACTCAAGCCATTTTAACTTTCGGAATAATACAACTTCAAAATACACCCACATGGCTTAAATTAGCATGCTGCGATGGTGAGAAATTAAACCGGTAAATTGGCCACCAGTGTCCCGTGTAGTCCATCATGCACGACTACATTTCGACCTTGGCGCTTACCTTGATACATTCGCTTGTCTGCAGTATCAAACATGTCAGTCAATACCGCTTCATTGGCAGCTGCAGTCACCACCCCTGCACTGACTGAAACGCTCAGAGGAGCTGGTGCTGAGTTGATGTGAATTTGTTCTGTGGCATGTCTGATAGATTCAGCCAGAGCAAGGACAAGCGATTCTTCAGTGGCAGAATAAATAACAGCAAACTCTTCGCCACCTATTCTGAAGGACACCCCTTTATCTTGAACCGCAGATTGTAGAATCTGCGCAAATTGAGTCAACACTTGGTCACCCGTGTCATGCCCATACTGATCATTGATGCTTTTAAAACGGTCTAAATCAAACAGCATCAAGCTGACAACTTCCTGTTGCCTCTTGGCTTGCTTGACAGTTTTTTCAAACAGGCTATTCATAGCTGTGCGATTAAATAAACCAGTTAAATGATCTGACACCGCCATCTGTCTTAGCTGGTGCCTGGCCGTTTCACTGGCATGTTCATAACTGTGAGATATACCCCAAAACAATAAAGCACTGACAAAGATATTGGCATAAGCAACCTTGTCCACCATTACAGGGTAGTCTGTGTAACCCCAAAAGAATAAAATGGCACTGATGCTGTAAAAAACAGATGTCATGAGAAAGCCGAGCTTAACTCCCAGCAACAAATAAGAAATCAAGGGTATTACCAGCACCCAAACAAACACAGTAATTGAAACGCCTTGCAAAGAAATGGCATACATCATGATGCTGAAAAACATCGACACATAAATCAATGCCGAACGTTTGAAAGTTACAATGCTGTTGGTTTTGCTTAAATATTTCAACAAACACAATGATATTGCCACCGCAAGCAATTCAACGGCAGCCAAGCCTATTTGATTTCGGTAAAAATTCAGCCAAGCAAAAACCATGCCGGCTGTCGCTGTAATTAATAACAGCACATAAAAGACCCGCTTCTTATTTTTGTCTAGTTCATTTAACAACACTTATCAAGAAGTCCTTGATTACACACCCTTATATCTTATACCAATTTAACCACTCAAATAGACTAAAATCACACAATACCGTCAACCAATGTGCATTTAAACAACCTCAAAGGTCATTGCGCAAACCCAGTTCGTAAGGATAAGGTGATAAATACTTTTGCCCCAGTAAGTAGTCAACATGGTAGATTTCTGCATAGTGTTTCAATAGGGTGATTGGCACAATCAGGTTAACTTTTTTATCCTTATAACGATCAATCAGCTGCAAAATAGATTGCTTAGCCTCTGTAGGCAGGTGAGTTTTAAGAAATCCCAAGAGATGCAGCATCACATTGACGTGGTTGTTGATGCTGGCAATTTGACTGAGGCACTGTGTGAATAAGTTGAAATAGTTGGCCAATACTTCATTGATGGGCAGAACGCCAGCATCGGCGACAATTTGCCCCAGTTGCCGGTACATCACCTCAGAGTGTGCCTGCAACAAGAATTTATAACTGGTATGAAAAGCCACCAGGTTTTTAGCCACAGGGTCTGCCATCACCCGTTCACGCCAATCCTGGTTGGCAAACACCCTTATGATGAAGTTCTCGCGTAAATGAATGTCATTAAGACGCCCTGCCTCTTCCATTGGCAACAAAGGATAATGTTGCTGCAATTGGTATGCATAGGCACCCATTGCTGGGTGGTATTCTGGCATCCCATCGGGACTGTAAACTTTGACTCGAAAAACCCCACAACTTGGCGATTTTTGCATAAAAATATAACCGCACAAATCATTGAGCTCTGGTGCTTTTTGATTGGCAAAGGCATGCAACTGATCGGTATAGTCGCGTGATTGGTCCGTGACATTTTTGACCCGGATTTGTTGGTTTTCCCTGACCAAACGTATGGGTTCTCTGGGCACACCCATACCAATTTCCACTTCAGGACAAATGGGCACAAACTCAAACCACTCTGTCAGTACTTCACTACAGAATGGCGCGTTTTTATGCGAGCCATTGTAACGCACTGGCTGCCCCAACAAACAAGCACTGATACCCACTTTGATTTTATTCACTACCCACCTGACTACAAAAGTTGAAATATTATTTTAACCGATGTGAAGGCCATGTCGCAGCACTACCAGAGTTAAGCTTTATTTTCGTGGTTTTCTTGCTGGTTTCTTACGGGCTTTGGGTTTACCATTGGTGCGTGGTTTGCGTTTAACTGGTTTTCTTTGCTCGCCATCTCGGTCAGCAGATTTGGGCTTGGCGGATGTTGCAGTGACTTTTTTGATTTCACTTTTTCGACCACACAAACGACCATTCCACAATATATCCATGATTTCTTTTGGCATATCAGCCGGCAAATCAACAGTTGATACTTGGTCATAAATATCAATTTGTCCGATGTATTCACGGTTCAATTCAGCTTCATTACAAATCATTCCAACTATATTGCTAGGCTTAACTCCCTGTTCACGACCCACAGACAATTGAAATCGCTCCATTTCTATTTCAGGGTGTTCTAGCAAGGGCACCGGCGTAGGATCAATGAACTCATTACTGGCTTGGCTTCTTTGACGATTGGAGGGCTTGCCTGAGTCATCGTCAAAACCACTGGTTTTAACGCCTTTGTTGCGCTCATGCACCTCTCCTTTGCTTTCAGTCAACAACATGCCTTTATCACCATGAATCATGTAAGCCAATGCCGCTGCAATGAGTTTAGGATCAAAATCTGTTTCTGCTTCAAATTCATCCACCAACTGTTGGTAAATAGATAAGTCTTTACCTGCCAAGGTTTCATTGATTTGATTTTTAAAGCGTTGCATGCGATTGTCATTGATGTCAGCAACTGTGGGTATATTCATCGGCTGGATCGGCTGATTGGTGGCTTTTTCAATCATTCGCAGCATGCGTTGTTCACGTCTTGAAATAAATAAAATGGCTTCACCTGAGCGGCCTGCTCGACCGGTTCTACCAATTCTATGTACATACGACTCTGTGTCATAAGGAATGTCATAGTTAATCACATGGCTGATTCTTTCCACATCCAAACCACGGGCCACAACATCGGTGCCAATCAACACATCTATCGAACCATTTTTTAATTTAGCCACCAAACGTTCACGCTGTTTTTGCACCATGTCACCATTCAAAGCTTCGGCTGAGAAGCCACGGGCTTGAAGTTTTTCTGCCAACTCTTCAGTGGCCATTTTGGTTCTGACAAAAATCAACACCCCATCAAAATCTTCAACTTCCAGAACCCGAGTCAATGCTTCTAACTTTTTCAAGCCGCTGACCATCCAATAACGCTGGTTGATGTTAATCGCAGTGGTGGTTTTGGTTTCAATTTTAATGTCCACTGGTTTGTGCAAATGATTGACCGCTACTTTTTTGACTTCTTTGGGCATGGTGGCCGAAAACAAGGCAATTTGCCGTTGTTTAGGGGTGTGGCTTAGTATCCAGTCCACATCATCAATAAAACCCATGCGCAACATTTCATCGGCTTCATCTAATACCAAAGTACTCAACTGATCCAGCTTCAGTGTTTTGCGACGCATGTGATCCATCACCCTGCCCGGCGTACCCACAACCACTTGTACGCCTCTTTTAAGTTGTTTTAACTGGATGTCATAACTTTGGCCACCATAAATTGGCAACACATGGAATCCCTTGATGTGTTTGGCATATGATTGAAAGGCTTCAGCCACTTGTATGGCCAATTCACGGGTTGGTGTCAACACCAAAACCTGTACATGATTAACTGACATGTCTAAGTTAGACAAAATTGGTAAAGCAAATGCCGCCGTCTTACCGGTACCTGTTTGCGCTTGACCCAATACATCTTTACCAGCCAGTATGGGTGGGATACTGGCAGCCTGAATTGGCGATGGTTGTTCGTACCCGTTCTCTTTAACTGACTGAAGAACATCTGATGATAAACCAAGATCATCAAAACTTTGAGGGGTGTTAGATTGTGACATATTAGATTGGGACATAAATTGACTGAATGGAGTGCATTAAAAAAAAGTGTGGGGATTATAAAGCAAACCACCTTAAATAGCACCGCAAAGCTGCGTTATTATTGACTCTTAGCAAAAATACATCAGGCCAGTTAGGTTAAATATATACTTAAGCAACATACCAGTTCAAACGGCTTTTAGGTGATTGACTCATGTCAGACACAAAACGGCCTTAATACCCTGCAAAACATGCAAACAGTGACTTGTAGGCGTTTAAATCATGGCTTGGCAACCAAACCTGATAAAAAATATTGGTCCAACTTTTAAACCAGCACCACACATTGGGTGCTTGCAGCCTTCTCGAGTCAGTGGTTTTATCTTGCATTGGCACAACATCGACAGCTTTGAAAATAAAAATAGATCGATAAATTGCATGGAAATTTGTAGATTTTAACCGATAATATCCACTTAAATAACTCTTACAGACTCAACGCAACACTGGTTATGTTGATAACTTATGCGCTAAGATAATAACCACAGCTGCATATGACTTGAATTATCAAATTTAACTCAAATATAGCTTGATGAGATAAACACAAAAAAAACAATGTCAGAAAAACAAAACAAACATGAATTAGGCGCGGAGCTGTTAGAGCAAACCGAAACTGAATTCAAAGAACCCAAAATGTATAAAGTCATGCTTTTGAACGATGACTACACGCCCATGGATTTTGTGATCGAAGTGTTGCAAAAATTCTTTGCCATGGACGAACAAAAAGCCACGCAAATTATGTTGCATGTCCATACCCGCGGACAGGGTTTATGCGGTATTTATACCCATGAGGTGGCTGAAACGAAAACTGCACTGGTCAATGAATATGCCCGAGAGCATGAGCATCCATTGTTGTGCGTAGCGGAGGTGGTGTGATGTTAGACATTCATTTAGACCAAAGCATCAACAAAATTTACAAACTGGCTCGCCAACGTCGGCATGAATTGTTGACCATGGAACACCTGATGCTGGCTTTAATCAACAATAAACACGCCAGTCAAATACTCAGTAGTGTTGGCGCTGACAAACAGCTGTTACAACAAGAGCTGGAAGTATTGATCGGTCAGCATGTGAATATTTTGCCTGCTGATTCTGAGCTTGAAACCCAACCCACATTGGCTTTTCGTCGAGTCATTCAACGTGCCATTTACTCTGCTCAGTCAGCTGAATTAAAAAATGTCACAGGTGACCGTGTATTGGTTGCCATGTTCGATGAAATGGACTCTCATGTGGTGTACTTGCTGAACAAACAAGGCATCACCCGTTTCGATGTGGTGCGCAGCATTGCCCACGGCGACCCTGGCAGCAGTGAAGAACCGCTGAAACCAGGTGACCTCATAGACCAAAGCGAAGTGGGCGCAGAGGAAGCCACACAGCAAGATGCTGGAAAAGAATTTTTGGTGGATTTAAACAGCAAGGCCGCTGCCGGCGACATTGACCCCTTAATCGGCAGGTCAGCAGAACTGGAACGCATGATACAGATTTTAATGCGTCGTTCGAAAAATAATCCATTATTGGTGGGCGAGCCTGGGGTCGGTAAAACGGCAATTGCTGAAGGCTTGGCCTTACACATCGTCAATAAACAAGTCCCTGAAGTGATGCAAGATGCACAGGTATTTGCATTGGACCTGGGTGGTTTATTGGCTGGCACCAAATACCGTGGTGATTTTGAAAAACGCTTAAAGGCGGTGATTAAATACATTCAAGAGATTGACCATGCGATTTTATTTATTGATGAAATTCATACCATTATTGGTGCCGGTGCCGTTTCAGGCGGCTCACTGGACGCATCCAATCTACTGAAACCAGCACTGAGCAAGGGTACCTTGCGTTGTATTGGCGCAACCACCCAAGATGAAGTGCGTACGGTATTTGATCGAGATCGCGCCTTATCTCGTCGCTTCCAAAAAGTGACTGTCACCGAACCCACACAAGATGAAGCGATCGAAATCATCCTGGGCTTGCAGCCTTATTTTGAATCGTTCCATGGCGTTGAATATGAGGCATCTGCCATCCAAGCTGCGGTTAAGCTATCGGCCAAGCACATCAGTGATAAATTCTTACCTGATAAAGCCATCGATGCAGTTGATGAGGCTGGCGCATGGCAAAAAATTAAGGGTTTAGAAGAACAAACCATTACAGCCAGTGACATCAAGCGGGTGGTTGCATCGATTGCAAAAATACCTGTTGATGATTTAAATCAAGAAGATGGACAAAAACTACAGTCCATTGAGCGCAACTTACAACATGTTATTTTTGGCCAAGATGAAGCGATTGAAATTCTGGCAACGGCCATAAAAATGGCCCGAGCTGGCTTGAATCGTGACAACCGCACGGTGGCCAACTTGATTTTTGCTGGGCCCACGGGTGTAGGTAAGACAGAAGTGGTCAAACAACTGTCACATCACTTGGGTTTGAAGCTGATTCGATTCGATATGTCTGAATACATGGAACCCCATACAGTAGCCAAAATGATTGGCGCACCGCCAGGCTATGTAGGCCATGACCAAGGTGGCTTATTAACCGATAAGGTGCACCAAACACCACATTGTATTGTGTTGCTAGATGAAATTGAAAAAGCCCATCCAGATGTGCTGAACATCCTCTTGCAAGTTATGGACAACGGTAAATTAACCGACTCCAATGGTCGGGAAACTGACTTCAGAAATGTACTGGTGGTAATGACCACCAATGCCGGTGCCAGCACTTTTGGACAAAACAGTTTCGGCTTCACTGAACAAGACCGCAGTTCTGACGCAATGATCGAACTTAACCGTCATTTCACCCCAGAATTCCGCAACCGTTTAGATGCCATCGTACCATTCAAAGCCTTAGACAAAGGTCACATCGAAAAGATTGTTGATAAGATCATCATTGAGCTGGAACAACAATTGACTGAACCAGGCATCACCTTCAGCGTCACCCAAAGTGCTCGCCTGTGGCTGGTTGAAAAAGGCTACAACCCAGAAATGGGTGCCCGACCGATGCAAAGAGCCATCGACCAATACATCAAAAAACCATTGGTTGATGAAATCTTGTTTGGCAAGTTAAAGAACGGTGGTCTGGTTAAAATCAATGCCATCAACGATGCCTTGAACTTTGAAATCATTCCAAGCACTTTGCTGTTGTCTGCGGCTGAAGAAAGTCCAACCGCTCATTGATTTAATGCTGAGAACTCAGCTGTTTCAGAGATTTATTTACTGCGGAATGTGATTCGGCCTTTACTTAAATCGTAAGGAGTGAGTTCAACTGTGACAGTGTCACCAGTCAAAATTCTGATGTAGTGTTTGCGCATGCGACCTGAGATATGAGCGGTTACGATGTGACCGTTCTCTAACTCAACTCTGAACATGGTATTGGGCAAGGTATCGATTACTTTACCTTCCAATTCAATTACGTCTTCTTTCGCCATAAATTTCCTAAATAAATTCCTAAGTCTTAAAAAACGCGTATTCTACCAGATATATGCGTTTCATGCCTAAAACTAATTAACCCTACATTCAGACTTAGTTCAGAATTTAGAAGCCGTTGGCAAAAATCAAATCACTGTAGAACGGCGTAATGACCGAAGCATTGAATAAATTACCACCATTTTCCAAACCGGTTAGATTAACCACGCCGGCTTGTGGTGGTGAGTTGCTAGTGAATGAAAAACTGTATAAAAGCCCCCAGTCTATGGCGTTACCCACTGGCGCATGTAACTTTAGTTTGTCATTGCTGCGGGAAACGACCCAATCATTGCTGGTCTCTTTATCAACATCTACAAACACCCAATCAGTCATGCTTGCCAGGTCGACCAGTGGCACTGTTATGCTTTGTACTTGTGGGTCATAATCATGGTTTTCTACCATGTAATTATACCGGTACAGCCCACCACCCAAATCAAGCACTTTAACCGCCACAGTCAGGTGACCTTCTCCGGCTCGCAATATACGCTGCGAGGCCATGCCTGCTGATAAATCAAAACTGTCAGGCGCAACATATTGGTCACTGGCAGGACCATTGGCAAAAGCAGTTGTGTTATTTAATGTCCAGCCACTGTTGTATGGGGTGATTGCATACTGCTTATAGCCCATGCTGTTAAATATATTGATGTCATCACGAATGATGTACCAAGATGAAATGTAATAGGGCAACGAGCTGTCTACAAAATCAGCTTCTGCCACCACCATTCTGTTTTCACCCAATGCCGATGACGTGTTATCCAATACACCGTCACCATTTTGGTCGAAAAATGACCCCGTACTGCTCCATAAGCCTTGGTACACCTCAATGTTTTCTCTGGGCCCCAAGTGATTTGATAGGTTATTATTACCAACGCTGTATTTATCTTTACAACTTGGGAACAGGATGTGACCACCATTACAGCTGCAAGAAGTATTGACTGTGAAAAAAGCATGTTTCACACCAGACACACCTATTTGCTCAAACCTGCCATCTATTTCACGGTACATGTTCCAGATCAAATAAGGGTGTTGGTCATTGGCATAAGGATCGTAAGTACCAGTGAATTTTTCCCACCAAGCCACATCGGCTGTACCAATATTTTGCAAAGTGGCCGAAGGGGTAATAATCACATGATTTGCATCAAAGTCACCCAAATACTCAACTTCCTGCATTTCAGTCAGTGCCACATCTAAATCAGGGTTAGACGGCGGCCAATTATCACCTGCAACACAACTGCCTTGTGGGAATTGTTGGGCTTTATAATCAGCTGGGATGACCAAGTTTGAATACAACTGTGCTTGTCCCGCAATGTGGTTTGCTAAGTCAGGCAATTTCATCTCAGCTGCCAGCCAAGGACTGATTCGCAGGTCCATATTCTCAAAGAACACTTGATTTTGATTCAGCCCTGCATGCACATTGTTCAGAAAAAACACCACCTGGCCATCTTGGTTAAGCAGTTCTAAAACGGTTAAATCATCACCTTTCAAGGCTTGAGCAACCGGTCTTATGGCGAGGTTTTTAAAAGTAAAGATTGCATCATTAGGTAAATGCCAGGTGAATTCACCGGCCAGGTTAAGCTGTCCACCAATGACTGCTTTCAGACCACCATAGGGGGCGTAGAGCTGCAAGCCTGCTGTTGATTTCACTGGCATACGGAGGCTGTTTTTCGACCAATCTGTTGCTCGGTGTGTTAAACCATCCTCGACACGTATACCGAACTGACCCAACAAGGGATAAAAAGTCTGTATTTCTAAATGGCCACCATCTGAACTCAACACACTGGTAGGGTCTTGTTGATTGCCCCAACTGAATTGCGTCAACATCACACAACCGATAAATATCAATATTCTCATGCCCAAACTCTGTTCAACTGCAGTGTATTGAGTTTATCACAACTGCTTATTTCATTCAGGTAAAAACCAATTTATCGCTTGTGATCCATGCTTCTCCAGACTGGCGTTGCACTTTGAAAAGTGCTGACAACCAAAAAATCCGCGGTATGCTGACAACGGTGATGGGTGAGGCGCTTTGAGAATCAAGTGTTTAGTGGAATTAATGTGTCTGCCTTTTTGCTGCGCATATGCCCCCCACAACATAAACACCACATGCTGGCAGTGCTGATTTATTGTTGCGATTATTTGGTCTGTGAAGGTTTCCCAACCTTGGTTTTGATGACTACCAGCTTGAGCCTGTTCAACGGTTAAAACGCTGTTCAGTAACAGCACCCCTTGTGCGGCCCAAGGTAACAAGTTGCCCTGGTTGTTTTTGATGTTTAAATCACTGTAAATTTCTTTGAAAATATTGAGCAATGAGGGTGGAGGCTTGATACCATTTGGCACTGAAAAAGACAAGCCATGTGCCTGCCCTGTTCCATGGTAAGGATCCTGTCCAATAATCACCACCTTAACTTGATTAAGTGGCGTGGCATTTAATGCATTAAAGATGTATTTACTGGGTGGGTATATAATTTTGTTCGCATCTTTCTCAGCCTGTAAAAACTTTTTCAATGCATGGATATATGGCTTTTTAAACTCATTGCGCAAACTGCTCAACCAGCTGTCATCAAGGAACCAATTCATCTGCTACTTGGTTTTTTCTCGATGAAATTGAGTGAACCTTATCTGGAATTTTATTTTTTTCACCAAAGCTTCTTGATTAACAGGCTTACCAATCAAATCATTGGCGCCCAAATGCAAAATTTGCTTTTGATTTTCAGTGTTTTCATCACCAGTCATGATCACAAAAGGCATCTCAATTTTATCTAAGCCCAAATCGTTGCGGACATAGTCTAATATCTCAAGCGCAGTTTCGTTGTTCTTTAAGTAGTAATCAGTCAGCACCAGTTCAAATCCCTCATAAGCAGACTTAACGTCGGGAATGATTTTTTTGGCATCAGTCACACTGATGGTATGGGTGATGTCTAAGTTATGATTCTGCAACAATTTTTTGGTCGCATGGGCGACCACAGCCGAATCTTCAATGTATAAAATTTTACCGTTAATTTCATCATCAGGCCGCAACAAGCCACGCAGAAAAATTTCCAAACCTTTTTGACCCGCGGCTTTATCAATGTAGTCAGTGACATCACTGCTCAACACCCGGTCTTTGAGCCTGGAGTCAACATCACCTGAAACTATAATTACCGGTAAATAATGGTGGTTTTCGCGTACATATTGACATATTACAGTGCCATCATCATCAGGCAAACGCAAAGCTGAGATAATCAAATCCACACGATTATTTTTCAATGTGTTCAAGGCTTGTTCCACCGTTTCAACACTGAATACATCCGTATAAGGGGTGATTTTTTTAACCAATTTTTCAGTTAATGTCCTGGCTAACTTTGAAGAGTCAGCTATCAAAACTTTTTGCGATTCACTCATTTCTTTATTGTACACCAACCAAACATATACTTGACCGCCAATCTGTATAATTGTGCAGCCCGTCACCTTTACTATTGAGTTCAACTTTCTTGCCCAATTGAACATCGAATACAACCTGGCTCATTGAAAGCACACCCATTGCAACTGAACCAATTAGAGCACAGTGCGCTCCTAAGATATTAGCGTATAATTTTTGCCGCTACAAGCCCATTATTTATGGCTTGACCAACAACCTGGTAACAGCCTATAAAACCATGAAACAATGGCACATAATTTAACTTAAGCTGTCACATTAAACCCCGGCACAATTCACTTAAATTGCAAAAATAACTGTACAAGTCATATATTTCACTGCTAATGTACAATTTACTAATATGATTGTGTCAAATTAATTGGTTGTATTTTATCTTTTATTTGTCATTTATAAATTATCGTGTAACAAAACCACAACTTTATACGTCCAGGAACCACTCATGAAAACGCCACTTAAACAAATTGCCGGCCTGTGTTTATTTTTCATCTCTACATGCCAACTGAATGCAGCCATGCACCTGAGCCATACCAATCAAGGCCAAGCCATCATCTTTCCTTACTTCAGTGTAGCCAATGGTTTGCATACATATTTTTCTATCAACAACCATACGGGAGCTGCCAAAGCCATAAAGGTTAACATCAGAGAAGCCAAAGGCTCCCCCATGTATTCATTCAACTTATACTTGAGCGCGCATGACATTTGGACTTTGGCATTAGGTACGGAAAATGGATTCATCACCTCACTCACTTTTGATCAATCCTGTGTTTTGAACTACAACAACCCCGACCCTTCAGCTGCCAACAGCTGGGAATGGCAGACTGGTTTGATTGAAGTGATTGAGATGGGCAACTTCACTGATACTGACAACACATTCTTCTCTGCCAATGGTGAAGCCAATGCAGACAGCTGTCCACAAATTGCAAGCGCATGGGAGTCAGGCGGTGTATGGGAAACCAATACTAACACCGATTTATCTGCTGTCTCTGGTGGATTAACTGGGCAAGTTTCTGTTATCGATGTGGCCAATGGTTTCACTTTTCAGGTGCCACCTACCATTATTAAAGACTTCTTTCCAGCTGGCAGTATCAAGCACTTCCCTCCTACCTCAGCGCTCCCAGACCTGAACAGTGGGACGAAAAATAGCCTGGTGATTCATAAAGGTGCCGCGATAACCACCCAATGGCCTACTGGTTACGAAGCTGTCAGCGCACTGCTGATGAAAACCCAAACTGAAAATGAATTCAATATAGCACCTACTGTGAATGGCAAAAGTGAATGGATCATCAGCTTCCCGACATTGAACTACCACTTGGCAAACAGCCAAACAAGCAAACCATTTACACGCGTTAACTCAACAGATTCTGACAACATATTTGTGTTTTCGGACCGCAATAACTTTCTTAATCTGATGTTTGATCGCGAAGGGAATAATTACTACACATACTATGCAGGAGACCCAGTTCCCCCGCTTCTTGCAACCACCTTTAACAGCGCAGTGAACACCCAAGTCATAACCCAAAACCCTGTTGTAGAGGGTGGTCAAATCAGTACAACTTCCACCATTTCCGGCGAGGCCAGGGACAATGTCAAAACGACAGTATTAAGTTACCTTGCTGGCTCACCTGGCCTAGAGGATGTGGTTTCTGGAAAAATCGTAGAACGAATGATCTATACAGTCAATGACCGCGGGGTAAACAGCACCACATTACAACAACAGTATTACCATGGTTTACCCTTTGTGGCATTCTCATACTACCAGTACACCAACGGCAATGCAGCGCCAGGTTTGCTGGCTAAATACGCCAATGCTCAATTGAATCACAGTGAAGTTAAAATTGAATCAGAGGCTTCAAGCAACTGATTTACAGCTTCAGCGCAATCCAATATCAGAGGGGTAAATCACGGTCCCTCTTGACTGCAACGTTATGCGGCTTAAAAATTCCTGATGTGATTGGAAGCACTGATTCGGGCACCAGCCCAAGAAATCAGCACCACAATCAACACAAAACCAAACAACTGGGAACCTTCAGGTGTAGTGATTACAATACCATGACCAAAGGATTGAGACAATTCTTGTACAGGTGCTTTTAACCACCAAAGCGTGATATTCAATAGCACCATGGCCACCAAAGCGGCTGCCAGTCCATAGTACACACCACCGTACAAAAACCTTCTTCTGATTTGTCCGTCAGTGGCACCTAACAACTTCTTCAAACCAATTTCGCCTTTGTGGGCCGCCACTTCTGTACCGATAGAATGACTTAAAAACACAAACACTATAATCAAGAATACCACCACACTGGCCTGCATGATGTAATACAAAGCACGGGTTAGGGATTTCAGCTGGTTGAACCAATCGGCATCAAAACTGACATAATCTATGTCGGCATTCAATTGTAATTTTTGCGCCAATCCTTGAATCTGCTCGGTGGTTGCATTGGGGTGCGGCTTCAACAGTATCTGATCAGGCAATTCATGGGTTTTGATTACTTCAATGATCTGTTTCAGTTGTGGGTCTTCATTCAAGCTGGCTTTGATGGTGCTGTTATCAACCACAGTAACCGACGCAATTAAAGTGCGGTCACTCAAGTCATGCTGCAACGCCGACACTTGATTGGCATCCAGACCTTTTTTCAAAAATATGGCGACGCTGCCCTGGCCTTGCCACTGTGTTTCTAGCTCAGCGAAATTTTGCCACAAAGTCCACATCACCAAAGGTAAGTAAAAACAAATACCCAGTGTAATCACAGTAAAAATGCTCGACAAAGGCGACTTCAAAGGCATTTGCAGACCTTCAATCAAGGCCCTGATATGCCCCCTGAACCATCGGGCTAATGTATTGGGCACATGTCGTTTAGGTTGGTTCATTTGGGCCTGTAATCATCTATCAACTGACCTGAGTCCAAGATCAGTACGCGTTTACGCAAGCGCTTAATTAAAATCAGATCATGCGAAGCAATCACTACAGTGGTTCCAGCTGCGTTGATTTTCATGAACAATTCCATCAGTTCCAAGGACATATCTGGATCTAAGTTTCCGGTCGGCTCATCTGCCAAGATAATATCAGGCTTGCTGACTATGGCCCTGGCAATGCCCACCCTTTGTTGTTGACCACTGGATAATTGGCTGGGGTAATAAGGTAATTTATCTGCCAGACCCACTTGCTGCAGTATGACTCGAGCTTGCTTTAAACTTTCAGCTTGACCGTAACCACGAATCCACAATGACATGGCCACATTGTCCAAAATGGTGCGATTTTCTAACAAGCGATGGTCCTGAAATATCATTCCCAAACCTTGTCGGTATTTGGGTAGCTGATAATTTTTTAATTGCCGCAATTGAAAACCATTGACCTCTGCTTGACCATATGTCATCTCCTCAATCTTCATGATTAGTTTAAGAATTGAGGTTTTACCAGCCCCTGAATGTCCAGTCAAAAACAACATTTCACCGGCATCAACCTTGAAGCTGACATCGGCCAAAGCTTTGTTGTGCTTGCCGTATGATTTACTGACGCGGTTGAAGTCTATGATGGCGTTTGGCATAGAAATACTTAGTTAGGCGGTTATTGAATTATGGTGTTGATTTGGAATATCGGCAACAGCATGGCTAAAACAATAAATAATACCATCAATCCAACAAATAATATAGCCAGTGGTTGAATCGCACCAATCAAAGTTTTGATTTTATTTTCCACGTCTTTTTCTTGAACCACTGCGGCCCTGACGAGCATTTGACTGAGTTGGCCACTTTGTTCACCTGAGTGTACCAGTTTAACGCTTAAAGGGGGGAATTGACCCGTTTGTTGCATGGCTTGTGCCAATGAACTGCCTTCACGCACAGCAGTTGCCACTTGATCACAGGCTTGGCTGATTACCAAATTTTTCACCACCTGCTTGGCCAATGACAAAGCCGATACTATCGGCACCGCACTTTGGGTTAATATGCCCAGTGTTCTGGTGAATCTGGCAGCTTGAGACACCCGCACCAACTTACCCAAGCCGGGTACTTTAAGGATAAACTGATGCCAACCAAACTTGAATGGCGGGTAATTTTTGAGCACCATAAAACCAAACACGAGTAACAGCAATACCACCAATAAATACACCCCGTAATCAGCCAAAAACCCACTGACTGAAATCAACACACGGGTCATCATTGGCAACTGTACTTGACTGCTTTCAAACACCTGAATTACTTTTGGAACAATGTAGACCATTAAACCCACTACCACCAATATGGCAGTAAACATGAGCACAATGGGGTAAATCAAAGCAGTGGTGGATTGTTTACCCATTTCATCTCGTGACTCCAGGTAATCTGCCAGTTGCAACAACACCGCTTCTAATTGGCCAGACTGCTCGCCCGCTTCGATACTGGTCGCCACCAACTCATCGAAAGCTTTGGGGAATATTCGCATTGCGGTTGCCAGTGACTGCCCTTCCATGACTTTTGCATGGATGGTGGACAAAATGCGCTCACTGTTTTTACTTTCACTTTGCTCAATCAAAGTACCCAATGCATCGTCTATCGGTAAGCCGGCTTGCACCAAGGTCGCCAATTGTCTGATTAATAACGGCAATTCGTTTTTCTTTAATGACACACTTTGGGTGCGTAGATTGTGGCTTTTATCACTGCTTGTTTGCTGCCGCTCAATCACTTGAGCCACTTGCACTGGCGTCAGGGCACGTCCACGCAGGGATTGTCTGGCTTGCTTTTCATTTTCAGCTTGGATGATGCCCTTGTGTTGTTTACCAACAGCATCTATAGCAGTGTATTCATAAGCTTCCATCGGTATTATCCGCTGTGAATAACGCGCAGAATTTCATCCACAGTGGTTTCTCCAGCCAACAGCTTTTCGCGCGCATCAGCTTGTATACTTGGATGCGTTTGGTGGGCATATTCTGCCATCTCGCTTTCAGCTTTGTTTTGATGAATCATGCTTTTCAATTGCTGATCCATGGTGATGATTTCAAACACCCCCAAACGGCCGGCATAGGCCTGATTCACCGGCAAGCTGTCATCAGCTTGGTAGACTGTACTGACCTCGTCAGGCAAACTCAGCGCTCGTTTGCTTGCGGCATCCAGCACATGCGGTACTTTGGTGTTTTGGTCTAAACGCTTAACCAACCTTTGGGCTATCACAGCCTTAACAGATGAAGCCAATAAAAACTGCGGTACACCCATATCTATCAGCCGGGTAATGGCACCGATGGCGGTGTTGGTGTGCAGTGTGGAAAACACCAAATGGCCGGTTAAACTGGCTTGTATGGCAATTTCAGCGGTTTCTAAATCACGTATCTCACCAATCATAATCACATCAGGATCTTGCCTTAATATGGCACGCAATCCCCGTGCAAAAGTCATGTCCACTTTGCTGTTTACTTGGGTTTGGCTGATACCCTGCAAATGGTATTCGATAGGGTCTTCGATGGTCATGATGTTTCTTGACCGTTCATTGATGGCCTCAATGGCGGCATACAAACTGGTGGTTTTACCTGAGCCAGTTGGCCCAGTGACTAAAATAATACCATGCGGTAATTTCACCAAATCTTGCATCATCGACAAATGTCGTTGATTCATCCCCAGTTGTTTCAGATTCAATTGTCCTGCTTTTTTATCCAATAAGCGCATCACAATGCGCTCGCCAAATGCACCGGGTATGGTTGAAACCCTGACATCGATTGGGTGGGCTGCAATTTTCAAAGAAATACGACCGTCTTGCGGTAATCTTTTTTCTGCGATGTCCAACTTGGACATGATCTTAATCCTTGAGGCAATCAATTGAGCCAAACTGCGATCCGGGGTAAGCACTTCCTGTAACTCACCATCTACACGGTACCTGATTGACAAGTTGTACTCGCCAGGCTCTACATGTATATCCGAAGCATTGACTTTAACCGCATCGGCCAACAAGGCATTGATTAAGCGAATGATGGGCGCATCGTCATTGCTCTCAAGTAAATCCTCTGGCTCTGATAAAACTTCAGCAATCTTCGACAACTCAGCTTCACTGTTATCTAAATCTGCCACCACATCATCAGTCATTGACTGTTGGTGGTGGTAGATCTTCTGAATCACCTGCTGGTATTCGGCGGCTGCAAAAAAACTCAACTCAACAGGCTGAGAACTCAAACGCTGTAACTCAGCAATTGCTGATGGAGAGGCGTCTTTTGACACGGCCAAGGTGATGCTGCCATCAGCCTGTTGCTGTAAAATTGTGGCGCCACGGTGTTTGGCAAAACTATAAGAGGGCAACTTAACTTGCAATGGCTCAGACATGCTATTTACTGATCATCTAAAGGTTCTATAGCAGGCAATAATGGTTCGCCTCGGCGGAACTTATCTGGCGTTTGTTCATCCAGTTGTTGCTGCCTGATATCATTATATCGCTCTTTACTGATGGCCTCTTGGTGTAGGTCATCACGCAGTATTTTTGGGTGAATAAAAATCATCAAGTTGCGTTTAACTCGGGTTCTCTTTTTGGTTCTGAATAGGTTTTTAATCAAGGGGATGTCACCCAGTACTGGTACTTTCCTGATGGTTTCCTGAACTGAATCATCAATCAAACCACCCAGCACCAAGATTGAATCATCAGGTATCATCACTGATGTAGACAAAGTGCGTTTTTTGGTGACCAAGTCCACTGCACTGACGGCTGTGGCATCGATGCTGGAAATTTCTTGGGCAATATCTACCACAATTTGACCGCCTTCGTTGATGTGTGGTGTCACAGTTAATGACAAACCCACGTCTTCACGTTGGATGGTGGTGAATGGATTCGGTGAGCCTTCAGAGTTTGAATTACCCGTTGCTGAGAATTGGCCGGTGACAAACGGCACTTCTTGACCCACTGACAATGAAGCTTCCTGGTGATTCAAAGTTACCACAGATGGGGTTGATAAAATGTTGTTATTGCCGTTGACTCCGATGGCTTTAAGCAAACCACCAAACTTAAATATTTGTTCGCCATTATTGCCCGTACCAAAATTCAAGTAACCTAAATTAAGGCCACCAGAAAGCAAACTACCAAAAACATCCAAGGGTTCATCTGCATTTAAATTAGGCAAAGTACTGCCTGTGAATGAACCTCCGACAAGGCCATCATCATTGTCACCAGCAATAGGCGCAAACCAGTCGACTCCCAACTCTCTGGAATTGTCCACCGATACCTCTGCAATGATCGCTTCTATCAATACTTGCTGACGCCTGATATCCAACATATCTATGGCTTGTTGCACATTGCGATAGATCGCTGGCGGCGCATTGATGACCAAACTATTGGTTTCTAAATGCGCTTGTATGCTGACATTGTTGCTGTTACTTTCACCGTCTCCACGTTTGGCTAAATTTTCCAAAATTGGCACCAGTTTATCAGCCGCTGCATACTTCAAATAAACCACCTGCGCTTGGGTGTTGGTGTCCAAAGGCACGTCCAACCGAGCAACGATACCCATGATCTTGGCTTTTAAGGATGGATTGGCATTAACAATCACCGCGTTGGTGCGGGTATCAGGCACAATTTTAGATTGAGGCCCCAATGCATTGGACGACTCTAGCAGCAGCGACAAGGTATCTGCTACATCTTGGGCATTGGCATACTGTAAAGGAATCAGTTCAATTGAAGAGTCAGATTGACGATCAATGTTGGCAATCAACAGTTCCATTTTTTCTACATTGCTGGCTTTGTCAGAAACTATCAATAGATTAGATTCTTTGTTGCTGATCAATTTGGCTTTGCTGTTCATGGACTTCAGCATCTGCATCATCTCTTCAACTGGGATGTGTTTGATGCGGAAGATTTTGGTCATCAATTGATCGGGGTGGTCACTGGTCAAGCCTGACAACGGATTGCTTTTATCAATTGGTATAATTTTTATGGTATCACCCAAGGTCTCGGTGGTGAAACCATTGACACTCAGTATCGATAAAAATAAATCGTATATTTTATCTTCAGGCACAGGCTGGCCCGAAATCACTGTGATTTTGCCACTGACTTCAGGGTCAATCACAAAGTTTTTACCAGTGATGTCGCTGATGGTTTCAACCAATAATCGAATTTCAGTGTCTTGCAAGTTCAAGGTGTGCATCTGGTCTTCTGACCACGCCGGCACAACCACCAACAAACTGAGTAGCAAAATCATTGACCATGGGTTTTTCTTCATTGTTGCAGCTCGGATAGATTGAGATTTAAATTCATTTTACGTCCATTGCGCATCACTGTCACGTTGACACTTGAACTGTTTTGTAATTGACTTTGTAAAGTCAAAATATTCTGATAGGAAATGTCCACACCATTGACCGATACAATTTGATCATTGGCCCGCAAACCCTGTTTAACCAACTCACTGCCACTGGACAATTGAGAAACCCTCAGGCCAGCCACCTTGCCTTGTCCATCTTTAACAACACTGATGTTGTTCACAATTTTAGCAATTTTATTGGGATCAAACTTCTGTTGGTTCACGGCATCTTGCCATGCAGCAGATTTGTTGATGTGGTTGGTGATGCGCTGTTTAGCGGCCGCCTTTTCACTGGCTGTTGTGGCACCATCGCCACGGCGTGGTTGTGCAGTTGTGGTGTTCAACGCATAGCCTTTGCTCAAAGACAATTTTTCTTGCTTGCCTCCACCGCGGCTTAACAACAAATACCCTGCATGAATTTCAGCCACCTTGGCCAAACCAAATACATCATCACCCACTTTGAATTTTTTTTCATCACCCTGACGGTTGCGAATGTAAGCCAAACCCTGTTCTGGGTCAGTGCTGGCAATAATTCCGGTGATGATTAAATCCAAAGAAGTTTCAGCTTGTAATAGATCAAGCGGCACCTCACTAACGGATGATGAACCAAACAAATGGTAAGTTGACAACTTAGGACGCTGTACGGAGTCAGCCAATTGTGTGGGTGGTGTTGTGACTGCATCCAGTGCAGATGTCTTGTGCTTGGGGAACAATATAAATTGAACCCACAACCACAGAGTCAGCCCCAACAGCACCCATGTAACAATTGATTTTATGTGTGTTTTATAATTTCTCAATAGTGATTTTAAAACTCTGATTCTTTAATATTCATCAAAGGATCAGCACCAGTCATGATTGTGGCTTTCAATGCATGACAACGTGGTAAGATTTTTGCAAAGTAAAACTGAGCCGTTTTCTGCTTACCATTATAAAAATCGGTACCTAACTGACCTTTGTTGTTGACTGCTGAATTATGCAGTTGAGCCCAGAAATATGCAAGGATAACATAACCAGACATCATCAAATAGTCTACCGATGCTGCACCCACTTCATTGGCATTTTTTTGCGCCTGAGCGGTAATGAACTGTGTCATTTCGTGCCACATGTCTAAATAAGTTTGTAACTCTTGTTTAAAAGGTGAATCAGCAGTATCAATGAAATGCTGAATGATGTCAGCCATTTCGCCAATTTGGCCTTTTTGCATCATCAACATTTTACGACCAGTTAAATCCAACGCCTGAATGCCGGTGGTGCCTTCATACAAAGTAAAAATCTTGGCATCACGGTGCCACTGTTCCTGGCCGTGTTCACGGATGTAACCATGGCCACCCAAAACCTGAATGCCGTAATTGGTGGCCTCCATAGCTACTTCGGTTAAGAACGCTTTAATGATTGGGGTTAAAAATGCCACCAAGCGGTCAGCCCGAACCACTTCAGCTTGCTCTTTGCTGTGTTTGATGATTTCAATTTGCTGTCCAACAAAATAAGCCATAGCTCGGTTGCCTTCAGCGAAAGCCTTTTGGGTCAACAACATGCGCCTTACATCTGGGTGAACAATGATTGGATCAGCAGGCTTGTTGGGGTATTCTGGACCAGTGGCTGCACGCATTTGTAAGCGTTCCTTGGCATAAGCCAAGGCACTTTCATAGGTGCCTTGAGTCGCTGCCAAACCTTGAATGCCCGTATTCAAACGTGCACCATTCATCATGGTGAACATGATTTTCAAGCCATCATTGCCTTGGCCAATCAAATAACCTTTTGCCGCATCAAAATTCATCACACAAGTGGCCGAACCATTCAAGCCCATTTTGTGTTCAATACTGGCTGCACCTAATGTGTTCTTTTGCGCCATGGCATTGTTTTCGTCCAACAAAAACTTAGGCACTAAAAACAGTGAGATACCTTTGGTACCCTTAGGTGCATCTGGCAAGCGTGCCAGTACCAAGTGAATGATGTTATCCACCAAATCATGATCGCCTGAAGTAATGAATATCTTGGTGCCAGTCACTTCATAACTACCGTCATCACTGGGTTTGGCTGCTGTATTGACTAATCCCAAGTCGGTGCCACAGTGTGGCTCAGTCAAACACATGGTTCCTGACCACTCACCAGTGGTTAATTTTCCTAGAAACTTTTGCTGTAACTCAGGTGCAGCAAATTCTGTAACCAACTCTCTGACGCCGTGGGTTAAGCCAGCATAATTTGACCAACCTGGGCAATAATAAGTATTCATCTCACCCAATATCAGTTGCAACCAGTAGCTTAAGCCCTGGCCACCAAATTCTGGATCGCCATCTAATGCTGCCCAACCCGATTCACAGTATTCTTTATAAAGTGCTTTGAACCCATCTGGAGTGGTCACTTCAGTGCCGTTGTGATGACAACCTTGTTCATCTGCATTGCGATTCAGGGGACCTGCATTTTCATGTAAAAACTTGGAAGCCTCTTCAATAATGGTCATAAAGGTTTCACTGTCGATGTCATCATGTACACCGAGTTTTTTATAGTGCGTGGTGAGGTCAAGCACTTCATCTGCAATGAATTGAATGTCTTTAATTGGTGCGGGTATATTGGCCATAATTCAAACGTTTGTTTTAAAGCCAACTATTTTATCATTCAGCCTGTATAAATGAAATAAAGAAAGGCAACATTTGGGACGATTTTTACGCCTTGACTCACAGTTATTGCGCTAAATCCTTTGGGCATTTGCACAATGCTTGTTATTAATTTTGTCCTTCAGTTAAAATAAAGTAATGCAAGCAGGACAAATCACAGTTTTACTGAACCAAACCGAGCCAAAAAATAAAGCGGATTTAGATCATATTTATGCGCTGCTATACAACGAAATAAAAGCTGTCGCTAAGCATCAATTAGCCCACATCCATAACAACAACACCATCAGTGCCACTGTCCTTGCACACGAGTGTTACTTGAAACTGATACAAGCAGAATGTCATGATCACCATAACCGCAGACACTTGTTGAACTACCTAGCCAAAGCCATGCGGCGCTACTTGATTGACCAAATTCGGAGCAAAAATCGAAACAAGAGAAAAGGTCAAGTCAGTCACCAGCACATGTCACAAATGCTAGGCGCCAATGACATCGATTTTGACTTAATTGAAATTGATCGCTTGATAGATGTATTGGCAACAATAGACACGCATTTAGCCGACCTGTTTCAGCAAAAAATCATTTTTAACTTCACTTTTAAGGAATTGGCCGAAATATTTAAATTATCCGAGCGACAAGTCATTCGCCAATGGAATCAAGCCAAAACCTTATTATTAACCATGTTAGAAAACCAAAATGGACCTGGATAAACTCAAGCAGGCCAATAAAATCTATGAAGTACTGGCTGAAAAAACCACAGATGATGCCATGCACCTACTACAGACTTATGACAATCTAGACGAGGAAGTACTGCAGTTGGTTAAAAGTCTGATCAGTAACAGCCAACAACACAGCGCATATTTTGCCGAAAAAGTCAGTCAACACTACCAAGCACCTTTGCATAAAAACTGGCAAGTGGGCGAACAAATAGGTGGTTATGAACTGCTGGCTTTAATTGGACAAGGTGGTATGTCTATGGTCTACAAAGCACAGCGCATCGACAGCAAGACGCAAAAACCTGTGGCCATCAAGATTTTCAACCTGGTTGATCAAAACCCTGTTCTGAAAGCCCGTTTCCAAGCTGAGCAAACCATACTGGCGGATTTATCACACCCCAATGTGATAGAGTTCCACCACGGCGAAAATACCACCCAAGGAGATTCATACTTGGTTATGGAGTTGCTTGATGGTGGCCAAGCCATTGATGACTATGTCAACAGCAAACAATTAACCAAAAAACAAATCGTGGCCTTGCTGGTACAAGCAGCAGAGGCGTTGCAATACGCCCACAGTCACTTAATCATTCATCGTGATGTGAAGCCATCTAACTTGATGATCAACGCCAACGGTCAACTGAAAATTTTGGACTTTGGCATTGCCAAGTTGATTAATCCGCCCAATAAAGACGTGATTACCAACTACAAAGGCCAACAAAAAGACACGTTGATGGCATTAACGCCGTCTTTTGCTTCACCTGAACAAATCAACGCGCAACGCATTGATGTGACTACCGATGTATTTTCTCTGGCTGCAGTGGCGGTCTATTTACTTACGGGTCAACAGCCATTTCCAGCCAATCGGATCTTAACTGCGTGTGCTGGTGATGAAGCGCAAGTCAGAAAACTACTGAAAACCCACATCCAGGATCAGGACCTGTGCAATATTTTAATCCAAGCTTTGCAACAAGATCGCCAGCACCGTTATGCCAACATGTTTGCCTTCAGTGAGGATTTGCATGCATGGCTGGCACAAAAACCGGTCAGTGCCAGTAAAGATTCATGGTGGTATCGTTTGAATCGATTTGCTCATCGTCGCACCGCATTGTTCACCACTTCATTGTTATTATGTGTAACCATCGGTGCTGCCGTCATAGCATTAAGCCTACAAAATAAAGCGATTAAACTTGAAGTCAAAAAAGCCGATGCCGTTAAACAGTTCATGCTCGATTCTTTCAGCGTCACTGATCCCAATGTTTCACAAGGAGTAGACCTTTCAGCCAAAGAATTATTGCGCTTATCGGCCAACAAAATGGCCGTCGATAGCGACATGGATGCAGCCATAAAATTTGAACTGTATGTGGCTTTGGCATTGGCCAATGGCCAACTGGGTTACTACCCTGAAGCCATTACTTTACTGAATAGTGCTTTGACATTACCAGCAAAAAACGAACAAGCCATTGCCTTATTGGCTCAATACCTGTTCAATGCCGGAGAAATTGAAGCCGTTAATGAACTATTGGCCAAAACCAATGAAGACACTTTCAGTACTTCAGCTCAAAAGGCCGCAGTGATACGAGTCCGAGCCAATGTATTGGCACAAGCAGGTAAGTTTGAGCAGGCTTTTACACAATTTGACCGACTTAAGACTTTAAAAACAACAGACTTAGAAACCATCAAGAACCAAGCTTTGTTGGCAGAAGTGTACTACCTCAAAGGTGAAGCAGTCCGCTCAATTGAAATCTTACAACAACTCAAAGCCAACCATCCGCTGCCCGCCACTGATGTAATGAACCTGAGTCTGAACTCAGATTTGGTTCAGTATTACGACCAAGTTGGAAACTTCGGCGCGGCCATGACATTGACCCAAGAAAACATCCAAGTCTATCAGCAAATCTTAGGCGACGATCACCCAGACTTAGGACTTGCCTACAATGCTTTATCCGTTTTCCAGCGACTTGAAGGGGAACTTGATGAAGCCTTAGTCAGCGCTGAAATCAGCCAACAAATTTACCGCAAAAGGTATGGCGAGCGCAGCGAAGGCCTGGCACAAGCACTCAGTAATATAGGGGTTACACAGTATTACCAAAACCAATACCCTGAAGCCATAGCAGCACTGACTTTAGCTGCTGAGATGTTGACCGATATATTTGGTGCAGATCACCCAGAAACTATAGACGCCAAAGCCAACCTAGCCACCATTTTAAACGCCACTGGCTACCCAGAAAAAGCCCTGCCTATTTTGCAACATATGTACACTATTGAATCAACAACACTGGGCACCAACAACCGCTCGACACTTTACACCCAGCAGTCACTGGCTTTGACTTTAGCTAACTTGGGTCAATTTGACGCTGCCATAGACCACGCCCAAACATGTATCGAATTAATCAAGCAAAACTTTACCAACGAACCCAATTTCATTAACCATGCCCACAGCGTGCTGGGCAGGGTCTATTTCAAGGCCAATAAGCATGGGCTGGCCATTCAGCAAAACTTAATCCACATCAATGGATGGACAGCAGGTAATGAGAATAACTATGCCCATTCATTACAGCTGATAGCAGAGAGTAATCAAGCTCTACAAAAGCATGAATTAGCAGCAGAATTCTATAAAAAATGGACCAATCATTTAGCCCAAATATATGGTGAAACTGATAAAAAGTACCTAACAGGGCTGTTGCAATGGGCTGAACAATCAACCGCAATGGGTCAACTGGATCAAGCCGATAATTCACTGTCATTGGCACAAAGTATAGTCACAAAAAACGATTTGAATTTGCCAGAAATCAGGGCCAAACTGCAAGAACTGAATCGATGATTACTTATTTCAACATCAGTTCAGCCCTTCCAGCTTGTCACAGTATCCTATCTAAGTTTTACTCAAAACCATCACTAAAAATCAAATCATCCGGTTGAAATTCGGCATAGGTGGTCACACTTTCGGTGACACTGATTAGGCACTGGTTACTGCCGTTAACCAAGGGACACCCTCGCCAACCAATAAAGTCACTGCCAGTGAACGGTGTAGCAGTCAGCGTCATCAAAGTGCCGTTAAACACCACTTCAGTACAATTTGTTCCACAAGAGATGCCCAGGGGATCACTGATCACAAAACCCTCCCCTGAACCTTCACGCTGAACTGTTAATAAAAATTCATCCGGTCCGATGTTGTCATACACCTCATCAAAACCGGCATCATACAAACCACCGGCTTCGCCGGGATTGCCTTGCGGGTTGGTGTTTTCATTAACCGGTGAAACCTGATACTCTATGTCTCGATCGGTACTCCAGGCAAAAGTATCTTGCTGGCACATATCCACGCCATCAGAACTGGCTTGTTGACGGGCATCACCACCGGCCACATTATTGAAGATGGCCGCGCCAAGGGTATAAGAACCGATTGGCCAATCCGATGAGTCATCAATCAAATTACACTTACCTGAAACCTGGCCGGCGCCACGGGTATCGCCTCCCTGCGTATCTTGCCAAATAGAATTTTCAATGCGTGTGTTGCCCAATGGCGTGTACCAAACAAAAGAATCACCACTGCCAATATTAGAATCGTTATAGCTGTTGTTAACTGCTGTTATGTGACTCATCTCAACTTGAGCATAATTCACCAATAAGAAATAAGCTTCATTACTGATCATATTACTGTAACTCATTTCTAAGACTGCACCGTTCTGAGTATCAATCATGCCCCTAAAAGCACCATCAGGTGCAATGTATTCATTTTGTTCAAATATTGTACGACTTATTTTGACTTTAGAGTTATTGATGTAGACTACACTTCCTTCGAATTGATTTTGTTCAAATTCCGAACAACTGATCAGAAATGGGCATGAGGCGACTCTATCCATAATGACTTGAGCGGCACTGGAACCACCATTAATGGCATATATTCCACTGCCACCACTGATTTGATCGAACGCCCTGTTTCTTGCTATATAAGTATTAAATAAAGTAGCCCGTCCAGAACCCCAAACATATAGACCACCACCAAAATTTGCCCAATGGTCACTGATGATTACTCGATTTGCGCCACCATTAGCAAGCAATTCCCCACCATCATGCACCATAATACCACCGCCGCTTTCAGCATCCATTTGCGCCAACTCTCGACTGCCCTTAATTTGACTGCCACCTTCCAGAACCGCAAAGCAACCATCTTCAATGTACATATTCCCTCCAGATTGGGCCTTGTTGGCTGCCAATAAACCTTCGATTCGGACTTCAGAGTTATTTCCATAACACCAAATACCACCGCCTTTAGAAATGCCGCTTAAATCTCCATTGTTATGCACCACAGTGCTGGCGCCTACTTCCAAATAAGAACCACCCAATACCCTGATACCCGCTACATTAGATGACACATCTACTTCTTCTAAAAACACATCTGAGTTTTCACTGATGATTATGCCTCTTGAAGCACTGCCAAATATCGATATATTTATCAGCGTCACCACCGAGTCACCTTTGATATCAAACACCGCCGAATTTGTGTTGCCAATGACCGGATTGACATCATTACGAGGATCTCCACAGTTGGCGTAGCCACCTTTAATGGTTAAATTTCCAGCACCTGAGGAATTCCAACCCGTAAGTGTGTACGACCCATCCCCATTACCAAGGTAAGCAACTGTATTGGTCAATCTGATCTCATCATTTTCAGAGCCATTAAACGCAGCTGATAACAAGGCTATGCCCAGAGAATCATGGTGATTGGTACCATTGCATTGCGACCCCTCACCAACATAATGAATGGCGGCCAATGACTGAAAACCTATCAACAAACCGACAAGACTGCATATTAATTTAATGTACTGCATAAAAATACTCTCTATTAAATGGTTATAAATACGACAGGGCTATTAATTTAATGACATCAAAAACAAAAAAACCTCACATGGCGAGGTTTTTTTAATGGTTACTGCATTGACCAATCAGATTCAGAAAGGAATTTCATCATCAAAATCATCAAAATTAGGTGCGGGGTTGTTGTTCTGCTGTTGGTTGTTGTTATTGTTGTTTGCACGGGGTGCTGAAGGCATGGATTGACCACCTCCGCCGAAACCACCAGAACCTGAATCGCCACGGCCACCCAACATTTGCATTTCATTGGCCATGATTTCTGTGGTGTAACGGTCATTACCGTCTTTGTCTTGCCATTTGTTGGTACGCAATTTGCCCTCGATATAAACTTGGCTGCCCTTTTTCAGGTATTCACCCGCAATTTCAGCCAACCGACTGAAGAACACCACCCGGTGCCATTCTGTTTTTTCTTGTTTGTTGCCTTCCTTGTCTTTCCAGCTGTCAGTAGTGGCCAACGAAATGGTGGTAACCGCCGCACCGGCAGGTGTGTACCTGACTTCTGGATCATTGCCCAAATTGCCGACCAAGATGACTTTGTTGATACCTCTTGCCATGATGTGAATCCTAAATTTTAAAAGTAGATTATAGGGTGCGCCTTGCATTGATTCAAGCCGACATAATAATATTTAACTGTCAACATCAGCAATGACTGTCAGAAAAAATTGACAGTGTATTCAGAATTTTACAGCGGCAAGACAGCCGTAAGTTGCGCAAAATGGAGTCATTTGGAGTAACTCTCATGCCAATGAAACAACACTGCCAAGGCTTTACCTTGATTGAGCTCATCATAACCCTCAGCATCATATCAATACTGTCCGCTTATGGACTGCCAAATTACCGGGAATTTAAACTGAATCAGAGCATGACTCAAGAGATAAACCGCCTCTCTTCGACCATCAACTTTGCCCGCAGCCAAAGTATTATAATAGGTCAACATGTGGTGTTGTGTGCCAGCCAGTCTTTTACGGCCTGCGATGGCAACAGCCAATGGCATGGTGGTTGGATGGTGTTTATTGACAGCAATCAGGATCGGGTATTTAATCACCATGATCAGATGTTGCTGAACGAAAATAACATGAACACTGGTTTACAGGCCAAAGCCTCGTTGTACCGGCCCACCATCAGATTCAACCGCACCGGATTTGCCCCAGGTACCAATTTAACCATTCGTTTCTGTGATGAGCGTGGTGCTGAGCATGGCAAAGCCATCATTGTCAGTAATGTAGGCAGACCGAGGATTGCGCAAAACATTAACAGCTGTGGCTAGGTCAATTAGACCTTGAAGCAGCGTTAGTTGGTGGTAAAACTTTCACCACAACCACAGGAGCCAGTGGCGTTAGGATTTTTGTAGACAAAGATTTGATTGATGCCTTGTTTCTCATAATCAATCACCGTGCCATTGACCTTATCAATGGCATCTTTTGGCACAATCAACTTAACTCCTTTGTCTTCCAAGGTGATTTCATTGTCAGCGACTTCATGCGCCAAAGCCACATCATAGCCCCAGCCAGAGCAGCCCATTTTTTTAACTGAGACACGAAAGCCCACAGCCGATTCATCCATCGACATAAAATGTAATATGCGGTCAGCCGCAGGTTGAGTAAGTTGTAATGACATGATGACTCTATTATAACTGATTGGCAATATTATGTAGTGTATTAAACAAATTTCAAGCAGTTATATGCTGCTGGTATAAATAGCAATCAATTGAAAATTTTATCCAATGATGCAGTTTACAGTAACATGCATGCATTTGCTGCTTCAATGAATTGAATATATTTTAGACAAAAAAAACAGCAACCATCCTTGGTTACTGCTGGGGGACGAGGTATAAAACTCGCGATTGATTTAAGCGGCTTTTTTTATGCAGCTTTTTTGGTATCAATCTTTTTGATTTCTTTGATTAAAGTATCAACTCGTTTGCTCAAACCTTTCAGGTCATCGCTGGTTGGAATGTCCAACTTGTTCAAAGCTGTTTCTACTTTAGTTTCAAAAACATTTTCAATTTTATTGAACTGCTTGGTAGCGATGTTTTTGAAGTTATTGAATTTACCTTCTGCTTGGTTGGTCAATTGATCAACAGATTTTTTTGATTTCTTTTCAAAAGATTTACCTTCTTTCAATAAAGTACCATAAAATTTATTGGCTTCTTTTGACGCTTTGTCATAAGCTTTAGTAGCTTCTTTCTGTGCGATTGAAACCACACCCAAGCCGGCTAAAAATGCATTTTTTGCTGATTCTTTCATTTGTTTTGTATTCATGTGACACCTCATTGTGTTGTGTTTTATTGATGATGTGGGTATAGTAATCATTGCTTGTAGAGTAAACACACTAAAGTAAAATTTAATTCAAAATTCCACCTAAATAACCTAAAACATGAAAATATCTAACTGGCAATCCACTGAAACTCAATTTATACAATCACTCAGCAAAAGCGAATTGCTCAAGCAGTGGGAGGCATTACATGCTGCTGATGTAGCGGATCCACCTACTGGAGACTTATTGGCTGCTTGGTTGTTGTTTCATAATGGAAATTTTGCTGATGCTGCCACTGCGGCTGTTAAACTGAAGTCCGATGGCGTACCTGTTCTGATTAGGTCTGTGGTCGCCTATACCGACTACATTTGCGAAGATGACGAGCAAAGTGTTGAACTGTTAGAACAAGCGTATTTATTTGGCGAACAGTACAGCAACGATGCTGTAAACAACCAATTCACCACTGCCTTGGCTATGGGCCGCTACTCACAATCAATCTCCATCACCAAAGCCTTGGCCAAAGGACTTGGGGGCAAAATCAAAAGTTTACTCAGCGCAGTATTAGACAGCCAGCCTGAACATGCTGAAGCGCATTTAGCCATGGCGATGTACCATGCTGAGATTATAGACAAAGTAGGTGCTACTTTGGGTGGCCTTACTTATGGCGCCAAAGCCAAAACAGCATTACAACACATAGAAAAATCACTGGAGCTGGTACCCAATGCCATCAATTTAATCGAAGCAGGCAATGCCATGTTATTGCTACAAGGGGATAAGGGCATAAAGGAAGCCACAGCTTTGTATCAGCGGGCAGCTGAAGTCAAGCCTCTGGATGCATTACAGGCAATGGATGTGGATTTCGCAGCTTCGCAATTAGACTGATTACAGTCAGTGTTACTTAATGCAGTAGTTAACTGATTATGGTATTAAGCTAATAACCCTTGTGGCAACATAGACTCGGCCTTGTCTTTATGGCTGGTGAAGCTAACAATTTCATACGCAGACTCATCGGCCAACAAAGCCCTGGCCAATTCATTGTTCAGTGCATGTCCAGACTTGTATCCATGGTAAGCACCAATAATAGGGTGTCCCAATTGATAAATATCACCAATGGCATCTAACAACTTGTGACGAACGAACTCAGCTTCATAACGCAGACCATCATTGTTGAGTACCCGATAATCATCTAACACAATGGCATTGTCCATACTGCCACCTAAACCTAAGTTATTATTACGCAACATCTCAATATCACGCATAAAGCCAAAGGTACGTGCGCGTGAAATTTCTTTAATGAACGACTGGGTGTTCAAGTCAATACTGGCATGATTATGGTGGTCTTCGAATGCAGGGTGATCAAACTCAATATCAAACGAATATTTGCTGCCAGCAAAAGGGGTTAAATTGGCGAACTTATCGCCTGCTTCTATTTTAATTGCTTTTTTAATCTTAATGAATTGTCGTGCAGCAGACTGCTCTGCAATACCCGCTGATTGGATTAAAAATACAAATGGACCAGCCGATCCATCCATTACTGGTACTTCAGATGCACTTAGATCAACATAACAATTATCTATATTCATGCCTGCAAAAGCTGCCATTAAATGTTCAACCGTACCCACTTTAATCCCGTTTTTAACCAAGGTCGTCGACATGCTGGTTTCACCTACATTGATGGCACTGGCTTGAATTGCAACTGGACGTTTATAGTCAACACGACGAAAGACTATGCCAGTGTCTACTGGAGCAGGACTGAGGGTGATAAATACTTTTTGGCCTGAATGGATACCTACGCCTGTGGCTCTGACGGTGTTTTTTAATGTTTGTTGTGCAATCATAGGCAGTAGTAATTGTATTGATTGATTTTTTTGATTTTGTGGATTGTAGCACATAGGCACTTCAATTCAATGAATTTTGTGGTAATTTTACAACGCTTGTGACTTTTATACCACAGTGCCAAGCACAGCCTGACAATGTCAATAAAAAGTGCCGGCCACAGGAGGTGGTGTGACCGGCAAGGTTGACGTTCTTGCTGACAATCTAAACCGGGCTCGCTTGATTGTCTTATCGTTATACACAGATATTCAGTTGTCAATCTAACTGATTACGTAAAAATGTGGGTATGTCTAAATAGTCATCACTGTCTACCGACGCCTTACCATCACGTAATTGATCAATGACCGCTTGGCCGCTGTTGTGTGAATTACTTTTTACTTCTTGCTCTTCCCTGGTGGCACGAATAGGCTGTTCAATGCGGTTATTGGTGGCATTGCGCACAATTTCCACTGATTTAAATTGCTTTTGTTTCACCGCTTTATTTAAGCCTGTGGCAACTACTGTGACACGAATTTCATCGGTCATTTCCATGTCTATCGAAGTTCCCACTACCACAGTGGCTTCATCTGATGCATATTCTTTAACCAAATCACCAATTTCTTCATATTCTCCAATGGTCATATCCATACCAGCGGTGATATTAACCAACACTCCATTTGCTCCGTGCATATCGATGTCTTCCAATAATGGAGAGTTCATGGCCAATTCTGTGGCTGCAGCTGCACGTTCATCGCCCTTACCAATACCTGTACCCATCATTGCCATACCCATTTCTGACATCACCGTTTTCACATCAGCAAAATCGACATTCACCAATCCAGGACAAGTGATCAATTCAGCAATGCCTTGTACGGCACCTTGCAACACGTCATTGGCGGCTTTGAAAGCATTCAACAAAGTCACATCACGACCAAAATGAGTCAACAATTTTGCATTAGGAATGGTGATCAAAGAGTCCACATGCTGTTCCAAATCTTGAATACCTTTGTTGGCTACATCCATTCTGCGTTTGCCTTCAAACGGGAACGGCTTAGTAACTACTGCCACAGTCAATATACCCATCTCTTTAGCAATTGCTGCAATCACAGGGGCTGCACCAGTACCTGTACCACCTCCCATGCCGGCTGTGATGAACACCATATCGGTATTGGCCAAACATTCTTTCAAGCGTTCTGTGTCTTCTAATGCAGCCTGTCTACCCACTTCTGGGTTGGCACCTGCACCCAAACCTTTGGTTACATTTTGTCCAATTCTGACCACATTTTTACAATGGGTCTTTTCTAAAGCTTGCATATCGGTATTGGCGCAAATAAACTCCACCCCTTCGATATCCGCTTCAACCATTTGTTGTACGGTGTTACCACCGCCACCACCGACTCCAATCACTTTAATGATTGCGCCTGTGTTTTCAGTTTCCATTAATTCAAACATTTTATATACCTCCGAACATTATTATCTAATTTTGGTTTTTGTATCTCATTTGCGATTTTTCAAATCGGCACAAATTGCTACCTACTTTCAATAATCACCTAAAAACCACTTTTTAAATTTATGTAACCAGCCCTCTGATTCCATAGTACTGTCAGCAACAAAATCGTTGTTACTGCCATATTGCAATAAACCCACACCTGTCGCATGCACAGGATTATTTACAACCTCTTTCAAGCCAGCCACATTCACTGACACGCCCAACCTTACGGGCACATGAAATATTTCTTCTGCCAACTCAACAGCCCCTTCCATTCTTGAGGCGCCACCAGTCAACACAATACCTGCAGCAATTAAATCTATATAACCACTGCGCTGTAAATCAGCCTGTACCAGGCTGAATAATTCTTCGTACCGAGGCTCTACCACTTCCGCCAAGGTCTGGCGCGCCAACCTTCTGGGCTGACGATCACCCACACTGGGTACTGAAATAGTCTCCTCTGCTGATGCCAACTGCCGCAAGGCACAGGCATACTTTAATTTGATGTCTTCCGCATGCTGGGTCGGCGTACGCATTGATACTGCAATGTCATTGGTTACTTGATCACCTGCAATTGGAATCGCCGATACGTGCCTGATGGCACCATTAGTGAACACTGCAATATCTGTAGTGCCTGCACCAATATCAACCATGCAAACCCCCAGCTCTTTTTCATCTTCAGTCAATACGGCAGTTGATGAAGCCAGTTGTTCCACTATCATTTGATCAACTGACAAACCGCATCGAGCCACACATTTGGTGACGTTTTGTGCGGCACTTTCAGAGCCAGTAATAAGGTGTACTCGTGCTTCCAAACGCACACCAGACATCCCAATGGGATGACGGATTCCGTCTTGACCATCAATCACATACTCTTGAGGCAAAACATGCAGAACTTTTTGGTCATTAGGAATTGGCACAGCTTTGGCTGCATCCAAAACTTTTTCCACATCAATTTTGCTGACTTCCTTGTCTTTAATGGCCACAATGCCATCAGAGTTGATGCTGCGAATGTGACTGCCTGCGATACCAACGAATACCGATTGAATTTCACAACCTGCCATCAATTCAGCTTCTTCAATGGCCCGTTTAATAGATTGCACCGTAGATTCAATGTCTACTACCACACCGCGCTTTAAGCCACGTGAGGGTGATGAACCTATACCCACCACTTCAATGGAGCCATCAGGATGTAACTCACCGACAATCGCCACCACTTTAGATGTTCCTATATCTAAACCAACCTGCAGTTTTGTTTCTTGTTTTTTAGCCATTTTTATCCTATATCCTGCCTATCAAACGTTATTTTTTGGGCGCTCACTTTTTGTTGTTCACGCCAACGAACCACATAACCATTGCTGTAACGCAAATCCACACGTTCAGGTAATCGCTCTGATGCAGCCAATAATTGTTCCCATGTTTCTGCCAAGCGCAAAATCCGCGCCTCATGTTTTTCAGTGCCTAAAAACACTTCCAAACCGTTGCGCAATACCAACTGCCAATCACCACGTTCATTGACCCTGGCCTGGCTGATTTCATGCCCAATAGGCTTTAACAATTGATTGAAACGATTGAAATGTTCTAAAGTCATCACAGAATCTTCTTTGACACCATAAATTCTTGGTAAGGCATTTAGATGATCAACAGCATCAACTTGAAAAACTTCACCTGACTGGTTCAATAAATCCACTCCATTCCATACCGCAATGGCCTGATGCTCCTTAATAGTTATTTTCAGTGTGTCTGGCCATTGTTTAACTACATGGGCATACCTTACCCAAGGCATGGACTCTATACTGGCTTTTACATATTCAGCGTCCAAGCGAAAGAATGAGCGTTCCGGTGATTTAGCCACCATCAAACGCAGCTGTTCTGGGGTGATTCGATTGTATTCAGCAGCCACTTCCAAGTGACTTATTTTCCAGCGTTCAGATTGAATCAAACCACTCATCATGGCCACCACCAATAACAGCACCAACAAACTGAATATAATGGTCAATTGCATGGTTTTACTCATGACCGACCCCCTTCAGCTTTTTTTGCTGTGGCTAAAATTGCAGCCACCAATTGTTCGAAAGACCAACCATGGACCGCAGCTGCTTTGGGTAACAAGCTGCTGTTGGTCATACCAGGTGTCGTATTGACCTCTAGAAACCACCTTCGGCCTTGTGCATCAACAATAAAATCAACCCGACACCATCCATCAATATTAAGCACTTCAGCAGCAAGCTTGGCATCATCTTGTAGCGCTTGTTGCCACTGCTCTGAAAATTTTGGGGGGCAGTGGTACTGGGTACTGGAACTGCTGTATTTCGCATGGAAGTCATACAACTCACTGGCCGGTTGAATACTCACGACCGGTAACACCACATCACCAACCACACCTACTGTACACTCAGTGCCCTGAATAAAATCTTCAACCAAGATGTCTTCAGCCAGTTCAAATGCATCTGCTACAGCCAATTGCAGCTCCTTGGCATCATTCGCTTTAAACAGACCCACACTTGACCCTTCAGTGGCTGGCTTAATGATCCATGGACCATTGCCCTGCACTTGTAATGCCGCTGGGTGCTTGAGCAATTGGCTGTTGGGTGTGAGTAAACCGGCTTTCGCTAACATGGTTTTGGCTTGGTCCTTATGCCAACTCAAACTGGCGCCAGCAAAACTGCCGCAAGTCGATACATAACCTTCTAGTTTTAACCATGCAGCCAACTGACCATCTTCACCGTCTGCACCATGCATGATATTGAACACCACATCAATACTGTCCTTATCCAATAATTTCAATGCTGCTATACCATCCACCATTGCAACACGATGACCCAATGCGGTTAAAGCTTTCGCCACCGCTGCACCTGATTTCAACGACACTTCACGCTCTGCAGATTGACCACCGTGTAGTACAGCCACATGTAACTCAGACATACAGGCCTCCTGTGTGTTCTTCTTGCAACATGTTTTGAATCAATGTACCAATGGTACCGGCACCCACCATCAATACCACATCACCTGCTTCCACCAAATGACTCAATGTTTTGGGTACATTATTAAGGTCTTGAACAAATACCGGGTCTAACTTGCCACGGTTTCTGACGCTGCGACAAAGGTCATTGGCAGTCGCACCTGAAATAATGGCCTCGCCAGCAGCATACACTTCGCTAACCAACAGCAAATCAACCTCATCTAAGACATCAGCAAAATCATCAAATAAATCCCTGGTTCTACTGTACCTGTGTGGTTGAAACACCATCACCAATCGATTGTCCGGCCAACCATCTCTGCATGCTTGTATAGCAGCAGCCAATTCTGTTGGATGGTGAGCATAATCATCAATGATTGTTACCGCAGTATCATCTAGCTGATAATCAGGGTAAATATTGAAACGTCTGCCGACACCATTGAAATTTGCCAAGGCATTTTTCATTGCCTGCATTTCCACATCCAGCTCAATGCCAATGGCAATGGCTGCAAGTGCGTTCAAAACATTGTGGGTGCCAGGTAAATTTAATTTCACCTGTTGCATCATGACTTGGTCATTGATCATCACATCAAACCACATGAATTGTTTATTTTGTTTTAAGTTCACTGCCCGAATTTGCGCCCGTTCGGTTAAACCATAAGTAATTTGATGCCGCGAGATTTGTTGTGACAATTCAAAGACATGTTCATCATCCACACACAACACCGTCACACCATAAAACGGAACACGATGCAGGAATGTCGAAAAGGACAGTTTCAACTGATCCAAATCATTGTCAAAAGTGGCCATATGATCTTCATCAATATTGGTCACAATGGCCATCACTGGTTGTAATAACTGAAACGAACCATCTGACTCATCGGCTTCAGCCACCAGGTATTCACCTGTACCTAATCCTGCATTGGTACCTGCTGAAGTCAACAAACCACCGATTACAAATGTGGGGTCTAAACCTGCTTCAGTTAAAATACTGGCGACCAAACTGGTAGTTGTGGTTTTTCCATGCGTTCCTGCCACTGCGATACCCACTTTAAAGCGCATCAACTCTGCCAACATTTCTGCCCGAGTTAGCACTGGAATTTGAGCAGCTCTGGCGGCTTTAAGTTCTTGGTTTTTCGCCTGAATTGCAGAGGAGTACACCACCACATCTGCTTGCTCCACATGTTCTGCATCATGACCCAGCATCACTTGAATACCCATGGCTTTTAAGCGCTCTGTCACCTTGCCTGCCTGTAAGTCTGAGCCACTGACTTTGAAATCTAAGTTATGCAATACTTCTGCAATGCCCGACATGCCTGAACCACCAATTCCGATTAAATGAATTCGCTGCATGCGACTGGCAAATTTATGTTCTGGATTTAAATAACTCATGCCACCACCTGTTCACATAAGCTGGCAATTTTATCGGCAACATGGGTTTTTCGAACCGCCAACAATGCAGCCCGCATATTGTGGCGATCTTGTTGCTGCAATAATTGCTTAAACTGTTCAATAAATAACGATTGATCTGATGACTCTTGCCACATCAGGGCAGCGCCTTTTCTGACCAAGCTCAAGGCATTCTGGGTTTGGTGGTCATCCACTGCTTGTGGAAATGGGACAAAAACCGTGGGGATACCCACTGTGGTAATTTCAGCTATGGTCAACGCACCTGCTCGACATATACACACATCAGCCCATTGATAAGCTGCAGCCATATTTTGAATAAATTCTTGAATATCAACTTGCAAGGATAAATCACCGTAGGCAGCTTGGGTGGCGCGTAATTTTTCCCGCCCACACTGGTGTTTGATTTTGATTTCACCTGCTTCTATCCACTCTGATAACAAGTTAGGCACCATGCTGTTAAGCGATTGTGCTCCCAACGAACCACCTAAAACCAAAACATTCAACGGCCCTGTGCGGTCCGAATGCTTTTCGATTGCCTCAATGCTATCTCGCACTGGATTACCCACCCATTGCGCATTAAATTGTTCGGATAAATCGAATCCTGTCATCACTAAATTGGCCCGTTTTGCCAAACTTTTATTGGTTAAACCAAATACACTGTTTTGTTCATGCACAATCAACTTAGTTTTACTCAAAGCGGTAGCAAAACCACCTGGCGCAGCCACATATCCACCCATACTTATGGCGGCATCAATCTGATTCACTTTAAAAAATTTGCGCGCTTGAAAAATACCTTTTAACAGTCGAAATGGCATCGCCAACATCCCAGACAAGCCTTTTCCACGCAACGGTTTAATCGGCAACAGTGTCAAACGTATACCATGCTGACGTACAATACGCTCTTCCATACCGCCTTGCGCTCCCAGCCAAAATATTTTATGGCCTTTTTTCTGTAGAGCTTTAGCCACTGCAATGCCTGGGAAAATATGTCCACCGGTGCCACCGGCCATGATTGCAAAATTCATGCTGTTGCCTCCGGCTTGGTAGTTCTGTAGTGTATTTTTCGGTTTTCAAAAGAAATCCTGAATACCACGCTTAAGGCAATGATATTCATCATAATGGCACTGCCACCTGAAGAGATAAAAGGTAAAGTTAAGCCTTTGGTTGGTAACATTCCTAAGTTAACGCCCATACTCATAAAAGCTTGTAAAGCCAACCACACAGCTATTCCAGTACACATGAACCCAGCAAATTCGTTGCCTTGATCAAAGGCATTGCGGGCGACTTTAAAAATTCGATATATCAATAACACAAACAGTGCAACCAAAGCCAAAATACCTATAAACCCCATTTCTTCTGCATAAACTGCAAAAATAAAGTCAGTATGGGCTTCTGGCAAATAAAATAATTTTTGTATACTTGAACCTATACCTACCCCCGTAATCTCACCACGCCCAACAGCTATCAATGCCTGAACCAACTGAAAACCTGCATTAAAAGGGTCCTGCCAAGGATCGACGAAATTGACCAAACGCTTAACCCGGTAGGGTTCTGCCCAAGCAATCACCATCATGGCAGAACCGCCCAGCAGACTGATTAGAGTTAAATCACGGTAACGCGCGCCGGCAATATATATCATCACTAAGGTGATCATCATCAACAACACAGCAGAACCAAAATCAGGTTGAACCAACAACAAACCTGCAATTAAAACCATGATTACCAATGGTTTGAGTACACCCAACATGGATTTTTGAATACTGGCTTTGTGTTTAACCACATAGGTAGCCAATGACATAATTAATGTCAACTTAATGGCTTCAACCACCTGAAATCTTGAAACCCCTAGATTAATCCAACGCCTGGCACCATTCACTTCAACCCCAATGCCTGGAATCAACACCACAACCAATGCCAACACACCTAAAATCAACGCTGGGCGACTCAATCGATTCATCCATTCAGAGGAGATGTTCATCATCATCACCCCAAACGCAGTACCTAAACCAATGAACAAAATATGCCGTTTGAAATAATAAAAAGCATCATTAACTTTACTTTCAGCCACCGCAATAGAAGACGATGCCACCATGATTGCGCCAATGGTAATCAAGGCCAAAAATGCCATAGCCAGCCAGCCATCTACGCCTACCACGTACCAGCTTGCTTTGACTTTTTTGTTGTTTGATACACTCATATTTATCTGATTTTTAATGTGGCCAAGCCAATCAAAACCAAAATGATTGAAATGATCCAGAAACGCACAATAACTTTAGGTTCTGCCCAGCCTTTCAATTCAAAATGGTGGTGAATCGGCGCCATCCGAAAAATTCGCTTACCGGTTAACTTAAAGGAGGCCACTTGCAGGATCACTGAAACAGTTTCCATCACAAATACCCCGCCCATAATAAAAAACACCAGTTCTTGTCGGGTCACAAAAGCCACCAAACCCAAAGCAGCACCCAATGCCAAGGCACCAACATCACCCATAAATACCTGCGCTGGGTAGGTGTTAAACCATAAGAATCCCAACCCAGAACCAGCTATGGCTGCGCAAAAAATTGACAGCTCCCCCGTTCCTGGGATGAATGGCAGAATCAAATAATTAGAAATCACTGCATTACCAGTCACATAAGCAAACACGCCCAAGGCCGATCCCACCAGAACTGTTGGCATGATGGCCAAACCATCAAGACCATCAGTCAAGTTCACTGCATTACTGGAACCAACAATGACAAAATACCCCAAAGGTATGGCCAGCCAACCCAGTGACCAATTGAAGTCACTGATCATTGGCAACACCAGCTGTTGATGAATGCTGCTGTGCCCGTATTGATACAAATACACCACCGCTATAATACCGACCAACGACTGCATGCTGTATTTCCACTTAGCCGATAAACCCGCAGAGCTTTTTAAATGAATTTTTTTGTAATCATCAACCCAGCCAATCATGCCAAAGCCCACCAGCACAAACAATGACAGCCAAACGTATTGATTGGTCAAATCGCCCCATAACAATGTAGTCATAACAATGATTGCTAGAATCATCGCACCACCCATGGTTGGGGTGCCTTGCTTACTCAAATGTGATTCTGGCCCTAAACTGCGAACTTGTTGGCCAATTTGTTTAATTTGTAAGGTGCGGATAAACCAAGGGCCCAAAAATAAAGACAACAACAACGCCGTCAATGCCGCCATAATGGCTCTGAAAGTGAGGTAACTGAACAGATTTAAACCAGAGAACTGTTCATTAAAATGTTGTGCTATCCAATAGATCATGCCACTTGCCCTCTTGTTAAACTTTCTACCACACGTTCCAAACGCATGCTTCTTGAACCTTTGACCAACACCGTTCCTTGAACCGGAGCTTGTTGATTTAAATGCACAGTTAATTCAGCCACAGTCTTGAACGACTGGGCATTGCCACCAATTGCTTGGTATCCTCGACAAACGGCGGCGGCAAACTCCCCAACCGCTATCACTTGATTGATGCCAGCATGCTGGGCATATTCACCCACTTGTTGGTGCAATGTTTCAGCATGCTCACCCAATTCTCCCATGTCACCTAATACCAATAAGGTGGGTGTGTGTTGTTCAGCCAATACATCAATTGCGGCTTTAACACTGGCTGGGTTGGCGTTGTAACTGTCATTTATTACACACAGACCATTTGCTGCATCCATCACTTGCAAACGTCCTGGCTCTGGCTCAAAAGTGCTTAAACCAATTTCTATTGCTGTAAAACTGACTTGCAAAGCCACTGCAATGGCAACCACAGCCGTGGCATTGATGTAATTGTGTAGTCCTAATACCGGCAGTTTCAATGCAAAACTTTCGTTGCGACGGGTCAATACTTGGTAGCCATTGTCACCTTCAAGCAAACGAAAATCAGCAGTTGAATGCTTGCCAAAAGTTATCTTTCTGCCTTCTAAATCAGCACTGAATTGTTCGCAGTAGGGCGAATCGGCATTAATGATTGCCAATCCATCAGCATTTAAGGCCTGGTATATTTCTGCTTTACCAACAGCGATTTTTTCAACACTGCCAAAACGGCCTACATGGGCTTCACCAATATTGGTCACCAGGGCAATGTCTGGACGAATAATTTCAGTCAAACTGGCAATGTCACCAACTTGTGCGGCGCCCATCTCTATCACTGCAACTTCATCGCTGTGACGGATGCCTAAAACAGACAGAGGCACGCCAATTTCATTGTTAAAATTTCCAGCAGTGGCATGACATTGGTACTTTTGGCTCAACACCGATAGCAGCATGTTTTTAACTGTGGTTTTGCCATTTGAACCTGTTATGGCTATGACTTTAACTCCAGTTTGTTTGACCCATGCGGTGGCCATTGCCTGCAATGCCACCAAAGTGTCCTTTACGATCAGTTGTGGCACATGAACTTCGACCGCATTGGCCACCAGTACGGCAGCTGCACCTTTTTCTACGGCTGCTTGACAGTACGCTTCACCATCAAAATTTTCACCTTTTAGTGCCACAAATAATTTACCTTTACAATCACCTCTGGAATCGGTGGTTACACCTTGTATGCGTGCTTCTTTGCCGACAAAATTGCCGCCAACAATGGCTGAAACCTGGTGCAAATTCATTTGAATCACAATGCCACCCCCAGCAGTTCTTGGGTCACTTTAATGTCATTAAATGGCAACAGTTCGCCGTTAACTTCTTGGGTTGACTCATGGCCTTTGCCAGCCAATAAAATAACATCTCCGCGGTTGCATTGATCCAGCACATAAGCGATGGCCTGTTTGCGGTTATTGATGACATGAGGTTTAAGTTGCATACCAGCTTCAATATCAGCAATGATTTGCGCTGACGATTCAAAGCGCGGGTTGTCATCTGTTAAGATCACTTTGTCTGCATACTGTTCTGCCACGGCTCCCATCATTGCTCGCTTGCCTTTATCGCGGTTTCCACCGCAACCAAATACACACCATAATTGTTGATCAGTGTGCGCCCGCAAGGCCAATAGCACTTGCTTTAAAGCATCGGGAGTGTGGGCATAATCAATCACCATAATTGAACCATTGCGGTGGTCATCAATGCGATTCATTCGACCCAACACTGGTTTTAAACGCGCAACAACTGCTTGTATTTTTTGTAAACCAAAACCCACTGCTTGTAAAGCTGCAATCACTGCCAACATATTCAATACGTTGAATTCACCCAACAAACTGGTTTTGAACTCATGATTTTCTGCCTTATGCGTAAGTTTAAAAGCAATCCCCGTTGACTCTAAGCGGACCTCAGAAGCCTGGTAATCCAGTTCTGCTTGGTTGATACCAAAAGACCAGACCTGTTCACCCAGGTATTCATTGGCTAACCATGCTTGTCCTATTTGGTCATCTGCATTGATGATGCTGACCTGTGGTTTGAATTGTTGAAACAATTTAAGTTTGACGGCCTCATAAGCGGCCATACTTTGGTGGTAATCCAGATGATCACGACTGAGGTTGGTAAATACAGCAGTGTGCACTTGAGTGCCATTGAAACGCTGCTGGTGTAAAGCATGTGAGGACACTTCTATACAGACATGCTGATAGCCTGCTTGTAACATGGCAGCCATGTTCTTTTGAATTGCAATGGCTGAAGGCGTGGTGTTTTGCATCGCTGTCAGCTGATCAATTCCGCCCACTCCCAAGGTGCCAATGTAACCTGCTTTGACACCCAATTGCTGCAAAGCATGCATCAACAACCAGGCCGTTGATGTTTTTCCGTTGGTGCCTGTGATCGCAGTTACTTTCAATTGTTTGCTTGGGTGGTCATAAAATTCGCAGGCCAAATCACCCAGCACACCACTTAAGTCCGCACATTCAACCACCGGTATTTTTAACGGCTTTTGTCGACCAACTGAAGTTGTTCTTGAAGCTTTTGTAGGTTCAGTAAGCACCGCAATGGCACCCGCTCTTTCAGCTTGGTACGCATAATCAAGCCCATGCACATTAAATCCTGACAACGCCACAAACACATCACCTGCCTGAACTTCACGACTGTCTAAACACAGGTCGTTGATTACTGCATGTCCCATCGATTCATTGCGTATTTTCACCGGGCTGGCGCCAGACAACTGATTCAAGGTTTCCAATAACCAGTGTAAATCTTTACTTGTATGGGTGCTGTTATTGGACATCACCGACCTCCTGCATCAAAGGCACAGCATCAACGGTGCTGTCCGCCAAGGTACGTGACATTTGATCGGCTGGCACATTAAGTAAACGCAAACCAGTTTTCATGATTTCGGCAAACACCGGTGCTGCCACCAAACCACCATAATATGCATCACCTTGAGGGTTGTTGATGGTCACAGCCACCACCAATCTGGGTGAAGACACAGGTGAAAAGCCAACAAAAGAAGACATGTAATTATCTGAATAACCACCTTTTTCGGCAATTCTGGCGGTGCCGGTCTTACCTGCCACACTGTAGTTTGGAATAAAGGCTTTGTGGCCGTCATTGTCCTGAACCACATGCGACAACATATCGGTCAACTGTGAAGCAATCATGGGGTCAATGATGGCTTTGTCTTCATTGATGTTACCTTTAATGAATGTAGGTGAACGGTATCGGCCTTGATTGGCAAACACCGAATAAGCCGAAGCCATTTGTAAAGTTGTGACTGACAAGTTATAACCACGTGACAAAGCAGCATGATCGGCGGTTCTCCAACGGTCATGGTGTGGCAAATACCCTGCACTTTCACCCATAAAACCACTGCCAGATGATTGGCCAAAACCAAATCTGTGGTATACATCCCAAAGGTGCTCTTTGCCCAAGCCCAATACCAGTTTAGCGACGCCAATGTTACTTGATTTCACCAAAATATCCACCAAACTCAATTCACCATAGTCCCTGAAATCATGAATCACAAAACCATCCACTTCGTATTCGCCTGGTGAGGTATTTACCACTGACTGCGGTGTATACTCAGCACTTTCTAGCGCCGCAACCACAGCAAAAGGTTTCATTACTGAACCTGGTTCATAAATATCAGTGACTGAGCGGTTGCGCAAGCCTTCATTACTTTCCTTGGTTCCATTCGGATTGAATGAAGGCTGGTTTACCATCGCCAGAATCTCACCTGTTTTAACATCCAAAACCACTGCTGAGCCTGATGTTGCTCGGAACTTATACACCGCTTTTTTTAAGCCTAAATAGGCCGCATACTGCAAACGACGATCTATACTTAAGTGCAGGTCCTTGCCAGGTTTGGCTTGCACCAACTCATCAATATCTATATCCGCAACCACTTGACCCAACAAGTCTTTAACCACGGTCTTTTTACCCGAAGTTCCTGTCAACCAATTGTCATAAGTGCGCTCCAAGCCTTCTTGCCCTACATCCTCTACATCAGTGAAACCAACCACATTAGCCAATGTTTCACCAGCAGGATAAAACCGCTTAAATTCTGTTCTGAACTCTACGCCTTTCATATTCAATGCCTTAACTTGATCAGCAAGCATGGGCGTAATGCGCCGTTTAATGAATAAAAACTGACGGTCTTTTCTGGAAGTGATGATTTGCTTTAATTCATCTGCATTTAAATCCAAGACTTCAGCCAATTGTTCAACCTTACTGAATTGATCTAACAGCTGTCCTGGCACAATACCTACGGAAACCATGGCTGTACTCAAAGCCAACGGTTCACCATTGCGGTCATAAATAGAGCCACGTGAAACTGGAATCTCTACCTCTCGCACATGCCGTTTTTCGCCCTGGCTTTGGTAAAACTCAGCCCCACGCACCTGAATAGAGAATGCCCGAACAACCACCACCACAAAGCAACACAACAAAAATGCCATCACTATGGCAATCCTGAGGCTGATGTTGACTTGTTTGTGTTGTGATTTTCTCATCGCACTATGACCAAAACCTGTTCATCTTCTGGCAATTTCATGCCCAATTGTTCACGCGCCACTTGCTCGATGCGGTTATTTGACACCAAAGTTGATTTTTCGATTTGCAACCGCGCCCATTCAGCATTTAATTCTAATTTTTGTTTTTCTACACTTTGGGTTTCAGCAAACAGCTTGCGCGTCTCGTTTTGAAAAAACACGTAGTTCACCAACACCCCAATTAATATAAACACCAACAACAAGGTTATTCCGTTCTGCATATTCATAACTTTTCTGCCACTCGCATGATGGCACTTCTGGCCCGCACATTGGTATCGTGATCAACTGCCTTGATTGGCTTGCCGAGTGACTTCAACACAGGTTGTTGTTCATCATTCGGCACCACTGGCATGCGCCTGTCTACTTTTGCTGGTTGTGACAAGGTGCGGATGAATCGCTTTACCAAACGATCCTCAAGAGAATGAAAACTAATCACCACCAAACGTCCACCTTGCTTCAGCAGGTCAAAGGCCAAAGGCAACACCCTTTCAACTTGACCCAATTCATCATTGATAAAAATTCTGATGGCCTGGAAAACCCGTGTCGCAGGGTGTTTTTTTATTTTGTAAAATGGCGGATTGACTTCACTAACCACATCGGCCAAATCAAAAGTTGTCACAAAGGGCTTTGTTTCTCTTACTTCAACAATTTTGCGTGCGATGCGCCCGGCATTTTTTTCTTCCGCATAACGCCAAAACACTTTTTTCATTTCATCTGCAGAGGCCGTATTGACCCACTCCGCTGCTGTCATACCTGCTGCATTGTTCATGCGCATATCTAAAGGGCCATTTTTCTGAAAACTAAAACCACGCTCAGCTTGGTCAATTTGTGGTGAAGAAACACCAAAATCAAACAATATGCCATCAAACTGCATGCCCGCCTCATTCATCGCCGTCAAAGCCTGTTCAAAGCCATCAGCGTAAATTGACAGCCGCGAATCTTGTTGTTGTAATTGCTCGGCCACCGCAATGGCTTCCGGATCACAATCCACCACTGCCAGCTGGCCTGCTTCATTCAGTTGCGACAGCAACAAACGACTGTGACCGCCACGACCAAAAGTGGCATCCAAATAATGACCTGATGGTTTAATCGCCAGAGCATCCACTGCCTGACTGAGTAGTACTGATTGGTGCAAAGTCTGCTCCATCACAGCACCAAAGATTTCATTGCTTCGGAAACCTCACCATTCATGGCCGGCACTTGATGCCTGGTTTTGTGCAAAGCATCTTCATTCCAAATTTCAAACTTACTGCCCAAACCCAATATAACCACACGTTTTTCCATTGAAGCCACTTGGCGCAAAGTAATGGGTAACAATATTCTGGAACCTTTGTCGGGGACCACATGGTACGCACTACCAACCAGCCGGCGCTGCAAAGCACGGTGCATTGGATCAAAAGTACTGAGTGCCATCACGGCATCACGCACCTTTTCCCATTCTTGTTCCGGGTAAAGCCACAGTGAGTCATTTTCATAGGCGTTATAGGTCAGCACCAAGCGATTGTCACAGGCAGCACTGATCGGTTCGCGATACATAGATGGTATCGCCAACCGGCCTTTGATGTCTAAATTCAATGCTACTTCACCGTAAAACACTATTAATTCCCACTAAAATACACTTTACCCCACATTTATGCACTTTATGATTAAAACCAGTTCAAGTCAAGCATGAAATAAGAAAATATGAATAGAATCAACAACTTAACCAATATTTAACATTAATAAAGAGCTGTAAGTTATTGATTTATATGGAGTGAATATTTGCAAGGTGTGCGCTCTGACAGCAGCAACAGCTCAGGGAATTGAGGGATTTTAATGCATTAAACCCCACCCAATACCACAAGTGGTACTGGGTGGGGAAACGCGACACTTTGACCAGTTCAACAGCACCCCTTGTTGGTAGATGCCAGAACCTATCGAAGCCCAGCCAAGCTTGAAACGCCTTGAAACTTTAAATAAGGCATTGCGACAAGCTCAGCAATTTACATCAGATTGAATCAACAATACCATTCCAAGTTTGACTTGGTCGCATGGCCGCTTCCGCCAACTGGTTGTTAGGCTCAAAATACCCGCCAATTTCGACCTTATCACCTTGTGCTGCCAACAGCTCTTGTAAAATTTTAGCTTCATTTTGCTGTAATTCAGCGTAGACTTTACTGAAGACATCTTGCAAAGCCTTATCGGTGCTTTGCTTGGCCAGCGCTTCTGCCCAATACAGAGTCAGGTAAAACTGTGAACCACGGTTATCCAATTCATTGACCTTGCGCGAAGGTGATTTGTTTTCACTTAAATACCTTTCATTGGCAACATCCAATGCAGCGGCCAAAACCTTAGCTGCTTGGTTGTTGGTTTTATCGGCCATGTCTTCCAGAGAAACTGCCAAGGCCAAAAACTCACCCAATGAATCCCAACGTAAATGTCCTTCTTCCACAAATTGCTGCACATGCTTAGGTGCTGATCCGCCTGCACCGGTTTCAAACAAACCGCCACCAGCCAGCAGTGGTACAATCGATAACATTTTGGCACTGGTGCCCAGTTCCAATATTGGAAACAAATCAGTGAGGTAATCACGCAATACATTACCAGTCACTGAAATGGTGTCTAAACCTGCAGTTACCCGCTCACAGGTGTATCGCATGGCATCCTTTGGGTTCATGACTTTAATTTCTAAGCCTTCGGTGTCATGTTCAGGCAAATAAGCTTCGACTTTTTCAATTAAATTACGGTCGTGGGCACGGTTTTCATCCAACCAAAAGATGGCCGCAGAACCTGTGTTCCTAGCACGCAACACCGCCAGTCTTACCCAATCCTTAATCGGCAAGTCTTTGGTTTGACACGCTCGCCAAATGTCACCTGCCTCCACATCATGTTGGGTCAAAATTTCACCCGCCGAATTAACCACGCGCATCATGCCATCAGCAGCCACCTCAAAAGTCTTGTCATGCGAACCATATTCCTCGGCTTTTTGTGCCATCAGTCCAACATTACATACGTTGCCCATAGTCACCACATCAAAAGCACCATGTTCCTTACAGTAACTGATGATTTCTTGGTAAATTCCAGCATAACTGCGGTCCGGAATAATGGCCTTGGTGTCTTGCAACTTACCCTGTGCATTCCACATTTTTGCTGATGACTTGATTGCAGCCGGCATAGATGCATCGATGATGACATTATTTGGCACATGTAAATTGGTGACGCCCTTATCAGAATCAACCATCGCCAAAGCCGGCCCAGTTACATAACAAGCAGCAATATCGGCTTTGATTTCAGCCTGCTTGGCAGCTGGCAATGAATCTATCTTGCTGTATACACTGCCCAAGCCATTGTCGACCTCAACACCCAGTTCCTCAAATAACTCACCGTGTTTTTTGAACACATCGGCATAATACACTTCGACCGCATGACCAAACATGATTGGGTCAGACACTTTCATCATGGTGGCTTTCAAATGCAATGACAGCAATACGTCTTCTGACTTGGCCTCTTTAATGGCTTTGGCATAAAATTTTCGCAAGGCTTTTTTACTCATACAAGCTGAATCAATCACCTCTTTGGCTTGCAACTTCAAACCCGCTTTCATGACTGTAACTGCACCATCGGCAGTCACATGCTCAATACGAACCTCATCGGCTTCTGGCATCACATACGACTGTTCACTGCCGTAAAAGTCACCTGCATCCATATGCGCCACATGCGTTTTTGATGTTTTCTCAATCGCCCCCAAACGGTGTGGGTTATTCTGCGCATAGGCTTTTACTGCTGCTGCCACACGGCGGTCTGAGTTACCTTCACGCAACACTGGATTAACTGCACTGCCCAACACTTTGGCATACTTACTTTGAATCAACTTTTGTTCATCATTGCCTGCTTCTTCAGGGTAATCAGGCAAATCATAACCTTTGGCTTGTAATTCCTTGATCGCGGCATTCAATTGTGGAATTGAGGCTGAAATATTGGGCAGTTTTATGATGTTGGCTTCTGGTGTTTTGGCCAACGCGCCCAGCGCACCTAAAGCATCTTCAGATTTTTGGTCGGCGCTTAAACGCTCAGGAAATTGCGCCAAAATACGACTGGCCAAAGAAATGTCTTTGGTTTCTACTTCTACACCCGCTTGGGCAGCAAATTTTTGTACGATGGGCAAAAAAGAGTATGTGGCTAAGGCTGGCGCCTCATCTGTTATGGTGTATATGATGGTTTGTTTGGTCATGTCCGCTCCAATATAAGTGAAAGCCGCCATTCTGTAAGAATTTGGCTTAATTTGAATGGCGCGAATTATAACAAATCAACGCCATTAAATCAGTGCAAACAATCGAATATTAAGCCCACCACAACAGTCAACTCAACAAAACATCACTGAATCGATCGGACAGATCCTATACCACCACCAATCTACAGCTTATTTCCTACACTTGCGGCAGCAAAAAGTGCAAAAAATGCTGACCCCCTACTCCAGACAGTCCAGCTGATAAACTGCGGTTAAAAAGCAGCTCTAAAAATTACATCAGAACCTTTTATTTGCAGGCGGTAACCATAAGAAGTGGAGGACAAAACGCGCACCGACGCCCCATCCTTTGGATCATGGAATGTCTCACCCACTTTCCACATGGTGCCTTCATTGTCTGAAAAATCAGCGGCAGGCAGGTCTTTGTCAACCACCCAAGGCGGCTCAGTTCGACTGCCATCAACATGATGAATAATGACCGCAGAGGCAACTATATTAGCCTCATATACACCATGTTTTTTGCGTGTTTCGACGAAATATTGAGTGCCATCATATAATGGAATACGGGCAAACCTCAGGTTCGATGTAGACCCCAGAGCTGTGTCTGTAACGACCCTGGTTTGGTCACTAAAAGCAACTGCCACTAAACCATCACTGTCATCTACCCAACCCAAAATGTATTTATAGTACATGTTTATGTGTTTACCTAAACGACCATAGACTCCATTAGTAACTGCGTAACTTTGGGCCGCACTCATCACGTCCCATGGATTGTCATAGGGGTCATCATCTCCGTCTGAATTGTTGGCATGTGGCAGCCCAAACCCATGGCCCATTTCATGCGCAATTACTGCTGCATTGGCAAATGCCCAAGGTGGGTTCCAAGTCACTCTCCACAGCTTGGGGGAGCCACCATCCAAACCAGTGTACTTGCCACCACCCCATGCACAACAGTCCAAGCTGGCATTGAACATCATATTGATCCCCACAAAATTATCGTTGATATCCAAAGCAGGATGGGCGTTTATGGCCGCTTCAGTGCAGTCATCAAACAACAAGTCTAAATCTGCATCAAAATCATTGCCAGGACTGGGTATATAAGTCGTCTGATTTGAAGGCAATGTCACCCAATCAAAAGCCACTGAACCAGCCACATTGGCAACCCCATAAGACACCTCACGCCAATAGTCATCCAAACCACCTGCCGAATTGGCGTACATGCCATCAAAAAAAGCTTCGTTGCGTGGCTCATCGCTCACATCATTGAATTTACATGCCAGAGAAACCCACTTTTGCGGCCCTGAAATGCCAGCTTTTTCAACTGCACCCTCAATCAACTCAATGGCTTGAATCGCTCTAACACCATCTACAGCAACGACATCCTTAAAAAATACCGAAACTTTTTTTCCTGACCACAAATGTATGGGTATACGACTGGCAAAAGCGTCACTGCTGCTCAGTTGAATCTTGGCTAGATTTGTTTGTAAATAAAAGCGCTGGTGTGATTGACCATCTGCTGCATCGCCATATTCATACAACAACACGCCTTCGAGCGCCTCTTTATTCGCCATCACAGTGGTACTTAACAACACCAATAAAAAACAATATTTCATTACATTCACCTCTATTTAATGTACCGAGGTACTTGGTTTCAAAAACCCAAGCAGAAAACCTCGTGGGACCAGCTCACTTTTGTTGTTAAAAAGACAAGACTTGAAGCCAAAATTCAGTGCATTACACTTGGACAAAGCACTATAAAGCACTTCCATGTAGTTTGCACTTATTCATCAACCACCACTTCACTGGCACGAACCACCACAGCGGCCGAAACCAAGTGTATTATAACTTCTCAGTAGATTCAAAATGGTACATAAGTCTGCTCAAAAGCATTGAATACTTCTTTACAAACCAATAAATAATGAAAACAAATTCTGGAGTTCAAAACAGAGTGCATTTTAATGCAAATCTTTAATAATAATCAAAAGCAATGCTGATTTTTCCCAGCCATTCACATGAACCAAATTGAATTAACTGACTATACTGTTTGCATGCCTGCATCAACAACAGTGACGGGCTGTAATCACCGAACGCTTAAATTGTGATAAAATAATAACTGAGCGATTTACCAGCAGGCCACACGCATGTACAGAAGTATTTTATTAATTGTTTTATTTTCGACCACCCTGCCTATTTGGGCGAGCCCTGCCGAACACCCCAAATTACAACTCACTGCTGCAGACTTAAGCCTGCTACTGGGTGCCAAACCCGAAAAACCGTTCAGCTTAACCGGCTTTACAGATGAGTTAAAATTCAAACGCATTGCAATTTATGCACCTAAAGCACAAATAAAAGTACTTACCGAAACAGACTCACAAAAGCTGAATATTTCTCAGCGTTGGTTTTTCATCTCAAGCAACACAACCAAAAAAGTGGCGCTGTCATTGGACCCAAAAACCAATGCCATACATATAGACATTCACCAGAACAACAAGAAATTCCATGCCCGAGGCACCTTGACTGCGACCACCGATGGCAACTTCGCTCCCTTAACCATCCATCAGGCCAGTGAGAAAATGGAATTTGACTGTTTGAATGACTTGTACACTCAGCCCAGCATTGATCCAGTCAGTTTATCAACCTTGAACCTAGGTTCAACAACACCCCAACATCACCCAACTCAATTCACACCCGATGGTGCTGACCCGGCTTTCCAAGCCACGGTTGCAGTGGACACGGACAATGAATTTTTATGGTATAAATTCACCAACAACACCACCGATGCCAGCCAATGGATTGAGGACTTATTCCTTAATATGAACCTCATCTATGAAAGCGAACTGAATATTCGCATCCAAATAAGTGCGTTGTTTTTGCGGGTAGATACCACGCCTGCCAACAACCCAGATTTCAATGCAGATCCAGCAGGTTTCAATATCGGCCTGCATGAGTTTGGCGATTATTGGCGCGACAATTACAACCACATCAATCGGGTGACAGCGATGATGATTTCTGGTAGAAGTATCAACAATTTCTCATTCAGCGGTCTTGCTTGGGTTGACGCCTACTGCAATGAAACTTACAGTTACAGTTTCAATAAGGTCGGTAGCGGCCTACCTGCAGCTTTCACAGCCGGCGGCACTGCCCATGAATTGGGGCATAATTTCGGCACCAGCCACACCCACTGTGAACAACTGGCCAATGGCGGAACCAGTTACGTAGACCATTGTTATTCCAATGAAAATGGCTGCTACGTTGGCACCACATCTTGTCCAGGTGGCACCAATGGCACCGGCACCTTAATGAGCTATTGTCATGCACCTGAAAGTGGGTTTGATGGCGGCGACCCGGCCAGTGGACCACCAGCAAGTGCCAACTGTGATAACAGCAATGACATCCATCCTTTGATAGCCGGCAAACTGGCCACTCGTTTGAGCGCCAATTACCCTGCTTGTATCACTGATTTCAACCCAAACTTTGATCTTATTTTTGCCCATGGCTTTGAATAAATCACAGCCGATTCAAATGGCTGTTATAGATTTGACATTACTCAGCTTGCATTGACAAGGATTGGGCGATTGTTTCAACTTCATTAAGCAATGTCAGATCAGTTGTGGCGTCGTGACAGAATGTCCCCCACACAATTTCCCGACAAGGGCCCAGTTCAGACATGCGTTGCCGTTGATTCAAAGTGGCCCAAAACGGTCCATTTGCAGTCAACTTGACCATATCGAAAGTCAAGCTCTCAGAGCGTGATAAATAAGGCCGCTCAGCACCCCAACCCACGGGTAATGTGAATGACACTGGTATGTCGACCATCTGCATTGCACAGTCTTCACCTTCAGAACAGTAAAAAACCGTTTCAATCGGCAGCTCTGCGCCTTCATCGCTGGAACGCAGTACCACAATATGTTTTTGATTCACACGCTCGCCGTGTATGACATGAACAATACCGGACATACCATCGGTCATGGCTTTGATAAAGTAGGTGTCTGGTGGCAGCACTGTGGCATGGTATTCACCCACTGCAGTTGCCACCACCACCCCATCTTGGGCACTGCCTTGCTCTATATACCATTTGGTAGGTGTATGAATTGGCTGACCGCGCTCATCAACAGCAATGAAACTGACCGCCAACAATGCTGGGTAATAAGTTTTAAGACCAAGATCAAAATCATGTGGCCGAAGTAACACCACAGGCAATTGAGCTGTATTGTCTTCACCATATTGCATTCTGCCATGCCAGAACTGCCCATCCCAATGCAAGTCTCCATGATAAGATCGATTTGACAGCTGGGCAACAAAAGCGAGTTGCTCACCATTGCGGCTGACATTAAAACGTTCATGCCCGGTTGTTACACCAAGGTCCCAACCATTGGCCCGAATATCTACATCACCGCTGGCAGTTGGCGCAGCTTCATCATGCATGATTTGGGTGGCGAACAGCGGCTGAAAAGAAGGCTCCAATGCCACCAGCAACCAATCACCGTGCAAGTCACCAGTTGGAATCAAAGGAAATTCTTCCCCACCCATGGCCGCCAGCTCTTCTTCTAGGGCATCCATGTCCGGAAGTTTTTGTTCAAAACCATCCACAATCAACGCGCTAGACTCGGGTGGATTTGCCCTGTCTTCAGTGGCGACTTGTGCACTGCAAATGGCGGTCAATGCAAAAGCCGCAAGGCACACTAGTAAATTATGCATACTTGACCTGCAACACCAGAATCAGAAACAAAATCAGCCATTAAATTGACCATGAACAGACACCTCATTAAACATTCAAAGCATCTATATTCACATGACGGACAAAGTTTTGCAACACCACGTTTGACGTGGTTATGATCTCCACGCCCTTCTGGTTTTCCAAGCCTTCTTACCGCGACTACTTCAATGACAGCCTTGCAGCATGTGTTGCAAGCTTGCACACCAAAATTGGGACAAGTGCCGGCTTCTGGGCGATAACTTCAAATTGCTGTCCAAGTATGCGCCTTTGGCATGTTCTAACTGAATGGCATGGATGTTGCGCGCTGGCTGGCCATAGTTGCGGGTGATGAAACCACCTTTGAAACGACCATTGGCCACAAAACTGAATTCGTTTTGTTTGGCCAATTCATTCAGCAACAACTGCTCAAGCTCTGGCGCACAACTTTTACCTGCAAATGTACCCACATTGATGTCGGGTAGTTTTCCAGCGAAAAATCGCGGCACTTCATCATCAATGCTGTGGGCATCTATCAACAGACAAAAACCAAAGCGTTGTTTGGCTGTTTCAATCAGCTGTTGCAACTGGTCATGATAAGGCTGCCAATACAATTCTGTTCTGCGCTTGATTTCGGTTGCATCGGGTTTTGCACCAGCCAAGTAGATGTTTTGCTCAGCAAAAGTCGTGGTTGGACACAATTCTGTTTCAGTTTGGCCCTGGTACAAAGCTTCACCAGTTGCCGGTCGGTTCAAATCAATCACATGCCGGGAATAGTTGGCTTGGATTTTAGAGTAGGCCAAGCCCTCAAAATCAAATACCTGAGCAATAAGATAATCACGATCAGTTGAATCCAGTACCGCATCGGTCATGGTGGCTTTGATGTCATCAGGTATCAGTGCACCATCATGCGGCACACTGACCACCAATGGAGAATCTGCAAGCTTTAAATCAAAGACGGACATAAGCCTCCAACAAATTCATTCAACTGACCTGAAAGTACCAATTGTTGCATGTGATTGATATCAGGTGACAACAATCGATCCTTCTCAAGGAATGGCACATCTTTACGTACCTGTTGATACACTGAGTACAACACAGCCGAAGTTTTTAAGCCTTCATGAAAGTCTATGCTTTGACAAGCACCCATCATTTCAATACCAATCACTGCTGCAGAATTTTCTGCAATATCAGTCAGTTTTCGAGCAGCAAAAGTAGCCATGCTCACGTGGTCCTCTTGATTGGCTGATGTCGGAATGGTGTCTACACTGGCAGGATGGGCATAAGTTTTATTTTCTGAAGCCAAAGCAGCGGCGGTCACATGGGCAATCATAAAACCTGAGTTGACTCCTGAATCAGGCACCAAAAAGGCCGGTAAACGACTTAAACTTGGATCAATCAACATCGCCATGCGGCGTTCAGACATATTGACCATATCGGTGACGGCAATGCCTAAGAAATCAGCCACCAAAGCCACTGGTTCGGCATGGAAGTTACCACCTGAAAGCACATCACCCAAGCCATTATTTTGGTCAGCAAAAACCAAAGGGTTGTCGGTTGCTGCATTGGCTTCAATCAGTAATTTTTCTGCCACATAATTAATACTGTCTAACACTGCGCCCATCACCTGTGGCTGACAACGCAAACAATAAGGGTCTTGTACCCGGTCACAATCTTCATGTGAATGCACAATTTCACTGTCTTTCAACAGACCACGAATGGTTCTGGCCACCTGAATTTGTCCGGTTTGTCGGCGGGCTTGGTGGATGCGCTCATCAAAAGGGGCCAACGAGCCTTTGGCTGCATCTATCGACAAGGCCCCTGCCAAGATCGCTGCATTGAAGCAGTTCTCGGCCAAGAACAAGCCTTTCAGAGCCAAACCACAGGAAACCTGGGTACCATTAAGTAAAGCCAAGCCCTCCTTGGGCCCTAATTTTATGGGCTTAAGTCCAGCTTGGTCCAAGGCCTCCATGGCGGACATTTGACGGCCTTGGTAAATGACTTCGCTCAAACCAATCATGGCCGCACTCAAGTGCGCCAATGGCGCCAAATCACCGGATGCGCCCACCGAGCCTTTTTCAGGAATGATGGGGTAGATTTCATGGTTAATCATGTCCAGCAACAACTTCAAAGTATTGGGATGGATACCCGACACACCCTGTGACAAGCTCATGGCCTTTAACGCCATGATCAGGCGTGTGGTACTGGTATCAATGGGTTTACCGATACCCGTGGCGTGCGATATCACTAAATTGCGTTGTAATGTATCCAGCTCACTTTTAGGGATCTTGACGTTGGCCAATAAGCCAAAACCGGTATTTACTCCATAAACTGTGGCATCTGAAGCCGCCACTTTCTCAATGATTTGGCGTGAACGAATCACCCCTTGCAACATGTGGTCATCAACATTTATTTGAACTGCATTGGTCCAAATGTTACGTAGATCAGCCAGGCTGAAACCTTGGTTAGTGATAATGAAACTCATGATTGGCTCCCTGCATTGGTTGGGTTTAACATTGGTATATTTAATTCGTGTTCACGGGCACAGGCTTGGGCAATTTCATACCCTGCATCGGCATGGCGCATCACACCGGTGGCCGGGTCATTCCACAGCACACGTTCAATCCGTTTGGCCGCTTCGTCCGTACCATCACAACAAATCACCACCCCAGAATGTTGCGAGTAGCCCATGCCCACACCACCGCCATGGTGCAATGAAACCCAAGTGGCACCACCAGCCACATTCAACATGGCGTTCAGCAACGGCCAATCAGATACCGCATCCGAGCCATCTTGCATACTTTCGGTTTCACGATTCGGTGAGGCCACAGAACCAGAGTCCAAATGATCGCGACCAATCACCACCGGTGCTTTGAGCTCGCCAGATTCAACCATTGCATTGAAGGCCAAGCCCAGCTTATGTCGCTGCCCCAAACCTACCCAACAAATACGCGCCGGCAAGCCTTGGAACTGAATACGGTCACGGGCCATGTCCAACCAATTGTGCAAATGCGGATCATCTGGAATCAACTCTTTAACTTTGGCATCGGTTTTATAGATGTCTTCCGGGTCACCTGAAAGCGCCACCCAGCGAAACGGGCCAACACCACGACAAAACAACGGTCTGACATAAGCCGGCACAAATCCAGGAAAATCAAAGGCCTTTGTAACCCCTTCATTAAAAGCTTCTTGTCTGATGTTATTGCCGTAATCTACAGTTGGAATGCCCAAAGCATGAAAGTCCAGCATTGCTTGGACTTGGACGGCAATGGATTGTCTGGCAGCAGCGGCCACTTTTTGCGGTTCGTCCCTGGAAGCTTTGTGCCATTGTTCAACGGTCCAACCTTGCGGCAAATAACCATTGGTCGGGTCATGTGCCGAGGTTTGGTCAGTGACTAAATCTGGACGCACACCTGCTTGGTACAACTGTGGAAACACATCTGCGGCATTACCCAACAAACCAATTGAAATGGCTTGCCCCTGTTCAATGGCGGCATTTAATAAGCCCATGGCCTCATCGATGGAACGGGCTTTTTTATCGACATAACCAGTCTTCATCCTGAAATCAATGCGGCTTTCATCACATTCCACAGCAACCATACTGTAACCAGCCATGGTTGCAGCCAAGGGTTGAGCACCACCCATACCACCCAAGCCACCAGTTAAAATCCATTTACCTGAGGTGTCGCCATTGAAATGTTGGCGCCCTGCTTCAACAAAGGTTTCATAAGTGCCTTGTACGATGCCTTGTGAGCCAATATAAATCCACGAACCCGCCGTCATCTGGCCGTACATCATCAAGCCCTTTTTATCCAGCTCATTAAAGTGCTCCCAGTTGGCCCAATGGGGCACTAAATTTGAATTGGCAATCAACACCCTGGGTGCATCGGCATGGGTTTTGAATACGCCGACCGGCTTGCCTGATTGCACCAGTAAAGTTTCATCTTTTTCAAGCTGTTTCAAGCTGGCAACAATGGCATCATAACAAGCCCAGTTTCTAGCGGCTTTGCCGATGCCTCCGTACACCACCAAATCCTCTGGCCGTTCAGCCACCTCAGGATCTAAGTTGTTCATTAACATCCTTAACGGCGCTTCGGTGAGCCATGATTTGGCATTGAGCTTTGTGCCGGTGGGCGCTTTTATTTGACGATTGATAGCTGGTTCTTTCATGATTCTTAGTTCTTCTGCTGGTTTTGTAATTGTTGGAAACGGCTGAGCAAATCTTTTTGCTTCAACCCATTGATGGCTGCAGTTAATACTTGGTACAAGTCTGCATTTATTTCGGCGGATAAACTGGCATACACCTGCGCCATGGAATGTTGATTCAGGCGCTCAGCTTGGTCTTCTCCCAGTGAAGTTAAGCGATAATATATACGCCTTTTGTCACCTGTATCATGCCTTGATTCAATTAAACCCAACTTAATTAATCGCGGTAATTTTTGTTTGACCAACTGGTGTGATTGCTTCAACTCTTTGGCCAATTCAGTCACCGATGCTTGCTCAGCTACCTGCAACTGATGAATGATGGAACAAGATTTGACTGGCACGATGATGCCCAATGCTTGGTAGATTGGTTTAATCTGTACACTGATGAGTTGGCCCAAATCATCGGCTTGTTTACCAATGAAAGTTTGGCTGATGTTGTGGTCAGAACTGGCTTTACTCATTATTCTGGTGAGTTTATAAGTGGCGCTAAGCATGTCATGATTGTAGGCCCAAAAACGATTAATGTAATATGTTGCGTAATTAGCCGTAAATCTTCGCACCACAGGTGCATTCAGTCAACAACTTTCACAAAATTATTGTAATGAGAATGATTATCATTTATATTTGAAGGCATTCTTTATTTACTACACCACATGACTTGGCAATTAACTTACACCGAAAACCACCAACAATCAGGCGAAAGCTGTTTACAACTTAACCACCACAAGAAAAACAAGCAGTTACGCAGTTGGTTTGGCCCGTTGGCTCAACACCTGTTTCGATTGATTAAGAAGCAGCTGTCAAGCACCACCACCGAACACCACACTGTTTTTCAAATTGAAAAACAGTTGGCACAGCATTTATTGATTCAAGCCAGCTTTTACCACCAACGTTGTTTGCACCAATACCAAGTTTATGACGACATCAAAAATCTACAGCTTAACCAGCACAATGAATTGTGCGAGTTATTGCTGTTCATCCGCATGAGCGCACAACACCCCAGTCAACAAACCCTGCAGCAGCTAATTGACAATCAATTGCCTTGGTACACCGACTTCAACACTGAAATCAAAACTTTAATCGATGCCAAGTTAATACAAAAGATTGGTTACCGCGGTTTAGTTTTCTATGACAAAAATCCCTATCCTCATGATCATATATTGGATTTACACAACCAACGACTGCATGACTACACGCAGCTGCAAGGCAGTTTAAACCAACAACAGTTGTTACTGTGTCAGACACCTTAACCGAAACATTTTTGATTGCACCAGAACCGGCAGGCAACCCAGCCTAGTTGAAAATAGCAACCTGCGAACTTACAAGCTGATTGGCACAGCTCAAATAAGTGTTGCTGCGGCTCATTAAAAAATACTATTTCATGAGATGCAAAAAAGGGGTAGTCATGTACGTCTGAACTTCGGTAGAATGTGATTATTTAACCTGATGGCTTAGCATGAAATTCGAATCAACTGACCGACAAATTCGCAGCTTTGTACTGCGAAAAGGCAAGATGACCACCGGTCAGAAAAAAGCAGTTGAAGCATTGTTGCCTGTTTTTGCATTCAACCCTGACCAAGCCATTGATTTTAAACAGCTGTTTGGCAATGACAACCCAGTGTGGCTGGACATTGGTTTTGGCAACGGTGAATCCATCATCCATGCAGCACAAAAGCACCCTGAGGTGAACTTTTTAGGCATTGAAGTCCACTTACCTGGTGTCGGTCATTTGTTGATGGGCATCGATGAGTTGCAGCTGCGTAATGTGCGCATCATTCGCAACGATGCGGTCGACATGCTCAACTTATTCATTCCCGACCAATCACTGGCAGCGATACACATCTACTTTCCTGACCCTTGGCATAAAAAACGGCACCACAAACGACGTATCATCAATCAGGATTTTCTGGATTTAATCCAGCCCAAACTCACCACCGGTGGCCGCTTACACTATGCCTCAGACTGGGAACCTTACGCGTTGGAAGTCCAGGCCTTGTTTGCAGAAAACACTTGGTTGCAAAACCAACAGCCTAACAACGGCTTTGCTCCTAGGCCAGCATGGCGACCTGTGACTAAATTTGAACGGCGCGGTCAACGACTCGAACATGGCACCTACGATTTAATCATGCAGAAAACCTGATGGAAATGATTCCGCTGACCAATGAGATGATGATGGTATTTGCTATTCTGGCTTACACCATTCTGATGTTTGTGACCGAGGTTATACGCATTGATGTCGCGGCTTTATTGATTTTGGTTATGTTGGGTTTGACCGGACTGGTACCTGACACCCACATATTCGATGGTTTTGCATCCAATGCAGTGATCGCCATCATTGCAGTGATGATTCTGGGCGCAGGTTTAGACCGCACGGGTGTGATGACTGCTGTGGCTAATTTGATTTTAAGGGTCGGTGGTAAGACCGAAAAAACCGTGATGCCTGTTGTTTCATTGACTGTGGGTGGGATTTCAGGATTTATGCAAAATGTGGGCGCAACAGCCCTGTTTTTACCGGTCATGAGTAAAATTTCCAGTGCCGCAAATTTACCCATCTCAAGGTTGTTAATGCCCATGGGTTTTTGTGCCATCTTAGGTGGCACGGTTACCATGGTGGGTTCATCACCCTTGATTTTGCTGAACGACTTGATTCAAACCTCCAACCTATCGCTGCCGCCTGGTGCCGACACCATAGACACCTTCAGTCTGTTTTCTACCACCCCAATTGGCTTGGCTTTATTGGCCAGCGGGGTGATCTATTTTTTAGTTATTGGCCGGTTTCTGTTGCCTCAAGCCAAAGAAATTTCACACATCAACAACCACAAATCCGACTCCTATTTTCGTGACAACTACGGCATAGATAAAAACATCACAGAAATGATTGTCAACAAAGACAGTCCGCTGGTGGGTAAAATGATTGAGGAGCTAGAATTTGATAATCACATCCCTCATGTGATTGCACTGTTCACTGAAGGCGAGTCCAGCTTGTCCCCTTCACGCAAAAAATTCATCTGGAATGGAGCCATCTTGGGCGTCATGGGCAGCAAAGATCAAATCAACCAATTTGCCGAAGAGTTCAACCTCACCATTCTACCTAAACTCAAACAGTTTAAACTGGATTTCAATCCATCTATATCCGGCACCTCCGAAGCTGTGGTGGTACCAGGCTCAAGGTATTTGGGCCTTAAACTGTCTGAATTTCATTTTCGCAAAGAATATGCCATCACCATCCTGGCCGTATCGAGAAACAACAAAATTTATACCGGTGAGGAAATGTATGACTTGGAGTTACAACTCGGAGATACTTTTATCATTCACGGTCGCTGGGCAGATCAAATGGGCTTGAGTCGCTCACGCAATGTGGCCTTGGTCAGTGACGTACCTGCCGAACCACAACGACCACAAAAAATTCCCTTTGCTTTGCTGTTCTTTACGCTGAGTATATTTTTGGTGATTTTTACTGATTTAAAACTGTCACTGTCATTACTGACTGGCGCCATTGGGATGGTTATTTTTGGTGTGCTGAACATGGATGAAGCCTACCGTGCAGTCAGCTGGAAAACCGTGTTCCTATTGGCCTGCTTGATTCCATTGGGCTATGCCATGGAACACACGGGTGCCGCCACTTGGATAGCCCAATACGTGATCAGCACTTTAGGTTCGGTTCCACAGCTGATTTACCAGCTGGCGATTGCCACTTTGGCCACTTTATTTTCATTGGTGATGTCGAATGTAGGCGCCACAGTGTTGTTGGTACCACTGGCGATTAACATTGCCATCGAAACCGGTGGCAATCCAATGGTATATGCGCTGATTGTGGCTATCTCAACTTCCAATGCATTCATTCTACCCACCCATCAAGTATCGGCTTTAATCATGGGCCCAGGCGGATACAGTGTTGCGGATTTCCTGAAAGTCGGCAGCATCATGACGGTGATTTTTATGGCCGTATCTTTGAGCATGATTAACTGGCTGTTTTAACTGACTTGTTTGATTTGGCAGGCCTGCTCGATTTTCAGCTTAAATAATTCACTGAGCAGCTTTTTACTTTCACGGCCAATGCCATGCTTGCAGTAATTGCACTCAGCCAATTGGTTGATAATGGCTTCTATTTCATACATAATTTTTTGCAGTTCAATTTGATTCATCAGTCATTCCTACTGTCATTCAGCATCAGCGCTGTATTGACTATACAGTTTAAATTTAATCCAGTCCTTAAACCACCGCAATATTCTTACTCACTTGTAAGAAAACATAGACACCCGTGATATAATTCAAGCGTTCAAATTAAAAAATTCAATATGATTAAATTGGTGTTATTAAGACATGGCGAAAGTGAGTGGAATTTAGCCAACCGCTTCACGGGCTGGAAAGATGTTGATTTGACTGAAAATGGTGTCAAGCAAGCACAGTCAGCAGGCCAGCTTTTGCGTGATTCTGGCTTTGAATTTGACCAAGCCTATACTTCCGTTTTAAAGCGGGCAATCAAAACCTATAACATTGCTGCCGACGTGATGGATCAATCATGGCTACCAGTGAATCGCAGTTGGCGCTTGAACGAACGCCATTATGGCGCGCTTCAAGGTCTTAATAAAGCTGAAACAGCCGCCAAATATGGTGATGAACAAGTCCACATTTGGCGCCGCAGTTATGCCACTCCACCGCCTAAGCTTGATTGGGATGATGAACGCAACATTGCCAATGACCGACGTTACCAGGCACTGAGCAAAGAACAAATACCACTGGGTGAATGCTTGAAAGACACCGTTGCACGGGTGTTGCCCTATTGGCATGCAAACATAGTGCCAGATTTGCAAGCCGGCAAACGCATCATCATCACCGCTCACGGCAATTCTCTGCGGGCGTTGGTACAGTATTTAGACGATGTTTCTGAGACTGAAATTCTTAAACTGAACATCCCTACGGGTGTGCCATTGGTTTATGAACTTGATGATCAACTGAAGCCAATTAAAAGTTATTACCTCGGTGATGAACAAGCATTAACTGCCGCCATGGCCGCGGTGGAAAAACAAGGTAAAGCACAGGGTTAACGCCCGACTTATAGCACAATGAGCGAGTCAATCATGAACACCGAATACCCTTTGTTAGACCAAATCAATATACCAGCCGACTTAAGACAACTAGACAAATCACAGCTGACCCAGGCTGCTGATGAATTGCGCGCTTATTTAATCGAACAGGTCTCACAAAGCGGTGGACATTTTGGCTCAGGACTGGGGACAGTTGAGCTGACAGTGGCTTTGCATTATGTGTTTCAGACTCCACATGATCGCATCGTTTGGGATGTTGGTCACCAAGCATACCCACACAAGATTTTGACGGGTCGCAAGAATCGCCTCACCACCATCAAACAAAAAGGCGGTCTGGCACCATTTCCTAAGCGCACCGAAAGTGAATACGATACGTTCGGCGTGGGTCATTCATCCACTTCGATTGGTGCCGCATTGGGCATGTCACTGGGCAGCCAAATAACCGGTACTGAACGTGAAGTGGTGGCAGTCATTGGTGATGGTGCCATGACTGCTGGAATGGCTTATGAAGCTTTGAATCACGGCGGCGAATTGGACACCAATATGCTGGTGGTACTGAATGAAAATGAGATGTCTATTTCACCCAATGTAGGTGCCTTGTCACGCATGTTGATTAAAATTGTCAGCGGCAGAACTTACAACCGCATGCGTGAAAAATCTAAACGCATCATGCGTCGAGGCTCTTGGCTGTGGAAATTCATGTCGCGCTGGGAAGAACACACCAAAGGCATGTTTGTACCCAACACCTTATTTGAAGAATTGGGCTTTCATCACCTCGGACCAATCGATGGCCATGATGTCAACCAACTGGTAGCAACACTGGAAGTTGCCAAAGAAATCAAAGGCCCGAAACTGCTGCACATCATCACCAAAAAAGGCAAAGGTTATAAACCAGCTGAAGAAGACCCAATAAAATACCATGCAGTGGGCAAGTTCAACCCAAGTGAAGGCATTCAAAGCAAAAACAAACCTTCTACCCCCAGTTACACCGAAGTGTTTGGCCAATGGCTTTGTGATATGGCGCGGATTGATAAAAACCTGGTCGGCATCACCCCTGCCATGCGCGAAGGTTCCGGTCTGGTTGAGTTCTCTAAATTGTTTCCTAAACGGTACTTTGATGTGGGCATCGCAGAACAACATGCCGTGACTCTGGCTGCTGGTATGGCTTGTGAAGGGGCCAAACCAGTGGTGGCCATTTACTCATCTTTTTTACAACGTGCATACGATCAACTGATTCACGATGTAGCCATTCAAAATCTGGATGTGTTGTTTGCCATCGATCGTGGCGGCGTGGTTGGGCCTGATGGTGCTACCCACGCAGGCAACTTAGATTTGAGCTTTTTGCGATGCGTACCCAATATGACCATCATGGCTCCTGCCAATGAAAACGAATGTCGCCAAATGTTGTATACGGGCTACCAACATGCAGGCCCTGTGGCGGTGCGCTACCCCAGAGGTAAAGGCCCTGGTTCTGCTATATTGCCCAAAATGCAAGCATTGACAATTGGCCAAGCCGAACGCGTCAGAAAAGGTGCCAAAGTGGTGGCCATACTTTCATTTGGCGCCTTATTAAGTGAAGCAATGTTGGTCGCTGAAGAGCTTGATGCCACGTTAATCAATATGCGATTCATTAAACCCATTGACCGCAAAATGATTGAAAAAATTGCCCGCACCCACAGCCACATAGTCACCATTGAAGACAACGTCATTCAAGGCGGTGCCGGGAGTTTTGTGAATGAAATATTGCATGCGCTGAAAATCACATCACCGGTGCTGAACTTGGGATTGCCTGACAGCTTCCAAGACCACGGATCAAGAGAAGAGTTGTTAGACGAAGCTGGTTTGAGTACCGATAAAATGTTGCTAACCATCAACAATTTCATTAAACAACAAAAAGGCTCAAAGGTGTATTCGATATGATGCTGAACTGCAGAAAAGGCTTAAGCCAGTGAACTTTTAATTCTTTTTACCCAGAATGTAATGCGTCATTTCATGATCTGGATAGTGCCATTTAAGGTAGTTTTTATAACTGGCGGTTTTCTTATCGGCACCTTTTTCTTCCAGGTAATTAATGATTGCCACCAAAGAATCAACAAATTCTGGCAACTCACATTCTTTTCTGACCATAGAATTGATGATATACACTGCGTTGTTTTCAAAGCCATTGGCAGCAAAGACCACTGAAAGCTTGACCAGCGTAGGGTCATCTAATTGAATCCTGCCTTGTGTGGTGGTCATATACTTCACAAAATCACTGTGAATTTTTTCACCGGAAACATCGAACTGTAACTGTAAATTGAAATAATCAATGGCTGCTTGGTGATGAAAATCGTCAAATGGAATGTATTTGCCATATTCAAAGCGCAGACGAGCCAAATCCAGACTGTTGGGATATTTTTTAAAGGTATTGGCCAAGATTTTCATGGCCTTTTTATAGTTACCTTTATCTATGTATTTTTCAGCTCGGGCAACTGGATTTAATCTATTTCCAAACACAGTTTATTATCTGCTTTGTTAACTGCATCCTAGCTTAACAAATAATGAGCAAAAAATCATATCATTTGATGACTGGCCATAGAAAATGTTTGGTTGGTACCGACCACAAAATGGTCTAAAACTTTAACGTCAATCAACGCCAATGTCTTCTTCAGTTGCAATGTCAATGTAATATCAGATTCACTGGGCTGGGTGTCTCCTGACGGGTGGTTATGTGCAAATATCACTGCGGCTGCATTGTGCTTCAAACAGTATTGGGCTACCGTACGCGGATAAACTTGCGCTGAATTTATGCTGCCATTGAACAAATATTCAAACTTAATCAGGTGATTCTTACTGTTCAAAAACAGACCGGCAAACCTTTCATGCATTGAATGTTCAAAGTTAGCCAATAGAAATTGTTCTACCACTGCAGGCTCTGTGAAACAGGTTTGGGCGTTGAAGCCTTGATTGATGGCCCGTTTAACCAACTCACTGGCCGCTTGAAATTGCGCAAACTTAGCCAAACCTAAACCTTTGATTTCACAAAACTCATGCAATGACGCGCTGATCACTTGTTTAACCCCGCCAAAGTGCAGCAACATATCTTCAGCCAATTCAATGGCGCTTTTACCAGCTACACCAATGCGCAGAAAAATCGCCAACAATTCAGCGTCTGTCAGTGTCTCTGCGCCAAAATTCACCAACTTCTCACGTGGCATGGCATTGATAAATAAAGCACCATGGGTAGACTCAATCATTTGATTTGGCATATATTTTGTGACAAAAAATGTTTATATTAACCATTAGTCATCCAAATAGCTGTCTATCTATTCTTACTTCTGTGTAAGAAAGCATAACATTGGCGATTTTATGGCAGGTGGTTTAAAATCTATGCTCACGTGAATATGATGTTTTTGATGCAAACTGTAGACTTAAAAATAATGGACCCTGAATTCATAGCAGAATTCGGCTTACCACAATACAGCACCGCAGGTTCTGCAGGCTTGGATTTGAGGGCATGCATTGACTCAACCTTAAGCATCGAACCCGGCCAAACCCAATTAATCCCCACTGGCATCGCCATACACATTCAAGACCCTCAATTGGCGGCAATCATCTTGCCACGCTCTGGTATGGGTCATAAACACGGCATTGTTTTGGGTAATTTGGTGGGCTTGATTGATGCCGACTACCAAGGGCAGTTGTTTGTTTCATGTTGGAACCGTTCGGACACCTCCTATACTATGGAACGTGGTGCCAGACTTGCTCAATTGGTTGTGATACCCGTTGCACAAGTAAACTTTAACCAAGTTGAATCATTCACAGATACATCTCGAGGCGAAGGTGGTTTCGGGCACACAGGGGTTAAATAATGGATTTGAACAACTTATTTTCTGATTTAAAAAACCGTCTAACAAAAAAATCAGACGAAGGTGAGGTAAACACCGAAAACCCTAAGAATGAGGATAAAACAAGTAGCACATCCTCAGACCAAGCCGCCAAACAAAATGGCACTGAAACCACGAAAACCACGGTAAAACTTTCAGATGAATTACTGTGGACCAGTTTCTTTGCTGCTGCCGTACTGGCTTGTTTGTTGTTTGGTTATTTATTGAAGTTCAACTTTTTTGAATCACGAGCACTGTCAGAGCTTAAACAACAAAGCAAGGAGTTGGCTCAATCCGTTCAACAAAGCACTGAACAAGTGAGGTTATTGGCAGCCGGCATCATTGCAGAAAACCCAGACGCAGAAAACATTGTAGAATTAATTGAAAAAGAAGTGGATAACACGCTGCGTATACTGAGGGTGATCGAGCCAGTCGATGACATTGAACCTAATACCGTGTTTCCTGGCATAAATTTCGCCACCTTGGATATGCTGCGCAAGACCAGCGAAACCCAACAAGAACAGTGGCCTGAAATCCATTTGTACGGACAAAGCAACCAATACCTCAATTTTGTATACATACAAAAACCAGATCATGCTTATGTGGTGGTCAGTTACCCTGTTGACTTAATCATAAAACCACAACACCTGAGGTTTGACAAAAGTGAGTTGGTGTTGACCCAACAGTCGGGTACTTACAGTAATATCGAACTACAAAAATGGGGCGCAGTGAACCAAAGTGCCGCTTCAAGTTATGAACAAACCAGTGTACCTAACTCTAATTTTTACGTCACTTATGCGGTAGAGAAAGGTTACAGCGGCTTATTTAAACTGTCATTTTTTAGCAGCGCGGTGGCTTTTATGGCCGCCTTGATTTTGGCAGTCCTGACTTTCATCAAAAGACAACAAAGGATTGTTCAGCTGCAAGCCCGAAAAGCCAGACCTAAAGAACAAAATGTATATGTTCACCAACCTACCAAGAAAGCCATTGGTGACCTGAGTAATATAGATGGGCAACAAAAAGATCCACAGGCCTTAACTGATAAAAAAGCCCCAAGTAAATTACCCGATAAATCAATTTTTAAAGCCTATGACATCAGAGGCATAGTTGACGACACCTTAACCATTGATGCAGTTGAACAAATAGGTCACGCCATTGGCTCAGAAAACCTTAACCGAGGGCGCAAGACCATCGTAGTGGCAAGAGATGGCCGCTTGTCTGGACCCAGTTTACTGGAAGCGCTGATCAACGGTATAACCCGCAGTGGCTGTGATGTCATCAACATTGGCGCAGTCCCAACTGGTGTGCTTTACTTCTCTACTCATCACTTAGAGACAGGCTCCGGGGTGATGTTGACCGGCAGCCACAACCCGGCCAATTACAACGGCTTAAAAATTATGTTGGACGGTGAAACGCTGGCCGGTAAATTAATTACTGATTTATATGACATGATTGCCAATGGTGATTTGTTGCATGGCCAAGGTTCAGTACAAGAGCTGGATATTGCTGATGATTACGTAGACTGCATCAGCTCCGAAATTCAGCTGGAAAATGAACCAACTGTAGTGGTTGATTGCGGCAACGGTATTCCAGGCATACTTGGACCAGAAGTACTTGAAGAAATTGGCTGCAATGTGATTCCATTGCATTGTGAAGTTGATGGTAACTTCCCTAACCACCACCCAGATCCTAGCGTACCAGAAAACTTACAAGATTTAATCAGCACCCTGAAGTCTGTGGATGCCGATATAGGTATTGCTTTTGATGGTGATGGCGACCGTTTAGGGGTGGTGACTAAATCGGGTGAAATCATTAACCCCGATCGTTTGCTGATGTTATTTGCCAAAGACGTGTTAAGCAGGCAGCCTGGTTCCAGCATTATTTTTGATGTGAAATGCACTGGCCACTTGCCTAAGACCATTGTGAAATATGGAGGCATGCCAATCATGTGGAAAACCGGCCATTCTTTCATGAAAGCAAAGCTCAAAGAAACCAATGCCGCACTGGCAGGTGAAATGAGCGGTCACTTCTTTTTTAATGAACGTTGGTTTGGGTTTGATGATGGCATTTATGCCGCAGCCAGGCTGTTAGAAATATTAGACCAAGAAAAAGGCACGCCACAAGAAGTTTTTGACACCTTACCTAACAGCATCAACACCCCTGAGCTGAAAGTACACATGCAAGAAGGTGAGCATTATATGTTCATGGAAGAATTCTTGAAAAGAGCAGAATTTCCAGATGCTAAAATCACCACCATAGACGGTATCAGGGCTGATTTTGCTTATGGTTGGGGTTTGGTCAGATGTTCTAACACTACGCCGTGCTTGGTCATTCGTTTTGATGCCGAAGATGAACAATCACTGGAGCGCATCAAAGATGATTTCCGTACACAGTTACTGGCAGTCAGTGACAGCTTAGAGCTGCCTTTTTAAACAACCTCTTTGGCATGTTGCTATCAACTTGATCAACATGCCTACTGATGATTGACAGCATTACAGTACTTGTTAACCCTAAACGCCATTAACAGCATATATACTTGTTATGACCAGTTTATTGTTACGAATTATCGCTGGCTGATATAAACTTGAGTCAACCACCTTTACTGTTCACCAGACAAACTTTGACTGGCTGACTTTTTCAGACAATTGCAGCATCAATTCATCCACTTTTTCAACATCTAAGTAATGCAAATTGATGTCCTGAGTTACCGGATTTGAGCCAGCTGTATCAACTGATAAACGGGCCATTTGATTGCGGCGATCAAATGGCGTTTGCAGGTATGTGATGTTTTGAATCTTGGTAATCTTAACAATACTGAGGCTGTGAAAAAACACCCCGTGGCGGTAGGCCACTATTTGGTCATTGACCGCATAGCCGGCTTTGTCTATATACGCTTTGGCATAGATATAGACCAATGGTGTTAACAACAAAGGAGTCAGGCCAACCCAATGATAAAAATATACCAAGGGCACCATAGGCACCAACAAGAATAACATCATTCGTTTAAACACCCGCTTCCAAGCCCTGGTTTCCAGTCCCAGCCATTCAATGGCTTGCCAGTTGACTTCAGGTTGAATTTTTGCAATTAATTGTTGACCATTGAACCTGCTCACTAAGGGTGCAATCCATCTCATGGTTATACCGTTTTGTTCAGTGACACCGCCTGCCGTTTCCATTTTGATTGCCACCTTGTTAAAGTACCGATGCAAGGGTGAATGTTTTATTTTTATCAACTGAATTCTTTTGATGGGTATATTGGCCGTAATCTTGGTCAACAAACCCATTTCAGCATGCAGGTTGTTATCTACCCGGGAAATTTTAAACTGGTAGAGTTTCAAAAATGCCAAAGCAATCGAGGACAACCATATTGAAACCAACATGACAACGGCCAGCATTAATCCATAAACCACCCACTCAGTAAAGGCCCAAAGTTCCACATGTAAATCACCAACAAATTTCTGCGCAAAACTGATGAACTTATCACGGTAATAATCATTTTGTGACAACACTGAACCTACAATACCTATTGGCACCAGGGCTTTGTGTGAGATGAATCCAAATTTTGTTACATCTTTATTACTCATTTGGTACAGCGGAACAGCTGCATTTTCTGTTGGTATTGATTCAGTATCTGTTGACGGTGATTCGCTGGCCTCTTGGTGCAGGGCAGTTTTGTATTTTATCACTTGTTGGATGTGCTTGATGCGCTCATCAGCAACCACCCTGATCACAGCTTCCGGCTTAACCCCAGAGGCCGATTCAACTTGCAGGGTACCCACTTTAAAAAACTTATGCAGCAAATTCCTTTCAATATTGAGGTTCTGAATCCGTTCATAAGGCACTTGGCGCAAGGATTTGAATAAGATGCCTTCTTTAACCACCAGCCGGTCCTCCTCTAGCCAGTAGTGATAAAACCAAAACTGTACAATAGTAACGATCGAAGCAAACGCCGCTATACCTATGATGAACATGTCTTGGCGATCGCCACTGGTACCCACGATACCAAACAACAGTGGTAACACCATTTTTTTTACCGCTTCAATAAACAGAAACAAGGGAGATATATTGTGTAAGCGGTAGCCTTTGGTTTTTAATTCCATTTGCTTAAACCGTGTCCTCAGATTGGTTGGTATTAATCAACTCTTGGCGTAAATCAGTCGCATCATCCAACAACAAACCTGGCAAGGTGACAGAAGCGTTTCGTGTCCCAGCTGTGTGGACCACCAATTTACTTAAGCCGAACTTTCGCTCAAGCGGCCCAGATGTGATGTCGATGTGTTGCACACGGTTTCTGGGCACCATGTTTTGTTGTTGCCAAAACACACCTTTATGAATTTTCAAACCAGCTTCGGTCAGTTTATACCGATAGGCTTTGTACCAATGTTTCGAGTACCAGTGACTCAACCCATAAAGCAACAGCCAAATACCCAAAAACGCCATAACTCGCAGCGGCCAATCTAAATCCCAAAACTTAGAAACACCAACACTCGGTGGCAAACTTACCAGCAGTGTCACCAACACAGCACTGATTCTAAAAACCATCAAGTATTTTATTTCCAGCGGTTTAAAGTCAAATGTTTTCATAGGTACAGACCCTTCTAAATATGCTTTAAAAAATTTGGCAGACTGACAAGACTCAATCCGCCATTCATGTGACTTTCGGTTATTTTTGTGGGTCTGACAAATGCATCAACGGCAGTGGTTGCGGTGAATTACTGTCAATAAAATAAATTTTTGAAGCAGGGTCTTTTGAAATACTTTTTAACGCTTCCAAAGCCTGCAGTTTGACATAGTTTGGGTTGCTGCCAATGGCGGTATTAATTTTTTCAATTTCATATGCCTGTGCATCAGCCAACAGCCTTCTTTGTTGTGCTTCTTCTTCAGCCGCCAAGCGCTGTGCTTCTGCTGCTGCAATCAACTGTTGCTGCTCGGTTTTATAACGTTCCAGCTCAGCTTTCTGTTTCTCAACTTCTTGCTCCCGTTCCTTTTTGGCTTCGATCGCCTTGGTAATGAATGGAGGCAAAGAAATATCCCTGATCAGTACTGCTGAAACATTGATGCCTTTAGGCTCTAAATACTCTGACAAACCAGCAGTTAAATCTGCCTGTAAACGCGCTTGGGTTTCTTCCAAGAAAAAGTCTTCTGCCCGTTTAATGGATTTGCCTTGCTCACGTAATAATGAGCGCAGCTTAGGCACCAGCTGCACCCGAATCATGCTGTCGATATTTCCTGTGTCCTGTAATATATGGTTGGCCATTTCACCGTTCAAACGGTATTGAACAGACACATCAATCCGAGTACTCAACTGGTCTTGTGATGGCACTTGTGCTTGTTCAGTGTGGGTTTTCTCACGCACGTCAAACTCATGGAATTTCAACAAAGGGTTCACCGGTATGTTCAAACCCTCTTTATAGGTTTTTTGCTGCACTTCACCAAATAAAGTGGCCACCGCCACATGACCAGCAGGCACACTGACCCAAAATCTGGAACCTATAACTATCAACACCAAGATAAAAACCAATGGAATAAACTTGGCAATAGAAACTTTATCACTCATAGACACTACTCAAAATTAAATAAAATTTATTGTATCAATATAAGCTAAAAAAGTCGCATGCTGGAAGTCATAACGCAAAATTAACCTTCGTCATCAACCAGCAATATATTCAAATTCTTACACACAGCCAAAAAAATCCCCACATGATTGCGGGGATTATAACTGGCTTAAATGTTGGCTTAATGTACTGCTTATTCAGCCTTCATTTTAGTTGAGTCACCGGCTTTTACTATCGAAAGACTATCGGCATTAACGTACTTCTTGAAAGCCATGTTGACTTGTAAAATAGTCAGGTCTTCAATCGCTTGCTCATAACCCTTGTTCCATTGCTGGGTGCGCCCCAGGTCCAGAAAATCAGCCAATTCACTGGCCAATCGGCTGTCTTTAGCGCGGTCAATGCGGTTGTTTTGTAGTACACCTTTTCTGGCATCATCAAGCTCTTGTTGGGTGAAGCCTTCATCGATGACCTTTTGCAGCTCTTCTTTGAATCCAACTTCAACTTTTTCCAAGTTTTCAGGCGCACAAATAGCATAGGCTCCAAAAGTGGCAGTTGCATCATAGGATGAAGCATTGAAGAACGAACCTGCGCCATAACTTAAACCATCTTGTTGGCGCAATCTGTTGGCCAAGCGACTGCTGATAAAACCACCGCCAAACATTTGATTGGCCATCATCAAGGCTGGGTAATCAGGATGGTCATCATTGATGGGTAATCGCATCATTGCACCAAATGCAGCCCCTGACTTATCGGGCGTATCAACAAATTTATTGATGCTATCAACTGCAGTATAGGTAGCTGGCACCCGTTGGTATTCAACACTGCTGTCCCAACCTTGTAATAATTGATTGATCTTTTCAGTCACCGCAGCATCATCAAAATCACCAACCACACTGATATCAGCATCCTGACCACCATAAAATTGATTATGAAATGCTTTCACCTGATCAGCTGTTGCTGCCTTAATTTCGGTAATTTGGTCATCGATTGCCATGCGGTATCGAGGGTGACCTGGTTCATAAGAGTCTAAGTGTTGGCCCAGCTGCAAGAACACTTGAGTTTGTGGCTGTTGCTTCTGTTGCTCTAAACCAACAATTAACTCTTCTTTCAATACCTGTAATTCAGCAGCATCAAAACTGGGTCTTTTCAAAACCTCATCTAATAAATCAATCACTGCAGGTAAGTTTTCATGGGTGGTTCTTATACTGACGTTGGCACCACGAGAAGTGCCTGACACATTGACATTGGCCTTAAGTTCATCAAATTTTGCTTTAAGTTCATTGCGGCTGTAGTTTTCAGTGCCTCGATCCAACATATTACCAGCCAACAATCCCAGTGTGGTTTGGTTATACAGTGCCGCTTCATTGCCTAAATCCAAACGCACATTCATCACCACAGAACCGCCACGGGTTTTTTTCTTCAATTTAGCTAATTTAGCACCATTGACTAAATTCACTCTTGCTGTTCGCGCATCAATGTTATCAAATGACGGATCAAAATCTTCTCCTTGCGCCACTGCTTCACGACCCGTATAACCATCAACCATGGCTTTAACTTCAGCCAAAGTATAACGTGTGATTGAATCTGCACGTTTAAAATCTGTTTCTGGAATGAACAAACCCAAAGTGCGGTTGTCATTAACCAAATACTCTTCCGCAGCCGTTTGTACCTGTTCAACTGTTACCGCTTCGGTGCGATCACGGTTCAAAAACATCAATCGCCAATCTCCCATACCAACCCATTCACTCAAGCTCAAAGCAATGCGCTCTGATGAGTTGAAAGACAACTCAAATTGCTTGATTAAATTGGCTTTGGCCGATTTTACTTCTGCTGCAGTGATTGGGTTATCAGCAACGCCTTCTAAAGTCGCCAAGAAAGCTGCTTTGGCCGGCTCAAGGTCTTTGTCTTTGGCCACTTGAATCATAAAATTACTGACACCAGGCTCAGCCCATTGAAAGTTGAAACCAAATGAACCAGCAGCCAAACCTTGTTTAACCACGTTTTCATTCAACCGTCCTGTGGTTGGGTGCGCCATGATTTGTGACAACACATTCAAGGCAGGAAATGCAGCATCTGAGCCAGCTGGTGCTTTGTACATGGCACCCACCACCTGTACATCGCCAGCACGGCGTACTGTTACCGAACGCTCACCATCTTGGATGGGCTCTTCGGTGTAAAGTTCAGGCAGTTGTCTTTTGGGCTTGGCGATTTTACCAAAGTGTTTTCTGATTAAGTCCAGCGTCTTGGCTTCATCTATTTTACCGGCCACAATCAAAGTGGCGTTATCTGGTTGGTAATACTTGCGGTAAAATGCCTGTAAGTTCGAAATATCTACGTTTTCTAAATCAGAGCGTGCACCAATGGTGCTTTTACCATAATTGTGCCAATCCATTGCCACTGCACCCATTCTTTGTAACAACACACGAATTGGGTTGTTGTCGCCATTTTCCAACTCATTGCGTACCACAGTCATCTCTGAATCTAAATCTTTCTTGGCTATGAATGAATTGATCATGCGATCGGCTTCTAATTCCAGTGCCCACTCCAAATTATCATCCGATGCAGCAAAGGTTTCAAAGTAATTGGTGCGGTCGGTCCAAGTGGTGCCATTGGGCTCAGCGCCACGATCGGTTAATTCCTTGGGGATGTTTGGGTGTTTTGGCGTACCTTTAAAGACCAAATGCTCTAACAAATGCGCCATTCCAGTCTCACCATAGTTTTCATGTTTAGAACCCACGTGGTAGGTGATGTTAACCGTTTGGGTTTCTTGGGATTGGTCTGGAAATAACAGAACCTGCAAACCATTGTCCAACTGGTATTCGGTGATGCCTTCAACTGAAGTAACTTTATCAATGCCCTTTGGCAGTTTTGCCCAAGCATTGCCCAAAACTAAAAATAAAAGCAGCAACAGCCACTTAGAAACTGGTTTAACCGTCATATAGATTCCTCTGAATTAATAAACAAGAACAACACAGCAATTGACATGAATCGTCCATGCAAAATGCAGCGCGTAAAGATTGGACAATATTTTAACTGAAAAGTGTCAAACTATTAACCCGACTAAAGTCATGAATTTATTGCCACATGTATGGTTTACATTATTCAACAATGATTTAACATCCAAGCCTAACTGTGGTAATTTAATCAATTTTCAACACCAACAAAGGTGATCACATGACTTTACGTATAAGCACGGTATTGATGTTCGCATGGTTAGGCGCATTGAATCCTGCATCAGCCGAAGAGACGCCTGTTGCAGCGCCACCGGTCGAAGACCAGTCCAAATACAATCAAGCCCTGGCAACACAATTAGGTGCCGACGAATATGGCATGAAGATGTACGTCATGGCGTTTTTAAAAGCAGGCCCCAACCGTGAGCATTCTGCCGCCAAAGCCGCAGAATTACAACAAGCTCATATGCACAACATCAGGCGAATGGCTGAAACTGGTGATTTGGTTTTGGCAGGGCCATTTGGCAAAAATGACATGGGTATCCAAGGTATTTATATCTTCAATGTCACCAGCATAGAAGCTGCTGAACAACTGACTTTATCAGACCCTGCTATTCAAGCTGGTCGATTGGTAATGGAGCTTATTCCTTGGTACGGATCTGCGGCTTTGCTGCAAGTCAATGAAATTGGAAAATCTATAACGAAAAAAAGTTTTTGAATAAAGCCAATGATTTGGCGTGGTTCAATTCGGTAAATACAGCACTTCACCAACCATCAGGTTGTTGCTCGATTTATTATTGATTGATTTGATTGCAGCCATGCTGATGCCGTTGCGACTGGCTATATCACTTAAGGTGTCACCCGATTGCACCACATGTTTGATTTTTTTACTTTTGGCTTGGGCTGCTATCCATGTATTGGGCGGTGGGCTTTGGTAAAAATAGTTCCTTATACCCTCGGTGATTTGCAGCGTCAGTTTGTCCACATGGCTGGGGTCTTTGAGTTTCTTTTCATCCCCGGGGTTACTGATGTAACCAGTTTCAATCAACATGGAAGGCACATCTGGTGATTTGAGTACCAAGAAATTGGCTTGGCCAAAACCATTACCATGTAATTTCACCACTTGTTTTAACGACCCTTGAACGGCTTTAGCGGCTTTATGACTTTCTTCCAGAGCCGCATTTTGTGACAGGTCATACAACACTTTTGACAGCATATCTTGTTTGTCTTCAATCACCACACCACCAATTTGATCTGACTTGTTCTCTGACTTGGCCAACCATTTTGCAGCCTCTGATGAAGCACCACGTTGCGATAAAATATACACACTGGCACCATTCACATCACGAGAGTGAAATGCATCAGCATGAATTGAAACAAATAAATCAGCACCTTGCTCTCGGGCCTTTTCAAACCTTTCACGGTGTTTGATGTAATAATCACCGGTTCTGATGATTAACGCTTGCATGCCTTGTTGGGCATCAATTTTTTTCGCCAAGGCTTTGGCTATATTCAGAGTTATGACTTTTTCATGGGTACCAGTGGCACCAATGGCACCAGGGTCTTCACCGCCATGACCGGCATCAATCGCCACAATCACATCACGGTTGGGCTTAGTAACTTCGGCGATGGTTTTGATCTGCGGTTTGATGTCACGGTTCAAGTCAACCACCAAACGATGACCGTATTCACCTGTTGGTTTCAGTAAAAAACTTTTGGTTTTCAGTTCATCATGTAAATCCAACACAATCCGTACTTTATTATTTTTACTACTGAACCGGACTTTTTTGATGTCTTGGTTGTCTTTGACCATCAAACTTGAAACCAGCTTAGAATCATCCAAATCGATCACCACCCGCGGCGGGTTTTGTAACTCAAACAACTGGTAATCTGCAGCATCACTTAAATCAAACACCGCACGGGTATGATCAGGCCCTGTCCACACACGCATGCCTTCTATCTTTGTGGCATGGGCTGCAACAAAAAACAACATTATGAACAATAGGACAAACAGTTTTCTCATGGTTATTTAAGCAATATTTGGATCGATTTTATGCAAATGCAACTATCTAATCAAGTATTTTTGCATAAAATCAACAGGATAGGTTAATGTTTTGATGTTATCTTTAAGTTTCTAGCCTGTTTATTCTGCGTAAATTCAAGCAGCCAATCCGGCTCTGGCATCACCCCAGCACCTTTATTTGGCCACTCTACCAACAGGACATTGTTGCCATCCAACAAATCTTCAATGCCAATAAAATACAGTTCTTCGGGATCTGTTAAACGGTATAAATCCATGTGCACATAATGTTTGTCCTGCACCATGTAGGTTTCATACAGTGTGTAAGTAGGGCTTTTGATCGCCCCTGTCACACCACAGGCTTGTAAAAAAAACTGTGTGAAGGTGGTTTTTCCAGCACCCAAGTCACCCACCAAATAAACCACATCCCCCGCCTGAATTTGGTTTTTAAGTTGAGCTGCCACAGCTTTTAACTGCGCCAGCTCTGACACTTCATGAACCACTGCATTCATCGGTATTCCTCACTTTTTGCACCAATTGCCATGCTGGCCTCACATGTCCAGACTTCATGCAAAGTATTCAATAAATCTGTAGCAGTCATGGACAATCCAAACCGGTTGTGTTCACCCACCAAGGCATGCCAAACCACAGCCATTTGAGCGGCTTGCAGTGCAGCGAAACCCTGCGCCATTAACCCTGCAACCATGCCCGCCAATACATCACCAGATCCAGCCGTGGCTAAATTGGCACTGCCATAGGGACAACACCAAGTTTGTTCTGCATCAGCAACCAAAGTTCCCGCTCCCTTGAGCACCACCACACAATGGTATTTTTGCGCCAATTGCTGAGCCGCCAGCCAACGATTGGCTTGCACTTGGCTTACCGATATATGCAGTAACGTGGCCGCTTCTTTGGGGTGTGGTGTGATGACTGCCAAGTCTTTTGGCACTGCGCCTGTAACTGACAACAAATTCAAGCCATCGGCATCAACCACCAATGGCACATTGACGGTCAGACAGGCTTTGAACAGCTGTTCTGCCCAAGTGGTTTGACCCAAACCCATTCCTAACAACAAAACATCAGCAGGCTTCTTGTCCAGCAAACCTGCCAGACCATAGGCTATATCACTTGCTTCACTTTGTTCAGCAAAACCACTGCTCATGATTTCCGCAGCGTACAATGGTACAGCATCAACATGTCTGGCATCAGTCACCGCTGTGACCGATCCAGCACCGGACTTTAGCACCGCTTTACTGGCCAGCAATACCGCACCCAACATGCCGGTTTGACCGCCCACCGCAACCACATGCCCAAACCGACCTTTGTGGCTGTTGTGCGATCGACTCAATGGCAATGCTTGTAACACTGCAGCGCTGATTAACTGCGCATCCACAGCTACACTTTGGTAGCACTCTTCAGGTACGCCCAAGGACTCAAACTCCACCACTCCACAGCAGTCCTTACCATCTGCCGTATACAAACCTGTATTGCGGGCCAAGATAGCAATGGTTTGCTGAGCGCTGACGGCCACACCCTCAATTTGTCCGGTGCTGGCATTCAAGCCACTGGGCACATCGACTGCGATGACCGGTGTCGGCTGTTGGTTGAGCCAGTTAATCACTTCGGCATAAGGTTGCCGCACAACTTGCTTCAAACCAGTACCAAACATGGCATCCACCACCACATCATATTCAAGTAATTTAACCTTTTCCAAGTCTTGTACCGTGAATATTTCACCTTGATAAAGTGCAGCTGCCGACCGGGCATCACCATGCAGCTCAGCCACTGCACGCAGCGCCAGCACCTGCACTGATTGCCCTTGTTGTCTGGCCAATTCAGCAACCACAAACCCGTCCCCGCCATTGTTACCAGGTCCGGTAATCACCAATACCCTGGCATACGTCTGTACATGCTGATACACCGCAGCTGCCGCCAATTGCATCAGCTCAAATGAATTCACCCCCAGGTATGAGGCCGCCAACTGATCGATGCGTTGGGTTTTATCACTGCTGTACAGCTTATTCATGGTGGTGTTGATGACATGGTTGCACCTGCATTGGTTTATAATGGCCGAGATTCATACCAGCATTTTAACAGTTACTTGCATGCAACAAAACATCGATTATCAACAGTTAAAACAACAAATCAAATCATGGGCACAGGATTTGGGCTTTCAACAAGCAGGTGTCAGCGATGTAAATTTGGCTGCAGCCGGCGAATACTTGAATCAATGGCTGGCGAAAAACTTCCATGGCAATATGGACTACATGCACCGCCACGGAGAGAAACGTTACCGTCCTGAACAGTTGGTGCCAGACACCCTAAGCATCATCTCTGTGCGCTTGGATTACTTGCAACCCGAACTAACACCCTATGAAAACATCACCAAGCAGCCCAATAAAGCCGCCATTTCCAGGTATGCATTGGGCCGTGATTACCACAAAGTATTGCGCAAAAAACTGAAAATGCTGACGGCCAAAATCAGTGCGGAAATTGGCCCATTCGGGCACCGGGTATTTACCGACTCAGCCCCAGTGATGGAAAAAGCCATTGCCGAAAAAGCCGGGCTGGGGTGGATTGGTAAACACAGCAATGTTTTAAATTCAAAAGCTGGCTCGTATTTTTTCCTCGGTGAAATTTATACTGACTTACCTTTAGAAGCGGACCAAAAACACAGTTTTCATTGTGGCAGCTGCACCCAATGCATCCAAGACTGTCCCACCCAAGCCATAGTGGCCCCTTTTCAAGTCGATGCCAAACGCTGTATTTCTTACTTGACCATAGAAAACCATGGCCCAATACCGGTTGAGTTTCGCCAGGCCATGGGCAATCGAATCTACGGATGCGATGACTGCCAAGTGGTTTGTCCTTGGAATAAATTCACCCAAGCAACCACCGAAACTGACTTCGCCCCCAGAAACCACTTAGATGACACTGAATTATTGACCTTGTTTCAATGGACCGAAGCTGAGTTCCTGTCCAACACCGAAGGCTCGCCGATAAGAAGAATTGGTTATGAATCCTGGCAAAGAAACTTAGCTGTGGGCCTAGGCAATGCTGAACCAACCAGCCAAATCATCAAAGCCCTACAGGAAAAACGCACCACAGCCTCACCAATGGTCAAAGAGCACATCGAGTGGGCATTGCAGCAATTGGCTTTGTAAGTGGGCCTTGCCCGATAAACGGGTTCCTTAGATGCTGACCTGAGTCAAAATGCAGGCGTATACGCCACACCAAGCGCCTTGTAGTTGTTGACTGTCATGTTGCTAACAGCCCAACTGATAAATCAGCAACAGCAAAGGATTGAATTTGTAACTTAATTGACTGCATAAAGCACATGAATCGCAGCTGTTAAGCAACATAAATCATCGGATTAAATGCTGGGTCTTGAGTAGGCTGGGCGCCACCCATCAACAACTTTTCAACTTAAGTTTGTGATGGGCAGAGCCCAGCCTAATTGGCCAGCTACAGTACCGTAGACGTGCACCCGCGAATCCTCGCCAGATCCAACTCTACTTATCTTCCTGATTGAAGCCAAAGCCTCACGAAAACCCCAGTCTCCCGCGGGGTCAAAACCAACGAGCTCACAGAGCAACCGCCCCAAATGCGATTTGTCAGCGTCATGCTGTTTCATTTGCATCAAACTTCACCTTTAATCTTCACCGAAGGCAAAGAAATGTTAAAACGAATTGAGGCCATTCTAATGATGATGATGGATGAAATTGAAACCATATTCACCACCGTGGTATTCAGTCGATAATACGACAACAACAAATACAACACCACACCAACCAATGCCGACACCGAATACAAGGTTTCTGTTGACCTGAATAAATAGGGCACTTCATTTGAAAGCAGGTCCCTGATTACACCACCCAATACCCCAGTGAACAAAGACATCATCACAATAATAATCACTGAGTCGTGGTAATTACTGGTTATTTCGGCACCTAAAATGGTGAAGAATGCCAAGCCTATGGCGTCAAATAAGCGCAATGATTTATCTGGCGGTTTAAAGTAGCGCAAAAACACAATAGCAAAACACGATGCAATGATGGCGGTCCATATATTAAAGGGATCAGTGACCCAAAAGACGGGTCTCTGTAAAACCAAATCCCTGAACGTCCCTCCACCCAATGAGGTGGCTAATGCCAGTGCTGTAGCACCCACCCAGTCCAAGTCTTTTCTTGCTGCTGAAATAACACCACTGACCGCAAATACAAACACGCCCGCATAGTAAATAGAATCTAAAATTGTCATGACCTTTTAAGTGCAATGGTTTCGAGCCATTTGCTGTGTTGATAATCCGACAAAGTTTAACAAATAAGACGCAAGAAAAAGTGGGTTGTTGTCTGTTATTTACCTCTTCAGTCTCTTTGCTTATATACATGCACCTTCAGACCTTAAAGCATGCCTTTTTTCAAGCATATCTCTCTTGTGGCTTAAGTCTTGTGTTTCTACTTCTGTCCATTTGGACAACTTGAGGCAGCACTTATTGGGAAATTCATCGGGTGTCATTGTAGGCGCGCACTGGCCGCATTGCGCTTGCGCTTAGCTGCGTCCAATTGCATGCGTTTGTTATGCATAAACTGATTACCACGACCACCAATCTACAGTACTTAACGAGTTAGGTGTGGTTGGTATCATTACAGGCCGAACCCCTTTAGGTATATCAAGAATAGTCCAGAACTCACTTGGACTACATAACTTTAAATCTCGACACTCTTTTCGGAGATTTTTTAACAAATCAGAATCATAGGTTAGAAAATAGTCACAGTGGTAACTTTCGGATTCTGCTATTGCTGCACAATCTTTATATTTTTTTAAACCTTTATGCCATTCCTGCAATTCATTAGCCCGTCTACTTGTATCATTTACATCGTTTATATGTATTTGTTCGAAATGCACATCAATCCACTCTAGGCAGTCTACCGAGCAGTCTACCGAGCAGTCTACCGAGCAGTCTACCGAGGACATATATGAACGCCTCAATTAATTCAATGGTTTTTAGTTTACTTTAGCCTTTTGGCCGATGCTCAATTATACAT